>CBFIHR010000095.1:0-14326 GCA_965662365.1 Saprospiraceae bacterium
TTGTAGCAACCTATAGATTGGTGAATTTTGGTGATTTAATTGCGTAAAAATAGGAATTATTTGGAGTTTGAATGGTCGTTTTGGTGTAATTCCGTTTTTGGATGATTTGAAATGACCGCTTTAGTCAAAGATGCCGAAGATTATTCGATCTGATATTCTTATCTCAAATGAATTAATAATCGTACTACAAAATTTATTATAAAAATCGTTTATTAAGTAAGTACAGGACGAGACCTTGAAAGTAAGGCTAATGATTTTGAGTAAACCATTCAAATAGTAGCCTGAAAAGGGAGGAAGGAGGTAACTTTCTCGAATTACTTTGAGCCAGAGTAAAAACTTTGGCTCAAAGTGTAAGAAATCATATTTTGACTATTTGCTATAACGATTAGTTCAATATTTTAGGAAGCGTGATAATGAAAGTCGCTCCATTTCCCTCCTCGCTTTCTACCGCTATTTCTCCATCTATTTTTTCGACAAGTGTTTTAGTGATTGACAATCCTAAACCTGTCGTCGTATCAAACTTATCTCGATGATGTAAGCGTTTGAACATTTCAAAAATCTTGGTGTGATACTTTGGATCTATTCCTATACCGTTATCCTTAATTTTAAGTATGGTTGAAGTAGCTGTTTCGGTGTGTGACAACTCTATTTTCGGTGATTCGGATTGATTAAATTGTAATCCATTCTGAATTAAATTTTTTAAAGCAACATAAAGTATTGATGTATTCGATTTGATTTCAGGAAGATCATTATAAATAACTTTTCCATTTTTCTCTTTTATCAACTTATCAAGTCCAAGCTCAATATTTTTTACTAAGTCGGTAAGGTTTACATCTGTGTACTCAATAACTTTATTTTGGCTATAATTTGTGTATTGAACAATGTCCTCAATTAGAGTATATAATTGTTTAATACCTTTTTCAATGGTTTCAAAATACGGTTTTAGTTCAACTTTATGTTCATCTGAAACTTTTTGACGAATTAGTCGAATGTATCCACTGATGATTCGAATAGGTTCTTTAATATCGTGAGAAGCGATGTAATTGAATTGATTTAAATCATTATTAGCTTTTACTAATTCCTTATTTTTTATAATCAAATCTTTCGTTTGCTGCTCCACCTCTTTCTCCAATCTATCATTGTACAGTTGTTTTTGTCGATAAGCAATCAGTGAAATAAGTAACAGAATGATTGAGAAAATAACACCGATTAGAAGCAACTTATTATTCGCTTCTTCGGTTTTCTTTTCCTGTTCCAGAAGTTTAATTCTCTGTGCTTGTTCTTTAGACCTGAATTCAGCCTCTAACTTTGCAATAATCTCGGATTGAGCTTTATTATATAAACTATCTGCCATGATTTGGCTTGCTCGCTGGTATTCAAGTGCTTCTTTATAAGCCCCTGTACTTTCGAAAGCCCGTGCTAAGAAGGCATTGACATCTTCGTGTAACGAAAAGTCTTTATTCTCAAAATCCATCTCTAATATTTTTTTTCCGTAAAAAATGGATTTTGGATAATCTTTCTTAAAGAAATAAACAGATTGAAGCATTTGCATATTATGCTGTATCCCATACGGGAAATTGACTTTTTCTGCTATTCTTAGGCCTTCTTTCAAGATCGTAATAGAAGAATCGTACTGTTCTCGCTGATTATAAATACGACCTAAATTTGCAGAAATGATAGATTGTGTGTAATAATCATTTCTTGCTTTTTTAATTACTAATGCCTCTTCTAATAGCACTTTAGCCGTATCATAATTTCCCTCGCCAAAGTACATTCCTCCGAGATTAGTCAAAAGGTGAGCTCTTAAATTTGCACTTTTTTGCTGATCGGTTACAAGCAATCCCTTTTTATAATATTCCTTAGCTTTGTTATTATCCTGTGCAGCGATTAAATTACCCATGTTATTATACACCTTGGCTAATATCAGAACATCATTACATTTTTGAGCAGACTCTGCCGACAGTTTATAAAACTTCATCGCTTCGACCGGATTCTCTTTATAACGTTGTGCAACACCTTTACCCAAGTAAACCTCTGCCAATAACCTATAATCATCAGGTTTTAATAGTGGCAATGCCCGATCTGCATAATAAATACTACTATCAGGGTTTGATTTAAGGTAAACAGCAGAGAATGTAATATAGGATCTTATGACGCCTTCCCTAAAATTGTTTTTATTACTAATATTGAGGGCTTGTTGTGTACAGTAAACCGCACTATCAGGGGTTTTATTGTTGTATAGCCTACTCAGTTCCAGGTACTGTTTTACTCTAACAGTATCTACTTTAGTGATCTTAAGTTCTCGTCTTAAACTGTCTATCTGTGTACTATAACTATTTATTGTAATAAGGCTTAATAATACCACTAGAATGAATGCCCGAAGTTGCTTCATGTACTAAAAGTTTAGTTTTAAAGTTTTATTATTAAGAAAGGCGGTGTTTTAACGTAGAACAAGATAAATATAAAAACCAGCGGAACAAAATTTCGTGTAATTATTCACAGTTTATTGATTAAATATTACAAATATGCTGATTATATTGTTTTGTTATACTATTTATAGAGTTGATTCTCCGTACCTATTTTTTTAGGTTAGAAAACCGAGATTTTTCTAATAATAGTAGCGCTGTACAATGCAGAGTACTCTAACAATTTTTAAAATTAAATGTTTAAACATTGTTTTTCGTAGTTCTATTGAATCCCTCATAATCCGCAGTATGAATAAATACTTGACTTTTTCTCTACATTCCGTTATTTTATGTACAACTTTTTTATTTTTGTTGAAAACAGCGTATTAAAACGTCAAAGAACATTTCTTTCTAAAACCTGCTATCCAACAAAACTTCATAAACTAAAAATAAAACTCTAATTATGATTATACCGAGTCTGATTTTAAAGCAACTGTACACTTTTGGTAGTCTGCAAAACGTAGAAAATGGAGTAGCATTCGAAATTAAAAATCGTTTAAGTGATGCTACGATTTCCCGTGTCACTTCACTTTCTATTGGTGGACAAACGATTGATTTAGATGATATTATACTGGATTTGGGCGACAGCCAAATTATAGCAAGTGAGGTTTCGAGTAATAATCCGCTTAATTTTCCATTAAAGCAAAAATTGAAAGTAATCGCATTAGTTCCTAATTTCCCTGACGGAAAGTACAAAATAGAGTTAGGATTTAAAGCCAATCCTTTCGGAAAGTTAAAGCTAAAAGTCGATGGTTCTATCGTTAGAAAAACAGAGGATGAAGTCAAAATTCCTCGTGATGAAGAAGATGATTTTTCTGAAGAAGCGATTAAAAGACGTCAGGATTTTGTGGAGGAATATACGGGTAAAAAGTTAGAACATGTTTCTCAATATTCTTTTGATCCACATATTACGGCTGGGAACTGTGAGCATTTCACAGGCGTGGCACAAGTGCCGATTGGTTTTGCAGGCCCGATTAAGATAAATGGAGAATATGCAAAAGGGGACTTTTTAGTGCCTTTGGCAACTGCAGAAGGTACTTTGGTCGCTTCGTATAATCGTGGGATTAAGCTATTAAATATGTCTGGCGGTGTGAAGTGTACCGTCGTTGATGATGCGATGCAGCGTGCGCCAGTTTTTGTATTTGAAGATGCACGAGGTGCAAGAAATTTTGTCGAGTGGATTAAAAAGAACTTTGAGGAAATCGCAGAACATGCAGAAGCGACAACAAGTGTTGGTAAATTAAAATATATTGATCCGTATTTGGCCAATAAATTTGCTTACCTACGTTTCAACTTTTTCACAGGAGATGCAGCGGGTCAAAATATGGTTGGTCGTGCGACTTTTGCGGCTTGTAGCTGGATTTTAGATCATTATAAAGAGGAAAAAATCGAACATTTTTATTTAGAGTCAAATTTGGCAACGGATAAAAAAGCATCGCAAGTGAATGTGATGCATACAAGAGGAAAACGAGTAACGGCAGAGTGTACCGTTCCTCGTGATGTTTTGACGCAAGTCATGCGGGTCAGCCCTGAAAATTTACAATATCACTATCAAGTGGCGAATGTCGGCTCGATTCTGTCAGGGGCAAATAATAATGGTTTACATTCCGCTAACGGGATTACGGCGATGTTTATCGCAACAGGTCAAGATGTGGCGAATGTGTCCGAATCTTCCGCAGGGATTTTCTATTGTGAATTAACAAAAGAGGGCGGTTTATATATTTCTATCACTATTCCTTCGTTAATTGTCGCGACTTATGGTGGAGGAACTGGCTTGGCAACTCAAAAAGAATGTTTAGAATTGATGGGTTGTTACGGTAAAGGTGGCGTGAAGAAATTCGCTGAAATCGTTGCTGGTGTTGTATTAGCCGGTGAAATGTCGTTAGCTTCGGCTATCTCCTCATCTGATTGGGTTTCGAGTCACGAACATTATGGTCGTAATCGTTAATTTTTTAAATTTTCAATAATCGGTTGTTGAAAACTCTTGTAGAATTTTTATTTTACAAGAGTTTTTTATTTTTAACCACACAAAAAAAATAAAAAGTATTATTCGTATAAATAATGGGCTGAAAGCGGATGCAGACTTGCAGGAAACTGGTTATTTTTGAGATAATAGCACTTTTTATATCGGCGAGATTTTTACATTGACAGACAAGGGCTTGCTATTTACCTATTCTCCTTACGAGATTCCTCCTTATGCTGCCGGAATGCTGGAGTTTACCATTCCTTACACCGAATTAAAACCATATTTTACAGAAAATAATCCGCTAAAACGATTGATGGAATAATTAAAAATCTGTCAGATTTTTAAAATCTGACAGGTTCTCTACGACAAAACTAAGCTTTTGACCAAATTCGAGTATTCAAATTTAACTCCTCTATAATTTCTAAACAGAATAAAATATCATCTAAATACTGGTGTATTTTGCTTTCATTCAATAAACTCTCATTCAAACTAGGTTCTAAAAATTTTTCATCCCATTCGATAGCGATATAAATACAGGAATCCAGAAAAGCAATATGAACCTGGGAGTCAAACTGCTCTTTGAGTCGCATGATATTTTCTAACATCGACATACTCAAAATATATCTTGCTTCAATCTGATCCGTTGTGTAAACATCAAATGCCTTTTCGAAATAAGGATTTTCCATTTTCGCTAATTCCAGTCCTTTTCGTTTTGAGCCTTTCGCAATACGACCAAACCAACCTTCACCGGTCTCATCTGGCACAACAACCGTATGCCCATGAAAATCTTTATGAAAATCCGCAATCATTAATAAGCCCTTGAAAATCGTATAATACGTCGTATCGCCATCGACATCTTTGCTTTTGTACTCGGCATGAATCTCCGACATTTCAAAATCTGTCTTATCTAATCGACCAGCGATAAAATCTTCGCCGCTGTATCTATCGGGTCGCTGAAAAAGTTTACTTGCGTTGAATCGCCTTTCGTTAATATATTTTCCCGGATGATAATCATAACTCTCATCAATCGATTCTATGATTTTTGTAATCACCTCAAACTTGAATGCTCGGGTGACTTTATTGACTTTATGAATATAAATCCCAATACCTCCCGCTGCCGTCAAGCCCATCAAAAGAAGTAAAGTACTGGGAAACTCCCCGAGTTCTAGAGAAAGAATGAAACCATAAATAGCCATCAAAATAATAAGCGTCAAAACAATGAAAAAAATATTTCTTCTTTGACTCAATACCTTGATGCGTTGTTTTTCTATCGTGTTTAACGTCGGATAAATATCCTTATAAATTTCAGAGATTTCTTTCATTTCATTTAAGTTTTATCTGATAATAAGTTGTTAATCAATATCCATGAAGCAGGACAAAAAATGACAAAATCTCTTCAAAAAAACGACTTTCTACGACAAATGCCTTTTTTTTAAAGAGATTTTGAAAAAAAATAACTATTAACAGAAAAACTTTACTCCGAACTATTCAAAATAATTAATATCTAAAAGCAGAACCGATAAGATAAGTATTTAGTCCTAATATGCCCTTTAATTTACTTCATTTAGCCCTTCGACCTCGATAGTTTTTATTTTATCTCCGATTACTAATTGTTGAACGATATCCATTCCATCAATAACTTTTGCAAAAATTGTATAACGACCATCTAAATGTGGCGTCGGTGAATGCGTTACGAAAAACTGACAAGTTTCCGTATCTTTTCCGGCAGAGGCCATGCCGACCCACCCTTCATTATCATATTTTAAAGGCGAAAACTCTGAACGAATCAATTTGTTCGTACTTCCCCAGCCGTCACCTCTCGGGCAGCCTCCTTGTGCCACAAAATTCGGTACAACTCTATGAAACGTTTTATTTTTATAAAAGCCTTTATTAATAAGATTCAAAAAGTTACTGACCGAGCCAGGTGCTTCTACAGGATACAACTGCATTGTAAAGTCTCCTTTCGTCGTTTTCACAATTACTCTGGTATCCTTTGTCAGTGTTTGAAGCGGCGCCCAATCTATTTCAAAATTATTTTTCGGTTGCTTCAAACTTAAAGTGTCGCCACTGATATAACTAATTGTTTTTTGGATTTGGTGATACACCTCCACATCACGAGGTAATGTCAACTTTTTCAAGGCTTCCATCAAAAAACGATAATCCGTACGATAAATTATATCATATCCCAGGGTTGGATCACGTAAAATTTCAGACATTGCCCCCATCATTCCAACATCGCCTTTTTCATACACTTCTTGAAATGTTTTTTTGAAAAAAGTCATCATGAATTCATAATCATTTGGCATCGATCGAGACAATTTTGGATTCCTTCGGATCTGAGCCAAGGCATTTACCCCCGATACTTTTACGAAAGCATGCTGTTTCGGTGCAAACATCTCTTCATAAATAAATTCATAACTGAGCGGATAAGTCGCCAAAGCTTCCAAGCACTTTCCTTTTTCGTAAGGATTTTTTGTAGTTTTATAAATAGTCGTCAATAACTCAATAATTTCTTTTCGTTGTTTCGCTTTTGAATAGCTAATATTCGCCAACGCTGCCCCTAACATATTGATTTTAAGAAAGTTATTAGTAATCGTACTATCTGTTCCGATGCCATAATACAAATCGACATCATTCCGAATACCATTTTTGGTAAAATACTCCGAAGCATAAATCGCCAATTGAGGATTAGCATCACGGACAGCTCCCAAAAAGATTGGTTTAACATCTACATAATCGTACTTTTTAATACTCCTTAGAATATTCGCTTTCACCAAAGGATTGGCTTCTGCCCGAGCCATATCTTGTAACACAATCAAGACAACAGTCGTCATTTCGAACTTACCTAAGCCGCTCGCTAAGCCCATTCGAGTATAATCATCTTTCTCTTTTTGTGCCAACGCTATAAACTGCTCGTATTTCTCTTTCGAATCGAAATCAATATTCGGTAACCGTCCAAAATAACTCGCAGCAATACGACGAACCGAAGTCGGATATTTATCATCTAACAGCTCCAACATTCGATTTGTCCCCAAATTAGAGGTCATTCCTCGAATCATATAACGATAAATCGAACTTGCCTGACCTTCTAAAATCAATGTATCCGTCGGTAAATAATCTGGTGCCGCACTGACATATTTTAAGTATTTCTCTGACCCAGCACGACCGACTGCTTCCAGAATTTGAGCATTAACTAAGAAGGAAGCCTTACTGACTTTTGGCTGAAAAGCATTTAACAAAGGTTGCGTCGCTTTATCGCTTCCAGTTTGCCCCAGTGCATAAGCCGCAATCGCTCGGATACTTTCATCTTCATTTTTATTTTGTAACAACGACGCCAAAGCAGCAATCGTCTGCGTCGAAGAGTCTTGAACAGAAGCTAAAGCCATCGCCGCCAGGTAGCGGTTTACAGGTTCTTCGGCACGCAAAAAAGGAATCAACCCCTTTGCATCACGCTGATTTTGAAGCTTGTAAATTTCTTGGACAACTGCATCTGAAAAATTCAAAAAATCAGCGGCTTCAGTCTGTTCATTATTCGCTCCACACGAAACTAAAAACAAAGCAACAGCAAGTATTAATATCTTGGATAGTGATTTCATTGTTTATCAATAATATCTTTAATAATTGAAAAAGAAAGGTTTTTCAAAACTCGGCTAAAATACTATTTTTTCATCGTTTCAACGCAGCCTTCTTTTATTGATTTCCATCAAATGTTAATTTTTATCCTGTTTTATCGCTATTTTCCAACAAATCATAGAAACGAATACGCATTCCATAAAAACTTTAGTTTACCCAAACAAGATCTTCGAATAATTCCAACCATTTTTAAGCGATTATATAATAATTATATAGCACTACGAAAATTCAAAAAACTCAGCTCAACAGAAATCATCGGCATACAACCTATCAAAATCAATAACGAATTTTAACCTGATTTATTCGACCATGATTCGAAGTCACCGGTCAAATATTTTATCTAAAATTTCTACTTTTTTAAAAATAATTCCATCAACCTTTCTGCACCAACAAAAGGCGTGATTTCTCCATTTTGTACCTGGCTTTGAATCGTTTGAAAATGATTTTTTACTTCGTTATGAGTTTCAAATCGTGCTTTTAACTCATTCCGAATCGTTTCATTAAGCCAATACTGAGCTTGATGCTGTCGGTTATCCTCAAAGTAGTCATTCTTCTTTGTGAACTGTTCGTATTGTTGGATAGTTTGCCAAATCTCTTTGATACCAGTATTTTTTAGGGCAGAACAAGTCATAGCGGTTGCTGTCCAGTTACTATTTTTGGGCGGGAACATGTGCAAACCATTTCGGTAGGCTTTTCTTGACTCTTTGGCTTTCGCCAAATTATCACCATCGGCTTTATTGATGGCAATCATATCCGCCATTTCCACGACACCTCTTTTGATACCTTGTAGCTCATCGCCACCGCCAGGCAAGAGTAACAATAAAAAGAAATCGACCATAGAATGTACGGCAACTTCGGACTGACCGACACCGACCGTCTCCACAAAAATCACATCATAACCAGCGGCTTCGCAAAGAATGATCGTTTCACGAGTTTTTCGTGCGACACCGCCAAGCGATTCGCCAGCAGCCGAAGGCCGAATAAATGCATTTGGATTATTTGACAAATTTTCCATTCGAGTTTTATCGCCCAAAATACTACCATGGCTGATTTGGCTCGTTGGATCAATTGCTAAAACGGCTAATTGTCGTCCTAAACTCGTGACGTGCTGGCCCATTGATTCCACGAAAGTGGATTTTCCAACACCTGGCGTTCCTGTGATTCCAACTCGAATAGACTTCCCGGAGTGCGGCAAGCACGCATTGACAATTTGTTGAGCTTTCGTCTGATGTTCAGCTTTGTTACTCTCAACCAAGGTAATCGCTTGACTCAGTACAATTCTGTCTCCATTCAATATTGCCTCCACAAAATCTTCGACCGATAACGCCTGTCGTTTCTTACGTTTGAAGCTTCGATTAATCGTTTCAGGTAGTTTTTCCCCACCTTTTTGTATGCTTAAATGTGACTTCATATTAGCTCAAGTGATTTTTAATGTTTTCATTTAGGAGTGCATTTTATTTATAAAATCATAACTAAATAGGCTTACCAATTTCTTTCGAAAGCCCTGACAGGTTTAAAAAATATTTTATAGCTGATAACCAATAAGTTATGATATTTTTTCAATAATTTCAATACAAATATCCATGAAAATTAATGAAATAAAAAAGAGGAAAAGACTTCTATATCTTTTCCTCTCTTAAATACACAGTATTATTTATCGGTTACTTCAAGTCAACTTTACCCAAAGGTACTTTCTTACCATTTTTCACGGCAACAACAATCGCAGTTCCACCTCTTGCCTTCACTTTTGCTTCTAATGCTTTGGCTTGTGTATAAGTCGGATAATCGCCTAAAAGTATTAATGTGACACCGGTACCAGTTTTCAGGTAACTCAATTGTCCCAAGCCTTCCACTGTTGATTTATCAAAGAATGCTGGATTATTATAAGCTCCTAACTGAACTTTGTAAACCAATGCCGTAGATTTTGGCGGTTTTGGAGCCTGTTGTGGAGGTTTGACATTGCCACCGGGAGGCACTGCTGCACTTGCTCCAGTACTCACTTTACGAATTAGCACCTGTGCCAACATATCTCTATTCGTTATCGTTGTCACGAATGCCCCTTCATATCCCAACGCTCGGATTTTTTCTTTTATATTTTCTGCTTCTGCACGAGTACGAAAAGCACCAACTTTATAAGCTTTCAATGCTCCATTTCTACGTTGACTATAAACGTAGCCATATCCACGCAAGATAGAAAATTGACTTCTATCTGGATCAGAAAACACGCCAAATTGAATATCATAAGCTACTTTTGGTAAATTATCATAATTCAGTGAATTGCCGCCTTTTTCACCAACAAAATCATATTCATCTGGTGTACTGCCATCGTCTCGTCCAACGACCTTGCCATCAAGTGATTCTAATGATTGTTTTCCTAAAATCGTTTTGTCCGTTCCATTTTCTGTACGGACATTTCTACTTGTTTCGGTATAACCGTTACGAATATACTTTAATAAATATATTGCCCCTGGTGCAAGAGTTAATCTATATTGCCCTTGAGCATCTGAGTAAGTGACCGTTTGTTCCATATTGATCATATTCGTCACTTCTACTTTTACATCTGAAATTCTTTGAGTCGTGTTTGCATCGACAATAGTTCCGATATAGTAGTTATCCAGATTTGCTTCACGAGTCAAACGTACTTCTAATAATCTCAAGTCTTGATTAGCCGATGATACTTTAATTACTTTAGAATCATAGCCAGGTTTACTCACCACAACACCTTGACAATCTAAGCCGCTTTTTGCAAAGAATTTAAAACGACCATTTCTATCTGTTACCTCCGTTTTTTCACTACATGCCGAAAAATCAATTGTTGCATTTGGAATAGCTTGTCCTTTTTCATCTAATACAACAATTTCCACTCGTTCAAAAGTGATTTCTACTTTGTAAATATCTGCATTACCGGTACGATTTGAAACTAAATACCCCAAACCATTATCATTGAATACTAATCCGTAATCATCTGAAGAGGAGTTTATCCCAGTACCTAAGTGTAAGATTCTGTCCCATTTACCGTTAACTTGTTCGGCTTTATAAATATCCATACCACCAAACCCCGGTAGATAATTAGAAGAAAAATATAAGATATTTCCATCAATAAACGGAGCGATTTCGTCACCCGGTGTATTTACTTTCGGCCCTAAGTTTTGAGGTGCTGACCAGCTATCCCCTGTCTTATAACACACATAAATATCCATCCCACCATAACCTCCTGACCTATCAGAAGCGAAGTAAATCGCAGATCCGTTTGGTGTCAATGAAGGATAACCAGTATTATAAACTTCAGGATTGTTATAAGTGAACGGTTGCGGTTTATTCCACTCATCATCTACTACCACCGATGCCGTATAGATGCGCATTTTTGAACCCGCTTCTGGAATCTGACGAGTACCATTTACAAATTGATTCTTTGTATACGCCACTGTTTTACCGTCAGCCGTAAAAGACATTGGCCCTTCGTTGGTCTTCGCTTTAAATGATTTTTTTAATACCGATGGATATCCAAGCGTACCATTTGCATCTGGTTGCGTCATCAATAATTGATTTAGCTTCCCTTCTTTCCAACGAGAATCTTTATCATTCATACCATTTTTTAAATCCAAACGACTCGAAGCGTAAAGCACCTTCCCCTTATAAAAGGCTACACCATAATCATCGGCCACCGAACTGATATTTTCTTTTGTCACGGTATAAAGCGATGCGTCACCTTGTCGTTCTAAAGCGAATCGAGCAGACTCCGCATAAGCTTTTCCCTTAACAGGATCAACTTTAGAATATTCTTGAAAATATGCTTCTGCCATTTCATATTTACCTAACATTTGTAGGACTTTTCCATATTGAAAAAAATGCTCGGCCTCAGCATTTTGCAGCTGTACAGCCTTCAAGTACCACAATCCTGCATTATTCATATCGTTGGTAAATCGGTAGCTATTCGCTAAACGTCCATATACTGATGTTTCATTTGGGTTTTGTTGCAAGACATTTAAGTACGTTGTGATTGCTTGTTTATAATCCTTTAGCTCGAAGTATTTATTTGCTTTATCCAACAAATCATTGCTTTGTGCCAATGACTGAAAAGAGATAATTAAAGCTAAAACGATTATCGAAAAAACTTTACTTAATGAATGATTCATAGTTTTTTTGATTTTGAGAATGTATCCTTTTTAATAAGGCCTAAGTTACGGTTCTACATTCCTTCTATTTATCCATATAAAATTTCTAAATGATGGAAAAATCAATCAGTAATACCCAAAATACATGTTTATTTTTCGGGGACGAATCATAGAAATTAGCACATCGTCCACAGCTTCAAAAACTTATTGCTTGATGATACTCACCACTATTCCTTGTCAAAAGTTTAGAAATCAGAGTACATAAATTCACGAACACAGCACTCCTGAATGACAAGGTCGAACAAGCTATTGAGAGAAAGTATTTTGGTTCTGATTATTTATTTTTCCTCATTAAACCTTAATTTAGTTAAAAAGTGATTAATAATCAACAAGATACGTGCAGAATTTATACCATATCAAAAAAAATACATTATTCAACGTTTCCTGATCCGTAAAATTATATAAGATTAAAGTACAAAATGATGATTTATATTACAAAAAAAGGTGAAGTATCGCTACTTCACCTTTCAAAATATTATGATTGTATATTTTATCCTTTTAAAGCCTTCACCATTGTCTCACCAATAGTTGCTGGAGATTCTACGACATGAATACCACATTCACGCATAATCGCCATTTTAGCTTCTGCCGTATCGTCTTTGCCACCGATAATCGCACCTGCATGACCCATTGTACGACCTTTAGGAGCTGTTTGACCAGCGATAAAACCAACAACTGGCTTCGTAGCGTTATCTTTAATCCAACGTGCAGCATCTGCTTCCATATTACCACCGATTTCACCGATTAAGATGATACCATCTGTATCCGGGTCTTCCATCAATAACTTAACCGCATCTAAAGTCGTTGTTCCAATAATCGGATCACCACCGATACCAATACAAGTTGATTGTCCCATACCAGCTTTAGTGACTTGATCAACTGCTTCATAAGTCAATGTACCTGAACGAGAAACAATGCCAATACGACCCGGCGTATGAATAAACCCTGGCATAATACCACATTTCGCTCCACCAGGCGTGATAACACCTGGACAGTTTGGTCCAACCAAACGACAGTCACGTTCTTCGATAAATGCTTTCACTTTAACCATATCTTGAACAGGAATACCTTCTGTAATACAGATGATTACTTTAATTCCTGCATCAGCAGCTTCCATCACGGCATCAGCCGCAAATGCTGGCGGTACAAAGATAACAGAAGTGTCCGCCCCTGCTTTTTCAACCGCATCTTTTACGGTATCAAAAACTGGTTTGTCTAAATGTGTACTACCACCTTTTCCAGGAGTTACCCCTCCGACAACATTTGTTCCGTATTCAATCATTTGTGATGCGTGAAAGGTTCCCTCTTTACCCGTGAACCCTTGTACAATTACTTTGGAGTCTTTACTTACTAAAACAGCCATTGAATTATGTAATTTGTTTAGGATTAGAACTAAAAAATCTTTAGTTGACTTTTTAGAATTTCTATCTTCCGATGAATATTAATTTTTATTGTTAGTTTTTATTATGTTGTGTCAACTGCCGACGGTGCTTCGCCAACTGTCAACGGATATTACTCTTCTTCAATCACAAAAACATCCTCATTATCTTTCTTCATCAAGTGTTGTTCTCTTGCGAATTTCTCAAAGTTTTCGTCCGTCGTGAATAACTCTTCTCGACGTGCTTTGACCTCCTCAATATTATTTTCATAATATTGCTTTTGAGTTTGTAAACTGCGAAGTGATTGTTCTAACTTAATTTGATTAATAACTCTCGAACGATCAAAAAACAACATCCAAATAAGAAAAAACACCGTTGCTACCAAGAATTTATTCAATAGCGGCTGATAAGGTGCTGGTATTGTTGCTTTTATATAATCGAAAAGTGAACGCTTAGCCATTTGTTTGCTTTTAATGCAAATTAAGATTCATGGCACAAAATAAGGACAATTTGATGAGTGTCAAAGGATTTTGTAAAAATTTACCGTTTTGGTAATCGTCTCACGATATTATTATCAAAATAATTTTAGTTTATTGACATTTTCTGTCAAAGTAGAAGACTTATCATTCTAGTAACTACTCAGGTTGTTTAAATAGCAATAATCTGCTTTAGAAAAAAGAGGACATCAAGTTCTCTTTTTCTTAAAGT
>CBFIHR010000096.1:0-13992 GCA_965662365.1 Saprospiraceae bacterium
TCGAGCCATTCTTTATCTTTAGTAACTTGATAATATTTCCATGCAGCCCAGCCAATATCGCCAGAAATATGGTGCTGAAACGGGCCAGTTAATGCCCAAACTGGCGTATCTTCTGAGCCATCCGCCGATGATTCCCACGGATACATCGCACCGTCGTAGCCGTGCGAAAAAGCATTTTGTTTTGCGGCTTCGAGTCGATTGTAGCGATATTCCAAAATAGATTTGGCAATGTCAGGTTGTAACATTAATAACGGTGGAAACATCCAAATTTCGGTGTCCCAAAATACGTGACCGTTGTAACCTAAACCCGATAAACCCATTGGTGACAAACTCAATCCTGTGCCTTTTCGAGCAAAAGAATAGAGGTGATAAATCATTGAATGCACGTTTTTTTGTGCCGCTATATCGCCCTCAATGATGATATCTGATTGCCACAATTCCGCCCAAGCGGCTTTGTGTTTTTTTAATAATCGATCCGTTCCTTCGAGTGCCGCATAAATCGTCAGGCGTTCGGCTTCGTTCAAAGGATCATTATAAGTAGCAGAGGAAACCGTTGAACCGACAACGCTAAATTTGTACGTTTCGCCCTTTTTAAGTTTTTTATAGAACTTCGTCAAGTGACGATTATAGTCCCAATCTTCGTGAATTAAATCCGGTGCTTCGCCGTGTTTTTCAGTAAAAATAAAAGACACCGAAGCCGCAACGTTCAATTTCCCGGACGGACTTTTGCCCATCGAAGTCATCAAGGGAATTTTGACATGCGGTCGGTCAATTTCTGCATATAAGTTACGAACATCTTGCAAGTGTGTCGGTGCTTCGATGACGGCTTGTGGGTTAATTTCCACGTCTTCTTTTGCTCTGATTTCGACCATTGTCAAAGCGGTATAAGGTAAATGCCGCAACGACATCATGGTGTGCGTTACGGTTGCTTTGTTCCCTACATCAAAAGTAGTGATAAGTTTTGCTTCCTTCATATCCAAGACTTGACGATAGTTAGAAGTTGTCTTTTCATCGACCCAAACACCGCCAATTATCATATTCATATTAACATGATTGAAAGTTTTGAGAATATTGGAAACTCGACCTCTTTGATAATAATCGTACGCTCCGTTGAGTACCACATCTTGAACTTGCATCGGTTTGGTAGAAGAGACTAAACCGACCATTCCGTTGGCTAAAGTTACACCATAATAATTGTTTGGATCGATGTCTTTGGCTTCGATGTGCCATGCTGATTTGCTGTAATCTTGTGCGTAGCTTATCGTTTGCATCATCATTATTGCGATAAGCAGCAGGAGTGTTTTTTTCATTGTTTTAGTATAATTTGATTCTGTTGAATGGCGAAAAGTAACTTTTTATTTTGACTAAAAAAACTTTTTTACGGTATCATACGATATGTTTTTCTTTATCCTAAAATGGGTTTTATCAATCGCTGACCTGCTGTAATTCAATCCCTAACTTAATTTGAGAGAATAGTTTTTTACGTATAAAAAACGGTTTATAAAAGAAGATAAGCTATTTTTGACAAAAATATCCTTATTAATTTTCATAAAAAAAATCATTATGAGTTCATTTATAGATTATAATAATTCAAAGTCGTTTTATGTCATGTCATGGATTTCTTTCATCATTTCTTTTGTAGGAATGGCGGCCGGATTAATTTATTTGGAGATGGCAATAGCAGCAAAAGCTTTTTTTACAATGACTTATTTATTTAGTATCAGTGCCTGCTTTACCCTGGCAAAAGTAATTCGAGATAAGCACGAAGCTGAGAAATTTGTTAATAAAATCGAAAGTGCAAAAACAGAGAAGTTTTTAACAGAAAATACGAATGTCTAATCTTCGAAGAGAAACCCGTGTGGCAAACTGGTCATTTTTTATGCAAATCCAGTTTGCAGCACGATGCTAATATTTTTATTTTTGGAGTAATGTAAAAATCTGGCTTTTTAACGCAGCACAATTCATTTTAGCTTAAAACAGTTTATAGAAGCTATGTTCAATTGATTTTTAAAATACAACTTATCAATTTTCAATACCTAAAATAAATTTTCAATACGATTTTTCTTAATCGCCATAAAAGCCATTGTAATAAATAATTCGGTCGCTTTATTCAATTGTGCGAACCGAGGATCCGTCGTTAATCCTTTGTGATAACGATAATAAATCTGCTGCACAATCACCGCTAATTTGAACAAACCAAAGACATAATAAAACACCAAGTTATCAATATTTCGACCACTTTTTTGAGCGTATAATTCTACTAATTCAGAACGACTCGGATTCCCCTGCATTGCAGTTGGAGAAGGTAAGCCTTTCAAAATCATTTCGTGATCAGAAGCCATTGACCAGTACGCCAATGAAGTCCCCAAATCCATCAATGGATCGCCCAGCGTACACATTTCCCAATCCAAAACAGCCGTTAAGTTTTGCCAAGTAGCATTTTCAAAGACGACGTTATCATATTTGTAATCATTATGAATCAACCGATGTTCATATACTTTCGGTTGATTATCTTGTAGCCATTGAATCACAAAAGGAGCGGCTTTTATTTCGTCCGTTTTGGCTTTCAGGTATTGTTTTCCCCAGTTTGTCACTTGTCTTTCGACATAACCTGCCGGTCGTCCCAAGTCACTTAAACCGACCGCTTCATAATCGAAATCGTGCAATTCTACAAAAGTATCCAGCCATTTATCCGCTATTATTTTAAAATCGTTAGATGGAATTTGGCGTTTGTGGGCTTCCTTCGCCGATAAAATAATTCCATCAATTTTTTCCATAATATAAAACGAAGCACCGATGATGTCGGCATTTTCCGTATAAGTATAGACTTTTGGCACTTTCGTAAATCCTTTATTCAAACCCGATAAAACCTTAAATTCTCGCCCCATATCATGGCCACGTTTGACCGCACCGACAGGCGGCCGACGCAAGACCAACGACTTTTCCTCAATATCTAATTGATACGTCAAGTTAGAAAACCCAGTCGAAAATTGGTAAATGTTTAATGGCGATTTTCTATCGTTAATCAACTGATTTTCAAATAAATATTGTTTTAAATTCGCTTCGTGCAGTTCTTCGCCTTTTCTTACTTTTTGCATTTTTCAGTTTGAGGAGTTTAAGTAGTGCCGTTGTTTAGGTAATTCTTAGGTACTAAAACCGTTTAGATTTTGTAGTTTTACAGTAATAGTTTGAATTCTACTTACAAAACTACTCAAACTATAGCACATTGGCAAAGGCAATGCGGTTTGCCTTTGATGTCTTACAAAAAACTAAAAGAAATGATTAAACAATTTGATTTAACTGGAAAAGTAGCAATTGTAACGGGTTCGTCAAAAGGAATTGGCGAAGCCATCGCCCGAGGATTGGCTGAACACGGAGCGAAAGTCGTAATTAGTAGCCGAAAACAAGAGGCTTGTGACAACGTCGTCGAAAAATTAAAAGCAGATGGTTTCGATGCTATCGGGATTGCCTGTCATGTAGGCGATGATGCACAACGTAAAAACTTGGTCAGTTCAACGATCGAACATTTTGGCGGAGTTGATATTTTGATTAATAATGCCGCTACAAACCCGACTTTTGCTCCTTTGATTCAAGCACAAGAAGAAACTTTTGATAAAATAATGAACGTCAATGTTAAAGCCTGTATGCTTTTGGCAAACTTATGTTTTCCGAGTATGCAAAGCCGTGGTGGCGGTTCGATTATTAATATTGCATCCGTAGAAGGTATGAAACCTTCCCCATTTTTGGGAATGTACAGTGTGAGCAAAGCTGCTTTAATTATGCTTTCACAAAGTCAAGCCAAAGAATGGGGCAGTTTCAATATTCGCAGTAACGCCCTTTGTCCAGGGTTAATTCAAACAAAATTCAGTTCTGCACTTTGGAAAAATGAAAAAATCCTCCATCAATTTATCAATCACATTCCGAGCAAACGCATGGCACAACCCGAGGAAATGGCAGGTTTAGCGGTTTTCTTGGCTTCCGATGCGGCAAGTTATTGTACTGGTGGCGTTTATACGGCCGATGGTGGTTATATGGTGGCTTAAATAATCGTTGAGGACAAACGGTCAACCGACGCTTATTCCTCGCTTGACGGATTTCGTATGGTTCGGTCAACCAGTTTTATGAAAAAACCTTTAAACAATCCTATCTAATTTTTCTTCGTGTAGCATTACAACATTCAAAATAAAATCAAAATGCAAATACCTAAACTAACGATAATAACTATATTATCACTTATCATCAGTTGTACACCAGTTCAAGAAGTACAAAAAACGACAACGGAAGTTGAAGAAGTGATTGAAGAACAGCTCAGCTATCCAGAACAGCATTATAACAAAGCAGAATATTACATCGAAATGCGAGATGGAACGATGCTTTATACCGTTGTTTACTCACCAAAAGATACTTCAAAAGAATATCCGATTTTGATGAAACGAACGCCTTATAGTTGTCGTCCTTATGGTGCGGATAAATTTCCGAAAAGTTTAGGACCTTCAAAGTTTTTGATGGAAGATAAATACATTTTTGTGTATCAAGATGTACGAGGTCGTTGGATGTCTGACGGTTCGTATGATAATATGCGACCTCATGTTGCAGATAAAAAATCAGACAAAGACATCGACGAAAGTTCGGATACTTACGATACAATTGATTGGTTATTGAAAAATATCAAAAATCATAATGGAAATGTTGGTCAATGGGGAATTTCCTATCCGGGATTTTATACAACTGCTGGTGCAGTCGAAGCTCACCCTGCAATGAAAGCTTCATCGCCTCAAGCTCCGATTGCAGATTTTTACTTTGACGATTTTCATCATCAAGGTGCGTATTTGTTGAGTTATTTTCGAGCAACTGCGGTTTTTGGTTATCAAAAAGAAGGACGAACGACAGAAAGTTGGTATCCGAGAATTGACTTAGGAACGCCAGACCAGTATAAGTTTTTTTTAGAAATGGGTTCTTTGAAAAACGGTGATAAATATTTTGGTGAAGATAACTTCTTTTGGCAACAGCTTAAAAATCATCCTGATTATGATGAGTTTTGGCAAAAACGAAGCATTATTCCACATTTGAATAATATCAATCACGCAGTAATGACTGTTGGCGGTTGGTTTGATGCAGAAGATTTGTATGGACCTTTGACAACTTACAAAACGATTGAACAAAACAATCCGAATACGTATAATACGATTGTTATGGGACCTTGGAGTCATGGAAATTGGGCGAGAGAACGAGGCTCACAATACGTTGGTAACATTTATTTTGGCGATAGTATTTCGACTTTTTATCAAAAAAATATCGAACGACCATTTTTTACGTATCATTTAAAAGGTGGCGAATCTCCGAATTTACCAGATGCGTATTTGTTTGATACAGGAAAAAAGGAATGGAAAAAGTTTGATAAATGGCCAGTTGCGTCAAGCAAAAAAAGTAAACTTTACTTACACGAAAAAGGCAAATTGGCATTCGATAAAGCACCAGAACAAACCAAAAGTTTTTCGGATTACATCAGTGATCCTGCGAAACCTGTTCCGTATTCGGAAGATATAAAAGTCGTTTTTACACCTCGAAAGTTTATGACTGATGACCAACGTTTTGCTGGTCGTCGTCCGGATGTTTTGGTTTTTCAAACAGATATTTTGGAGGAAGATATTACGTTAGGTGGAGAATTATTAGCAAAATTAAAAGTTGCAACAACCGGAACTGATGCAGATTGGATTGTGAAAATAATTGATGTTCATCCTTCTGACCATGAAAATTATCCTGACAATCCAAAACATATCAAAATGGGAGATTATGAAATGTTGGTGCGAAGCGAAGTGATTCGTGGTCGTTATCGCAATAGTTTTTCTAAACCTGAACCTTTCGTCCCGAATGAAGTAACCGCAGTTGATTTGAAGCTGCAAGATGTCTTACATACGTTCAAAAAAGGTCATCGAATTATGATTCAAATTCAAAGTACTTGGTTTCCTTACATTGATAGAAATCCACAGAAATATGTCGATAACATCTTTTATGCGAATGAGGAAGATTTTATCAAAGCAACGCATAAAGTCTTTCACGATAAAGAAAATTCGACTTATTTAGAAGTGGAAATTTTAGATTAAATGTTCGAGTGTTCAATTGTTTTAGTGTTTGGTTAATACTCGAACAATTGAACACTCGAACATTTAAACATCAATCCTCACTTCCGTGTAATCATTAACAAATTGCAAAATATGGTCAAAATGAGTAAATTCTTCCTTTGAATGCGTTGTCGTGACAATGATGGCTTTACAACCAGCGTTTTTTGCCGTTGCTGCACCCGAAACACTATCTTCAAAAACCAAACAATCTTCGGGTTTCAAGTTCAGACTTGCGGCTGCTTTTAAGAAAATCTCTGGATTTGGCTTGCCTTTGCTCACGCTTCCTGCATGAAAAACCCCCTTGAAATAGTGGCGAATATTCAAGGCATCTAACACAAAATTTGCATTATCCGCAGGAGCTGCCGTGCCGATTGCCATCGGAATATTTGCTTGGTGTAATTGTTCCAAAAATGCTGGTAAACCATCAATTAATTGCAATTTCGACTTAAAATAATCTCGATAAGCCGCTTCTTTTCGGTTAGAAATTTCGAGTCGTTCTTCGTCTGAATATTTATCACCAAATAAGCGTTTCAGTATTTCCGTATTTACGCCGTGTATTTCTGCTTTCACTTTAGCAATTGACCAATCTAAGCCCAAATCCTTCAAGACTTGTTGCCATATTCGGTGATGTACCATCATATTGTCCACCATCGTTCCGTCCATATCGAAAATAATTCCTTTCATATTTTTAAATTTTTTATGTTCTTAAATTTTAGTTTAGAACTTATTTCAAACCTACTTTTTCTTCAACGACTGCATAAATGCCGCCACATATTGTACAAAATCTTTATCCTTAAAATCCTCCAAAATCTCTGGCAGCATCTCCTCAACCGTCATATCAACGGCTTCCAGTAATTCCCGACGCAAATAACGTTTAGTTTTGGCGAACATTGGCAAATAAACTTTCATATATTTTTTTAGTCGCCTTTCGGCTAATGGCAGGACAGCCTCTACGGTTGTCACTTCATCGACCAAACCAATTTTTTGTGCTTGTTCGGCCGTGAATAATTGAGCATTCATCACCGTTTTCCATGCTAAACGTTCGCCGATAGTGTAAGCATAAATCCGAGACAATAACTCCGGAATCGGTAGCGACATTTTAAATTCGTGCATACCGATAACGTGCTTCTCTCCTATTCCCATAATTCGATAATCGGCACAACATGCCAAAATCGTTCCGCCAGCTGGTGCATAACCAGTAATCGCACATACAAAAGGCTTCGAGAAACGCACCAAAACTTGTAGCATATCCAAATGATGTGTCCAAAATTCAGTTGCTGTTTTCACGCCTCCAGCCATCGACATCACATCTAAACCAGCACTAAAACCATGCGGACGCCCCGTAAGAATTACCCCTTTTACATCATTATCAGCTTCTAATGCTCGAAATGTTGCCGCCAGTTCTTTCGAAAGTTTCGTGTCAATTGCATTGACTTTGCCGTTGTCCAGTTGGACAATCGCATAGTTTTCTTTGTATTCGATTTTTAAGGTTTCCATATTTTCTACTTTTAGTTTATCAAAATGTGCATTGTTCACAATGTAAGAATTATTCAATAGTTTATAAATGAGGAAAACCATAAATAAGTGGATAAGCCATCTAAAAGACCGCAATGACAAGTGATTAAGGAATTATAAAACTACTTATCCAACAATCACGAATTTTATTCGTTATTCCTACATTTGGAAAATAATTAATAAAATACCAAACCATGAGAATAATATTTTTATTATCAATGTTTTTGAGTGTCAATTTATTGGCACAAGAAGGAACACCGCCTGACCGTTTGCAATATCACATCAGCATCGGTCAATATCCGGCAAGTCTTGGCCTACCGAGTTTTTCGGCTTTGCATCCAGGTGTGAATACCGGCGTAACACTTCGTTACACCGATCACATCCGTCATCAAGTTAATCAAACTGCCAATATTGGCTATTTCTACCATAAAAATTTGCAGCAAGCAATTCAAGTTTTTACAGAAGGAAATTACACCATGAAGTTCGGAAATGGCTTAGCCATTACACCTTTTTCGATTGGTGGCGGCTACGTTTTGTCCATTCCAAATATGACGACTTTAGAGTGGAACACTTCGACGCAACAATACGAAGAAACGACAAAAGTTCGGCACAACTGGTTAATCTCTATCGGTGCGTCCGCCAGTTGGGAAACGAATTTTATCTTGATTCACAATCGTAAAACCACCTTTTTTGTCGATTATCGTCTGCAAGTTCAAGGTACTTTCGTCCAAGAAACGATACCTGTAATCGCTTATACTCCGATTCGTATCGGAATGTCTTTTCCGTTTAAGGAAAATATCCGAGGGTATATGTATAAAAAGAGTTTTTTTGATTAGGTAAGAGATTGTTTGATTGTTTTAAAATTTAGAAAATGATTTATAAAAAATTGATAAATATAATTTTAGTAATTGTCGTATTAAGCAGCTTCTTTAGCTGCTCAAAAGTTGAGATTCCACCAACGACAACTTGTACCGATGACGCATCATTTGTTGTCAACGAAAATCATCCAAAAGCAGCTGCCATTCAGACTTTGATGAATGATTATATTGCTCAAGGTCTGCCCGGAATGTCTGTTTTGATTAATGATAATGATGGATTTTGGATAGCGTCTGCTGGCTATGCCGACCTTGAAAATCAAGTCGTCATGCAGCCTTGTCACATCAATAAATTAGGAAGTGTGACCAAGATGATGATGGGAACATTGGTTTGGCAACTGATTCAAGATGGCTTAATGGAAATCGATGACCCAATTAGTAAATATATTCCAGAAGTTGCGGCTAAAATCGAAAATGGTGATGCCATTACATTAGCAATGCTGGTGAATCACTCTTCAGGTATTTATGATGTTGCCGGTAATTTAGGCTTCAATTTGGCGGTGATTAATGACTTTTCAAAACATTGGACAAGCGAGGATATTATTAAATATTTGGAAGGAAAACCTGCGACTCATTTGCCAGGTGAAGCGGTTCGATATTCTAATTCTAACACAATGTTGGTCGGTTTGATTATTGATAAAGTCGCTGGTCGTCATCATAGTGCGTTGCTACAAAGTCGGATTTTAAATCCTTTAGGAATGGACAATACGGTCTATTACAATTATGAAAACGACTTTCCGCTGCCGAACTTGGCACAAGGTTATTTAGACTTTCATAATGACGGAGGCGATATTCAGAATATTTCAAACCTCAATCCCGGTAGTGGAAATGGTTACACGGGCGTTTATTCTACCGTAACCGATTTATACAAATATATGAATGCCTTGTTGCGTGAAAAAACCTTGATTACACCAGAAAATTTAGAGCTAATTTTCAACAGCATGGATTTATATGATAATGATTCTTGGCATTCAAGTATCGGTGCGATTCACGATGAATTTCGGACAACCTTACCAGATAGTATTCATGCTTATGGTCATGCTGGTGGCGATATTGGCTATTCTGCCAACTTAAATTACATTCCACATAATAATACAATTGTCGCTGTAACTTACAATTATGGTACGAATTTAGGCTCACCTTTAAGAAGTGTGTTGGGCGACTTTCGACGAGAATTATATGAGATTTGTGTCGAATGATTATCCGAATGATTATCCGTAGATTTATTCCGCTAATATTGAGCAGACAGTCCAGAAGTAGATTCTGAAAATTGAATAAAATTAATATTTGATTAAAAGAAAATAATAAATGAGTAAAATAAATTATTACAATAAGTGTATTAAAAATCTATAGTCACCTCTAAAAGGTAGATAAATTATCAAATACGTTGTAAAATCTTTGCTGTTTACAGTTTTGTATGTAATTTTGTGAACATTGCAGATTTGACAACAAATTTTTTGATTATAAAATATTGATATTATGAAATCTATCGAACCAAGACGCACAAAAGGGTCAGAAACATTTTTTATCTATACCGTTTTGACCATTCTTTTTGTCCTTTCAGTTTGGGCTTATGTCTATAAATACAACTTTACATTAGAATTTTAATACGTTTGTTGTAAAGTAAAATCCCTATTTGAACGAATTCAAATAGGGATTTTTTAGTTTTAGAAATTCGCTCCCCTCCTATTTTTATTTCGCCCGAGAACGAACGCTGTCGAGCTCTCCAAAATTTAACGAAAAACCGTAAAAGATTTAAAACCTTACGTCAAATTAATCATTGCCATTCAAGTTTTCATAAATTTGCAATTCATCAAAATACTCCAACCGATGCAAAATTTTCTATCAATCACAGAAAAATACAAGGTCATTTTTTTTGATTCGTATGGTGTTCTAAAAAATCATAATGGTTTGATTCCTAATGTGCAACTTGTCATCAACGAATTGCGAAAGCAAGGCAAGTTTATTCGAGTCTTAACCAATGATGCCTCTCGAAGTCCCGAGCAACAAGCCGAACGATTCGCTCAAACTGGCTTGACGGGTTTGCGACCTTCTGAGATTATTACCTCCAGCATGATGGCCAGTTTATTCCTTAAAAATAAAGTCAAAACTGGTAAAGTTGCTTATCTGGGTACGGTCAATTCTGCACAATGCATCACCTCCGTAGGGTTAGAAGCAGTGCCTGTCAGTGCGGTTGATTTTAATAATTTAGAGGCGTTTTCAGCAATGGCTTTTTTAGACGACGAAGGTTTTGATTGGAATACGGACATGAATAAAACAATAAATTTACTTCGCAAAAGAAAGCTACAAGTCATCATTGCTAACACGGACAAAATTTATCCTACAGCTAAAAATAACGTCAATATTGCCACTGGCGGCATCGCTAAATTATTTGAATCCATCTTAAACCGTAAATTTTTACACTTCGGTAAGCCCGATACGCAAATGTTTAATCACGCCTTTGAAGATATCAATCAATTCGGTGATTTCGAAAAAAGTGATATTCTAATGGTCGGTGATACGCTAAAAACGGATATTTTGGGTGGCAATAAATTTGGAATCTCGACAATGCTGGTTTTATCAGGCAATACAGGTCATCGCAGCTATGAAAATAAGATTCGTTCATCGGGTATTATTCCAGATTATATTTGTAAATCTATTGTCGATTAACAGATTCCAAAGCAGGAGCTTCGGAATCTGTTAATCGAAAAGGACAAGCTGATTTTTATATCAACTTGTCCTTTTTGCTATTTTATTTGAGGGTTTGTATCGCCCAAACACCCTACGAAACGTCGAACGTTTGATCGTTTTTGGTGTGGTCACTTCAATATCATTTAACTAAACTTTTAGATTAAGTCTATCTATACGTTTTGCTTCCGCAAAATTAGTAGCTAAGATATTTTCATCTTCCTCTCGAAGTGTATTCATTTCTTTTTTAATATTAAAATTTTAAATATGTGTAAAATTTCAAGAGTTGAACAATAATTTGAAATTCAATATTCGACCGACGAATTACTGTTGCTGATTATACCAATGTTCGCATCGAGTTCTAATCGCATTCGCTACAATATCTTTATAATTAATCGGTCGGTCTATATTCGTAAAAAAGTCGTCAATTTCTTGTTCAACAGCAGTTTTTATCGCTTCATAATCACTTTCAAATTCTTTTTGAAATGTTTTAAAATCAAATGCTTTTGACCATTTTCCCTCTGTCGAAGATATATCAATAATATCCAATAAAGTTTTCTTTGCCAATGACCTCACAGGCGGCTTTGTTGATTCCGTTGTTGTCTTGTTCGATACTTTTCTAATGATTTTTTTAGTCTTTAAGGTGGCTTTATTTTTGCTGTAAAAAGCGTTAAATGCTTCAGCACTCATTTTCATAGCTATTTTACGATTTTGCCATTGTTCAGCCGACAACCGCTTTTTTCGCCTCGACATCCGTTCCATAATTTGACCAAAATAACTCCCCGACTCGAATGCCTTACCCTCTAAGTACCATCTTACGAACGCACCTGCTTGTGCTTTTTTGCTTTTAAGCGTCGTTTTAGTTTTAAATATTTTAATTGCTTCTTGAGCAAACCAGTCTTCGAACCCCTCTGCTTCACTACCTTTTATTTTCATCACCATTTGCCGAAAAGCAATTCCTTCTTTCACACCAAAATCTACTAAATGATTATAAGCATCTAACTGTGCCTTGGATAAAGAGCCGACCTCTTCGGCCGAAGGCAAGTAATCGCCATACGTTTTCTTGACCGAACTTTCCGTTTTAGGTGGTAATACTGAAGTTTGCGAATGTTCTGTTTCCTGATCTCTAAACACAAAAGTAACGTGTGTAATTCGGCGTTTGCTATTTCGTTGTTTTTCGATATCGATAATAAAAACACTGGAATTATCATTCACTTCTCTTTTAACCGTATTCAAGACTCTTTTATTAAAATCTCGAAACTGAGCATAACTCCCCGAAATGCCTAATAAACTTTTTAGACCTTCCACTTCATACTTCAATCGACTAATATTTTCATGTTGTGCCATTCTATCTCGATGCGCTCGAAATATCTGAAACATCCGAATCGAGAAACCAGATTTCATCGGTGCAATTTCTAAACGATTGATTTTCGCATATTGATTCAATGATAATAAAAATGGTTCTAAATCCTGTGAGAACAAAAATCGAATACAAATCTCTCCATCTTCTCGCTGCACCGGCACAACCGACTGAAACCAGTTAATATAAGCTGGAAAACGTTTCCCATCTATTAGTATATTGGTATCAAACTCGATGCCTTTCGTCCGAATCCGTTTAGCAAATTTTCGCATTTCTTCATATAATCCACCCCATTTTTTTCCATCAGATTTAAGCACTTGCTCCAGCTCTCGCACTGGAATTATCTGTTCAATAAAACGTTCTTGCTTCGGATTGATATTCGCAATGAGATATAAAATCACTTTTTGTTCCCTTGATGTAAACTTATACTGAGCATGAAAGATGAACTTATTCTCTATTCTTGCTATCTTATTAGATACATTTTCTGGTTTCATAAGTATCTGATTATTAATATAAAATATATATTTATTGAAACTTTTACTTTAAGCTACCCTATTCTTGTCCACCTTTAAATTTCAAAAATACGTTATTTGGCAGTATTGCAGGTATTACACCCTTTTTATGTCCACATTAAACCTTTGTAATCTACTGAAAATCAACAGTTTAAAAAGGGAAGTTTTTTATGTCCACTTAAAGGTTTTATGTATTAACAGATCCCTGTTTTTGTCCACATATCAATAAATACACTTTACCTTTCCCTGTTTCTGTCCACTTTATAAGAATTTAAAGTTATTTTTCACGATCTTAGGCTTAAAATACATCGACAGTAAGCCTTTTTTACTCAACATCGACCTGTTCATGTCCACTTTTACCAGAAAAACAGGTAAGACTTCAAAAACGAGCCTCCATTCCCTGTTTGTGTCCACTTTATTCCCTATTTGTGTCCACTATCTTCCCTGTTTATGTCTCGGATTTCCCCTGTTTCCGTCCACTTCATTCCCTATTTGTGTCCACTTTAAAACCCATAAAATATTGATTTACAATACTTTATAAGACGTCTAAAATATTAAAATATTAAAACTTATAAAATACTTAAAAGATTACGTATTTGAAATAATTTTTTATTAGTTGATTTTCGTAATCTTTTATAAAATTCCAAACGGACAATTTCAAAAAGAAAAAAGTTGCGGCAAAAAAGAAAAAGGATTAGATAGACTGTTGAATGATCCCTGGACGAATCATTCAACAGTCTATTACAGCCCCAAGTCCTTTTTAATCAAACCAATAATATAATCTCGAATAGTAATATCATTTTCAATCGCCTTGATTTTCAATTTCATGTGCATAGACTTAGGAGTATCGACTGTGATGCGTACCATACGTTCCGGTTTTGGTGGCGTTTGTTTTTTCTTGGTATATTTACGCTTTGGTT
>CBFIHR010000097.1:0-13864 GCA_965662365.1 Saprospiraceae bacterium
ATTTTATCAAAATCATAACCGACTGCAAACAAGCCGACAATAGTTCCAACCGTTACTCGCATTCCTCGAATGCAAGGTTTTCCACCCATGACTTTTGGATTAAACGTAATTCTATTTAATTGATTCATAATTGATTATTTTATTTATTGCAAAATACGATTTTTAACAGTTTTAGACAATTGTTTGGTTTCCAAAATAAAGAAGTTTGCTTTAGCACTTCTGTTCTAATTTTTTTGACGATATTTATAAAATACCATGACGAGATATAAAATATGAGTAATTATAAAAAAGAAAATCATTATAAAAATAAGTTGCCATCTTTCCATATTATAAAAAATATAAGTAAAACAGCCAATATCTTTAGGCGTAACCGTTGATAATAAATAGAAGTTACCAAGAACGACAATCATCGGAATACGGTAATTGCAACCATTTTAGTTTTGAATGAAACATAGCAATAATAACATTAATTATTGCCATAAGATTCAAAACAAGAGCTGAATCCAAATCATAATGTGAATTTTTATCTTACACACTAAAAGCTCCATTTCCAAATATCAAATATCCAATTATTCCTAAGAGAATGCAGAACAATGAAATGAACAATAAAATTTTATATGGTTTTATCAAAAAGTTTCTCATAGTATAAATTTACAAAAAAAATCGATTCAATCAGTTCAATCCGTGTTTTATCACTTCGCCCACTCCAGCAACTTCCCGTATATCGCACTTGCCCTCATCAGATTTTCATTGCCAACAATCACCAAATGTCGCTTTGCACGAGTCAAAGCCACATTTAATTTTCTGTCCACTTTCCCTTCGGTATCGAGCGACACCAAAGTTTCTAATTGTCGCACATTATTTAAGCACAACGAAATCAAAATCACCTCTCTTGCACTGCCTTGATACCGTTCGACTGTATCAACAGAAAACTTACCGTAAGACTTGTCAATTTGTTCTAAGGCGTTTTTGATTTGTGCGATTTGAGCTCGATAAGGCGTGATAATTCCGATAGTTTTTTGGTAATCAATCGGTTTGCCGTTATCACGGAATAATTGACAATATTTATCCACGATTTGAGCGATTTTTTGAGCTTCGTGAACATTTATTTTCTGTGTCTGAAAATTATCTTCCGCCGGTGTATTGAAGTATAAAACCCGATTTTCAGCCAATTTTTGCCCCAGTTCATCTTTTGGAAGATTCTTATAATTCGTAATACCAGATTGGTCAACACCACAATATTCAGGCAAAATTTTTAAACTATTTTCATAGAAAAAACAGTTGGGAAAATCCATAATATTATCGTGCATTCGACCTTGATGCGACAACATATCATAAGCCCAATTCCAACCTTCACTTTTACATCTTAAAAACAATCGTTCAAACAACGAATCTCGCATATCGTGTAAACCGATAGCTTTTAAATCCTTATTTTCAATTATCGAAAACTGCTTATCTTGCTGCACAACGGCTGGCAATTGTTTGTGGTCACCCACCAAAATAAATCGCTCAAATGCTGGTAATAAACCAACTAATAAAGGCTCTAAAATCTGCGAGGCTTCATCAATAATCACTCGATCGAACTGCTTTAAATCCAGTAATTCTTGACGATTTTGAATCGAAGCGACCGTTGAGACAAAAATCCGATGTGAATGAATCACATCTTTTAACTCATTCCGACGGTTAACTTTCTCTATTTTTTTATTAAACAAAGCATGATGCGAATGCTCGGCAGACGAATACTGCGAACCGATGCGAATATAATTATTTCGAGCGGCTTCGCTGACATTTTCAATCGCTTCACAAATTTCATCAACCGCACGATTCGTATAAGCCAACAACAAAATATCTTCTTCTGTCTGATGAAAAAGAAACTCGACAATCGTCTTTAACATTACCGACGTTTTTCCGGTCCCGGGCGGTCCCCAAAGTAAGAAAAATTCAGGTGCGAGCAATGCTTTTCGCAATATCAGCTGCTGTTCTTCGGTCATATTTTTCGTACCGTTTAAGCTGTTGATTTTTTGCTCAAAATCATCTGTAGTTTCCAATTTTTTCGGCGGTCGAGTCGTAAATAGTAACGATTTTTTTGATGGCTCAAATTGTAAAAAAGCAAATAACGAGCGATACATCGCATTATAAGAATGATCCATTTGATCATGTTCCAAAACCCACTTTTGCGATTTATCATCAAATATCTCGTTATTAAATTGCTTAAAACGCAATCTTACACCAACTCGAAGATTATTGATTTCAATAACGGAACATTTGAAAATTTGAGCATTTAAAGCCGTTTCGCCTTTTTCGGGAGCGTTTGCAGCGTACAAGATCGCAATATCACCAACTCTGAAATTCGCCAATTTATTTGTGCTTTCGTTGCGTTCAAAAATCACAATCGGCGTATCGTGATTTGCTTGATTGACTTCTACCGTTAAGTGAGCTAAGATATCAAAACCATCATTTTTTTCTTCAAAAGAATTCTGCCATAACGAAGCCAAACCATTCACACTTTCATTGCCCTGAATACCCATTTTTGACAATTGATGTTCCCGAGCAATAAAACTGACAAACGATAAAAAGTAATGCCGTTCCAGCAGCGTAATACTTTGCAAAACCTTCGAGAAAAGCTGAATACCCTGAGCGTTAAAACCCCGAATTTTTGGATAACGCTCAGGCGAGATTCTATCTAAAACCGTATATTTTTTATCCTCTTGTTGATGTAAATCAACCAACATTTGCTCCAAGGTAACTATTTGATTACGAATAGATAAAGCTTCATTTTGCTTCGTTTTTAGAACTGGAGCAAAACGCAAATTATCTTGATTCTTTTTAGAATACAAAATATAATTCCGTGGGTCTTTTTGTTGATAAACTGACTTTACCAATAAGTCATACAACAACGCCTGAACATAATGCGAATCACTGATTCCATAACGATTCGCCATATAATCCGAACCTGATTTTAACTCAACGATAGCCGAATTTTGCTCCGATTCTGGGTTTTGATACCAAATATCCAAACGCCCCTGAATGCCATAATCTTCCGAAAAAAACGAAGGCTCTAAAAAGCAGTTTTTGGGATTAATACCATTTTCTTCAAATCCCGATCTGACCATTTGTGACAAGCTCCAAAAGTGCTTTTTCGACTTGCTCATTATCTCCCTAACTTCTTGATCGGTGAACAAACTAAAGGCTAAAGGATTCGCCTTGAAGACTTTTGGAAAAGATTGATTGAAAGAAATCGTATCGTCATTCATCAAGTCATCTAAAAAATGATTGGCGATATTTCCTACAACTAAAGGCTGCGTATTTTTAAACGGTAAAAACTTTTTTAATAAATATAAAATGGCTTCCGTCGGTTGCGAAAAACAATTAGCAATCGCCGACACATCAATCAAATAATCTGGTTCGATAATAAAAATCTGCGGATAATAAACGCCGTTTTCATCCACCGAAATATCCAATAAATTCAGCGTTGTGTACTCTTTCCAAACTTGTCTTAATAAATTAATTGAGGAATGAAACTGTTCATTAATTGCCGTCTCATCATAGCGAACTTTTATCGGCACTTGCGGCTGCATTTCATCATAACAAATCAACAATCGCTCCTTTTCCCGAATTTCACTCACGACAACTCTCGCCTTCGCAATCGTGTCTTTGACTTCGATAGGCGTTTTGTCATAAAATCTGCCTTTCGGCAAAATAGCAGCGAGGTCTTCAGGGATTTCTGTCTTACAAATCTCCGCAATCACTCGACATATCGCCGACAAACCTAAATCAAATAAGTTTTCCTTAATCGGTTTATTTTGAAAAATAACGTTTCGCCCTTCTTTCCGAAATTCATGTAATTGCCATTGAATTTCACTCGACACATCGTACTTGTGAAACGTATAAGAAATCTTAGAAAAAATAGTCGTGAACTGTATTTTTTCAGAACGAGTCAAGCCATTAAAAAAAGTATTTACCGTTCGATACAAAACCGAAAACTGCAATTCTTTATCCTCTATTTTGACAACCTTTTTTAATTCTTTGTAGAAAGCGTCTGCTAATAATGTAAAGTCTATCATCGAAATATTTACCTCAAAAATTTATACAAATATAAGTGTAAGTAATGATTAAAACTGTTATCGAATCATTTTCCTATAAAAGGATACTGGATTTTTTTGCCACAAAATGCTCGTTTTAATACATATTTTAGGCTGAAGGTGATCAAAAAGTAGGCGATAACTACAGATTCTAAAACTCCGATATGATGATTAATGACTTTTTTGAAAAATTAGATTTCAATAAGTTAAAATCAAGATTTTTGATAAAACTCTTTTAGCGAAAAGCCTTGATAAATAAGGAATATTAAATACTAAAAAATAATTTATAATATTTATTAAAATAAAAAATAAACTCGAATAATATCACCATCTATTTTTCTGAAAAAACTTATCAAATAATTGATAAAAAATGGCTCAAACGCCTCATAAAGAAATAATATTTTCTATAAAAAGCGCTTAGAGTATAGCTTGAATACCTGTTTCATCAATTTGCTAAAAAAATTTAAGGTGAAGTACTGATTATAAATTCCTCTATCTTATGTAAAAAATACAATTTAGACATAAAACTTCAAAAATGAGTAATAACAAGGATTTTGGCATAAAACTTTCTTTTATTCTAATTTATTTTTTAAATTTTAGTTAAAACTTACACTTTTATTTTGATTAGTTAGGTTTTATTTAGTATCATTGTGAAAATCAAATACATTAAATCCTATCATAATATGTCTATGATAGTACCTCATGATAGTCTAATTTTTTATTGTTAAATATGGTACTTTTGCCTCATTTATCTACAATTAAAATACACACAATTATAATTGAGTAATAGAGTACTGCATAAAAAAAAAGAGCAAATGCAACATTTAAATTCTAATTATCTTTCTTTCCTTGAACGACGAGAACTTTTGGAAAAGTATCGTTCAGATTTACGAAAGGTAGATTTTGAAAGAGATTATCTCGTATCATTAATTACGAGATTAGAGAATGAATTACAAATTCCGTCTGTAACGACTCAACGAGTCGCAGCACCACCAAAAACAACACGTACAACTCAGCGTCCTGTAGCAACAAGACCTGCTGCCACCAAATCTAAAGGTGGCCCAAAAAGATATGGTTTTAAATTATCTAATTGGGATGAAGTTATGTTGGATGCTTTGAGTAGTATTACTGAGCCAATGAATTCAGGAGCGTTGTTAGAGATTTTTGAAGATGCTAATAGCCAGTTAGAAAATCCGCTTGACGATAAACAGCTTAGAAATGCTTTGTCAAGAACGGTACATAAGTTGGCCAACAAAAAAGATGTGGTGCTAAAAGAGAATTTTGGCGGTAAAGGTTTTTTATATAGTATGAATCCGAACTACCAATAAAAAACGAGACACGACTTCTAATGAATTTTATTTTCAGCACGTCAGAAAATAAAAATGTACACCAGTTTTTTAGTTACTGAAAGAAAAGAGTCAATAATCAAATTATTGGCTCTTTCTTTTAGAGAACATCTCCTCTCAAAATCATTCCTACCGCTTCAAAAGTTAATAAAATTAAAATCATCGTTAGCTAATTCATAAATGTTATTAACATAGCATATTTTATGGCTTTTTACATTTGACTCACACAATAATTTTCAAACTATTCCGTAAGTTTTATCAAAACAGCAATACGAATCATCCTGAAACACTATCACATCACAAAAACAGTTGACTATGAGCAGTTTAAAAATTCTGGAGATAATCGCTTCTACTGGCTTGATCAGCGGAGTTACACTGACCGTTTTCTTTTTCTTATTTAAGAATATTATTCATAAAGACATACTTGATTTGGCAGAAATTTCTGTTAAGCGAACCTTAGCATTGATGCTATTGACCGTCTGGACAATTACGGTCATCTCTTTTACACTATGGATTTACAATAGTGCTGTTACGAATGAAGGTGGCGAACAACCGACTATCGAAGACATCGAAATCATAGAACAACCTATCGCCAAAATCTCTAAGTCCGAAAATATTACTCAATTAGCCTTACATTCTTCTGTCGTTCAGATAATGGAAAATGAACCCATGTCATTGGTGAAAGATCCAGCTTTTTTTGAGCATGAAAATATAGATAATGACGAGACTTGTGGCTTAAAAATCAGAAGTTCAATATGGTTAAGTTTCAATAAACATCAGCCGTATTATCGACTATTTCAAAAAAATAAGGTGAAGGTTATTTTGAAAAATATAGATACAAAAAATAATCGAGCAACTTTTGTAATGCAATTGCAGGAAAAAGGAAAAGCGATGGAATCACATAACTTTACGTTATCTAACAATGAGGCTTATAATTTTGAATATAACGGTTGTGAATATAATTTTCACTATCGAGGAAAAACAGCTTCGAGTACAGGAATTAAGTATTGGTTCCAAACAAGGTATTCTGCACACTTCGCTATCGAACCAGTCGAATTTTAAATAAAACTAAAGTGAAGTTTAAAATAGACTTTGAATCAATGATTGGAATTACAAAAAACCGATTTTGAAAATATCAAAATCGGTTTTTAAATTTTCTATGAAAGAGTAATTATTTTCCTGGCATTGCTGGCCGCACCTCGATTTTACTCGGTAATGTTCGAGGGTGCATTTTCAGTAAATCAATAATCATTTGACCGATATCTTCTGGCTGGATTTTCCAGGCATCATCTGCCGAAGGTTCATTGCCGTTGAAGTACGTAGAAACTGACCCTGGCATAATCGTCGTTGTCTTGATACCGTATTGACGTAAGTCCAACATAATCGCTTGCGTCATACCAACTAAACCGAACTTACTTGCATTGTAGGCTGCACCTCGTGCAAAGAAGTTCGTACCTGCTAAACTCGCAATAGTTATGAAATATCCTTTTGATTGTTTTAAGGCCTCGACACCTGCTTTGATGCTGTTAAAAACGCCCGTAAGATTGATATCAATCGTCTGTTGCCATTGTTCGGGTGTCAAATCTTCAATCGACGCAAAGTGACCGATACCTGCATTGGCGATCAATACATCTAAGCTACCAAATTTTTCAATTGTTTTTGCGACTGCATTTTGTTCGTCTGCCAAATTTCTAACATCAGACACAACACCTAACACTTGACCTTTTCCGATCTTAGATAAAGCCGTTACAGCTTCGTCAACTGTTGTCTGATGACGACCTGTAATCACAACATTCTTATTTTCGTTTAACATTGCTGCTGCAATGCCATAACCGATTCCTTTTGTTCCGCCTGTAATTAAAGCTGTTTTCATTATTTTGATTAGTTATTGAATAAACAGTAATCTAATGCGATAAAGTTGTGAATGGTTGAGAATAAGGAAAAAATCGGTGTATTTTTTCAACGAAATTTCTAAAAAAGTATTAAATTGTATTATTATTTTCTCCTAAAATGACTGACGATGAAACGTATTTTTTCACTTGCACTTTCCGTAATTTGTAGTATCTCTATTTTGTCTGCTATGACTTATGTACCGAGTACCTACTTGAGTAATAATGGGGAAACTATTGATGGCTTTATTCAGATACCGACTGATATATTTGGTAAACCAATGTTTCAATATCTACAAAATAAAGTAACTTTTATCAAGAAAGACAAATCAAAAATTACACTCAATGCAGTCGATGTCGCCGCTTTTGAGTTTACACTCAAACAGAAAAAATATTTCTACAAAAGTTATGTGAATCAGCTAAAACCCAAAATATTTTGGAACGAAGATGATAAAGTATTTCTACAAGTGATAAAATCCGGAGACTTAACCTTGTTGTTAGCCTATGATCATATCGGAACGGGGGCAGGTCATCGAGTAGATACCAATACATCTCATGGAAATATCGTTATGGCAAAGTCTTATTATCTCCACAAACCTGGGGAACTATTATTGGAAGTTCATCCGTTTACCTTCCGTAAAAAAGTGGCGGCATTCTTAAATGATTGTCCTAAAGTCGCTGACGCTATTGTTAGTAAAAAGTTAAAAATGAAAGATATTAAAAAAATTGTAGTCCTCTACAACAACAATAAATCTAATGAAACAGATGGTTGATAGAATAATCAAATTAAAATAACTTTTGACAACACGAATCATTAACATCTAGTCGTTTAAGACTTTTATTTTTAAGACCTTTGCGGAATTGTTTTTAGAGTTGAATAAAAATATTAATAGATACCAATAAAAGGAAAGTAATTGAGGCGTTTGAACTGGTATCTAACATTGACACTTAAAATAAATCTATGTTTCAATACTATGACTACGACAATGAACAACACATCCAATTGTTAGTGCAACAATTCGAGGAAATGTGGGAAAATGAATCAGTTGGATTTTTTGAAGTAAGTTCATTTATCAGGTTGTTAGAATATTACGATAAAAAAGGGCAGAGCGAAATGGTCGAAGCTCTATTAGATGTTGCTTTATCGCAACACCCGACTTCTGCACAATTATTGATTCGTCAAGCTAATTTTATGTTTGAGAACGATGAGGTAGAAGCCGCTTTGGACACATTAGAGAAAACCGCTCTCGTAGATGCAGGCGAAATTGAGCAGTATTTTTTAAAAGCTGAAATATTGACTTACCAACGTAAGTATCAAGCCGCACAAATCGAATTAGATAAGTCGTTGGCCTACGCCAATGATTTAGATTATTACGATATTTTGCTACAACGTGCAAATATCTACGAAGACGAAGGCAACTTTGAGGAAATGTTTGAAGTACTCAAAGATGCAATACTCTTAAATCCAAAAGGTGAAGAAGCCTTAAATAGAATGTGGCTGACGGTAGAGCTTTCGGAGAAGTATGATGAAAGTATCAAATTACATAATAAACTGTTGGATAAAGACGCTTACTCGTATCAATCATGGTTCAACTTGGGCCATGCCTATTTTTGTAAAAAGCAGTACCATCAAGCGATTGAAGCCTATGATTTTGCTTTCACCATCAAGGAAGATTTTGAACCTGCCTATCGGGATTGTGGCGAAGCGTTGATGATTCTAGAAGAATATCGTCAAGCAGTGAATGTTTACCGAAAAGCACTCAAAAATGTAGGAAAAAGTGCTTATTTGTATTTACAAATCGGCTTGTGTTACGAGCAATTAGAACAATATTATGATGCGAGAGATTATTATCTAAAAGCTGCAAAACACGAACCCAATAATTCAGAAACTTATTTTCGCTTAGGCGAATGTTATGCTAAAGAAGAACGCTGGGCAAATGCTGTCGGTGCATACCGAAAAGCTATAAAATTAGACGAACATAATGCTAATTATTACGCTGCTATTGCCGAAACATTTTATCAATTAGATGAGGTCGATAATGCAGATACGGTCTTTCGTCATGCGGTTAGTTTAGATCCAAAGGATAAAAATATCTGGGTTGGCTACATCAGTTTTTTGATTGATGTTGAGGCGTATGAAGAAGCATATCAAGCTATCGAAATCGCTCAAGAAAATACCGATGCAACAGAATTATTATACTGCAAAGTCGCTTGTTTGTATCTGAGCGGAAAACACAAGGCCGCTTTAGAAATGTTGGCTTTTGCATTGCTTGAAGATTATAAAATGCACCAATCTATGTTTGAATTATTCCCAGAATTGCTCGAAGTTTCTGCTATTCAACTGATGATTGAAGAATTCAAGGAATAAGTTTTAATTGATTGTTGTCGCTTTGCTTATCGTCAATCGAATATTTCTAAAAAATGATAGGTGAAGCGACACAACAATCAAATAATCTCACCAAATCCATCTACTAAAGATCTTTTTTACTACATCTGCTACGCTATATCCTCATCTTCTAAATTTTATACAAGTAAAATATATCATTTCTAAAAAAAATGCGTTAATAACTTAAAATTGAATCGTTTAGAAGCATCTATCCTAGTCACATTCCATTATTTAAAATCATAAACACTCAAAAAAATGAAAACATTAAGTTTAGTTCCAATGATCGCTTTAGGTAGCCTAATTACTTTTTTAACTATATTTTCTCCGATTAAAAACCTTATTCCCTCAAGTGCGGCGGACAAAACGCCAGAAATTATAAAAAAGAAGACATTCAGGGAGTTTTTAAATAATTTTGATAACATTGACTTGCCGTATGATATTGATCAGTCCGATTTTATGGAATATGTAGCCAATTATAAAGGTAAAAATAAATTGTATTCTAGCGACCGTAGAATTCATTCGGAATTCGAAGCATTTGTGCCAGGTTTAGGAACAAAGTTTAGCAGAGTAGGTCCTAATATTTATTTATATGAAGCTATACTGGCAAGTTCTAAGGATGCTGCAACCGTAATTTATTCTTCTCACGCTCCTTATCAAGATTATCCAGAATATTTTATGGTGACTTATGACAATTTCGGCAATATTAGTCAAAAAACAACTTTTGCACATCGTTCATTTAAGCAGTTGACAATCGGTGCGATTGATAAAACGATGAATGTTACGATCAAAACTTATACGTTTGATTATGGAGAGGAGGATATTAGATATGACAAGAAAATAGATGAATCAAAACTAATTTTGAATAAAATTACAACGCTAAAAGTTACTAAAAAAGGAGAAGTGCCGTCAGTTACTCCTACACAAAAAACAACAGAAAATAGAGCCAAATAGACATCGTTTTATTGATTTATAACTAAAAAAGCTGTTCTGAAAGGACAGCTTTTTTATTTTTAGTAATCATTCTTAAACCTTTCTTATAACGAATTTATTATACTTCAAAACATACAATATGACTAACAAAACTGTCCTTATCACAGGCGGAAATAATGGAATAGGAAAGGCAACAGCGATAGGTTTGGCTAAAAAAGGGGCGAATGTTATCATTGCTTGTAGAAATCAATCAAAAGGAGAACAAGCCGTCGAGGATATTAAATCTGCTTCTAATAATAAGAATATCAGCTTAATTATTTGTGATTTATCAGATTTGGAATCTGTCCGCAAATGTGCAGATATGTTCAAAAAGCAACACCAACATTTAGACGTATTGATTAATAATGCAGGCGTAATTGTCGATAAATACAAGAAAACTCAACAGGGTTTTGAGTGGCAAATCGGCGTGAATCATATCGGACATTTCTATTTGACGCATTGCCTAATGGAAGATTTATTGGTGGCAGAATCACCGAGAGTTGTTAATGTTTCCTCCGAAATTCACTATCAAGGTAAAATTGATTTGGAGCGATTCACAACAGATAAAGGAGATTACAAAGCGATGCCTGCTTACGCTCAATCCAAATTGGCAAACGTTTTATTTACCAGAGGTCTTGCAGAACGATTTCCAAAAATAACGACGAATGCCTTGCATCCCGGTGTGGTTAGAACTGGTTTTGGTGATGGCGATGTCAAATGGTACTTTAAGCTGGTTTGGAAAATGATAAAGCCCTTTTTAATCACGCCCGAACAAGGAGCAGCAACGTCTATTTTCTTAGCATCTTCGCCTCATGTTACCGTTTCAGGAAAATATTTTGATAAATCAAAGGAAAAAATACCTTCAAAATATGCTGACGATACCGCTTTAGTAAATCAACTTTGGGAATACAGTCAACAAGCGATTAATCCTTACCTATAAAAAAAGCGATGATATCAAAAGTTAAACAATACGAATTTATTAGTAAATTTTATTGTATAAATAGACTCGCCCTATTCTCACGATATATAATCGAAATAACAAAAAAGGCTTTTGCAATATTTTATCGCAAAAGCCTTTTATAATGAACAGAATTAGTAAATAATGCTATAAATAATTATGCAAATAATTGCGTCATATCTGTTTTATCTTTCACAATACGAGGTAAATCTTCGATTTTTACACGTTCTTGCTCCAAAGTATCTCTATCACGAATCGTCACCGTATTATCCTCTAAAGTATCAAAATCAATCGTAATACAATAAGGTGTACCGATTGCATCTTGACGACGATATAATTTACCAATCGCACCAGTGTCGTCATATTGACAATTAACGTGCATTTTCAGCAAATTATAAACCTCTTTCGCCTTACCCGAAATACGGTCGTCGTTTTTCTTCAATGGTAAAATAGCAGCTTTAATCGGTGCTAAAGCAGGGTGTAATTTCAAGACGACACGAGTAGAATCATTACCTTTTGAATCAGGAACAGTTTCTTCGACTAAAGCATTGGCCATTGTTGCCAAAAACATACGATCACAACCGATAGACGTTTCTAATACATAAGGTACATAGTTTTCATTACGTTCTGGATCAAAATATTGAATCTTACGCCCAGAATGCTCCTGATGACTTGATAAATCAAAATCAGTACGAGAATGAATACCTTCTAACTCCTTGAAACCAAATGGAAAGTTGAACTCAATATCTGCCGCTGCATCAGCGTAATGAGCCAAATTATCATGATCATGAAATCTCAAATCTTCGGCAGGATGCAAGGCTTGATGCCATTTCATACGGACTTCTTTCCAGTATTCGTACCATTTTTCTTGTGTACCAGGCTGAATAAAAAACTGCATTTCCATTTGTTCAAACTCACGCATACGGAAGATAAACTGACGAGCCACAATCTCATTACGAAACGCTTTACCAATCTGAGCAATACCAAATGGCAGACGTTGACGAGTTGTTTTTTGAACATTTAAGAAATTGACAAAAATACCTTGTGCTGTTTCAGGTCGCAAATATAATTTACCAGCTTCGCCAGCAATTGTTCCCAACTGTGTCGAAAACATCAAATTAAATTGACGAACATCTGTCCAGTTTTTAGAACCAGATTCAGGACAAGCGATTCCCAATTCTTCAATCAATGCTTTTACATCTTCCAGATTTTCATCCCGCAAGCCATTCGCCAAACGCTTCAAAATCTCTTCTGCTTGCTGCGTATATTTTACGACTCTCGGATGTGTTTGGCGAAACATCGCTTCATCAAAATCATCACCAAATCGTTTTTTTGCTTTTGTTACTTCCTTTTCGGCTTTCGCCAATACCTTATTCTGCACATAATCTTCGACCAAAACATCGGCACGATAGCGTTTGTTAGAATCTTTATTATCAATCAAAGGATCATTAAAAGCATCTACGTGACCGGAAGCTTTCCATGTAGTCGGGTGCATAAAAATGGCTGCATCGATACCAACAATATTATCGTGCATTTGCACCATTGCTTTCCACCAATATTCCTTAATATTATTCTTTAACTCCACACCGTTTGGCCCGTAATCATAAACTGCGGCCAAGCCATCATAAACTTCACTTGATTGAAAAATAAAACCATATTCCTTACAATGAGCTACCAGTTTTTTGAATTGATCGTTTTGTAAATTTGCCATATTTTATTAGTTATTATTAAAAATCGTATCGGCAAAAACCAACACGATTTAATTCTTCAATTTTAAAACGCAAAGGTAAGGTTTTGATTGTTAATAAGAAGTTTTCGTTTTTAGATTTTAGATTTCTGCCCTTATATTTTCTCAAACTGGATATAATTTTAATTCCTTCTAACCTAATTTTAATAAGAATAAAGAAATTACCGATCACTCAGAAATATTTAGTTTATCCGTCAAATCCGCTTATTGCAAGGTTTCAGCAGCGTTCTTTTATAAGTTGTCAACCAGTATAACCGACGCCTTTCGCCATTAAAGTCGCCAAAAGCGGCATCGTGAATAAAATCAATAATTCCACCCGAATCACCATTTTAATAGCTTTTGGAATATCAACCAGAGCTTCAGAATCCTCTCCTTTCCGATTTTTTAAAAAGAAAACCGTCGGATAAATCGACAACAAACCCACGACGACAAACAAACCAACTTTCGTTAAAAAAATATGATTATTGGTATAAAATTCTGCTGGTTT
>CBFIHR010000098.1:0-13559 GCA_965662365.1 Saprospiraceae bacterium
TCAGGTGTCGGAGTAACACAAACTAATATTTTCATCTATTTATATTATTTAGTACCGTCGAATCGTTGGACTGTTAAATTGTTTTTTGACGTAATTTATATGAATCAGTTATTAAAACAATCTAACAATGTAACAATATAACAGTTTGACAAAACATTTTTTTCTTGTCCAAAGGTAAACGATTTTTATCCTTTTGTCAATTTTTAAAATAATTATTTTTAATTGTAAACTATTGTAAATCAAATAGTTTTGAAAACTATTTGATAAAAAAAGTATATCTCATTGATAATCAATCGACAACCATAAAATACAAAATTAGAACTTATTTTGATACAATTAGTTCATTGTGTACAAAAAATAGTCACTTTCAACTAATTTTTTTATCAAATCGACCAATTTGTTTTATGAAATTGCTATTTTTTAATATAAAATGAGAAAAATCATTTTCATAAAATAGTTTTTATATATAGATTTCTATATATTTGCTTTTGCTAACAAAGAAATTATACTAACGGTAAACTTGACAGTTTTTCAAAACCTATCAGGTTTATAGTCACAACTCAAAATATGAAATATAATATAATCGTCGATGAGCAAGAATTTGGCTTATCCAAAACAGATGCTGCGAACCTCAACGCCATCGAATTAAGTAACGGAGAACTACACGTTTTAAAGGATAATCAAGCCTACAATTGCGAACTGTTAGAAGCAGATTACAATAATAGCACGATGACGATTCTGGTCAACGGTACAAAATACAACCTCAAAATCGAAGATGAATATGATTTATTAGTCAAAAAAATGGGCTTGTCCATTGCTGCTTCCAGTAAGTTAGATAATATCAAAGCACCGATGCCAGGGTTGATTATCGACATTTTGGTTGAGCCAGGACAAACCATCGAAAAAGGCACACCTTTATTAATCCTCGAAGCGATGAAGATGGAAAATGTGCTAAAAGCCGATGGCGAAGGTGTGGTAAAATCAATTGAAATCATTAAAAGTCAAGCGGTAGATAAAGGCCAAGTTTTGATTGAAATGGAGTAAGAGCCACAAAACTAAACAACTCAAAATATTCCGTCATCTCGACGAAAGTCGGAATCTCCTAAGCATTCAAGTTACAATGTTTATAAAGAACAAATCAAAAACCCAATAGCCAATAAATGGTAGTTTTTAGGTTCACCAAAATTTATCCCGATTTTTTATCGGGAAACCAACATTCGGAAAAGCTCAAAGTTTTGAATCTGTCGGTTTGATGATGAGTAATTAGCTTGAGTTTTGTTGGACGAGAAGTTTCTATTTTCAAAGGTGCGAAACCGTGAGTTAAGAGATTAGGAGATTGCGAGTCAAGCCCGCAATGACGAAAGTTATTTAGTTTTTCAGATGTCGAGTTGGATTTAAAAATTTGTAAAAATTGCACAATCATCATATATGTTATTCAAAGAATTTAAACCTGTAACAAAACAAGAATGGCTCGAAAAAGTCACCAAAGACCTCAAAGGCAAAAAGTCAATCGATAGCTTCAATTGGCAAGTCGAGGACATGGAATTTACGCCATTTTATCACAGCGAAGATGCGATAAATGCAACGCCAATCGTTGACGGTCGAAGCGACAACACTTGGGAAATTGGCGAACGAATTGTCATTCAAAATGAGGATTATGCAGCTGCGAATCAACAAGCCGTCGATGCCTTGATGAAAGGTGCAAATGCGTTGCTGTTTGTCGTGGACAAATCACCAACAAGCGCACAATTAATAACGCTTTTAGAAAACATACAATTAGAATGGATTTCTACGCACTTTCGTGCAAATAATAGTCTGGAACTCGCACAGACTTTGGTGCAAGTTATCGAAGCTAAGGAGCAGAATTCAGCTAAAGTTGTTTGTTCTTTTAACAGTCCTAATGCGAATTGCTTTAACCAGTTAGACCTTTTCAAAAAGCTAATGGCTAAACTGCCAAAAGCAAAGTTTTTGACGGTAGATCTAAGCTCTGACAACGATGTAGCCTACAATTTGGCGAAAGCCATAAAAAAAGGAAATGACTACATGGAACAATTGTCAGATAACGGTTTTGACTTAATTAAAAGCCATCAACAAATTCAATTTGTCATCAGTCTGAATGATGATTATTTTCCGAGCATCGCCAAAGTTCGAGCGTTAAAATCCTTGTGGCAGCAAGTTTTGTCTGCCTGGGATTCGGACTTAAAACTTGTTCCAAATATTGAAGTTCACCTCACCGAAAATGCACAATCGGACGACGAAAATTACAATAAAATCAAAGCGACCACACAAGCAATGTCTGCCGTAATTGGCGGAGCAAATCGCTTGTATGTTTATCCATCAGACAGTTTTAAAAATGAAAACGGAACTATGTTTTCTCGCCGAATAGCCTTAAATGTGCAGCATTTATTGCAACAAGAAAGCTATTTGGATAGGGTAATTGATGCTTCGGCAGGGAGTTATTTTATTGAAAATTTGACGGAGAAAATTGCGGAAAAAGCGTGGGCGATTTTTCAAAATGAATTTTAACGACAAAAGACACAATAGGACACAAACGGATTTTCTAAAACCTTTTGTTTTCTTTTGATGCTTTTGTGGTTACAACATATACTAACAAAAAATGAAAAAAATACTAATAGCCAACCGTGGCGAAATTGCCATCAGAGTAATGAAATCTGCCCGAAAAATGGGCATTAAAACCGTAGCGATTTATTCGGAAGTCGATAGAAATGCGATGCACGTCAGATTTGCGGACGAAGCCGTTTGTGTCGGAAAAGCAACTTCGGGAGAATCGTATTTGGTTATGGAAAACGTGCTACAAGCCGCCAAAGATACTGGAGCAGATGGCATTCACCCGGGCTACGGGTTTTTGAGTGAAAATGCGATTTTTGCTCAAATGGTCGAAGACGCAGGCATTACGTTCATTGGTCCAAAACCACATGCAATTCGTGTGATGGGCGATAAATTGGAAGCAAAAGAAACGGTCAAAGATTACGATATTCCAATGGTGCCTGGCATCGACGAAGCTGTTACAGATATTGAATTAGCGAAAGAAATTGCGGTGCAAGTCGGTTTTCCTGTCTTGATAAAAGCGGCTGCTGGTGGCGGTGGAAAAGGAATGCGAGTGGTAAATACTTTAGAAGAGTTGCCCGAGCAAATGGAACGGGCGATTAGCGAAGCGACTTCGGCATTCGGTAACGGTGCAGTTTTCGTGGAAAAATACGTGACTTCTCCTCGACATATCGAGATTCAAGTTTTGGCAGATACACACGGAAATGTGGTGCATTTGTTCGAGCGAGAATGTAGCGTTCAACGTCGTCATCAGAAAGTAGTCGAAGAAGCTCCTTCGGCAGTTTTGACCCCTGAAATCCGTAAAGCGATGGGCGAGGCAGCGGTGAAAGTAGCAAAAGCCTGTGATTATGTCGGAGCTGGAACGGTCGAGTTTTTGTTAGATGGCGACCACAATTTTTACTTTTTAGAAATGAATACTCGTTTGCAAGTCGAACATCCTGTTTCTGAATTGATAACTGGAATTGACTTGGTCGAGCAGCAAATCAAAGTGGCACGAGGCGAAAAATTAGCCTTTACACAAGAAGATTTGAGTATCAACGGTCATGCGTTGGAACTGCGGGTTTATGCGGAAGATCCGTTGGATAACTTCTCGCCAAATGTTGGCACTTTAACGACTTACATTCGCCCCGAAGGTGAAGGCATTCGTTTATTATGACCCGATGATTGCCAAACTTATCACTTACGGCAAAACTCGTGACGAAGCGATTCAGTTGATGAATGAGGCGATTGCTCAATATAAAATCGAGGGGATTCAGACGACTTTGCCTTTCGGCAAATTTGTATGCGAACACGAAGCCTTTACGTCTGGTAATTTTGATACGCACTTTGTTAAGAATTATTATTCGCCTGACCAAATTCGTGAGCAACAAGCGAAAGAACGGGAGATTGCGGCGTTGGTTGGTTTGAAATTGTACCTGGAGGATAATCGGAAGTTGAGAGCGGTAGAAAGTAAAGATACAAATTGGAGCGTTCGGTAGAATTTGATGGAAACACGGATTTAGCGGATGAACGCTGATTTTTCTTGCACTATTTTCGTCATTGCGGTGTATGCCGCAATCTCCTAATTTGTAAAGACAGAATCTGGATAAAGCACGGTACAAAAATCCTGTTTCATCCTGTAAATTCTGTCAAAGAAAAACTAACAAAAAAATGAAAAAACCAAATTTCAAAAATATACCTTACCAACGCCAAAACGGAATAATAAAAGCCGAAACTAAATGGCAAACGCCCGAAGGCATTGATATACAAACGGCTTATGATAAAGCGGTCATTGAAGGCTACGAACACTTGGATTTTGTGGCAGGAATTGCACCGAATTTGCGAGGGCCTTATAGTTCGATGTATGCAGGTCGTCCGTGGACAATTCGACAATATGCAGGTTTTTCGACCGCAGAGGAAAGCAATGCGTTTTATCGTCGAAACTTAGCACAAGGACAAAAAGGTTTGTCGGTTGCCTTTGATTTGGCAACACATCGAGGTTATGACAGCGATCATCCTCGTGTGACTGGAGATGTTGGTATGGCAGGTGTTGCGATTGATACGATTGAAGATATGAAAACCTTGTTTGACCAAATTCCTTTGGATAAAATGTCGGTGTCGATGACGATGAATGGAGCGGTTATTCCGATTATGGCATTTTATATTGCAGCCGCAGAAGAACAAGGTGTTTCACAAGAAAAATTGAGCGGAACAATACAAAACGATATTTTGAAAGAATTTATGGTGCGAAATACCTACATCTATCCACCTAAACATTCGATGCGAATTATCGGTGATATTTTTGAATATACGTCCAAATTTATTCCTCGTTTTAACTCGATAAGTATCAGCGGTTATCACATGCACGAAGCTGGTGCATCGGCAGATATTGAGTTGGCTTATACGTTGGCAGATGGTTTGGAATACTTGCGAACTGGGATAAAAGCTGGGTTGAAAATTGATGATTTTGCGCCTCGTTTGTCGTTTTTTTGGGGAATCGGTATGAATCATTTTGTGGAAATCGCAAAGATGCGAGCAGCTAGAATGTTGTGGGCAAAAATCGTTAAACAGTTTAATCCAACTAATCCAAAATCCTTGGCTTTACGGACACATTCGCAAACTTCGGGTTGGAGTTTGACAGCACAAGATCCGTTTAATAATATCGCAAGAACTGCCATCGAAGCAATGTCTGCTACACTTGGCGGCACGCAATCTCTACACACTAATTCACTCGACGAAGCGATTGCTTTGCCAACTGATTTTTCTGCAAAAATCGCTCGGGACACACAGAAATATTTGCAACAAGAAACTGGTATTACAAAAGTCGTTGATCCGTGGGCCGGTTCGTATTATGTGGAATATTTGACTAAAGAAATTGCGGATAAGGCTTGGGCGTTGATTCAAGAAATTGACGAATTAGGCGGAATGGCGAAAGCGATTGAAAATGGTTTGCCAAAGCTAAAAATTGAAGAAGCTGCCGCTAAAAAACAGGCTCGAATTGATAGCGGAATTGATAAAATTATTGGTGTAAACTTATTCATCAATCAAGATGAAGAGGAAACGCTAGATGTTTTGGAAGTCGATAATTCGGCAGTACGAAAAGCACAAGTCGAAAAATTACGACAAGTCAAAGCAAATCGAGATGAAGCAGCCGTAAAAGCAGCACTCAAAGACCTCGAAAATGGTGCAAAAGGTGATGCGAATTTATTGGATTTAGCCATCAAAGCGGCAAGATTACGAGCAACTTTAGGCGAAATTTCCGATGCGATGGAAACGCATTTCGGACGTTTCAAAGCAACAACTCAAACTATAAAAGGGGCTTATGCCAAAGCGATTATGAATGATACAGATTTTGCGAAAGCAAGAGAATTATCTAACGATTTTTATAAAAAAGAAGGTCGTCGTCCACGGATTATGATTGCAAAATTGGGACAAGATGGACACGACAGAGGTGCAAAAGTCATTGCGACATCTTTTGCGGATATTGGTTTTGATGTTGATATGGGACCTTTGTTTCAAACGCCCGAAGAAGCGGCTCGTCAAGCAGCAGAAAATGATGTGCATATTTTAGGAATTTCATCTTTAGCTGCTGGTCACAAAACGCTTGTTCCTCAGGCGATTAAGGCGTTGGAAAATATTGGTCGTGACGATATTATGGTGGTTGTTGGTGGTGTGATTCCGCCTCAGGATTATCAGTTTTTGTTTGATTGTGGTGTAGTTGGTGTTTTTGGCCCAGGGACGGTGATTTCTAAGGCAGCGAGTTCGATTTTGGAGATTATGCTTATGCCATAGGTAGAACCTATGCAAAAAATGCCACACACGAAACTAATTTACCACATTGTTTTTGGTACAAAATACCGAAGACGAGTATTAACAAAAGATAATCGAAAGCGATTATTCAAATTCATTTGGGGAATTTTACAAAAGAAAAAATGTCATTTATACCGGATCAATGGCGTAGAAAACCACATACATATTCTAACAAGTATGCGAATGCCGATGAATATTGCAGATTTGGTAAAAGATATTAAAGTTTCCTCAAATATGTGGATAAAAGAGGGACGGATTTTTGATGAATTTGAGTGTTATGATGGTTGGGATGTTGAACAAATATAGTATCGAGTTATGTCGTAATAATTTTGATGAAATGATAAGAATATGACAGCAAAAGAATTTTTTGATAAGCTGCCAAAAGCAGAACAAGAAGCTATAAAAGATAAAACCAATCATCTTATAGAAGCTGTAAGATATGTACATTTGAAGTATAAGTTAGGACTGAAAATGTCAAAAGACATTGTAGATTTATTTAGATAAAATGATTGAATGATTTGTGAGCCAACCAATCACTAATCACCAATCACCAATCACTAACAAATGAAACTCGAACACATCGGCATTGCCGTAAAAAACTTAGAACAAAGCAATGAACTGTTTAAGACATTGCTTGGAAAAGCTCATTACAAAATCGAAGAAGTCGCTTCGGAAAGTGTAAAAACTTCGTTTTTTCAAACAGGCGAAAGTAAAATTGAATTGTTAGAAGCCTCCAATCCGAATAGTGCGATTGCAAAATTTATTGACAAACGTGGTGAAGGCATACATCATATTGCGTTTGAGGTGGAAGATATTTATGCAGAAATGAAACGCTTGGAAGCAGAGGGTTTCCGACTATTAAATGAAACGCCCAAACGTGGTGCGGATAATAAATTGGTTTGTTTTGTTCATCCGAAAACGGCAAATGGCGTTTTGGTGGAATTGTGTCAGACGATTAAGGAAGATTAATTTTACAACAAAAGACACAATAGGACACAAAAGATTTTAAAATTGTCTTTTATGTTCTTTTGATACTTTTGTGGTTGTAAATAACTAACAAAGAAACATGAAAAATAGAATTGAAGAATTAAACTCAAAAATAGCTGAAGCAAAATTAGGCGGCGGACAAGCTCGTATTGATAAGCAACACGCAAAAGGTAAATTGACTGCTCGTGAAAGAGTACATTTTTTGATGGACGAAGGTTCGTTTGAAGAAGTCGGGATCTTGGTGACACACCGAACAACGAGTTTTGGTATGGATAAACAAAAATTCTACGGTGATGGTGTGGTGACTGGTTACGGAACGGTGAACGGTCGTTTGGTGTATGTTTTTGCACAAGATTTTACGGTTTTTGGGGGGGCGTTGTCAGAAACACATGCTGAGAAAATTTGTAAAATTATGGATATGGCGATGAAAGTCGGTGCGCCTGTTATTGGTTTGAATGACTCGGGCGGAGCGAGGATTCAAGAAGGGGTAAAATCATTGGGTGGTTATGCCGATATTTTTTATCGCAATGTTCAAGCTTCGGGCGTAATTCCGCAAATTTCGGCAATTATGGGACCTTGTGCAGGTGGAGCAGTTTATTCACCTGCAATGACGGATTTTACATTGATGGTCGAAAATACGTCTTATATGTTTGTGACAGGCCCAAATGTTGTAAAAACGGTAACAAACGAAACGGTAACTTCCGAAGAATTAGGTGGTGCTTCGGCTCACTCGACCAAATCAGGTGTCACACATTTGACGGCTGTCAATGATATTGATTGCATCAATAAAGTGAAACAGTTGTTGAGTTATATGCCACAAAATTGTGAAGACAAACCTACGAAGTTGCCTTATGAATTGGGTGACGAAGTTCGGGAAGTGCTGGAAACAATTGTTCCCGAAAATCCGAATCAGCCGTATGATATGCGTGAAGTGATTGAAGGAATTGTCGATGTGGACTCGTTCTACGAAATTCATAAAGATTATGCAACGAATATTGTAGTTGGATTTTCGAGAATTGCCGGTCGAAGTATCGGAATCGTTGCGAATCAACCGATGAGTTTAGCGGGTGTTTTGGATGTGGAAAGTTCTAAAAAAGCGGCTCGATTTACTCGTTTTTGCGATTGTTTTAATATTCCGTTGTTGGTGTTGGTGGACGTACCTGGGTTTTTGCCTGGGACGGATCAGGAATGGAATGGTATTATTACAAACGGAGCGAAATTATTGTACGCATTAAGCGAAGCAACTGTGCCGAGAGTGACCGTGATTACCCGCAAGGCGTACGGTGGAGCGTATGATGTGATGAACTCTAAACACATCGGAGCAGATATGAATTTTGCTTGGCCTTTGGCAGAAATTGCCGTTATGGGAGCAAAAGGGGCGAGTGAAATTATTTTCCGTAAGGAAATTCAAGAGGCTGAAAATTCTGCGGAGAAATTAGCAGAAAAAGAAGCGGAATATGCAGAAAATTTTGCTAATCCGTATCGTGCGGCTCAACGTGGATTTATTGATGAAGTGATTTATCCGAAAGATACTCGACGAAAATTGATTAAGGCTTTTGCAATGTTAGAAAATAAAGCGGTGGCTTTGCCGAAGAAGAAACATGGAAATATTCCATTATAAAGTAGAAAAGGTATCGGATCTAATTATTCGATACCTTTTTAGTTATTATGATTTTGTTTTAAATTTATGATTTTATATATCTTAAATTTTTATGAAATTATTCAAATACCTTTTGTTCGTATCGTTTATCTTCGGTTCGTTTAATCTAACGGCACAAGATAAATATGCAGTTTTAGAACGTCAGTTAAACATCTCGATTTTATATCCTGGCGTTAGTGCAGAATTGCCACTTTCTGATTACTTTTCAATTGTTCCGAAAGTAGGTTTAGGGTTTAGTTTTGAAGGTTACGTTTCAAATGTTGGCAGTCAATTTAATTACCTTGTTGCACCAGCTGCTAATCTTCAAGGGAGATTTTATTATGCTGGATTAAAAAATGAAACAAAAAGAGGAAATGCACTTTTTAGAAACTCGGGCAACTATGGTTTTCTTCAAGTAAGCGGAAATCTTCCGTCAATTGCTTCTTCTTTTGGTGATATAGATGCGGGAGTGAGCGTAGGTGTAGGTTGGGGCTTACAGCGAATTTATCAAAATAATATTCTGCTTTCTTGGGGACTTGGTGTAGGTTACGATTCTTGGATACAGTCAGGGACTTGGATTGGCGAGTTTACTTTAGGTTATGTGATCCGACCAAAGACAAAAGAGGAAATTCTTGATTTTTAAACTTTAAACCTGATAGATTTCTAAAATCTGTCAGGTTTCTGATAGAATCGCTCTGCTATTTCAGTTCAAACCCATCGAATCAAAAGCGTATTTTCTCTCTCAATTATAAATAATTAAGACCTCAGTGGAATAGATTTATCCTGTCATTTTGAGTGAAATTTGATTATGTAAATAGAACTAAAAACGAAAAAATCAAAATTAGTCGTTTCATGATTTTTTATTATTAAAAATCAGGTAGAATTTATAGAATAAGTTGAATCCATCCCTTTTTACCATTAGCTTTATCGTAAATATTGAAAAGATAAAAAATGAGCTACCAAACAGGATTGAATAAAGTTTATAGAAAAATATCAGCGGTTCAAAATTTAGGAAAGGTCGCTTCTTATATTCCAGAATTAGGCAATGTGAGTGCAGATTATTTTGGGGTTCATCTGGTGACCGTTAAGAATAAACAATATGCAGTTGGCGACAGCGAAGTTCCATTTTCGATTCAAAGTATTGCCAAAGTTTTAGCTTTAACATTAGTTTACCGACACAAAGGCGGCGAATGTTGGGAAAGGGTAGGCGTTGAACCTTCGGGAACGCCTTTCAACTCGTTGGTGCAGTTAGAATATGAGAAAGGAATTCCTCGAAATCCATTTATCAATGCTGGGGCGATTGTTATTTGTGATATGTTGATCTCACTTTTTGATAATCCTAAACAAGAATTTTTGAAATTTATTAGAAATTTGGCTCAAAATACGACAATTGATTTTGACGAAGCAATCGCAACATCTGAAAGCATGACTGGTTTTCGGAATCGAGCCTTGATAAATTTGATGAAAGACTTTGGAAATATTCATAACGACATTGACGAAGTTCTCGATTTTTATTTCAATCTATGTTCTATTAAAATGACCTGTAACGAATTGGCAAATACGTTTTTGTTTTTGGCAAATCAAGGTAAACACACGATCACTGGCGAACAAATTTTGACAACCAGCCGAACTAAACGTATTAACGCTATTATGCAAATGTGTGGTTTCTATGATGAAGCGGGAGAATTTTCTTACAAAGTTGGTTTACCCGGAAAAAGTGGTGTCGGCGGTGGAATTATAGCGATTCACCCTAAGAAATATTGCGTTGTGGTTTGGAGTCCGAAATTGAATAAAAAAGGAAACTCATATCGTGGCGTTCAATTTTTGGAATGGTTTACAACCGAAACCGCCTCTTCTATTTTTTAATAATAACAGATCTCACAAAAAATTATACCTTACGCTGTAAACATCATTTTTTATCAACAGTTGTTATTCAATATTGATAATTGTGCATAAAACGGGTAAATAAATATGAAATAGGCTGTCTTCATATATGATTATATTTTGAGACAACCTATTTCACTGAATCTGACTTCTGATTAATTAGCCAGCCACCTCAAACTCCTTGATGAGCGGTTGATTATAAATTCGATTACCGGTCAGTTTTGCCATTGCATTCGCTACTGCACCTCCGGCAGGCGGCAAAGTCGGCTCACCCAAACCTGTTGGTTTGATATCATTTTTGACAAAATGAACTTCTACTTCTGGTATTTCGGACATTCGAATCAAATGATATTGATGAAAATTATTAGCTAACGGTCTGCCATTTTCAAACTGAAAATCACCGTACATTGCATGACCAATTCCATCAATTACGCCACCGGCTGCTAAGTTTTCGGCAGCATCAGGGTTGACAACTAAACCACAGTCGATCGCACAGAAAACTTTATCAATACTTGGTTTGCCATCTTTCATAGTGACATTTGCTACTTCTGCAACATAGGTATAATGCGAATAATACATACAAATACCTTGAGCGACGCCTTTCGGTTGTTTGCCCCAGTTTGATTTTTCTTTAACCAAATTAATAACCTCGATACAGCGTTTTGGGTCGTAGCGACCAGCATTCATTTTTCGCATCGCTTCCATGAATTTGCCGTCATCTTCGTAGTCCTCTTTAACCGCCATCGAGGCATCATAATTAGCTTGTGCCTTTTTGAATAAATCTACTCGCAATTGAATTTCATCTTGTCCTAATTCCGTTGCGATTTCGTCAAGAAATGATTGTTCTGCAAACGCTAAAAAGTTAGAATAAGGTGCTCGCCATGCTCCAGTTGTAATATTACTTTCCAGTACGTGTGCATCAAATTGATAATTATCAACTGCACCAGCAGGAAAATTATCTGCAATTACGCTATACGCATTTCTATTGACCGCAGCTTCTTTGAGGTGATAAGCCGTGATTTGTCCATCTTTAATTGCTGCCTTGATTCGGTACTGAATAGCTGGTCGATAAGTTCCGGCTTCCATGTCATCTTCTCGAGTGAAAATAACTTGCACAGGCGTTTTGGCTAATTGCGAAATTTGAGCCGCTTCGAGTGCGAAATCACCATATAAACGACGACCAAAACCGCCACCCATTCGAGTCATTCCGATTTCGATTTTATCCAAAACCGCTTTTTGCTCTTCTTCACTCATGCCTTCTTTCATCCAACCTAACTGCCACGCAATCCGTCCTTCTGTCCATTGTGGTGTTTGAATTGGCCCGAGTAAGTCCGCTTTTTCATCGGTTACATTTGCATAAAAATTCATGGGTTCCATACAGCTATGTGGCAAGAAAGGCGATTTATATGTTCTTTCAATAATTTGATCTGCTTCCGCAAAAGCCTTTTCGATATCACCATTCTTACGTTCAATTTTTGCTGGTTTTTGGTCAAATAAAGCCGTCAACTGTTCATCGTGATACGCAGAATCTTCTAATTTTCCATCTGCTTTCCAAACAGTTTTTAAGGCTTTTTTACCCTTCATCGCTGCCCAAGTTGACGTTGCTAAGACGGCGATTTTATCCCCAAACTCATCTTTGAATTGAAGCACATCATTCACTCCATTTACCTGCCGAGTTTCACTATCATCAAAAGATTCTAAAGACTGACCAAATGCGGGTGAACGCATCACCACAGCGTATTGCATACCTTCTTTTTTGGTATCAATTCCGTAGAGTGGTTTTCCGGTAATAATGTTTTGGATATCAACATTTTTACGACTTGTACCAATAATTTTATAATCTTTAATTTCTTTTAGAGGTACTTCTTCGGGTACTTCCATTTCACCAGCTACCGAAGCGAGTTGTCCATAAGTCACTGTTTCGCCGGCTTTATTAGTAATCACACCTTTTTCTACCGATAATTCACGGATATCGACCTGCATTTTTTCGGCTGCGGCCAATAATAGCATTTGCTTCGCTGTTGCTCCAGCCATCCGCAGGGCATCCCAGGTTGTATTAATAGACATACTTCCACCGGCGACTTGTCGATCATACCAGCTGGTATTCAGTGGCGCTTGTTTAACAATTACATCTTGCCAATCCACATCTAATTCCTCTGCAACAATCATCGGCATGGAAGTTTTGATGTTTTGCCCAATTTCTGGATTTGGTGACATGATTGTTACCAGACCATTTTCGCCTATTTTTAGATAAGAATTGATATCAAACCATTCCTTAGGCATTTCTTTCATTTTGACGATTTCTTCCTCTCTCGTACACGAAGCAAACCAGCTAAAACCTAATAATAAGCCGCCACCAGCAGCGACAGACGATTTTAAGAAAGAACGACGATTATATTTAGTTTTGAAAGTTTTCATTGTTGGTATATTTGAGTGTTAAGGTTCTATTTCTTAACACTTTTCTGTCATTGCGACGTAAGTCAGCATCTCCTAACATTTGAGAATAAATGCTTACAAAGGACTACTTCTTAAATTTGTAACTATTTATAAGTTGTCATATTTATTGCTCGGGAGATTCTGATCTACGTCGGAATAACAGATATTATTCATGGTTTTTAGAAAGTGATTTACATGTTTTGGGAAGCTGTTTTAATAGCCGCCTTGATTCTCGTGTAAGTGCCACAACGACAAA
>CBFIHR010000099.1:0-13121 GCA_965662365.1 Saprospiraceae bacterium
ACTATATACGATTCAATCCTCAAGTAGGTATCTACTTTGATAATTCGAAAGCAGGGACATTATCTAACAATCAAATAGATTGGAATCTTAAAGCAGGTGTTTGGTACAACCTTCAAAATGATGATGCGTACCACCAAAATACATTGACGCATAATGGAATTATAAAAGGTGTAATAAACAAATTTAGTCGATTGAATAATTTCACAGCAACGGATACAATTTTTAGAAATAACCAAAGTACTTCGAGTAGTGGCTTTCCGCGACTCGACCCCAAATACCCAAAAGGTGAAATCTACAAAATCCCAACAAAATATGGCGTTTATAACTTCGAGTATCCAGCAATTTTCTTACGAGAAAAGTCTGATAATCAGTACGTTTTTGCGATGTTTGGGCCGACCGTTGGTAACTGGAAATTCGTCAATGCCGAAAATGTCAAATCAACTAATTTAAAAAATGGTGCTTTTCCTGCAACTTTTGTTATTCAAAAAGAAAATCCGAATCAACCATTTTCAATAGAATTTGAATTTATTGGTGCTGCCTTTCAAGACGAATTTGGCATTTGGAATAAGAAAGGAAAAATCTACAAATTTGATTATTCGAAGTAGAATATTTCCCGAAGTATTTTTATAAAAACTGCTATAAAACTACTATAAAACTACTATAAAACTGCTATAAAACTGCTATAAAAAACGTTGTGACCTTCGTGGGAAATCTCAAAATCTACTAAAAAACAAAATTTATAATTACTTTCGCCCTTCATTTTTAAAATAATAGGGTTACACAATTGTTATGAAACTAAAATATTTATTACCAATAATTGCGATTGTTCTTATCGGTTGTCAATCAGAGCCTACAACCTCGGAAGACAAGGCAACGGCTTTGCCTCGATTAGCAGATTTTACGCTTACCTCCGAATTTATTGAAGATAAATCATATTCGGTTTATCTACCGCCTTCCTATAATGATAGCTTGGATAAAAATTATCCAGTTTTATACTTGATGGACGGTCAAGTGCAATTTGGCGGAAAGTCACCATACAGTGATTTATCTTGGAATACGCATTTAATTGCTGATAGCTTAGTAGCTGCGGGTGCAATAAAAGAAGTCATTTTGATCGGTGTGAATCATGCAGGCGATAGACGATTTGAGGAATATATGCCACAGAAACCATTGGACAGGTTGCCCAAATCTGAAACGGATTCAATTCGTAATAAGGTGGAATATACTGTTTATTCTGATGCGTTTTTGAAGTTTTTGGTACGAGAACTAAAACCAGCAATTGATAAAAAATATCGTACGCTGTCGGATGTCGAACATACCTTCATTGGCGGCTCAAGTATGGGCGGCTTGATTTCGATGTATGCAACTTGTGATTATCCTGACGTTTTTGGCGGTGCGATTTGTATGTCCACACATTGGCCGATTTCGTTAGAAGATACGTCGCCTTTTATCGCTGATGAGGTCGTGACGTACTTCGAACGTACATTACCGAAAGGTAAAAAATGGTATTTTGACTTGGGAACAAAGGGCTTAGATAAATATTATGAAAAATATCAAATTACCATCGATATTATCATGAAAGAGAAAGGCTATAAGCGTGGTGTGGATTGGCTTACCATCAAGTGGCACGACCATGATCATAATGAAAAATATTGGAACGAACGCCTACATGTTCCATTTCAATTTATATTAAAATAATCATTGAATAAATAGGTTTGCCTAAATATTTCGACATCGAAATTATTTTAAAAATATCGTAATTCATTGACTATCAGACCTAACAGATTTTGTGAATCTGTTAGGTCTTTCAAGCTAAATTGGAAAACCTATTGCTTTATAAAATACTACATAAAAACAACCATTACAAAAAAACTTAACCATCGAGTTTTCAAAGTAGGCAACTTAACAACCCAAACTTCGACTTATACAAACCAGCTTTTCTATCATTTTATAATACGTTTTTATAGCATTGAAAATCAATGGTTTATTTTGAATAATAGTAAAATTTAAAACGCTATCTTAATTTATTTACCGTACTAATTTTTAATAGCTTAGTATTTTTTTTGGCCTACAAAAAATTACACTTTAATAGAAAACACGTAAATTTACCCTCGAATAAATTGTACTATGAAATACACTTTCACAATTAGCTTCTTGCTACTTACTACGCTCGGAATCGCACAAAATCAATATCGTTATGCTGCTCCAATTTTTAAGGATTATAATATTTATGAAAATATTATCTATGCAGAATCAACGCCTTATCTACTTGAAGGTCAGAATCAAAAAAAATTATATGCTCTTGATTTCTATGAACCTGCCAATGACCTTGCGATAGAACGACCAGTGATTTTGCTATTTCCCGACGGAGATTTCATTGTTGGCAATAAGGAACAAGACGAAGTCGTCAACTGGTGCAAAACCTTAACGGCTTACGGTTATACTTGTGCTTGTGTGAATTATCGACAAGGATACGACGCAAGTCGAAGCGATGGCATCAATCAAGCGATATTTAGAGGAGTGCAAGATGCACGGGCAGCAATTCGTTACTTGCTGGAAAATAAGCGTACTTTTCGAATCAATCCTGATAGAATCTACGTTGGTGGAAGTCGTTCAGGCGGTGCAATCGCTTTACATACGGCTTTTTTAGATGTGGACGAACTCAATCAATTTGCAGCGACTGCAAACTGCTTGGATTGTAACGGTAATCCTTTTGAACATGATGTAAAAATCGCAGGTGTTGTGAATATTGACGGTGCGATTTTCAATCGAAATATTGTTCATAATAATAAAGAAATTCCAATTCTGAACCTTCATATCAATGGTCAAGAACCGATTTACAGAACTTTAAACAATAGAATAAATTCGGATTTCTCTACGAATTACGAGTTTAATTTTTCACCAAAATTTTTACATCAATATTTAGATTCCTTGCAGTTTAAGTCATCTTATGAGCAACTACCTGAAAGTAATACATCTGCAAATTTTGCAGACAATCAACCCAATGAAATTACATCTATCGCTAACTTTCTGACTTCTAATATTCAATTTCAATCACCGACCCCGATTGGAAAAACAACCGCTTGTATCAACTCGATTTCAACTTTCGCTGCACCTTTTGAAAAAAATTGCACTTACAAATGGATGGTTGAAAATGGTACAATCGTCACACAAAACGACCATGAAGTCGACGTCAAATGGAACTCAAAAGTAGGAACGGGAAAAATCGCTGTGATTAAAACCGACCCCTCCGGAGCGACGGGTACGCCTTCTAATCAATTAATTATAGACATTCTTCCTCAACCGTTAGCAGATTTTGAAATTGAGTATTTATCTGATAACACCATCAAAGTAAAAGATAAATCCTTAGATGCCAATCTTTTATCTATTGATTTTGGTTACGAAGGTGTCATGTATCAAGGACAACCTCAAACGAATATGGTTTTTACTTATGAAGAAAACGGCACGTATTTTTTGACACAAACGGTCGAAAGTAGCTGCGGTATCGCTACGCAATCTGTACCTGTCGATATTTCGACCCCTTTATTATACCAAAACTCAAACTTTAAAAAAGCGTTGAACACTGTTCCAGCATTAGTTCTGAAAGGAAACGATATGACGATTGCGGTCAACGCATTAAAAAATATCGAAGAATTGATTATTACAGTAAAAAATACGAATGATGAGACGTTATCCGAGTCAAATTATACACTGAACGGCAACGATGAAGAATTGCCTATTTTGACAGCTAACTTAGAACAAGGCGTTTATTTTATAGAATTTTCTACCGGTAAAAATATTTTAGCAGCGAAAAAGATTCGGGTGAAATAAGTTTGAAGTTTACTCAATTTTCAAGGTTTAGTAAACTTCAAACTTTTAATCATTCATGGACAATAGCGGCTATTCTTCGCACTCTTCTACCACTACCTCCTCGTTAATCCAACATTCTAAAACTACCGTTTTCATTTTCGGATTATCACAAGCACTTTTAGCATCTATTAAATTCTTGTATTCATCGAGTTTTGCATCGACTTTCTCGGCGACGGTTTCGTCGATTTCCTTTGCTTTTAGCCATTTGTTAATCGCCGCTTGTACCATTAGCTGACCATCAACGCCATTCTCTTCGACACAGTCGTTATAACTTGCTTCGTACATTTCACCAATAATAAAATAAGGTAAGCCCCAATTTGGGTCGAAGTTCATTGCTTGATACGCAAAACTTCTGGCTTCTGACTTGCTATTGATTTTATGAAAATAAATCTCTGCAATCCGATAAGCATAACGAGCCTTATAGATATTATTTCCAGTTTCTGTTGAGGCTTGTTCGTAAAGTTCAGCTGCTAATAAATATTGATTTTGGTCATAAGCAAAAGCGGCTTTTTTAGCTGTTTTTGATGATAAGTTAGATTCTAACTCCAACTGTTTCAACTCCTTACCAATATCGCTATCTTCAATTGATCCGATAGGCGACTGTCTCAATTCTTCTATTGCTTCAAATGCTTGCACACAACTCAACGATTGCAAAGTATCATAAACAGCCGTCCGCACACTATCCAAATCCGACGTTAAATAAGTATTTTTTAAGCGTTCGACCTCAGCGATACAACTATCACCATTATTCAAATAAATATCATAATAAGCATCAACCGTCGCTTTAGCTCGTTGATACAACTCAATTACAGTTTCGTCAGTTTTATTATTAATGTTGTAATCAATAATCGCATGAACCTGTTGTTGACTTTCCCAAAGGTGAAATAAGTCCATTTTATCACCACCGTACAAGTAGTTACAAAACGTTCCGTAAACTTCTACAAACTCTGGCGAATGCCGCATTTCGCCTGTTTCAATAACATATTTGAAGGTACGATAAGTGACATTTTCGTCATAATTGATATAGTACATTTCCATCGCTTTTTCACCCAAAACGATATTTTCCGTTTCTGATGGATAACCAAAACACTTCATCCGTCTATCATACAAACGAAGTAACTCTGACTGATACAAAACGACCGAACGAGCGTCTGTCGCTTTTCGCATCAACTGTTTATAAATATAAACACCATCTGTATAATGTGCGACGTTGCCTGCCGGTGCGTATTCGTACAAAGATTTCCAGACTTTATAGGCTTCTTCAAAATTTTCCGTCACAATTAATTCTTGATATTGCTCAAATAGTTTCTTAGCGGCTTCCTCTCCATTCGGAAATTTATCGTAACCATCACATTGTGCAAAAGCAAATATTGCCGTTATGAAAAAAAATATAGTCAAGCCTAAAACTTTTGTGTAGAAGTAATTATTCATTTTCTATAAAATAATTAAGTGTTATTAAGATAAACCTGTATTGAAAATATCAATTTCGCTTAATGAAACGATATATTCAATACAAAGTTAGTTGTCTTTACGAACTCTTAACGAAAAATTGATTGAATTACTTTTATCTTGTGCATTATTTTGAAGTTTTAAGATTTGAGATATTGAGATGTGAGATTCGAGATATTTTTGAAGTTTAACAATCGTATTATCAAAAATCTGATTTTATATGACTCAGGTTAGTAGTTTTACGTTTACTAAACTTTGAAAGTAAATGTTGGTTTTAGTACGGTTCAACATAGAACGAAAAAGAATAATCAATCTAAATCCTATAGAACCAAAAACCTCACAGCTCATATCTAAAAGTCTCACATCTAAGATTAAAATAAAAAACTATGAAAAACACCTACTTGTATTTAGCGATTTTAATTGTGTTAGCCACAATTACTTACTTTGTCGTTACTCGTGATACGTCAAATACTTTGAACATTGAAGAAAGTGATTTTGCGGTAGAAAACGTAGATAAAATCCACAAAATTTTTATTGCCGATAGAAATAATCGTACGGCAACAGTTACTCGAAAAGATGGTTACTGGGAATACACTAATCAAGTTGGCCAAACCTTCAAGGCTCGCCCAGCAGCAATCGAAATTTTATTAAAAACGATTCAGAATGTAGATGTGCGTTATATGGTTCAAGACGCTGCCATCACGATGGCCGTTGATGATTTGGCAACTAACGGTAAAAAAGTAGAACTCTACGATAAGCGAGGGAAACGTTTTAAAACCTACTACGTCGGTGGCCCTTCTAACGACATGCAGGGTACGTTTATGATTATGGAAGGCTCTGAAAATCCGTATGTTACGCATTTACAAAACTGGGAAGGTTTCTTGACCGACCGATTTTTATTAGCGGAAAAAGACTGGCGAGACAAAACTGTTTTTAGCTACAGCAGCAAAAATATCAAGACAATTCAGATTGATTATCCAAAGCAACAATCTAATTCCTTTGTATTAACGCAAGTTAAAAATGGAAAATTTGAGATAGAACCGTTGTACCCAACGACTAATAAAATCAATAAGCCCGTCCTCAATCAAAAGGCTTTGGCGTATTTATATAAATTCGAAAAATTAGTGGCGGAAGCTATTGAAAATGAAAATCCACATAGAAATGAAATTTCAGAAAAGTTACCTTTTGCAACTGTTCAAATAACAACCAAAGACGGCGAGCAAAAAACCGTAAAATTTATCCCTGTTATTGAGCAAGTCGAAGAAGTCGAAGAAAATGTCAAAAGTCGCCCAAAAATCCAACGTTACTTCGCTTTTGTCAATGGTAACGAAGACGTATTTTTAGTACAACAATTATTATTTGGTGAAATATTTTGGGGCTACGAATTCTTTTTTGAAAAATAAAATTAGAAAAATAACATCAAGCGTGAGGTGTGAAATAAACTCACACCTCGCACCTGAAACTTATCTCCAGCCATTATCCTCAAACTCTACGAAACTAAACACCATTTTTTGACAATATTCCCTGTCTGAATTAGCTGACAATTGATACATATTGACTCTAAACGTCGCCCCTTGTTCGATACCATTTTTTTCGCACCAACTTCGTGATGGATATTTTCCGACACCATTTACATTAAAAACATGTCCTTGAGTCGGCATCAAACCTGTACTTTTTGGTGGCGTAAATTCAAACTGAATCACCACATTATCAGGATTACTAAAATTCATTCTTGTAATTTTTCCTTCCCCTTCGATAAGATCATATTTACAATCCTCCGTGTCCATGACCGTTGTATTGATGACCTCCTGCACGACTTGTTCTGCCTCTTCTTGTTTATCTGAAACAACTTCTTTTGGCTTACACGACGTAAGACTTATCACCAAAACACTAACGGCAATTAATAAAATATTGGTTGATTTCATCATTTATGATTTTTTTTAATTATTAAAAGTGTAATATAATCTTAAAAATATTTATCAAATTTGTGTTTTGTAGATATTTATCATAATAATTAGAAATTATCAAAATATCTAATTCATACCAAAAACAAAAACAGACCGTAAAATACTGATTATCAATATTTTATTTTGAACTAAGGTTTTAAAAAACGATTTAGAATAGTTAGACGATGACACCATTAAAAGTGACTTATACTGTATCAGAAGGAGATTATGTGGAATATTTGCTGCATCACAACTGGCGAAGCAATGAACGAATCCGTATGCGTTTAACGATTCATTTATTAATATTAATCGCCTTCTTAGGGCTGACTTTTTCGATGTTTGTCGAGCCTTTGTATAGTTGGAACAACATTATTTTAGTAATAGTTGGCATGTTTTTACAAGCCTTAATTCCAATATTTATGGAGCGTCGAATCACGAAAGCTGCCCAAAAAAAATTCAGAAGCTCTTACCCAAAAGGCTTTCAAACAACAACACTAGAAGTCACCGAAGACACCTTAACACTTACAAAACCTGATGGAATTACAGATTTGTGGGTCGGAAAAATATTAACTTTAGAGGAATTTGAAAAACTATTAATTATTCATACGACCGATTTTACAATTATGCTTTCGCAAAACAGTTTCGAAGACCATACTGCTTACGAACATTTCATCAAAACGCTCTCCGAAATCGTCCGTAATGCACGCAATATGGAGAACGATAACGAATCGTAATCTATCGGATAAAAGTCATCATTTATCCAAAAGACTAAAAAAAAGCAGCTTATCGTAAGCGAATAACAATTTAGAACTGTTATTTTGGTGTAAGAACTTCGGAGACTAAGCAGTTCAAAATCGACCTTTCTAAGGTTTTTGATTTAATATTTTACAGAACTTCACAAGAGTTCGACATAAGCCATAAGTCATTCTTATGGAAAAAAACTTCTATAATGTTTAGATTCATATTTATTATTGCCTTCATTGGTTTTACCTACTTTGCCACCCGAAAATTGTTCAGCTTGATAAAAAACTATCAACCAAATGAAAGCAATGTCCGAAAAGATGTTGACAGATTTCGATTGACGTTAGCCGCTCAAAACGAAGAATTAGTCCCATGGAATAGGGAAGAAATGGAATTGCTATCGTTAAAAGAAGTGGAACAAAAAATCAAAAGTCGAGGCACAAAGGAAGTTGAAGGGACGATGAAATCCATTTATCAAGAACCGATGGTACGATATATTTATAAGAAATATGTGCAGCCAAACAATGCCGTTTTGATCGCCAAAACTTCTGACCGAGAATATATTTATCGCATTCGCAAAAAAGGTATTCAAATATATTTGAACAATGAACCCTTAGGTTTACTACGCAAAAATGGCGTATTGTATGACACTAAAAATCAAGGGATTGCACAAATAAAACCAGATAAAGAAGCCTACTCAACACCGATTTTGGTCAACAATCAAGAGAAAGGAAACTTACTCAATCCTGGACAAACCGAAAAAGAATTTCCTCGTGCTTTCGAGCTGCTATCACCGATGCAACGAAAAGAAGAAAATTACTTTTTGTCCTTGGCAATTTTAGAATTAGCAATGCGGAATGTTTCGGAAAAGTAAGTCTATTCAATTGCTGAATTGTCCAACCGTTTGTTCTAAAAACTATTTTTTTAGACAGACCTTATGCGTTGACAGTTCAGCAACCTCACCAACTTTCTAAAATAGTGAGCCTATCCGATTTGTTCTAAAAATAATCGTCTGCTACATTCGGAAAAATCCTGCTCCCTTCCCACTTCTTCAAAGTCCTGCAACTTTTTAAAATAGTCTTCATCATTATTTTAATTCTGTAAATAAGTAATCGGTCATCAATTAATATGACTAAAATTTTGAAATAATTTTTTGATTTTGTGAAGCAAAAAACGGAAAGTTAGCCATAATTAAATTGAGTATTTTTGATTTTCACCATGTTTTCACTATACTTCACAAATTGTAAATGATGTTATTTTTTTAATAAAAATATTATAAATGTTTGACACAATAATAATCGGTGCTGGACCTATCGGTTTGGCGTGTGGAATTGAGGCGAAAAAACGAGGCTTATCTTATTTGATTTTAGAAAAAGGTTGCTTGGTGAACTCAATATTTAATTATCCCGACAATATGACTTTTTTCTCTACTTCTGATAAGATCGAAATCGGTGATATCCCGTTTGTTTCTATCAATAATAAGCCAACAAGAAACGAGGCTTTGGAGTATTACCGTCGTGTAAAAAATCACTGTCAATTAGACGTGAACTTATACGAAGAGGTTTTTGATGTAAAAAAGGAGGCGGAACTTTTTCAGATTACGACGGCTAAAAAAACCTATCAAGCCAAAACGGTAGTCATTGCGACAGGCTTTTATGATGTGCCGAATCAACTCAATGTCGAGGGCGATAATTTGACGAAAGTCCGGTATTATTACGATAATCCACATCGTTATATTGATCAAAATGTCTTGATTATCGGCGCTGCTAACTCGGCCTGTGATGCCGCTTTAGAATGTTGGCGAAAAGGAGCAAAAGTCACAATGGTTATCAGAAAATCAACAATTAACTCAAGGGTAAAATATTGGATCAAACCCGATATTGAAAACCGAATTAAAGAAGGTTCTATTAAAGCATATTTTGAATCCACCGTTTCAAAAATAACAGATAATCAGGTTGTAATCAATACGAAGGACGGTGAAAAAATAATAGAAAATGATTTTGTTTTAGCTTTAATTGGCTATCAACCTAATTTTCCATGGTTGGAGAAGATTGGCTTACAATTCTCGGAAGATGTCAAGCGAATCCCTTGCTATGACGAGCATAGTTACGAAACGAACGTTCCTAATATTTTTATATCTGGCGTTGTTTGCGGCGGACGAGTAACGAATCGCTGGTTTATCGAAAATGCCCGATTTCACGCAGAACGTGTGATGAATGAGATTGAACGAAAGTTTGTGAGTATTTGATTTAAGGGAATAGGAAATCAATAGTTTACCCAAATTTTGCGAAGCTATTTTTGTTTCAAACGAGGCAAAAAGACGCAATCATAGCCGTGGTTACGACAAGTATTATTACAGTTTACTCCGATATTTATCGGAGAAGTAGGAAGCAAAAAGAGTAAGTAAAATGGATAGATTATTTATTTCCTGTTCCCTAAATTCATCAATCAAATCCTTATAAAATTGAAACACATACTTCGTAAACGTTTTTAGTTTAAATCCGTCTGTCTGATCTTTATAGGAAAACCTTAAAAGCCCAAATGACGGTCATTCAAGCATTTCAAAATAAAAAAAAGCCCAAATGACGGTCATTCAGCCATTTCAAAATGAAAAAAAGCTCAAATGACGGTCATTCAGCTATTTCAAAATAAAAAAAAGCCCAAATGACGATCATTCAGCTATTTCAAAATAAAAAAAGCCCAAATGACGATCAATTTATTGATTTTGAGCACATTGCACAAAGCAAAAGGCGATAAATACAATAAAAAAATACAGTTTCATTTGGTTGTAATTTGATTAGAAAATATGAGTTTTAAAAGTATCATTTTTGAAATACAAATTACTACAAATTATTTTTGAAAAAATGTGAAAGTGTGTTAAGGATTAGTTTCCAACGGTTATGCAGCAACTCCGTAGCCGATTTTTTAATCGGCTATGGAAGATGCTGCCATTGTTGGCAGTAGCTTTATTTATTTTCTTTAGTTGTATTTAGTTGATATTGTACGGATATTCCACCTGCATAAGCAACCCAAAAGAAATTAAAAACCCTTTCTTCATCTACTATCGTATCATTCATTCTTACAAGTGAGTAATAAGATTTTATATCAACTCCCAACGAAATTTTTTTATTCACTTGATAGACACAAGATATTTTAGGTTGCCAACCAAAATCAAATCTTGTGTATTCTACATTTCCTGTTGTAGATTGTGTCAAGTAATCTTCAAGTTCTCCAAAATCGGAAGGTTCTCTAATGGTTTCGTTTTTATTAATTAATAAACCTCCAAATAAGCCAATACCGATAGAAGTTTTTAATGTTTTTCCAAAACTTATATTTGGTACAGCTTCTATGTGTAAATATTTGAAGTTAGGAAATCTATCGAAGCCACTAATTTCATGAAATTCATGTTGTGGATGAGAAGCATAGTCTTGTATATGTATGAAAGTCGGTACACCTACTTGTGTTCCTGCTTCAAACGTAAAAAACTCAAGAGGCATTCTTTCTTGATACGTCAATCGTAAATCAAGATTAAAATTAAAGTATTTATATTCGTTTAATTGTAAATTACTTCCGCAAGATGCCCAAACGCCATATCTGAAAGGATTAACACCTTCATATAATGGTCTTTTAGAAATTACATTGGCGTATAAAACTCCCGATGATATATGGATATTACTTAATGACTGTCCAAAAATGTTAAACGACATAATCATAAGCAAACCAATAAATATTATCTTCATTATTTATAATAAAAAAGTGAATACTTGAACTTGATAATAAATTCAAAGATTCACTTCAAAGGTTAAGAATTAATTACAATCTAATCTTCCATATCTTGCTCCCATTCCTCTGTGCGAAGCCGATGTACCTGGATCTGACCATTGACCATGAGTTCCTGGATTAACATTTACCAAAAATGGTGCAGACGAAGGTAAACCAATAAAGTTCGGGTCAAAGAATACATCAACTCTTATGAAACCGTATTTAGTATTGTTGTCATGTTCATTTTTCTTAGTACGTTGTCCTCTGTTTGAAATTTGAATATCAATATTCAAATAATGGTCAGTTTTATATTTATTCCATGACGCTTTTCTTGACGTTGTTTCAATAGTATAAAAATATTCGTGTTTCCAATCTGGTGAAAATGGAACTGTCGTATATACTGGTGTTATAAGTACATGATAAGAATTTCTAACATCAATTCTTCGATTTTGAGTAGGATTTTTATATTGGCGATTTGGACCAATCCATGTACTTGTTTTGGGACAAGTTGTGCTTTCTACCCAATTCTTATTAGGTTCAAAGGCTCTTTTATCTGTGTAGTAAAAGTCCTTATCATCTTCAGGAATATGGCGATTTTTTAAAGCCGTAATTAGCTTTTCAGTATTTTCAGCTTCGACCCAAACATTTAAGCCTTCTGTAAATGAACCAACAAAATTTCCAACTTGAACAATACCTTGAGTGTTGAACATTCTTGATAATAAAACAGTTTGTTGTGTTAGTTCTAATTCACCGTCTTTTGTGATATGAAAATGGTCATTTAACATATCGCCTTTGTCTAATTCGGCTTGCATTTCACTAACAGGACGTTCCTCAATTCTTGTTAATTCAGCAAAAAGTGAGGTAAAACCAATTTTCTCACCCCAAGCGATAACACTTTCTGTATTATATTCAGCTAATTTGTCAATACCTTTCATTAAGGCTTCATGATTATCAAAAGCTAATCTGCCGTCAATAACCTTAGCATTTTCGAGGTCGAAGTCTGTAATGACTTCCTTTTGAGAAACATCGTCAATAAACAATTCTCCGTTTATTATCTCTTCGGATGGTTCAACAAATAATGGTTCTTGATTAAGAGGTTCATTTACGGTTTCCTCAATTAAAGATGTCTTTTCACAAGAGTAAAATCCAACTCCTGCAATAAAGATTAACGCAAAAATCAATGATACTTTTTTCATTGTTTACAATTTAATAGATTTAATTTCCCGCTTTTATTTTGGGTAGCTTTGGGAAAAATTACTACCGTTGGTTTTGCTAAAGTTCAGAAAAACTACTTTTCGAGAATTGGTCACTAATCGTGAAGAATTGCCCTTTTTTAAATATCGGGTTCGGTTT
>CBFIHR010000100.1:0-12990 GCA_965662365.1 Saprospiraceae bacterium
ATAACAATTGCGGTAGATAAACAAGATAGAATCTGGTATTCGGAAGGTATTATTCCCTATTTAACAACGTTCTCAGGTATTTTAGATACAAAACAAGATACGGTTTATACGTTCGAATCTATTTCGAACGGTTTAATACAATCCGATAATGTCAACTTTGTAAATACGTCTGACTTCAATAAAAATACCATCCTGATTGGGACAAAAGACGGTTCTGTTTACAAATACAATGGTAAATTTACGCTGATTTATAAAGCAACGAGCTATAAAGTAGTTTGGAATTGTTTCGAGTTCTCCCCTAATATTCATTACGTTTTTAAGCCCCTAAGAACGATTAATAAGGTTATTGACAGACAAGTAGTCGAGACTATTATGTGTGATACAAGTGTAGCAAACTTATTTAAAATAGATGACGAAATCCTTATTAGAACGGCTAAAAATCATCGACAAACTCGATATTTATCGGATATATCTCGACCAATACAAGTTAGGAACACAGAAAACTTAAAGGTCAAAGATATTATATATAAACAAGATAGCTTAATACTGTGTAATACGGATGAAGGATTGATTATTCAAGATGATAAGGGGAAGATACTATGGAAATACGAGGAAAAATCAAGAAAAGTCGATTTTAAATACAATCAAGTTTTTAAAGACGCCCAGAATATTTTATGGATTACATCAAATGACGGCATTCTTAAAATTCAAATCAAGAAAAATCCGTTCACTATTTTACAAAAAAATAATAGCATACGAGGTATTACACAGATTGACAATCAGTTATATATTGGCGGTTATTCGGGAAGTTTTTATAAAAATAAAAACGGTTGGCTCAAGTTTTTACCTGAATACTCTGCAATGGTTAGTTGTCAAAAAGATAAAAATGGAACAATTTGGGTAGGAACAACAGAGTGTTTTTTATACAGAAAAAAGAAAAATACCAGTAATTTCGAATCGATAACAATAAGAAATATCGGTGAAATTCTCTTTTCGTTTATTAATCCTGTAACCAATCATTTTTTATTAGGAACGAGCGAAGGAGTTTATCGGTATGATCCTAAAAAAAATATCATAACTCCCTTAATATCACAAACTAACGGAACGGCTATTGCTGTTCGAAGTTTTCATACCAATAGTGAAGGAATTTGGATAACGACAACTAAAGGTTTGTTTTTGTTGGATAAAACAACCGAAAAAACCATTGCGTGTTATTCTAAAAAAGATGGCTTCCCGACTGATAATTTCAATCATTTGCATGAGGACGAAAACGGAATTTTTTGGTTCGGAACAAAGAACAAAGGATTGATTCGCTGGGATAGACAAAAAAATGAAATTCGTCAATTTTCTAAAAAAGATGGATTATCCAATAATAACATTTATGCGGTTTATAGTGATGATTTTGGTGGACTTTGGCTACCGAGTGATTATGGATTGATGCGATTCAACAAGGCTTCGAAGGAGGTAAAAGTCTATATGCCCAATGATGGGATTGCGCACGAAGAGTTTAATACATTTGCACATTTTAAAGATAACGATGGCTATTTATATTTTGGAGGATTGAACGGTATTACGAAGTTTCACCCAAAATATTTTATTATAAATAAAGGTTTTCAACCTAATTTAGTGATTAACTCAATTAAAGTTTTATCGAATAATTCAGAATCTTATCAAGACAAAACCGACGAGTTTTTAACTAAAAATAAGATAACACTCAAGAGTCATGATAAAGTTTTAGAACTACAAATGGCTTTGTTAGATTTCTCTAATCCATCGGAAAATAAATATGCTTACAAAATATTAAATCATTCTAATCAATGGTTCTTTTTAAATGATAACACACTATCAATCAACAACTTAACTTCAGGAAACTATACCTTAGTTGTTAAAGCAAGAGGTTCAGGAGGAAATTGGTTAAAAGAAGAATTGAATATTAAATTATATATTGCTCCGCCGTTTTATTCGACCTGGTGGTTCATTTCGATAACTGTTATATTAATTGCGTTAGGGACTTGGTCATACTTCAGATATCGAACAATTCAGCTTCAATTGCTCAATACTGAGCTGGAAAAAACGGTCAAGGAACGAACGCAAAAAATCAAAAAACAAGCCGACGAATTAAAGGCATTAGACGAGGCGAAAAGCATATTCTTCTCTAATCTTACACACGAGTTTAGAACTCCGCTTACGCTGATAATTGGCCCTTTGCAGCAATTATTAAAGCAAACTACCGAAACATCAAAACAACAAAAAATCAATGGAGCCATAAATAATGCAAATCAATTATTATCCCTGGTCAATCAGTTGTTAGATATTTCTAAATTAGAAAGTAATCAAATGCAGCTGGAGGTTTGCTTTGGTAATATTGTAACATTCACAGAAGATATTATTCAGCGTTTTCAGCCCTTAGCGATACAACAACAGAAACAGCTTTCTCTCAATATCACAACAGCCACGAATGAAACGTGTTTTGATAAAGAAAAATGGAATAAAATTTTATCAAACTTATTATCAAATGCTTTAAAATATACCAATAAAAACGATAAAATCGAAGTTCATTTAGTAGTCGATGAACAGCGTAAAATACTACAATTGTCCGTGAAAGATAATGGAAATGGTATAGAAAAAAGTGCATTGCCACTGATTTTCAAACGTTTTTATCAAACAAATATGAATCGTGACGGACAATTAGGAACGGGAATCGGTCTGGCATTAGTAAAGGAATTAGTTGAAGTACAACAAGGGACGATTGAGGCAAAAAGTAAGGTCGGAGTTGGTTCAATCTTTATTGTAAATTTGCCGATTCTTGAAGCAACCGTAAAGCATGAAGAGACGACTTCGAGCGATAATATCGTGATTCCTATGCCTGTGACTATCCAGCATAATTTACAAAAACCTCAACCTTCTAATAATCATAGAATCAGCTTACTAATTATTGACGATAACTCTGAAATGCGACAATATATCAGAGATTGCATTGATGAATCTGTTTATGAAATAACAGAAGCTAAAAATGGGGAGGAAGGTATCAAGAAAGCATTTGAAATCATTCCCGATTTGATTATTTCAGATGTCATGATGCCTCAAAGAGATGGTTATGAAGTGACACAAATGATTCGTCAAACAGTGAGTACATCTCATATTCCTTTGATTTTATTAACAGCAAAAACATCTTTAGAAAGTCGCTTAAAAGGTTTACAACGAGGAGCTGATGCTTATTTAACAAAGCCGTTCAGTGCCGAAGAATTGATATTGAGAATTGAAAAACTATTGGAAATCCGTCGTTTGATTCAACAACAACTTATAGGGCAAATACCAAATCAAAAGCTAAAAAATATTGATCTGATTTGTAAAATAGAAAATCAATTTATTATAGATGTTCGGAACTATATTCTTGAAAATATTGAGGATGACAACTTGACTGTAGAAAGTGTTGGTCAGGCTTTTTCATTGGGTCGAATGCAGTTTTATCGAAAAATCAAAGCCTTGACGGATCAATCTGCTTCAGAATTTATTCGTTCAGTTCGACTAACAAAAGCGGTAGAATTGATTAAAACCAAAGAATTGACACTTTCAGAAATTGCTTATACCACTGGTTTTTCCTCTCTGAGTTCGTTTTCGAAAGCTTTCAAAAAACAATTTGGACAATCACCATCGAGTTTTACAGAAGAATAAATCGTTTTAAGGTTCTTATTTCTAATCATCATCTTCTACTTCAAACTGACTATAATTAATTTGACCTTTGAATGGTTTCGACAAATTCTCGCCTAATCTTAACCTCAAATCTGTTTCATAATCACCTTGATAAATAATCACCGAAGTTACCGCAATTTCATTTGGCGGCAAAAAGACTCTATCCACTCCTGTACCACAAAAATAAGCGTGAACTCTTTCAATTGGTCGCCAATCATTCAAACTATCTTTCGCTTCTAAAACCAATGGAATATGATAATTCAAACTGATAATTATAGTGTCGATTTCTTGATTTTTTATAATAACAGGATAAGCTTTAGCAAAAATAAATTTTGAAGCAAAGCGATAATCATACTTTTTAACAATCGTAGAAGTATCTACTTTGACTTCCATTTTTGAACCTTCCGAATAATTAAATTTCCGTTCATCAAACCAATCTACACGATAATTTTCAAATGGATTATCATTAATCAGCATCATTGTATCTTTTTCTACTCCAGGCAGCGGTGGCGGAGGCGGACGAAAATTAACATGATAATTCAACTTAATCGTATCTGCTACTTTGCCAAGGTAAAGAAATTTATAATTGGTGGTTCTTAGAAAATTGACATTTCTAAAAACGGATGTATCTTCATCCGTTTCTAATTCGATAAAATGAGGAGAAATTTCTTTATTAATGCCATTTTCAGAAGTTGAAGGAATATTTTCACAACTCCAACATATCATTAATATTGAGCTTAAAATGAGTAGTTTTTTCATGGTTAACTATTTACAAAATCATACGAAAAGCCGTTTCGTCCCAATCTGTCACATCGGTTAATTCATATACCATTCGACTTTCAAAATCATCTTTATATTCGTAATCAAAATTAGCAAAAACACCATTAAATGGTTGTACCTTTTTTTGAATAAAACCTTCGCCCAAAACCAAACCGATTTTTCCCCAATCTCCGTAAAAATATTCTTTTAACAAAGGAATAATTTTATTAGCAAAAACGATTCGTAAATCTTCTAACGTAGTGATATTCATAAAGTAAGCGTGACCGATTTGATGATCTTTATCCAACAAAATTTCAATACGTTGATTGATAGATTTTAATAATTGCTTCAAATCAATTTCTCCAATTGAGTGTAGTAAATTCGGTTTTGCAGCCATTTCTTCAAAATAGAAACGACGACGCAACGCCGTATCCAGTGCTTCTACACTTCTATCTGCGGTGTTCATTGTTCCAATCAAATACAAGTTTTGTGGAACAGAAAAAGCGGATTTTGAATACGGCAAAATTGTTTCCACCGCTTCTGGTTTTCCGTTACGTTTATCCGGTTCGATTAGTGTGATCAATTCACCAAAAATCTGTGCCACATTGCCACGGCTAATTTCATCAATAATTAATACATAATTTTGATTCGGATTTTTTGCCGCTTCTAAACAAAGATTTTTAAAAATTCCATTTTCAATTTCGTAATAAACTTGCTTGTTGTCCTCTTTGGGTTTGATGCCTTCGATAAAATCTTCATAGTTCATCGACGGATGAAATGTCACGAACGCAATTTGTCTATTTTGTTGATAATTGTTGTAGCGTTCTTTGAGTTGATAACGATATTGTTGATTTTCGATTTCGACCTCAATCAGGCTTTTGCCTTCAATTATCGCAATCGCATGATTGAGCGTATGATAGGTTTTTCCAGTTCCTGGCGGCCCAAAAAGGATAAGGTTTAAGGGTTTTTTGTCTTTTTTGCGAGTTTCGTAAGGTGGCAAGATTTCGTAAACCATGTCCAGCTGTTCCGTGATAGAAACTAGGGTTTTGTACTGATTTTCAGTAGCTTGAAAATTCGTTCCTGGTAAACCAACATTGAATCTTTCAAACGCTTTGCTGTAAAGCATTTCAGACGTAATCGGCTTATTCCACAGGTTATACACTACTTTTAAATGAACCCTCGAACTCAATTTGCCTAAAATTTCTTTATCGAAAAAGTATGATATTTCACTCGCCAAAGGTCGAAAATCCGATACCTCAGAACGCACTTCGCACAACGCATAACAACCTGCATTTTTACCACATTGCCATAAGATAACTTTATCGCCTTTTTCAATTTTGTTTTTATGCGAAATAACAGAAAACGAAGCCAATGCCTCCTCTTTTAAGGCATTCACTACATCAAAGGTTTTCGGATTGACTTGAAAAATCCAGTAATTCATCGACTTCAATTATTAAATATTAAGTATTGACTACCTCTGTCCCGCTTTGTCAGCAATTGATACAAATGTAAATAAAAACAGGTTGAAAGCGAACCTCCAACCTGTTTTGATATTTCGAAAGTGAAAAATACTTGACACTTTATAGCTCACGCCTGTAAACTAATCCCTAAATATGTTATTCGGATTATTCATCAAAATATATTCATAATTACTAAAACGTAGAATGTGAACATATTTATTTTCGATGTAATTAATTTGATAATCTTCGCCCATTTCACCACCGCTTGTTTCCGAAAAAACTCGTTCGTATTCAAAAGTACTTTGTAATAAAGTTGCATCAGCTTGATCTAATTTATCAATAAAATCAGTTCCGTACTTATACAACATACGTCCGAAATATAGCGTCAAATCATATCCTTTATAAGCTTCAATCGTTGGTGCTGCACCATATTCGTCAAAGAAACTTTGCTTAAATACCTTGACTTTTTCATCATTTTTATTGACAAAACTACCATTCGTAACGTGTAAATTACAACTATTCATCACGCCAACATCTAAATTTTGATAATTCATCCAACTCGGCATACCGAATACGACAACAGGTTTAGAACCTTTAACAGCATTTAATGTTCGCAATAATGTATTTGCAAAAAACTCATTCGATACCGGTGCAATAATCACAGTGGTATCACTGTAAGTCAACGCATCAGTTAGGCCGGTAAAAGTATAAGAACTACCTACTTTCTCTACCAATAACTCTGTAAATGAATTCGTGACAACGCCACCCGATTGCACTCTATTCGCATCACGATAATACTGCAAACGGCTTACTTCCTTTCCAGTATTTGGCACAACCATAATGACTTTTTTACCGTCGTACTGTTGCTTGATATAATCTACCGTTGCGAAAGCGTGAGAAGCAAAATAAGGACTTGATTGTATAAAATAAGGATTTTCACTGGTCAAAGTCGAGTTTAAATTCAACGAAACCATCGGCACTTCCTCTTTTTTCGCTACTTGTTCTGCCACAATTCTTACGTTCGAAGAAGCTGCCGGCCCAATAATCAAATCCATCGAACTCAGGGTATAATTATCTACCAAACCTTGTACTACGCCTTGACTTCTACGAGTATCAAAAACTTCCACGTCTAAATTAACACCTTCCATACTCAATTGCTGCAATGCCAGAATTGCTCCTTCATAGAAATTCATGCCCGGGACAGCTTGTTTAGGCATTGTCATCGCATTGCTGACTTCGTCTGCAAAAAACGGCATCACAATACCAACTTTATAGCTTCCCTTGAAATTACCATTGATAACCGAATCTTCTACAGGCGACTCTCCTTTAGGTTTTGTCGTCTCCTTGTTCTCTGCATTTCCGGTATCACTTCCCGAATTTTCATTTCCAGTGTCACCAGTAGTCCCAGTATCACCGGTATTATTCTCGACACTATCTTCAGGACAACCCTCCAAGCGTACTAAACCAGGTTCATCAGGACATTTATCATAATCGTCTGTTACGCCATCGTTATCACGATCATTGTCCTCGTTACCACCGATTTCCTCAATTTCGTCAGAATTATTATTGCTATTGTTATTTCCACCGTTAACAGGTTTGAATAATTCACACGAAGTAAATATGCCAACAGCAAAAATTAAAATCCAAATTTTATTCCCACTCAATTGTCGCAGGAGGTTTTGTGCTAATATCATAGACTACTCGATTTATACCTTTAACATTATTAATAATTTCACTTGACACCGTTCCTAAAAACTCGTAAGGTAAATTACTCCATTCGGCTGTCATTCCGTCATTAGAATTGACGGCACGTAAAGCGACTGCACTTTCGTAAGTTCGTTCATCACCCATGACACCAACAGATTTAACAGGCAACAACATCACGCCCGCTTGCCAAACTTCATCGTATAGGTTGTGTTTTTTCAGATTATTAATAAAAATAGCATCGGCTTCTTGTAAGATACGCACTCGTTCTCTTGTGATTTCGCCCAAAATACGAATCGCCAAACCTGGTCCAGGGAACGGGTGACGACCGATAATCGTTTTCGGAATATCTAATGCCAAACCAACTTTACGCACTTCATCTTTGAACAAAAAGCGTAACGGTTCTACTATTTTTAATTTTAATAAATCTGGTAATCCACCAACATTATGATGAGATTTTATAGTCACAGAAGGTCCGTGAACAGATACCGACTCAATCACATCGGGATAAATTGTTCCTTGACCTAACCAAGTAATATTATCTAACTTTTCGGCTTCCGCTTCAAAAACTTCTATGAAAACTCGACCGATGATTTTACGTTTTTTCTCTGGGTCAGATACGCCATCTAACTCATCTAAAAAGTTATCGCCAGCGCGTACTCCTCTGATATTCAAGCCCATACCTTGATAAGACTCAAGGACTTCATCAAATTCGTCTTTACGTAATAAACCATTATCAATAAAGAAACAGTACAAATTTTGACCAATCGCACGATGCAACAACATCGCTCCTACCGTCGAATCTACACCGCCCGAAAGACCCATTAAGACTTTTTCGTCACCGATTTTAGCTTTCAGCTCCGCAACGGTCGTTTCGACAAACGACTCTGGTGTCCAAGTATCATGACAACCTGCAATCTCGTGTACGAAATTTCCCAAAATCGTTTTACCATCCAAACTGTGCGTCACCTCTGGGTGAAACTGAATACAATAAACAGGATAATCGTATTCGCCCTCTTTCGACTTATACGCTGCCACGTCAATAGAAGATGTTCCGGCTAACAGCTCGAAGTTAGACGGCACTTCAGCAATCGTATCGCCATGTGACATCCAAACTTGTGAGTTCTCGCTTACGCCTTTTAAGAATTTATCCTCTTTGAAGAATTTGGTCAAATTAGCCTTTCCATATTCTCGCTTTTCAGAACGCATTACTCGGCCACCCATTTTTTGAGCGATATACTGAGCACCATAACAAATTCCTAAAACAGGTCTTTTGTTAATAATCTGCTCCAAATCAACCTGTAATGCCTTATCGTCCATAACAGAGAAAGGACTTCCTGATAAGATAATCCCCTTGATAGATTCGTCTAATTCCGGAATCTTATTATAAGGTACGATTTCACTATAAACATTTAGCTCTCTGATTCGTCTTGCAATCAATTGCGTGTATTGCGAACCAAAATCCAAGATTAGTATTTTTTCATTCATATCGCAAAGATAATTTTTCGATTTGAATTGTTCATGTGAATCATCAACGAAAACATAAACTTTTGACTGCGTTCACAGCGAAGTTATTGATTTTCAGGTGGAAAAACGTTATCTATTATAATTTTTTTATTGACAGATGTATTTTATTAAAAATTTGGTGGATATGGATTTTAATATTAAGAAATAAATAAAGGGAAATACTCAGAACGCTAAAAACATTGAGGATTGTTATCTCTACACACTTTGGTAACTATATTTTTTATCTATGATTTTTCATTGAATTAAACAGAGGTTTTCAAAGAAGGCACACCGTATAAATTTTCTCCGTGTTACTCCTTGAAAACCTCTGTACAATTCTCCCGAGTTTCGGGATAAGCTATAGAAAAACAATAGATTATTGTTGTTCGCCATAACGAATTGGCTCTAAAGCCGCTATTTCTTCATCAGTAAATAGTCGAGATTCTATAATAAATCGTAAACCTAATGGAATCTCTAACGAAAAACTTGCTCCTCGACCTTTCGTAATATTTACCGTCAGTTGTGTATGTTGCCAATATTCAAACTGATCTTTGGACATATAAAAGTTACAACCGTGAATATTTCCCAACCAAACATCACTGTTGTCCAACATCAATTCACCTTTTTCAAAACACATTGGCGACGAGCCATCACAACAACCTCCACTCTGATGAAACATTAACTCTCCGTACTGATTACGCAATTGATCAATAATCGCTTCCGCTTCCTTAGTTACTAATACTCGTTTTGTCATAATTTGGTAATTAGTATTTTTAGTGATTAGTAAAAAACGGCTAACAGTTTTGATATAGCTGTTAACCGCTTTCTATTATTTTAACCTTTAACTGTTTGACAATTAATAATGTTTAGATAAATTATCTCAATCACATATAGACTGATTACTAACAAACTAATTACTGCTCACTAAAAACTAAAAGAATCCCATTGCATTCTTATCGTAAGAAATCAACATATTTTTAGTTTGACGATAGTGATTTAACATCATTTTGTGTGTCTCACGACCAATACCCGACTTTTTGTATCCACCAAACGGAGCGTGAGCAGGATATAAATGATAACAATTCACCCAAACACGACCTGCTTGAATACCTCTTGAAATCTGATAAGCCTGATGTGTGTCACGAGTCCAAACTCCTGCACCCAAACCATATAACGTATCATTTGCGATTTCTAACGCATCTGCTTCATCTTTGAAAGAAGTCAAACAAACAACTGGCCCGAAGATTTCTTCTTGGAATACACGCATTTTGTTATTTCCTTTAAGAATAGTCGGCTCGATATAATATCCACCTTCTAAACCTTCATTGTATGCTGCTTTTCCACCAGCTAAGACCTCGCAACCTTCTTCTTTTCCAATTTCGATATAATTCAAAATCTTCTCGTATTGATCACTTGATGCCTGAGCACCCATCATCGTATTTGGATCTAACGGATGACCTAACTTAATTGCTTTCACACGTTCTACAAAACGCTCTACAAACTCATCAAAGATGCTTTCTTGTACCAAAATTCTTGATGGACAAGTACAAACTTCCCCTTGATTCAAGGCGAACATTGCTGCACCTTCTAAACACTTATCAAAAAACGCATCATCAGCAGCCATCACGCTTTCAAAGAATACGTTTGGTGATTTTCCACCTAATTCCAATGTAACCGGAATGATATTTTTAGACGCATATTGCATGATCAACTGACCTGTTGTCGTCTCTCCTGTGAATGCGATTTTATTAATTCGAGGATTTGAAGCCAATGGTTTTCCAGCTTCCAAACCGAATCCATTCACAACATTCAAAACTCCTGCCGGCAAAATTCCTTCAATCATTTCCATCAAAATCATAATTCCAACTGGCGTTTGCTCCGCTGGCTTTAACACCACACAGTTACCTGCTGCCAACGCTGGAGCGATTTTCCAAGCTGCCATCAATAATGGAAAATTCCAAGGAATAATCTGACCAACAACACCTAAAGGTTCTAAAACATTCATAGAAACAGTGTTGCCATCTAATTCAGAAACAGTACCTTCTTCTGCACGAATAACCCCTGCAAAATAACGGAAGTGATCGATCGCCAATGGTAAATCTGCCGCACGAGTCTCCCGTAGTGCTTTTCCATTATCCCAAGTTTCTGCACGAGCTAATGCCTCCAAGTTTTCCTCCATGACATCAGCGATTTTTAGTAATAAATTACTACGATAAGCTGCTGCTGAACTATTCCATGCTGGTGCTGCTGCCCAAGCTGCATCTAAAGCCAGCTCTATATCTTCGGCTGTCGAACGAGCAATTTTAGTAAAAGATTGACCATCTACTGGTGAAATGTTCTCAAAATATTGACCTTTAGTTGGAGCAACCCATTTTCCACCAATGAAATTCTCATATTGACTCTTGAATATAGGTTTCTTCAAGACATCGCTTGAAGTTGTTAGTACATCACTCATATTATTTTTTTTTATTTAATTAAAAATATTTACACACAAATAGATTTTAATTCAAAAAAAAATTCTAAATTATCATCTGATAACAAAATTATAAACTTTAATAGTCAAATAATTGACGGATTCTATTATAAACATGAACAATCCTTGCAAAATGTTACATTTTCTATCTTACATAGCTAACATTTCGTTGTTTTATTTTAGAATCAGCCTATATATAAGGTGTTAATTTCGATATTATACTACAATCAAAATGATATTTTGAATATGTTTTTACCAAAAAAGTTTTTACAGAGTCGAAAATTGGAAAATTTAGTAGAAAATCAGACGTCCTACACTCTAAAAAATGCAGAAATGCACATTTTTGAAACCCACCAGGAAGCCGAACGAGTTTTATTAGAATTCAATCAGCCAGTCTTAGCGAGTATGTTGCAAGGTAAAAAAGTCATGCACTTGAATAAGATGAATGCGTTTGAGTTTTTGCCCGGCGAATCTTTGATTCTACCTGCTGGCGAATTGATGTGCATTGACTTTCCGGAAGCCCAAATGGATAACCCTACTCGATGTTTGGCCATGACGATTTCAGAGGAAAAAATAAAAAATACCGTCATGCTACTCAACGAAACAATGCCTAAGGTCGATAAGGAATGGACATTTACAGATTATAATTTTCACTTTACGAATGATGTGGCGATTCATCAAATCATCCAGCGGTTGTTGTTTCTATTTGCCGAAAATCACCCCTCCAAAGATATGTTTGCCGACTTGATGCTACAAGAGTTGATTGTGCGAATTTTACAAACAGAAAATCGGAAGATTTACACCGAACAATCCATGAATTTGAGTAGTAATAATCGCTTAGCTTTTGTGATTGAGTTTATTCGTAAGAATTTAGATAAGTCGCTTTCTATTGAAGAGTTAAGTAATATGGTGTATATGAGCGAGTCAAATTTTCATCGAGTTTTCAAAAACGAATTAGGCATTTCACCGATTGATTTTATTAATAATGAACGTATTAAATTAGCAACAAGTCTTTTGCACAATCCTCGTAAAAAAATCAAAGATATTTATATGGAATGCGGTTTCAATAGCTTGTCCTACTTCAATCGTTTATTCAAACGCAAAAAACAAGTATCGCCTAAAGCATTTCAAAAACAAGTAGCCAGTAAATCCTGATTTAACCATTTACAGAAGAGATAAATAGAATTTATTTGAGTGCCTATTTTGTTCGAGTAAGGATCAACGTTGACCAAACTGAAAAAAGTTTAGTCAACGTTAATTCAAAAACGCATCATTCATACTTCTGTACGGCGCTATTTTCCTTTAAACTTGCCAATTGCATTTTTCGCAAAATCCGATAAAATCAACTGTCCGCTCATTGCCGCACGTTTTTCCAAAAGCTCGTCCCAGTCGTCC
>CBFIHR010000101.1:0-12947 GCA_965662365.1 Saprospiraceae bacterium
AAACCTGGCGTCCTAGCCGATAGACGAACGGGCCTTTTTATAGACTTGTAAGGCACAAGTTGTTTTAATCTGTTTTATTACCTTAACTTTTTAAGGTTTTAAATAGTAGCCCGTAGGGGAATCGAACCCCTCTTACCAGGATGAAAACCTGGCGTCCTAGCCGATAGACGAACGGGCCTTTTTATAGACATTTTATAGAAACTACTGCCTCTTGTATAAAGTTCAGAAAACATAAAATTAACCTAAAAAGATTTTCTTACACTTTGAATTTAATTACCTTTGTAGCGTAATTAAACATGGTATCTTCATACCCTTTTTCCAAAAGCAGGGCAAAGATAGAATGATTTTTTTAAAAACCAAAAAACTTATTTTTTATTTTTAATTGATTTTATAAAAATATTTACTTAGTTTAGCGGTATAATTACTTAGTGTCAAAAAGACACTTAATGAAACGTCATACATAAAAAGCTTATCAACAATTTATTATCAAGCCTTTTGAATGAATAACGTTCTAATATTTATTAACAATTAATATTGTCAATTTTCCTGTAACAAGCAGGGCAAAAAAAACAAATTATGGCAAAGAAAGTAGCTATTAACGGCTTCGGACGCATCGGTCGTCTAACATTTCGCTTTTTACAACAGAACCCTGATGTAGAAGTAGTAGCGATTAATGATTTAACAGACAACGCAACTTTAGCACACTTGTTAAAGTACGATTCTACACAAGGTATTTTTGACGGTACAGTTGAGCATACAGAAGATGCTTTAATTGTGAACGGAAAATCAATTAAGGCTTCAGCAGAACGTAATCCTGCGGCTTTACCTTGGGGCGAAATGGGTGTTGATGTCGTTTTGGAATGTACTGGAATTTTTAGAAATAAAGAAAAAGCAGGTTTACACATCGAAGCAGGTGCGAAAAAAGTAGTTATCTCTGCTCCAGGTAAAGGCGAAGGGATTCAAACTATCGTTTTAGGTGTAAATGATGACACATTAGATACTTCAAATACAGTATTCTCAAACGCATCTTGTACAACAAACTGTTTATCTCCTTTAGTGAAAGTTATTACTGAAAACTGGGGATTGGTACAAGGTACAATGACAACGACTCACGCTTATACGGGTGATCAAAGAATATTAGATGCACCTCACTCTGACTTGCGTCGTGCGAGAGCTGCAGCTGTAAATATCGTGCCTACTACAACTGGTGCAGCAGCAGCAGTTGGAAAAGTGATTCCTTCAGTAGCTGGTAAATTAATGGCAATGGCAGTACGTGTTCCTGTTCCGACGGGTTCAATGACTGAATTGACAGTTATTACAGACAAAGAAGTAACTATTGAGGAAGTAAATGCGAAGTTTAAAGAATATGCAGATTCTTCATTAATGGGCATCATGGAATATTCAACAGCTCCTTTGGTCTCTTCTGATATCGTTGGAAATCCTCACTCTTGTATTTTCGATTCAGGCTTAACATTGGCTGATGGTAAATTATTAAAAGTAGTGGGTTGGTACGATAACGAAGCTGGTTACTCAGCACGTTTGGCAGAATTAACAGCAAGAGTTTAATTGAATCAATAAATAGAAGGTGCTTTTACAGTGCCTTCTATTTCAATAATAGTATTATGAATTTTCAGAATAAAAAAGTGTTGATTCGTGTCGATTTTAATGTTCCTTTGAATGGGAATTATGAAATCACGGATGATACTCGAATCCAAGCCGCTTTACCAACGATTACAAAGGTTTTAGAAAATGGAAACGCCGTGATTTTAATGTCACATTTAGGTCGTCCGTTAAAGAAACTAAACGATGATGGTAGTATCAATGTCGAAAAGTTCACTTTACGTCATTTAGTCAGCTATTTATCAGAAGTTTTAGGTCGTGAGGTGAAGTTTGCAGAAGATTGTGGCGGAGAACAATCACAGGCTTTAGCTGCCGAATTACAAGCCGGAGAAGTTTTGCTTTTAGAAAATACTCGCTTTAATAAAGGTGAGAAAAAAGGCGATGAAGCTTTTGCTAAAAGTATGGCAGATTTGGCCGACGCTTATATCAATGATGCTTTTGGAACGGCTCACCGTGCACATGCTTCGACAACAACTGTCGCTCAATTCTTTGATGCTGACCACAAATCTTTTGGTTTGTTGATGGATAAAGAATTGGCAAACGGTAATAAAGTACTGAATAATCCTGCTCGTCCACTGACGGCAATTATTGGCGGTGCAAAGGTTTCTGATAAAATCTTATTATTGGAGCGTTTGATTGATTTTGTGGATAATTTGATTGTTGGTGGTGGTATGGCTTATACCTTTATGAAAGCTCAAGGTGGAACTATCGGTGGATCACTTTGCGAAGAGGATAAGTTAGACTTAGCCAATCGCCTTATTGCGAAAGCAAGAAACAAAGGTGTAAATCTTTATTTGCCAACCGATTCTGTTGTTGCAGATAACTTTGCGGCTGATGCCAATACGAATATTCAACCAAGTAACGCTATCGCTGATGGTTGGATGGGCTTAGATATCGGAACGGAAGCAGTTGCCAGTTTTTCGAAAGTTATCAAAAATTCAAAAACGATTCTTTGGAATGGTCCAATGGGCGTTTTTGAAATGGACGCTTTCGCTAATGGTACAAAATCTATTGCCACGGCAGTCGCTGACGCAACGGCAAAAGGGGCGTTTTCATTAGTAGGTGGTGGCGACTCTGTTGCTGCTGTAAAATCTATGGACTTAGCCGACCAGGTATCTTATGTTTCAACTGGTGGCGGTGCAATGTTAGAATTTTTAGAAGGCAAAACATTGCCAGGTGTTGCTGCTATCATTGAGTAAACAATTTACAGAAAAACTATTTCAAATAAAATAAGACAAGAGAATAATCGTGGAAGATTAATTATAACAGGCTTTCTTGCTTCGGTAAGAAAGTCTTTTTCATTCTCTAGAAACCCTGGGATTTCACATGGATTTCACACAATAACACAAAACTAACAAAATAGGTGTTTTCGAAAACACCTACTTTGATATAAAGTTTTTGTTAAATTTTCTAATGATCAAGTTCTTCAAATAAGTATTCAATCCGTCCTTTATCCAAACTTTTTATGTAAATCACAAATGCTAAAACAAGGAGTCCAAGCTCCACAATGAAAGATAAATTAAACATACTTTCTAAGGTAAAGATAGAAACGACAACGGCAAAATAAAGCAAGGTTTTACTAAAATTCGTTCGGCTATCCCCACCGATTTTATCCCCTCGAATAATAATTCGTTTTATAAATTCATCATTTCGAGTCAATGTCGATTCAATTTCTCCTTTCAAAAAACTATTGATAAATAATCGAAACTGATATATATTACCGTTATCATCTTGAAACTGTAATTCTTCTTTAAACTTAAAATTGTTTTTATTGATGATCAGATTATCGTTGAGGTATAATTTTTCTTTTGCAGAAAAAGTAGATCCCCAAAATCGAATGACATTGATACCATCATCAAACACCAACCAAAGCCCTTCTTCAATACTACCTTTTGACTTATCCGGAAGATTTTCAGACATAAACAACAATTTTTATACAATACCTTTTTCATCTTCATCATATAACTCGCCATGCAAGCTATTTAACATATCAATCAACTCTGGCTGAGGAAAACAATCCCATTTATCTTCCCGCACATTGACGTGTGTCCAAAGCCCCGGCGCACCATTAAGTGCATCAAACTTCAAATCAAAATAACATTCATCATACTTCATATCTGGCAACGGAATATCAAACTTACGAGCCAGCTCCAAAATCAATTGTTTCAGAGAAGCCAGTTGTTTTTCGGTATATTTCTGAAAATACTTCTTACCTCTCCACGGTTTTTCTAAAATACAGACTTCCTCATCAGGAATATATATTTTACCGCTTGCTGTTTCAAAATAAAATCGACCACTCTCCTCTCGTTGCAACCAGCCATAATTACAAATCTCAATCGCAATCGATTTAGCATTCAGTCGAGCATTATTAAACGGTGCATAACGAGGTCGTTTTAACCCCAAGTGATGTGCCCAATATTTCGGATCAAACGGCACATAAATTGCTCCATCAAAATCCTTAACACCGCTTGTCTTACGACCAATCAGAAAAGCCGTTCCGACACGCAACGGATTTCCTCCACGAGTTTTGTCCCTTTCCCAACCATCAATCACATAATCTGGCCTTGCACCACCAGCGGTATGATGCAAGTATATCGTATCTTTCGTAACAATCTCTCTGTAATATTCATTATCATTCAGCGGATATTTAGTCAAATCGACTTCTAAATCAAACTCATAAGTTTTAATAGGATTATCTCTCAAGGCTTCCCAAGTCATGTTACCAACAACTCCATCCGCTACCAAACCTACCGAAGCCTGAAACTCCTTGATAGCTCTTTCTGTCCCTCGACCAAAAATACCATCAGCAATACCTGCATCAAATCCTTTCTTGTTTAATAATTCTTGTAATTCAGCAACCTGTGTTCCTCTACTGCCTCTTCTTAATAATGCCATTTTGTAATTGAGTTTATAATTTTTGATGATTTTCTAAATAAATTAAGTCGGAATGATGATTCTACGTTATTTAAGTTGAGTCTTAATCTCGAACTATTCCGTCAAGATATGAAAGCCAACACTTCTCGCTTCCTAAAAATAAACACCAAACAATCAACCGACGTCACACAGAATCGAAATGATCATTGATACAATCATTACTGACAACAAAATAATTGAAATTCATGTAACTATCAATTATTTATCATTAAAATTTGAGAAAACAACTACGGATAATAATCCAAAAACGCTGAATTTTAGTACGAAAAGTACACGTTTGACTCGACAACTATTTTTAAATAGGTTTATTTTTCAATAACTACTGTAAATCATGGATTTTATGAAATGAGTGTCGAGTATTCGGGATAAGTTAACTCTGAAATGACAAAAGGTGCTTGTGGAAACACAAACACCTTTTGATGATAAAATTCTATGATCGTGAATTAATCTGCAAGTTGCACATTAATTGCATTAGGACCTTTTCTTCCATCTGTTACATCATACATAACAACATCACCTTCTCTGATCTCATCCATAAGACCTGTTACATGAACAAAAATGTCGCCACCTGATTCTTGAGTAATGAATCCAAAACCTTTAGAGTCATTAAAAAATTTTACTGTTCCTTTCGGCATGATAATAAATTAAAAATTCAATTACAACTAATCGTTTTTCAACAAACATTTTACTACAATTGCTTTGAGCAAACTTTTGTTTATCCAAAATTTTAAAAGAAATACTTTAGAGAAGGAGTTTCTTAATAATATTATGGCTATGTTGAGTGTGCTGAAATATTAATAGAAGTTTTTTTTGAAATAATTAGTTGGCATTAATAAAAATAATAAAATTAATTGTCCCCACAAAGATAAGGCTTTTTTTAATGCGGTGCTTAATATTTTTTAATATTTTGAATATTAAATTTAGTTTTGCTAAAATCTTATCGGATAATTATCTATGAAAAAGGAACGAATCACATATAATAAATTATATCGTCTGAAAGCCTATCAATTAGCCATTCAGTTAACAAAGGAAGTCGAACGATTAACAAAATCCTGGGATAGCGACTTTGACTATCCGTTATCTGATAGCTGGGTCGTCGATATGCGGTTAATCGCTGCTCAAATGGAAGAGGCCTACGAACAACAAGCTTTTGAAGGGCATCGAGCATTTCTATGGGAAGCTATCGGAGCTCTGGCACGTTCGACCGTAAGCCTAGAGATCACACACGAGTTAGAACTCTTAGACGATACAACGCACGATCAGCTCAAAGAACGCTTTGACGAGCTGGAAATGCAATTAAAAGGCTTAGCCTATTCTTTACGAAAAATCTATGGTAAGTAATCAAATGTGAAGTTTGAAGTGTGAAATAAGTAATACTTCACACTCCAAACTTCACAACTTACACTTCAAATAAATGAACTACCTCACACTCGAAAATATATCAAAATCTTACGGAGATAAGATTTTGTTTAAAAACCTTTCCCTTTCGGTTAATAAAGGTCAGAAAATAGCTTTTGTCGCTCGAAATGGTTCTGGAAAATCTACTTTACTTCGTGTAATCGCAGGCCTTGAAGGTGCAGAAGGCGAACAAGCCAAAGTTTTGATGGCTAAAGATGTTCGAGTTCGCTTTCTTAATCAAGATCCTCATTTTGATGATAAGACAACCGTCCTTGAAGCAATTTTGGATAATGACGAAAATCCACGAGTTCAAGCCGTTCGGAATTATGAAGAAGCCTTGTTAGAACCCGAAAATGAAACGAAAATGAAATTGGCGGTCAGCCAGATGGAGAAATATCAGGCTTGGGATTTTGAATCAACCATAAAAGAAGTTTTATTCAAACTCAAAGTCGATGATCTTTATCAAGAACTCGGCACAATGTCAGGCGGACAACAAAAACGGGTCGCTTTAGCCAAATTAATCATCGACGAACCTGCCTTTATTATCCTCGATGAACCTACGAATCATTTGGATTTAGAAATGGTCGAATGGCTCGAAAATTATCTATCTTCTAATAACTTGACCATTTTTATGGTGACGCACGATAGGTATTTTTTGGATAGAGTTTGTAACACAATTTTAGAACTGGATAAAGGCGAGATTTATAAATATAAAGGAAATTACACTGATTATCTGGAACAAAAAGCAATTCGCAAAGATATTGAAGTTCGTAGCGTCGAAAAGGCAAAACGGATGATGACGGACGAACTCGAATGGGTCAGACGAATGCCGCAAGGTCGTGGAACAAAGGCCAAAGCTCGGTTAGACGCTTTTGACGAATTAAAGAAAAAAGCATCTAAAAATGTCAAAGAGGATTCTTTCGCTTTCAATATCAAACAGACTCGACTCGGTAAAACTATTATCGAATTATATAATGTGTGTAAGGGCTATGGTGAAAAAAACCTCATTGAAAATTTTAATTACAAATTTCAAAAAGGTGAACGAGTCGGCATCGTTGGCAATAATGGCTCAGGAAAATCGACGTTTTTACAATTAATTACTGATGAAATTCGACCGGATAGCGGCAAAATAAAACGAGGTATTACCGTTCAATTTGGCTATTACAAACAAGATGGCTTGCAGTTCAAAGAAAATCAACTGGTCATTGATGTGATTAATGAAATCGCTCCTTTTATTGAGTTAGGAAACGGTACAAAAATGTATGCTGCCCAATTTTTGGAATTATTTCTTTTTCCGAAAAGTCAACACCGTATGCACGTCGAAAAACTCAGCGGTGGCGAACGTCGCCGTTTATATCTACTAACTGTTTTATTACAAAATCCTAATTTTCTAATTTTAGATGAGCCAACAAATGACTTAGACATCTTGACACTCAACGTTTTAGAGCAATTCTTAATCGAGTTCGAAGGGTGCTTGATTATCGTTTCGCACGATAGATATTTCTTGGATAAACTGGTCGATCACTTATTTATTTTTGAGGGCAATGGCGTGATTCGAGATTTTAATGGGACGTACTCTCGATACAGATTAGATAAAAAGGAGCGAGAACTGGAAGCTAAACGTATCGAAAAAGCGGCAAAAGAATCAACTAAAGCACAACAAGAACGCACGAAAGAAAAACAGAAATTATCGTACAGCGAACAACAGGAATTTAAAAAATTAGAAAAAGATATTATAAAATTAGAAACAAGAAAAGAGGAAATCACGGCAATGTTTAGTGATCCGTCACTTGATGGCGACAAAATCACCAAATTATCCAAAGAAATTCAACAAATCGAAAATGAGTTGGAAATGAAAGAGGAACGTTGGATGGAACTCGCTGAATGGGCATAAGTCAGTTCGCAACTTTCAATAGATTGTTAGCAATTTGTCAATGGAAAAATTTAAACAATATCTTCGAGAACAATGTCAAGTTCAGCCCTCAGAACGGATTTTAGTCGCTGTTTCTGGTGGAATGGACTCGGTATTGTTGTGTCATCTATTGAAAGAAATAGGGCAGCCCTTTGGCATGGCTCATTGTAACTTCAAATTACGTGGGAAAAACTCAGACGGTGATGAAGTTTTTGTTCAAAATTTAGCATCTGCTTTGAATGTGCCGTTTTTTGTAAAACAATTCGAGACGTATAAAATCGCTATTAAGCGAAAAATTTCGATTCAGGTCGCTGCCCGAGATTTGCGTTATGAATGGTTAGAAAATATCAGAAAAAATAATGATTTTCATTATTTAGCGACAGCTCATCATTTGAATGATTCTATGGAAACAGTTTTGTTTAACTTGACCAAAGGCTGCGGTATTCGAGGATTACACGGGATTTTGCCTCGCAACCAGCAACTCATTCGACCACTATTATTTTTAACAAAAACCGCTATTAAAAATAAAATCGATCAACTACAAATCGATTTTCGAGTCGATGACTCTAATGAATCTGATAAATACACTCGAAATTATATTCGGCATCAAGTCGTCCCAAATCTTCAGTCGATTAATCCTAATTTAGAACAAACTTTTGCGGAAAATATCAACCGTTTTCGAGAAGTAGAAAGTCTATATTTCCAAGCAATTGAAGCGATTAAAAAAGAAAATTGTAAAGCTATTAATAACGAATTATATATTGATATTCAAGCAATTAGTAAAAATAATGCTGCAAAAAGTATTTTATTTGAAATACTAAAACCATATCATTTTACCAGTGCGGTGACAACTCAAATTTTGCAATCAAAAGATAGTTTTGCAGGAAAACTATTTTACTCCAAAACGCATTTAGCAGTTTTGGATAGAACGCATTTGATTGTTGGAAAAATACCAAATAAAACCAATTCAACTTTCGAAATTTCCAAAAATGATTCGATTGTTCAAATCAACAATAATCAATTAATAGTCAGCTACTTAAATCAATTTCCAAGTACATTTTCAAAAGCAAATAACATTGCTTATTTTGATGTGGATACGTTACAATTTCCATTAAAAATAAGAAAATGGCGTGAAGGTGATATTTTTCAACCGTTTGGAATGAACGGCAAACACAAAAAAGTCAGTGAATTTTTTCGTCAACAAAAACTATCCAAACACAGTAAAGATAAAGTTTGGATTTTAGAATCTGCCGATAAGATTGTTTGGGTTGTCGGTTATCGAAGTGACGAACGATTCAAAGTAACGACAGCAACCCAAAATATTGTTGTTTTGAGTTGGGAATAAACACGGCACTCGCCTTAGCTAACACAAAAAGGTCGAATGCTTCAGTGGCATTCGACCTTTACTAATTTATATAAAATTTGGTGAGCGACTTTGTGTCACCTACCGAACAATTATCTAACGCTCGTAACGGTACGGCAAGATTTTAGAATCTTTTACCGTTGACAACGTCATCAATGTTTTTAATCTTTCAATTTCTTCGATTTGAGATAATGTTTTGAATAACAATTTCTCATAAGTCGGAATATCTTTACAAACGATTTTCATCAAAAAGTCTGCTTCACCCGTGATAATATAACATTCTACAATCTCGTCGATACTTTTTACTTTATCCAAAAAGTTATTCAACGCATTTTCTTTCTGCCAAGCCAAAGACACTAAGACAAAAGTTTTTACACTTAAACCAATTGAATTTGGATTCACTTGTGCGTGATAAGATTGAATGATACCAGATTGTTCTAATTTTTTTACACGTTCTAAAGTTGGTGCTGGTGACAAGCCAATTTTTTTAGAAAGGTCAAGATTTGTGATTTTACTGTTCCCTTGTAGTATTTTTAAGATTCGTAAATCGGTTCTATCAAGTCGTGTTGTATTTCCTCCGTTCATTTTGATTACGTTTATTTCCTTTAATTTTAATAATGTACTAATGATTTTTACACTAATTTTTGTAATAAAAAGTCATTTGTGAATGATGGTTAATTTGAAATAAAATAGTGTAAATTTCAATCTTTTACATTACCTAATTACTAATAGTATAACATGAAACCGCAAATTTATTGAAAAAAAAATATTTATCAAGTTAATTCTATGTAAACTTATTAAATATTTTAAAAAACAAGGAATTTACAAACAATATCATTACAAAATTTGCTAAAAACCTCCTTTTCCAATAGATTAGACTATCTCCTAATTTGATGCAAAGGTAACCGAAAAAAACAAATTGACAAATAAAATTTTGGGGAAGCCATTGACTTCCCCAAATAATAAAATAAAATTTTGTGTATCGTCTTCTCCCTAAGGAAAAATCCCTAAAGAAATATAATCACTTCCTATCTTTTGAATTGCATTTACAAAAGCAGCAGTACGTAAATCCTTGACATTTTTACGACGCTTCCAGATCGCATGAAACTGCTCATAAGCAGTAATCATTGTCTCTTCTAAACCCGAACGAACCAAATCAATCTCATCTGCTCCTTTCGTCAATAATGCCCGATCTCTTTTATTTACCTGCTTACCCGTCATCTGCTCAACCAAAGAGACCAACTGATTATAAGAATTAGAGTCAAAGCGTTTTTCCATACGACCAAAACGCATGTGTGACAAGTTTTTCAACCACTCAAAATAGGAAACCGTTACACCACCAGCATTAATGTACATATCAGGAAGAATCATGACACCTTTTTCTAACAAAATTTCCTCTCCTGCAGGTGTTACCGGGCCGTTTGCCGCTTCTGCAATGATTTTCGCTTTGATACGGGGTGCGTTCTCTGCCGTAATCTGACGTTCTAAAGCCGCAGGTACTAAAATATCACAATCCAACTCTAAGGCTGCTTCACGAGACTCCAAATTAGTTGCTCCCGGAAAATCCATGATAGACCCAGTTACTTTACGATGCTTCATTAAGGCGTCAATGTCGATTCCATCTGCTTTATAAATTCCACCTTCGTACTCCGACACACCGACTAACTTCACGCCACCTTCCTCGATTGAGATTTTTGAAGTGTGATAACCAACGTTTCCAAGCCCTTGAACTACCATTGTCTTACCTTCGATACCTTCGGTAAGTCCCAAGCTTTTCATATCATCTTTATACGAGCAAGCGATTCTTAAACCATAAAAAACACCTCGACCTGTTGCTTCTGTGCGGCCTTGAATACCATTCTGTGTGACCGGTTTTCCAGTTACACAAGCTGCTGCATCTAACTCGCCATGATTGAAAGTCGCATAAGTATCTGCAATCCAAGACATCTCACGAGAACCTGTTCCATAATCTGGTGCAGGTACATCAATACCCGGACCGATAAAGTTTTTACGAATCAACTCCGTTGCATAACGACGAGTGATTTTTTCTAAGGTACGAGGACTGTACGACTTAGGATTGATGCGTACACCACCTTTCGCTCCACCAAAAGGAACATCAACGATAGCACATTTGTACGTCATCAAGGCAGCTAAAGCCATGACTTCGTCTTGATTCACCATCATATCATAACGAATACCTCCTTTTGTCGGTAGTCTGTGATGTGAATGTTGTACACGGTAAGCCTCAATTACCTGATATTCATTTCCAATCTTTACAGGAAAGTTCATTTGATAAATAGCATTACAGGCTTTAATCTGTTTTAATAAACCTTTCGGTAAATTAGTGTGCGGTGCTGCTTTATCAAAATAGCGTTCTACACTTTCGAAGAAGCTATAATCATTGTTGTGCGACATAGCATTTTTTTGTCGTGAAAAGAAAATAGAATAAGTTTTAATGATTGATGATTAATTAATTATTAATAACCTATTCCTATTCATTAATTTTGATTAGTATAAAATAAATTGAACTTTACGAGGGTTTCAAACCTTCGTAAAGTTATAGTGAACTCAAAAATCTTAGCATTGCATTATTCAGTATCAACCTGCTTTTCTAATTTTGCCAATCGACGTTCCATGTAGATTAGAAAAAGAACAATGCCGATAAATACGGTAACAATAACGGCAATAACTACATTCATTTTTCCCATACTTCGAGCAAAATCTGCTGTTGCTTGCCCAAATACATTAACACTTGTAAATATTGAGGCAAAGATAAGAAAAACTACTTTTTTTAAAATATTATTCTTTAAATTCATTAAATTCATATTAATTATTTTACAGAACAAATTAAAGGAATATTCAAACGATATAAAAGTTTCTACTTTAGAAATTAGACTGAAAAATGATAAAAATCACATTCTATCAATTAATTGCTGTCTAACATTATTAATACGTGTCAAAATATTAGCGATCCAAAAACCTAACAATGTGAAACCAATAATCGCCGGATAAAATACCGTTCGCATCGTGTTGTCCAAATCCTCGCCACCGAAAGCTGGATTTCCGCCATTTCCCGGGTGCAAACTATCGTACATTCTCGGAATGATAAACAACAACGGAATAATCGAAGTGAAGGCGAAAATATTATAAATTGCGGCTAAGCGGGCTTTTTGTTGATCATCGTCAAACGAGCTTCTCAATACGAAATATGCTAAATAAATCAGCAAAGTAATTGCAGTCATATTTTGCTTAATATCAAAACTCCAAAACGCTCCCCAGGTAAATTGAGCCCAAATTCCGCCAGTGACCGTTCCTAAAATCCCGAATAACACGCCAATTTCGATCAATGCTTTCGATTTAATATCGTACTGAACGTCAAAATCATTCCGAAGATATTTGATACTATTAATCATTGAAGCCAAAAAGATAAAAATCATCGAAAACCACAACGGAACATGAAAGTAAGTATTCCGAATTGTTTCCATCAAAATATTACGAAAAGGAAAATCAAACTCATCAACTTCCGTCAATTCAAAATCCGGTGAATTACTCCATTTTTCTGAATTTAGTTTATTGACTTCTTTCGGAGTACGAATCTGAACAGCATCCGGATAAATTGCGTAACCTTTCAGTGTATTATTGACCACAAGCGTCGCTTCGCTAATTGATTCATTGTACGGTAATTCATTCGGAATGATGAACGTAATTTTTAGATTTCTA
>CBFIHR010000102.1:0-12602 GCA_965662365.1 Saprospiraceae bacterium
TGCTGTTTCTTTTTGGATCCTAATTCTGCCCCTTTCCCTCAAAAATGGAAAGATGATCGAACTCGAAAATTGATGATTTCGAGGTCTGTCGTTAGGCTTCCTTCCTTTTTTTAATTGAAGAATTGAGGATGGATTTAATACTAAAAATTCCATCTCACAGATAAACCTCCAAAAAAGTGTCGAGGCAAACCTGGATAAAAATATCGTGGTGCCGTACCACCAAAACCTCTGGCATTGACGGCTAACATTGACGCATACCGCTCGTCAAAAATATTATTGACGCTACCATAAAAATTCAAAAATACGGAATTGAAACTAATCCGCAATCCTAATTTAGAATTTGTCACTTGGTAGCGTTCCGAATAAACCGTATTCGCATCATTTATCGGCATCGCATCGACGTATTGATATTGAAGATTACCGTATAATTCAATATTATCCTTAATATTATAATCAAAATCAATAATAGTTTGTAGTGTATTTGATGGGATTCCCGTTAATTCATTACCAGCATAGTCAAAATTGCCATCGTTAAACTCTTCAAAAGTATAATTGGAAAACGTATAAGCAGCCGTAAAATGTACCGCATAGTCATCTTTTGAAAAAGGTGACACTTTCACCAAACCTTCAAAACCGTCGTGTTGTGTTTTTCCTGCATTGGTATTAAAAAATGCTCCGTTTCCTAAATTTGTCGTAATCAAGAGGTTTTCAACATCCATTCTGTATATTGAAAAATCATAATAGATAGCGTAACATTGAGGAGTGTTAGATAATTCCCACAAAAAACCTCGAGAACCAACTTCGTAAGTCCAACCAGTTTCTGGTTGAATATTTGGATTGACTTGACCGTCTGGCGTAAGGGTTTCCGCAACGGTCGGCGGCGAAAATCCGTGACCAGCATTAATATACAAAATAGCTTCTCCAAACTCTTCTGAAAATGTTGGCTCAATGACGAAACCGATTCGAGGCGAGAAAGTTGCTCCAAAATCATAGCTGCCGCTGACATTTGTGCTATCAGGATTAAATAAATCCGTCAATTCATATTGTGTCTCGTTATAATTTAAACCAGCATTAATCGTGATACCATTCCATAATTTTAAATCGGCTTGTGTGAAAATATTGTAGTAAAATCGGTTTTCAACATTATCCGAAAGGAGTTGAGTCGAATTATTGACGAAAGTCTGCCAGTCGTAATTTTCGTCAAAAAGTTCTGTTCCGAATACGACTTGAAGCAGCTGATTGTTGAACCTTCCTTCATACGTTCCTTTTGCCCGAAATCCACGCATATCTGAGCTTTCCGCTAAGGTATTGAAAGGCCGAATTTCATCATTATTACGAAAGTTATAAAAAATACTACCGTCAACTTTCCAAACGGAATTATAATCTTCGCCATACAATTCTTTATGAAATGACAAACCAAATGTTCCTTTATCGTAATCTTCGTTTCCGTTGACATTTGCCCAATTTGCTGCCGCTGCTTCTGGAGAATTGACAAAAGTCAAACTGTCCAAACTACTCGGAATTTCTGCTTTTGCATTCGTATAATTGGCTAAAAAATATAAATCCACAAATGAAAACGCATCAAATTTTGATAATAAGGAAAAATTCTGACGAGCCGATTCGTTATTGTCCCGATAACCGTCACTATTGAGTAACGTATGTCGAATATTGACCCAGCCATAATCGTGTTTTTTCATCAATTGATTGGTCGTCGAAATGGTATTAAAACTTCCAAATTGTGTCTGACTTTTAAAGTTGTCTTTAACGGCATAACGCTGATAGGTTTTCATCAAAATCGTTCCGCCCAAACTCGCCCCGTGTTGCACATCGCCGCCACCTTTATTGATTTCAACTTTCTCAAAAAGCGATAAATCAAAATCTTCAATAGTCGTTTCACCATCACCCGAAGTTAATGGAATTTCGTTTAAGTAGGCTCGGATTTTGGAAGTCGAAAAAGGTGACCTGGCACCGATGCCTCGAATGCTAATGCGGTTCGTATTGAGTGTGCCGTTTTGCATAAATACGCCCGGAGCAAGATTCAAAACTGGTGCAAAACTAAAGCCATCGTTGCGTTCTAAATCTGACTGACTCAATATCGTTGTCGGAGTACTTCGATTAAGGAGTTTTCCATTAATATCGTGTGGCTGTCGCCAAATCCGATACCCAGGAATAATCGGTAGATCGACTTCTATCGTTTGCTGTTTGAGCAATATATCATAGTAGGTTTTCTTAAAATCCAATTTAATCCGTTTGGATTCATAGCCAATAAACGAGATTTCTAATTCGTCATAACTTTCGTTACTGATTTCGAGTTGGAATTTTCCATCAATATCGGCTGTCGTACCGTTTTGTGTCCCGATCTGTAGGATATTAGCAAACACCAATAACTCGCCTGTTGCCGCATCTTTGACTTGTCCCGAAACGACAAACACTTGTGCTTGAACATTGACAAACAGTATGCTACACCATAAAAGTATTATCAACCTAATTTTTTTCATCACCTTTTTATTTTTCTAATTTCTCGCCCAAAGTTAGCAAGTTTTAACATAACGCATAAGTTTAGAAAAGTTTCGGTTTCGTGATAACAAAAGTGAATTTCTTTATCCTTTTCGACCCTTAGATTAATGGTATAAACCGTTTTTAACTAAAGCTAATTTGTCAATTTTATCAAAAAATTCCTTGAACTTTTTGATAATTCAATAGCTCCAAAGCGTCAAGCTAACTTTTCTTAAGATTTCCACAATCTTATTTCGTAGAAATATTCAAACATTAAATACTGATTATCAAAACTTTATAAAAAGCTAAAAAAAAGCGATACTCAGAAAGTCTCCGAGTATCGCTCTACAATAAATTCTACAATCAATGATGATTTTATCATTCATTGTTTAACAACTTATCCAATACAAAAGCATACTCAAACGCATACTCTTTCAACGCTTCATAGCGACCACTTGCTCCACCGTGACCAGCTCCCATATTTGTTTTAAGCAAAAGCGTATTAGAGTCCGTTTTCGTTGCTCGTAGTTTAGCTGTCCATTTGGCAGGTTCCCAATACTGAACTCTCGGATCATTCAGCCCTGCCGTGATTAAAATATTCGGATAATCTTTTGCTTCGACATTATCATAAGGCGAATACGATAACATATAATCGAAATAGGTTTTATCATTTGGATTTCCCCATTCTTCATATTCAACAACCGTTAGCGGAATCGTTTCATCTAACATCGTATTAATCACATCGACAAACGGAACGTGAGCGACAACTGTATTAAATAATTCTGGTCGCATATTCACAACCGCCCCCATTAGTAAACCGCCAGCACTTCCGCCAGCAATCGCTAATTTATCCGAAGCTGTGTATTTTTCCTTTACCAAATGCTCGGCACAATTAATAAAATCGGTAAACGTATTTTTCTTTTTTAAGAATTTGCCATCTTCGTACCATTGCCTACCCATCTCGCTACCACCTCTGATATGTGCAATCGCATAGACAAAACCTCTGTCCAACAAACTCACTCGAATCGTCGAGAAATACGGTTCTGTACTAGAACCATACGAGCCATAAGCATATAAATAACACGGATTTGAGCCATCACGTTTGATACCTTTTTTGTAAGCGACCGAGATAGGAATCTTTGTGCCATCGTCCGCAGTTGCTTCGAGGCGTTCTACGACATAATCCGATTTTTCAAAGCCACCTTTGACTTCATAAACCTTTTTCGTATCTAATTTTTTGGTATCCAAATTATAATCATAAACGGTGCGAGGTGTAATCATCGAAGAGTAAGTAAAGCGAATCGTGTTGCCTTCAAATTCCGGATTGTCACTCGACCAATACGTATAAACTGGCTCTGGAAATGTAATATCATGCGACTCATTTGTACGTAAGTCCGTTACATTGATGTGCTTAAATCCGCCTTTTCGACCATACAAAACCAAGTGATTTTCAAAAGTTTCGACTGAACTTAACAAGACGTTTGCATCATGCGGTAGGACTTCCGTCCAATGTTCAATACCAGGAGTTTTGACACTGGTTTTCATCAGTTTAAAATTCAGTGCATTATCGTTGGTGACGATATAAAAATCATCGCCATGATTTGCTACGCTATATTCCAAACCTTTGCGGCGAGGCTGTAACACTTTAAAGCCCTCGTCTGGATTATTTGCATCCATAAAGTGCATCTCAGTCGTTACTTTGCTACCCAAATAAGCATAAATGAATTTACCATTTTTCTCTTTATAAGGATACAAAAAGTACATACCGTCCAACTCTTCAAATACCAATTTATCGGTTTTTCCACCTAAATCGTGTCGATACATTTGATACGGTCGATGCGTTTCATCTAACATCGTGTAGAAGAAAGTCGTATTATTATTCGCCCAAACTAAGCTACCAGCTGTTTTTTCGATTTTATCCGACAGCAATTCGCCCGTTTCTAAGTTTTTAATATAAATATCGTACTCCTCCGACCCCGAAAAATCAACCGCATACGCCATTAATTTATGGTTCGGGCTTACTTCCATCTCTCCTACCCTACAATATTCTTTCCCTTCTGCCAAAATATTTTCATCTAAAATGATTTCTTCTTTAGCATCTAACGACCCTTTTTTACGGCAGTTAATGGAATAATTTTTTCCTTTTTCCATTCGAGAATAGTAATAATAATCGCCTTTTTTCACTGGAACAGACGCATCATCTTCGTTGATACGAGCGACCATTTCCTTATAGAGGTCGTCTTGAAGCGGTTTCAAGTGTTCCGTCATATCATCGGTGTACTTATTTTCCGCTTTTAGATAATCCAGTACTTCCTCGCTTTCTCGTTCTCTGAGCCAGTAATAATCATCTTTTAAAACTACGCCATTAATAGTATCTAAGCGTTCTAACTTTTTCGCTATCGGAGGTTTGAAGTGTAACATATTGTTTGTATTCGTTTCTTGTTTACAACTAATAATCGTAAAGATACTGATTAACAAAATAATGCCGCTCGATGTTTTTAGGATTCTTTTCATTTGATTGATAGTTTTGGTTTTGTCTTTCCTCTTATTAAGAACAACAAAATTAAACTAATTTTAAAGAAATCGTTAGAAGCTAAAACACAGGAGCAGAAAAATGATACCTAAAGTTTTCGTTTCGTTCTACGCAAAAAAATAAGGTGCTGCATAAGCAACACCTTAAAAACTCACCGAACTAATATTTTATTAAAAATCTCATCGTCAGTGACCGTTCACAAAACCTAAAAATAAAAGCCTTTTGAAAGTACGATTCTTTGATGATTTTTGCCTGCTGTCTTAATCTTCCCACGGAATAATTCTTCCTCGTTCTGGATTGTGCATTTCTTTAGGAACAGCACTCATAATTTCATGCTTCAATGCATTGATAAGTTGCTCTTTTAAGAAACTACGATGAATTACAAAACTAACCTCACGAGTTGGAACAATACTTTTTAAGACTCGAATTTTTGCCTTTTCGGATTCAATCAGCTCATCAATCGCTAACTCCGGCAACAAAGTGTACCCAAACTCATTCCCTACTATTTTACGAAGTGTTTCGATACTTCCACTTTCAAATTCTAAAGAACTATTTTTATTACTAAAAAAGGTTTCACCGCAGAAATTCTTAATTTGATCACGGAAACAATGCCCTTCTTTTAATAACCAAATTTCACTTGGATTCAATTCATTCAAGCTAATCGCATCATTTTTTAATAACGTATGATTAGAAGAGAAATATAATAGAAACTGCTCATAAAATAACGGAATTTTCACTAAACCTCGCAGATTTTCTTTATGCACCATAATGCCAACATCTAACTGGTCATTTTGGAGTTTTTGAATAATATCTTCCGACAAAAGTTCTTCGATCTTCATTTGAACTTTTGGATATTTACGGACAAAATTTGGTGCAAACCGAGGAATCAAATACGGGCTTATCGTCGGAATAATACCGATCCGTAATGTTCCCGAAAACTCGCCTCGTTCATTATCGATAATTTCCTGAACTCGCTTCAACTCTCGTAAGCCCATTTTCGCTTGTTCAATAATTTTATTGCCAATATCCGTCGTTAGTACTGGTTTTTTGCTTCTATCAAAAATAACAACATCCAACTCTTCTTCTAACTTCTTGATTTGCATACTCAACGTTGGTTGTGTTACAAAACATTTTTTGGCAGCTTCACCGAACCCTTTATAAGTATCGACAGCGATGATGTATTCTAATTGTGTTATAGTCATAATTGTAAGGTGTTAATTACGAATTACAGTTTTACAATCGTATAAAATTGATTCCTTGAAATATCCTACAATTCGTCATTTCTCCGATATCGAAGGCGACTCTTCATCCGCTGGATTTTTAAAGAACCCTACAACTTTTGGAACAATAAGCCCTTTAATTTATATACAATAACTGTTATTAGTTGACACAAGTATAAGAAAAATTGATATTTATTATCAATCATTATCAGATTTATCTATAAATATGTTAATTAAATCTGGATTTTATTTAAAATCCCCTTGATAAAATCATAGAAAGATGTAAATAAATAAGATTTAATAATATTTTTACAGTATTCTAATGAATAAACGATTGAGCAATAAGTCAATAGATAAATAAAACAAATTATAAAACGTGATTCTAAAAGACGTCATAAAGAAAAAGGAAGATCAATATTTACAACAATTTGGCAACCTTATTGCCATTTTGGCCTTCCTTTTATTGATTTATTTACTCTTGCGGATTTTAGTTCCTATCGCCTCAAGTGCTCCGCCAAACTCAATTTATTGCGATGCAGAAGTTACTCAAGGCAAATACTTTTTAACCAGTAAAAACACCTTTGAGAATAGTGAAACACGTTCTGCCGAATATGCTTTTTCAGGTCAATATTCCTCCAAAGTTGATGCCGCAAATCCAGTTGGCTTTTTGTACAAAATGCGTTCACCGAAAGGTGGCGAGCGTTACAGAGTAAGCGTCTGGCGTTATAAAACAAATATTGCTGGAGGTACTTTAGTCATTTCAGCAGCAAACAAAGCCGATTTTTATAAAGCCGAAAACTTGGCAATTGATAGCGAAGAAGGTTGGGAACGGATAGAAATTATTTTCAATGTACCGCCCGGAAGTTTGAACTATCTAAAAGTATATGTGACCAGCAACACGGCTTCGCCTGTTTACTTTGATGATTTATTAATTGAAAAAATAGCAACACCTCGCATTGTCAATCCTTATAATCCGCCAGTTGTACAGATGGAAATAGGAGAAGAATGGTTAGAGGAATTAGAAAAACGTCGTGCCGATGCAATCAGTACAGGCGTTTTGATTGAGAGCGAATCAGAATGGACAAAAGGGCGAATTTTGCAATCTAATGAAGAAGTCCCCTTAGAATTACGGCTGAAAGGAGACTGGCTCGACATTATGCGAACGGACAAATGGGCTTTTCGAGTCAAGACCAAAAAATCCTATTCATGGAATGGGCTGCAACGGTTTACCTTAGAATCACCTTCCGTCAAGAATTATCTTAGAGAATGGCTTTTTCATAAGTTTTTGCAACAAGAAGATCTTATCGCTCCTCGCTACGATTTTATAAAAGTCCAATTAAACAATAAAAATGCAGGCATTTATGCCTACGAAGAACACTTCGACCGACCACTTTTAGAATATAATAATCGTGAAAATGGCCCGATTTTAAAATTTTCAGATGAAGCTTACTGGCTAAATTTGCGTCGAGAAATCAGCAGTTTTGGCATAAAAGGCAACCGTCAGTTTATCCAAAATTTTGAAGTCTCGCAGGTGCAACCTTTCCGACAAGATTTGACGCAAACAAATGTCGCTTTAGGCAATCAATTCGCTATTGCCAAAGATTTGATGTATCAATACAAACATAATTTAAGACCAGTCAACGAGATTTTTGATGTTGATAAAATGGCAAAATTCTATGCTATTACAGACCTTATGCAAGCCTATCACGGTATGATTTGGCACAATCAGCGGTTTTATTACAATCCAAAATCGGCAAGAATAGAGCCGATTGGTTTCGATGGTTTTGGGTCAAAAGTCAAATCATGGAGAAATAAGCCTTTTATCGGGTATTTGACCTATAACAAAGACTTTGAAGACGATGGTTTATATGTCAATTTATTTAAAAATGAGGCTTTTATAAAAGCTTATTTTGGCTATTTATATCAATATACGGATTATCAATTTCTATCCGATGTCTTGGCAAGTTTAGAAAGTGATTTGCGGCAGCGTGAATTATTCATTCAGCGAGATTCTGCAAGTTATAGTTTTGATGAAAAAGATATTTTGGATAATGCTCGACACATTCGGTCGTATCTGATACCGTTCAATAATCAAAGCGTTCAAGCCTTCACACAAGGTTTTAGCGGCAATGCTAAACAAGTGAAAATTACGAATTATCACGGCATTCCGCTGGAGGTTATCGGTTTTGGAAACACTGCACTTAAAGTTCGGGATAAATTAAGCACACCAAAAATTTTAGAAGTTAATCTTCCGAATCAACTGCCCGAGTATGTCACCTTTAAAGTTGGTCAAGATGTATCCCACGTTTTTTATCGGATTCCGACGGTAGATTCTATTTTCAATTCTGCTTTGCAACCTTGGTCAACCGTTCGCACACAAACGCCCGAACAAGAATTGTACGCACAAGCGAATGTTAAAAATAATGCGTACTACACGGTATCGGGTAAAAATATTTTATTCAAAAAAGGGACTTATACTGTTAATAAAAACATCATCATTCCGAAAGGGTATAAAGTAAATTTTCAAGCTGGTGTAAAATTAAATATGGTTGGTGGCTCGATATTTTTATCAAAATCGCCAGTATTTATGGCCGGTACAAAAGCTGAACCGATTGAAATTACCTCTTCTGATAATCGTGGAAATGGGTTTTCGGTCTTACAAACAACGGGTAAATCAACCTTAAGTTATGTCAAATTCAGAAACTTAAATACCTTAAGTTATAAAAGTTGGGAATTAAGCGGCAGCGTGACTTTTTATGAAGCTGATGTTTGGATTGAAAACTGTACTTTTCAGAATAATAATGCGACAAGTGCCTTAAATATCGTTCGTTCAGATTTTGAAATCACCCGCTCGACCTTCTCCGGTAATCTCAAACAAGATATTGACCTTGCTTATGGCAAAGGTGAAATTTCCTATTCTGTTTTTAATAATACTGGCGGTTCTGCAATTGATATTAAAAGTTGTACGGCCAACGTAACTGAAGTCCGTATCACCAAAAGTCAAGAATACGGCATCTCTGCGGCTGATGGCAGTCGAGTCAAGGTCAATTCGACAAAAGTAAGTCAATCGACGACAGCTGTTGTGTCCAAAGGTAGTTCGATTATTGACATTAGTTATATCGAAATCCGTAACTGCCAACGAGGATTTACGATTTTCAAGGGTAAACCCGAATTAGGCAGCAGCGAAATTAATGTTGAAAATTATCAAGCCGTTGGTCATAAATATCTACATAACATTGAGCCAGGGTCGATTTTGCGTTTGCGTGGAAAATTGGTTAAGGGTTCTTAAGTCTTTCCCATAACATTCACAGAGGTTTTGAATATAAAATAACGGTGTAAATCTCCGTCAAAACCTCTGTGCATATCGTAGCCAAATATCTAATTCTCAACTTAAAATAATTGATAAGCCGCATTTAAGCCAACCAAAGTAATAAAACCTTGCCTCACCTCATCGCCTTCCGTTTTAACATTGATTTCAAAACCATTTGTAAATGCTGGGGCAATTGTCCAATGTTTACCAACTTTAAACTGATAACCGATTTCGACCGTGGGTTGAAATACTGTAACGGCAGTCGTTCCACTAATCGGCATCAGGTTCGCATCTTCGTCCGTCCAATCTATATTTAATTGCCAAATATCCGCTCTTCCACCTAAAAACAACCCTTTTCGTTTATCAAAAAAGTAACGATACCCTAACGATGCTCCAAAACCGCCGCCGACTTCGGTTAAATGATATTCGCTAAGATCTTTTCTATTCACCCCATTGTACGCCAATCGAAAATTCCAGTTGATGTGCTTTCCTAAATATAAATCGGCTCTTGCCGCATAGACCCAACCCGCAGGATAATACTGGATTTCTGCCCCTAAGTTCAAGCGAGGAATTTTAAGATCCGTAGCAGAGGCATAATTCAAGATAAGGTCTTCTTGAGCGAAAATCGTGGACGTAGCAAATAGTAATAATCCGATTAATTTTAATGATTTCATTTGTTGTTCTATTTATTTATAAGTGCAATGTGCAATATCACTCTATGATTTTTCCTCAAATATAATTTACTAAAAAACAAAATATTACTCAAAGTTGCTTTTCAATAACCTTATTAGATTCATTGCAAAAATCTTTTCTGGCATCAATCTTGACTCGATAAAAGTAACAATTTCAAACTACTTATTAAAAAACTTAATTTTTTAGAGATTTGATTGAACGTAAATTTTTAAGCGAGGCTGATTACCTCGCTTTTTTTTTATCCATTTTTAAATAGACACTTCCTAACAATAATGGATTGTAAAAAATTGAATACGCATTCGTTTACCCTAAAATTTGTCCTTATGTTTGTCTTCTAAACAAAAATTATGGGAAAGTTTATAGCAAAATTATGGTTTAAATTAGCCGGTTGGACCGTAAACCCCGTTGTGCCAAAAGAAGCGAATCACTGCGTTATGATTGCTGCACCACATACAACTAACTGGGATTTCATTTATATGCGATTAGCGTTTTACATCTTAGATATTCCGATGAAAGTCGCCATAAAAGACTACTGGACAAAAATGTTCTTCTTCGGGCCAATTATTCGTGCTTTAGGAGGAATCGGAATTAATAGAAGCCCTAAAAAACCTGGTGAAAAACGTCGAAGTATGGTTGAAGCAATGGCCGAAGTTATTGAAAATAATGATAACATCGCCATGGTTATTGCTATCGAAGGGACTCGAAAACCCGTAAAAAGGTGGCGAATGGGATTTTATCATACGGCAGTCGAGGCCAATGCTCCGATTACTTTTGGATACTTGGATTATGCTCAAAAAATCGCTGGTGTTGGCGGAGCAATTCATCCGACTGGCGACGTTCAAGCGGATATGAAAATAATTTTAGATTTTTATAAACCTATCGCTCCTAAGTTTCCTGAAAATTTTGTGTTAGACGAACGTTATGCTTAGATAGCAAATGAAGTAATCTCAAAAAATCAAAATAAATAGTTAACGATATTTTGAAATGCCTTCTATCTAATTTGTCGCTATTCAATTGAATATATTTTCATCAAACAATACAACTAAAAAACCGTGTCCATTACAAAATGAACACGGTTACGAACTATTTTTATAAAAGTAATTTTGAACTCACAACGCATTATACTTCATCACCAACTCATTCAGCTGACCAATCAACTCCGTCAAAGCCGCCGAAGGATTCAAAATATGATTCGCTTGAATATGTTGTATTAAGGTATTATACGCCTCAATAGCCGCAGGACGTTGTTCACTTACAGGGCTGACCTTTTTATTCGCCTGATCCGTCACACGGTCAAGGTATTTCGTTTCAAAATCTATATTAGCATTTTTTAATTCTGCCGTCCAAGCCGTTAGGTGAAGCGTTGTCAAGGCAGCCGTCAAGTCGGCATCATTTTCAAAATCATTCACCAAACTCTTTAGCGTAGCTGTCTGTGCTTGATAGTTTAATTGTGCGATACGTGAACCATACTTACTAATCGCTTTCGTCACCGCTACGGCAGCCGCTTGTGTCGCTTCGTCATAGTGAAAACTATACGCTTTTGCAGCAGCGTGTATGCCTCTGAGCGCCGCATCTCTACGTGCATCTAACTCCCGCACACTTGCCGTCAATAAGCTACCTTGACTGACTTTAAACGAGGTATCCAACGCATCATAAGCCGTTTGTAAGTCGGCTTGTGAGGAACTGAGGGCTGCAATATTTGCACGAGTCAATAGACCTAAGGTGTCATTCATAAAGGCAATAAACTCACTATTGCGGTAGGTCTTTAATTTTGGTTCTGAAATCATTATTTATATCATTTTTAATTATTAAATAAGTGTTTGAATCCACCCCCGAGGTTTCGGGACACGGCCCTGACCCCGCTCTTGAAAAAAAAGGGGAATGAAAACTCCCCTCCCTTTCTAAGAGAGGGGCAGGAGGTGAGTTCAATACATTTATACCACGTACACAAGACTTTTTTGTTTCAAAAAATCATCTATACCTCGTATTTATGTTTTTTTATTTCAAAAAATGATAAATACCACGTCTGCAAGGCTTTTTGAAGTAAAAATATTATCCATACGTGGTACGCAAGGTTTTTTTAGCGTAAAAAGTGTTGAATACCACGTATGGACGATTTTTTTAAAAGCAGAAGCCTAAGGTAAGTCAGCAGGTGACTTGAAGTCACCTGCTGACTCAAGGTCTGATTGATTTTATTTTTCGGGGGGTGAGGTCAATGCCGCTTTCCTTATCTGCTTACGAAAAGAACAACAAAAAACCGTGTGAGGTCGAAGCTAAGTCAGCAGGTGACTTCAAGTCACCTGCTGACTCAAACAGGGGGCCGTGTCCCAACCCATCGGGGGTGAGTTCA
>CBFIHR010000103.1:0-12590 GCA_965662365.1 Saprospiraceae bacterium
TGTTGGTGAGTTGATTCATTTATTTATATTTCTCTTTTTAATAATTTTCAGTAATTCAGTAATTGAATCATTGATATAATATTGAGGTTCAAACTTTTCTTTAAGTTTTTTATAAAAACGTAATTCCTGTATATTTCTATCAAAATTTTTCCACCAACCTTGCTCAATCACCTGAGTTAAATACTTTGTATCATATGTTTTATCCAGAAATCTTAATATTGCAATACACCAATCAAGTGAAAGGCTATCTACATGAAGAAAATTCCCTTTTTCTAAATGCCAGTTCACTTGACGTTTTGCAAATTTTATAAGTTCAGTTCCAGAGTTTTGTTTATCAAGGATTAATAAACTCATAAGAATATGTTCAGAATAAAGAATAATACCCTCAGAAGAAATGACTTTAATTAAGTCAGATTTTAACTCTGTTTTATTAGATAAACAAATCATCCATGCCCCGACTTTTGATTCTCTCCAAGTATCATTTAATAATGCCACTATTCTATCATTATCCAGTGATTTCGCTAATTTATTTAAGTTATCGAATAATGATAAAATTTCTATTTCAGGTTTTTGAAGAAAATTTAAGTTCATTAAGTCCAGATAAAATGGTTCTACATATTTAACACGAAAAAATACTTCATTCATTTTTTATTATTGATTACAGCTCTTTAATAAAAAAAAGATTTTAGGAAAAACGATATAAGTCTGAAAACCAAAATAGGATTTACAAGATACAAAATACCTCATAAATCCTATTTTCAAAAAACAAAAATTCGTGCAATTCGTGCAAATTCGCCTGTCCCGAGACCTCGGTGGTGTCCGTTCTACTTAATTCGACCTTCCGAAACTGCCGTCACACCTGCAAACTTATTCAAATAACGAAAGTTCATTTCAAAAGAATTAAACGCCCGTAAAATCGCATTCACAAAACCAGGTACTGGCTTCATATCCGAACTTTCTGGTACTTCATCATTCTTACTACCTTTCAAGCGACGAACCAGCCAAACCAACGGAAATATCGAACCATAGATATAATATAAACCTTTGATTTCGCAACTTTGTGAGCCTAACAGTTGCTCCAACATCTTCAAGCGATAGCGGCGATAATGCCCTAAAAATACATCATGACCCGACCACAAACTCATAAAGGCAGGAACAGTGATAAAGTAATGTGCATTTTTGCCCAAACGCTTTTTGATGTCTTCCAAAATCGCATAATCGTCTTCGATATGTTCCAAAACATCCATCATTACGACGATTGAGTTGTCGATGCCTTCTGGAATAAAATGCACTTTTTCGACCATTTGACCTTTGGTAGCCGCCATTTCTTCCTCTGAATATCCAATATCGACCAATAAAACCTTTTTGATTTTATCAGGATAAGCTTCTAACATTTCATAAGCAAAAAACCCTGAACCTGAACCAAAATCAATGACCGTAATCGGTTGTTTTTGTTCGTTATATACTTTCTCGAAATATCTAAATAACGGTACTTTTTTCGATTGATAATACCAATGCGTTTTTTGGTCAATACCGTTTTCTAATTCTTTTAAATCCATTTTTAGTGATTAGTATTTTAGTAATCAGTGATTCGTCACTTTTCCGATTAAGCAGTAAAGGTATAGAATTTAGGAATTATTCCCGATATTTTTGAGCAACCTTATTATTTTAATTGCTCGTTGATAATTTGATTGTCAAAATTATTAACTCTATAGGAATCGTTACTTATCGTAAAGAATTAATTAAAACTTGCCATTTTTTTGAAATAAACAAAATTCGTCTGTTTGTAAGAACTATTCATTTTAATTTTTAAATTATACCTTCTCCACCCGAACCTTCACCGACTTACTAATCGGCGTATGACTTTGTTTCGCAAAATGATTAATCGGCACTAACGTATTCGCTTCTGGAAAATAGGTTGCTAAATTTCCTTGCGGAATATCGTAAGGCACAGCGTAAAAGGTATTTGCACGACGAATCACGCCATCGTATTCACTCGTCAAATTCACCAAATCTAACTTTTTTAAACCCAATTTTTCCATATCTTTTGGATTGATGAGCATGACACGACGTTCGTTATAAATGCCTCGATAGCGGTCGTTTAATCCATAAATCGTCGTATTATATTGGTCGTGAGAACGAATCGTCATCATCAAAAATTCATCGTCGGCTAAGTTGTGTTCGGGCATTCCGCAGACGGAAAATTGAGCTTTGCCATTTGGTAATTTTGAAAAATCGCCTTCTCTTGCATTGTTTGGTAAATAGAACTCCTTGCCATCTTTAATACGTTCGTTATAGTTTTCAAAACCTGCTACAACTTCCGCTATTTTATCTCGAATAATGTTGTAATCCGCAGCCATTCCTTGCCAATCTACGATGTGATTTTGTCCTCCCCCGATTTCTCGGTGACCGAAATAAGCCGTTGCAATATTCGCCACAATATCAGGTTCAGACATTAAATACTTAGAACTCGGTTCTAATTTCCCTTCGGAGGTGTGAACTTTTCCCATCGAATTTTCTACCGAAACATAACGCCGTTTTCCATTTTTAATATCCTTTTCAGAACGACCTAAAGTCGGTAAAATCAAAGCAACTTTGCCAGGGACTAAATGCGTTCGATTAAGTTTAGTGCTTATAATAACCGTCAATTCACAATTTTGTAACGCTTGTGCCGTGTATTCGGTATCTGATGCCGCAGAAACGAAATTTCCACCCAAGGCAATAAAGACTTTTGCATCTCCTCGGTGCATTGCTTGAATACTATGAACAACATCATAACCATGTTTTTTAGGCGACTGAAACCCAAAAGTTTTCGCAATTCTATCATTCAATTCTTTAGAGGTTTTCTCCACGATGCCAACTGTCCTATCTCCTTGCACGTTGCTATGACCTCGGACGGGACAAGTGCCGCCGCCTTCTATACCAATACTTCCTTTTGCCAACAATAGATTGACACATTCCTTGATATTTTCAACACCGTTTTTATGTTGTGTCAATCCCATTGCCCAACAAATTATAATGCGTTTTCGAGTTGCCAATAATTCGACTGCTTTATCAATGTCACTTTCGTGAACGCCAGATTGTGCAATCAAATCACCTAAATCATAATTGCCTAAGTCGGCTAAAACCTCCTCGAATCCTTGTGTTTTATTTTTTATAAAATCGTGGTCAAAGACTTTTCCATTCTCTGCATCTAAAACCGCTAATTTTTTCAAAATAGCTTTTAATAAAGGTACATCTTGATTGATTTTAACTTGCAAAAATACGTCGGTTAAAGCTGTTCCGCCCGTGAAGTAATCTTCAACGTGTTGTGGATTTTTAAACTTTTTCAAACCAGCTTCCGACAGTGGATTAATATTAATTATTTTTCCACCATTTTGTTTGCACTTTTGCAAAGCGGATAACATTCGAGGATGATTCGTGCCAGGGTTTTGACCGATAACCATCACAACTTCCGCTTTATACAAATCCTCCAAAGTCACCGAACCTTTACCAATTCCCAAAGTTTGACTTAAGGCAACGCCACTGGATTCGTGACACATATTCGAGCAATCGGGCATATTGTTTGTACCAAAAGCACGAGCGAATAAACCATACAAAAATGCCGCTTCGTTACTCGAACGCCCCGACGTATAAAAAACGGCTTCGTCTGGATGATTCAATGCTTTCAAGTATTCACCAATTAGTTGAAAAGCATCATTCCAACTAATTGGTTTATAGTGTGTTGCATCTTTTTCTAAAATCATTGGATGCGTCAGACGACCACTTTTTCCAATTTCAAAATCTGACCAATTCGATAGTTCTTCAATCGAATATTTGGCAAAAAAATCAGGTTTTACACGTTTTAAAGTGGCTTCTTCAGCAAGGGCTTTTGCACCATTTTCACAATACTCACCCAAAACTGAACGCTTATCATCAGGGTCAGGCCAAGCACAACCTGGGCAATCAAAACCGCCTTTTTGATTCATTTTCGCTAAGGTTTGAAATGCTCGAATAGCACCCATTTCTTGGATTGCGTGTTCCATAGCGACTTTTACACCAGTGACACCGGCGGCATAATTTGCAGGTTTAGTAACTCGAATTCCTGTCAATTTTTCGGACGTATGAACGTTTATTTTTCGCATAGTTTTAGTATTATATAGCAAAAGCTTGTCCCAAAAACTTATGGAGCATTGCCTTTATCATTATGGTTGAATTTCAAATATCGTAATTTTTTTTTAGTGGTTCGTGATAGATTCATCGCTGTGTCTCGAAATTTTAAGGAAAATATAGATTGCACCGAAAATCACCGACTTTATTATTAAATAATTAAATGGATTTTTTCGACAAACAGTAACAATTATTTCATCTTAATAATGATTATTTGGATTTTAGATTGTGTACTTTTGTAATCAATAAAAATATATAATAAGATTCTATAAAATAAAAATAAATAACATTGGCATTAATTAAATCAATTTCAGGAATTAGAGGAACAATCGGTGGTCGTTATAATGAAAATTTAACCGCTCAAGATATTGTAGAATGTACGGCTGCATTCGGATATTGGACGATTAAAAATACAGGGATTAAAAAAATCGTAGTCGGGCGTGATGCTCGTATGTCGGGTGAGCTGGCAAGTCAACTGGTTATTTCGACTTTACGTATGGTAGGGATTAACGTGGTTGATTTAGATTATTCGACGACTCCAACGGTCGAAATCGCTGTGCCTTTGGAGAAAGCTGGTGCAGGTATTATTTTGACGGCAAGTCATAATCCTCGGCAGTGGAACGCACTAAAGTTTTTAAATGAAAAAGGCGAATTTATTTCTAAATCAGAAGGTCAAGATGTTTTGGACTTAATTGAGTCTAATGAGGTCGAGTATGCTGATGTGGATAGTCTGGGAGGCTATTGTAGAGATGGAGATTATATCAAAAAACATATTCAGCATATTTTAGATTTGCCGTTGGTTGATCAACAAGCCGTGATTGATAAACAGTATAAAGTTATTGTTGATGTTGTTAATTCAACTGGGGCGATTTCGGTTCCGAATTTATTGACTCGTTTGGGTTGTGAAGTGATTGTCTTGAATAGTATTATGAATGGAGACTTCGCTCATAATCCTGAGCCTTTGCCTAAAAATCTGGAACAGTTGGCGAAAGCCGTCAAATTTCATAAAGCAGACCTTGGTATTGCGGTTGACCCTGATGTGGATAGATTGGCGTTTGTCTGCGAAAACGGTAAAATGTTTGGGGAAGAATATACGTTGGTCGCTGTGGCGGACTATATTTTACAACATAACCCTGGTAACACGGTTTCTAATCTTTCGTCAACTCGTGCGTTGCGTGATGTTACCGAAAAACACGGCGGCGAATATTTTGCAGCAGCAGTAGGCGAAGTGAATGTCGTGACTCAAATGAAAAACCAAAATGCGGTTATCGGTGGCGAGGGCAATGGTGGCGTGATTTATCCAGAATCACATTATGGCCGTGATGCCTTGGTCGGTATCGCAATGGTAATGACTTATATGGCGAAATCGGGCAAATCGTTGTGGCAATTACGCAAAACGTATCCAGATTATACGATTTCTAAAAATAAAATCGAATTAACGCCAGATATTGATTTGGAAGGTCTGTTAATGACATTAGAGGAACGCTACAAAGAATATCCACATTTGACGATTGATGGGCTGAAAATCGAGTTTGATAATGACTGGGTACACATGCGAAAATCAAATACAGAACCGATTATTAGAATTTATACGGAAAGTAAAACGGCAAAAGCTGCCAATGCTTTGGCGGAAAAATTCAAAAAAGAGATTCGAGAGATTATTGGGGATTAGTGCTTCTGTTAATTTTACGTTTACTAAACTTTGAAAGTTTAGTAAACGTTACCCAAACAAAACAGTAATGGAAAAAGAGTTAAAAACGATACGTATATTGTTGACCTTTTTGGTTGTGCCGTTAGTGGTTTATATCTTGAAACTCTTGAGTTTCATCTTTATTCCGCTATTTTTTGCGTTCTTTTTTGCTTTATTATTTTCTCCTGTTTTACGCTGGTTAAATGATAAAAAGATTCCTAAGACAGGTTCGTTAGCAATTGTCACTCTGATTATTATTGTCAGTCTGACATCAATGTTTAAAATTGGACAATTAGCGACTGATGAAGTCCTGAACACGGATCAAGAATTCTGGAATGTTGCCGGTATAAAAATCAATACCTTATTGAAAGATACAGAACAGCTGTTAGGTATTAGACTCCGCAATAATGATTTCAAAACCATTGTTCAAAACAAAGAAGTCGTCGATGCTGTCCGCAATAATCTGGGGTCAGTCGTCAAAAGCGTACAAAGTGCCGTTACGACAATCTTAATGACGGTCTTCTTTCTGATTTTACTCCTGACAGGGTCGATGAACTTTCAAAAAGTTATGCACGATACTTTATTCAAAAGTCGTTTATCATCAATAAAAACCTTTTTGAGGATTGAAAAAAGTATTGTCACTTTTATAAAAGTCAAAACAGTCACCAGTTTATTTACAGGTATCGGTTTCGGTTTGAGTTGTTACTTTTTTGGAGTTTCGTTTCCTTTATTGTGGGGGCTATTGGCTTTTTTATTAAATTATATTCAGCTTTTGGGGTCGCTAATCGTGACGGTTCTGCTGACTATTTTCGCTTTTGTAGAAATTAATTCTTTGGGAAGTTTAGTATTATTTGGACTTTTATTACTAACGGTACAAATATTTTTTGGTAGTGTTTTAGAACCTATTTTCATGGGGCAATCTTTCAAAATTAATACGATTGTCGTCTTAGTGATGTTGATGCTTTGGGGATATTTATGGGGGATTCCTGGCTTAGTGTTGTCAATTCCGATTACGGTCACGGTAAAAACGCTTTTAGAACAATTCCCGACAACAGAAGCCATAGCCAAAATTTTATCCTAATTATCGTTTTACTTACTATCATCTTTCCATTAAAAAGCGGCGCTTACAAAATTTGTAAACGCCGCTTTTTAGTTTTATAACATTATCAATTAAAACATCAAAACCAACTATTTATACCTTGATGTAACCTTGTTTAATACATTGAAAAATACTGCTGTACCAATAAAAATAGCGTAATTAAAATTATAATAACCCCAATCAATAATGGTTTTTTATTAGGTTCATCATAACTTTTACTAAATGTATTTTCGTCCAATTCAGAAATAATTGCTTCAGCAAGAGACCATTGACTTTTCGGTACATACAAGTCAATCGTACCAGCGATGCCTACTAAAGGTAACGGAGTTGTAGCATGTTTATTAATAATAAAACAAGTCAGCCCTTCGTCAATCAGTCGAGCTTTGTATAAATAAGCTTCTTCTTGATACGACATTTTCTTAATAAGAACCAAAGCATTTTCATTAAAATCGTCCAGATTCTGACGAGTTTCGCCATAATACTCTAAATCAAGTCCTTTTAAAATAATTTTAGCGTCATCAATATCGCCTTGAAGCACACTCAACCTTGCATTCCCTAACTCAGCAGCGTCTAAAGTCGTTTCCTCTGCAAAATCAAGCAGTTCTACATAGCTTTCGATACCGTATTCACTTAATACTTTTTTGTAATAACGAGCATCTGTCGCATGATCAAATTCTCGAATAGTAATTAGATACATCGTGTTTGGATTTATTGAATCTGCAAATTACAAAAAACTACTGTTTTATTAATTACAACGGCTATTTTTTGATTTTTCATCAATAGCCTACTTTTTTCATTTTCGCCATTTTTATTAACAATTCATTATCAAAGGTTTATAAAAAATGTCATTTTAAAATTGAATTTTTCATAAAAAAAATGAAAAAATATTCATCAATCATTTGGTATTATGATATAACATTCCCTATATTTGCATCGCTTTTGAAAAAGGATATGTTTGAAGAAACTTATTACAAAGTAAAATAGTTGCAAATATAACTTATTAAATGTCTCCATAGCTCAGTTGGTTAGAGCATCTGACTGTTAATCAGAGGGTCCAAGGTTCAAGTCCTTGTGGGGACGCAAAGCCGATAGAAAATATTCTATCGGCTTTTTTTATTTAAGCCCAATCAACCATGTTCAAAATTTGATTAATCTGACAATTATAATTTGATTAATTATTGTATCTTCCGTTTTGAGTTATCATTTTCCGTTTTCAGTAAAATTCTTTGGATTTTATGAGGCTAAATTTCAACCAAACCCTCTAATTTTTTTTTAAAACAATGTTATTTAAAGACAATTTTATTAATTTTGCCGCTTAAATAAAAATAATATATGAGAGTAAAGTTATCCCAATTTGATTTTGATTTGCCGAAAGAGTTGATTGCGAAGTACCCTTCGCAACATCGTGACGAATCAAGATTAATGGTTGTACATCGTGATACAGGAAAAATCGAGCATAAGATTTTTAAAGACGTTATAAATTATTTTGACGAAGATGACGTGCTTATCTTCAATAATACGAAAGTTTTTCCTGCTCGTATGTATGGAAAAAAAGAGAAAACCGGTGCAAAAATCGAAGTATTCTTGCTGCGAGAACTGAATAAAGAGATGCGTCTTTGGGATGTTCTGGTTGATCCGGCTCGTAAAATTCGTGTTGGAAATAAGTTGTATTTTTCAGATTCTGAAGGTAATGATATTTTAGTAGCTGAAGTCGTAGATAATACAACCTCAAGAGGACGGACGATTCGTTTCCTATTCGATGGTACAGACGAAGAGTTTAGAGCTCAATTGGGTATATTAGGACACACACCGCTTCCTAAATATATTGATAGAGATGTTGAAGCTATTGATAAGGAACGTTACCAGACGATTTATGCGAAAGAAGAAGGTGCAGTTGCTGCTCCGACAGCAGGTTTGCACTTTAGTCGTGAATTGATGAAACGTTTGGAAATCAAAGGTATCAACTTTGCAGAAGTAACACTTCATGTAGGTTTGGGAACTTTCCGTAATATCGAAGTGGAGGATTTGTCTAAACACAAAATGGATGCAGAATACTTCAAGATTAGTCAAGAGGCTGCTGATGTTGTTAACAAAGGGTTGACGAATAAACGTAGAATTTGTGCCGTCGGTACGACCAGTGTAAGAACCATAGAATCGGCTGTATCCGCAGAGAATTTATTAAAAACATCTGAAGGCTGGACCAATCGCTTTATCTATCCGCCTTACGAGTTTTCTATTCCTAATGCGATGATTACCAACTTTCATATTCCACGTTCGAGCTTAGTTATTATGATTAGTGCTTTCTGTGGTTATGATTTGACTCGTAAAGCTTATGCAGAAGCAATCAAAGAAAAGTATAATTTCTATAGTTATGGTGATGCTATGTTAATTCTTTAGAATAATATCATTATTCATCGTAATCAAAAAGCGTGTGTCGATTGTTCGGCACACGCTTTTGTTTTTATTAAACTTTTCCTTCCTTTCGCATTTTTGCAAAATCTTTAGCAAAATAAGTCAAAATACCATCGGCTCCTGCACGCTTCATGCTCAAGAGCATTTCGGGCATTGCTTTTTCGTAATCTAACCAGCCGTTCATACAAGCCGCTTTTAACATTGCAAATTCACCGCTGACATTATACGCTGTTATTGGTAAATCAAAATTTTGTTTAAGTAATTGAATAATATCCAAATAACATAAAGCAGGCTTAACCATCAAGAAATCTGCACCTTCAGCAGCATCTAAAGTCGCTTCTCGCAATGCTTCAGTCTTATTTGCTGGGTTCATTTGATACGTTTTCTTATCCCCACCTCGTGGTGCGGAGTCCAAAGCGTCTCGAAAAGGACCATAATAAGCACTGGCATATTTGGCGGTATAAGACATGATTCCAACATCCGTAAAACCGTCTTTGTCTAAAGTCTCTCGCATAAAAGCAACTCGACCATCCATCATATCCGATGGGCCCAAAATATCAAATCCTGCTTGAGCTTGGGCAAGCGACATTTTAGCTAAAATAGGTAGCGTAACGTCATTGACAATATTTCCATTCTCGTCAACATAACCATCATGACCATCAGAACTGTAAGGATCCATGGCCACATCGCTCATGAGCATAATCTCTGGAAAATGCTTTTTAATTTCGGTTGCGGCTTTTAAATAAAAATTGTCATCACTATAACTATAAGTAGCTGTTTTATCCTTCAAATCGTCATTGACCTTCGGAAATAATACGAATGATTGCAATCCTAAGGCTACGCTTTCTTCTACTTCTTTTAGCAGCGTATCAATAGAATAGCGATAAACTCCCGGTAAAGAAGCAATGGGTTGTCTAACATTTTTCCCATCTTCTATAAACAAGGGATAAATTAAGTTTGCGGTGTCTAATCGGGTTTCTTGAACCATTGCCCGAATTGCTGCTGTTGCTCGATTGCGTCGAGGGCGACTATACATATAATCTTTATTTGTTGTGTGGATATGTAATTGAATTGATTGCCAAAATCCGATGCTTTGATCTCCGATAAAAACAAAAGTTCAAATTTCGGCTATCTCTTATTTTTTAGAATTTTGACTATTATTTATTATAATTTATTGACAAGTCAATATAAAGTAGATATTATAGCAAACTATAATATTTTTGTCATTTTTACATTGATCAAATTAATAATCATTATTTTCCAGGGCTAAAAATCACACCGTTAGAGCAGGATTAAAAATATATTTTGTCAATTTTTCAACATATTAATAAGACATCAAATGGATTCGTACTTGAATCTCTTAGAATGTGTCATCATAAACATATTTTTAATTTTCATAAAACATTAATATCCGTTTATCCCTAATATGCTGTTTTTAAAATTTCAATAATTTCTTTTTGGTCAAATCCTGCTTTTGTAATATGGCAAAGCAGCGACAAAAGCAATAAATTTGTTCCTATTAACAGTTATAAAAAATAAAGTTTATAACTTTGCAGCATGAAAAAAAACACATTAATACTTATGAATAAAACCTTACTTTTCGCACTTGCAATATGGATTATTACAGGCTGTTCCAATGATTTTGATTTAACGGAAGATTGGAAAGACATCACGGTCGTTTATGGTTTATTAGATCAAAGTCAACCAGTTCAATACATTCGAGTAGAAAAAGCATTCTTGGACCCTACAACAAGTGCGATTTCTATTGCTCAAATTGCAGATTCTTTATATTACGATAATATCACAGTTGAACTTCGTGCATTTCGTCCAAATGGCTCGGGCGGTAGTATTTATACTTTACAACGTGTCAACGCCGAAGATGAAGGCTTCACTCGTGAAGATGGAATTTTTGCAACTTCTCCGAATTATTTGTACAAATTAGAAGAGCCAATCGACGAAGACTTTACGTATCGTTTAGTAATTATAAAAGATGATGAAAGTACAATAGAAGCAGAAACCAGAATTTGTGAAGATTTTGATATTACGTCGCCTTTCGATGTAACAGTTCCAATGCGCTTCGACTTAGAAAGAGATCAACCGACTACTTTCCGCTGGAGTTCTACTACAAATGCTAAATTTTATAATGCTAAAATTTTAGTGGAAATCAGCGAAGCACCAACCTCCGACCCGAGTAATACCACAAACCGTAAATTAGTCTGGAATATTACAGACAATATTAAACCAAATGACAATGGTTTGGTGAGTTTAGCCATTCCTGGCAGCTCATTCTATGATTTTATGAGAGAATCATTAGAACCAGGTTTCAATCGTCAATTGATTGGAATCGAATTATTAGTTGGTAGCGGTGCAGCGGATTTGTTAAATTATACAGAAATCGGACAAGTAAACTCTGGTGTTACCGGTGCTGATTTAGTGCCAACTTACACAAACTTAGAAGGAGATAACGTTTATGGTGTTTTTTCATCTCGTTATTACAAAACTTTTGGTCAATACCAAACATTCACTGCGGCTACTTTAGATTCTTTATCAATGGGTTATAGAACTAACGACTTAGGATTTTAGTAAAAAGTACCGTCGCCAAAAATAATTATTACATAAAAATCCCGAATTTTCGAATTGAAAATTCGGGATTTTTTTTTGCTTTAAAAGCAAACTTTCTATTCAAAAAATCACTTTTTAAGTTAACGTTTTATCACAAAGTTTCCTTTATAAATCTCATACGTCACTCCATTCACTTCGATAGATTCCCCTTCATTCATTTTCATCAAATTCGTGATATCTTGTTCCATTGTATGAACAGAACCTTTAGTCATTCGAGCCAAATTCAAGTATTGAGGATTAAGCGAATCATTTTCTACACCACACAATATAACTCGTATAGGGCGTTTTATCATGGTCATCATTCGCCAATCCCGAACAGGAGAACCGTTATCAGCAATCAAAATAATATCTTTACAATTTGGACAGTTTTGAATACCAAAATACAAGGCTTCGATATCATTTTCTTGCCAGTCGCCGCCATCACCGCTACGAATTGTTTTATACGCTAAGTCTTTGATAGTTTCATAATCCGTAGCTAAGGATTGATATAAGCCACCAGTTTTACCCACTTTTTTTTGTTCATCAGGTGTACTATTTCCATCATTAAAAAACATAAAATACTTCGCTCTTTCATCAATATTATTGAGCTTAAACCACAATAACACTTGTGCGACATAG
>CBFIHR010000104.1:0-12554 GCA_965662365.1 Saprospiraceae bacterium
CAAAGGCAGTTTCCATCGTAATGACGTGCAAACCTTCGTAGAGTTCCTTTGACTTTTCGGGTTTCCAGAGTCGTCGCAAAGGCCCTTGAAAGAACAGCGGCATATTCGCAATCACTAAACCGAAAATCAAAATAATAATCAATGACGATAAGTGATATTGTTTTCCTAAACCATACAACAATAGCAAAACGGCAATTAATAAAAATAGCTTTGTGTGGCTTTTTATATTTTGAAAAACTAAAACAATAATATAACTGGCGATGATTGAAATAGCGATAGTTAGTAAAATAGTGCCACCGTAAGCGGCTAATCCGTGACCTGCCTCGGCTACTTCATGTGCCGCATCGTGTCCACTTCCGTGCGACTCGAAAGGAGCAATTAAAAAATAAAAAACAATAATACCGAATATATCAGAAAAAGTACTTTCGTAAATATGAAATTCTTTTTTGTCATGTTTTAATCCCGTGACACTCGGAATAATAATCGCACTGGAGAGAATCGACAACGGCGTAGCATAAATCCACGCTTTTTGCATCGTCATACCATCGACAAACTCATGCAAAATCAATGCAGCAATCCATGTTGAAACCAGCAAACCGACAATAGCAATTACCAGTGCTTTGGTAATCGGTAAGAGTTTCTCTTGTTTGAGTTCTAACTCCAAAGCGGCTTCCAAAACAATCATTATCAAACCGACCGTTCCCAATACTTTTAAAATGGGTAAAAAATCAAGATTCTTTACGCCCAAAGCATCAATTCCGATTTTCACACCGATACCCAAAATGATTAACATCAGCACCGACGGGATATTTGTCCGACGAGACAACTCATTAAAAAAGAAAGATAAAATAATGATGGCGGAAGCCTCAATAATTACGTTATATGTTGATAAAATGTCCATGATTTGTATTGCAAATTGCGAGTTGCGGGTTTGCCGTAAGTCGCTCACCCGGAACTCGCAACTCGTCTATTTTAATATTTTACAGGAATAATTCCACCCTTGAATTAATTTAACTAAGTCGTGTAAATGTCGTTCATCTTTGACCACGACTCTGGCTTTAATTTCATAATCTTCGTTTATCGAAATCTCTGGTTTATGATTCCAGTCTAAATACGGAACGGTCGAAAGCAAATCAATCAATTTCGCTTCATAATTATATTTTGCATTCGGCTCTTTTGGAACAATCTGTAAATCGTAAAACCCACTAATATCCTCTCCCGAAAGCAGCATATAGCTATCTTTGATAAGCTGCGAATAACTAACAAAATGCACCCCTTTTGCGGTTTTTATCTGCAACCCTAAACGGTCTTTTTTATCAATAATACCCTCCAGCCTCTCTGTCCGAATCTCTCGCCCGACCGTAAATGAAGCATTAAACTGCATCACTCGACCATTCACATAATTTTTTATATGTGAATAAAAAAACAACATAATCAAGCCCAATAACAGACCATGATAAATCGGATTGATCATCAAAAAAGCCGAACTTAATAACAAAATCACAATTGGCTCAAAGACCAATAAAAAGTACAGAACCACTATTTTAATCGGCCGCTGAAAACGACCAAATAGCTCCCGAATCCCCAAAAATCGTTGAACGACTCTTAGCAGGAAGTAAATAGCAAATAAAACTGCACCGACAAAAAGAAACTCCGACCACGAAAAAGCCGCTTTGTCATACAACTTTTCTATCAAGGACATTTCCGATCTTGCCGCTACTAACTCATTTAATATTTTTGCTGAAATTGTATCCATTTATGTTTAAATGTTCGATTGTTTCAATCTTCTGATATTAGTTACTAAACGCAATATACTTTTCTTCTTCTAATAATCGACCAACCTCATTGACAACTAACTCATTGATTTCTAAATAATTATCAATATGTCGTACCAACAAACCAACACTGATTAATCGTTGAACAATACTTCGATACTTTTCTTCAAACGCTTTTCCGAACTGCTTTCGCAAACGGTATTCATTCGTTCGTTTTTCCATCATAATCGTCGATAAAACAATACCGACATCAGGATTGATAAACTCCGGCATCGAATAAATCTGCGGGTAATGAAATTGAACATTCTCCTCGTCTAACAACTGAATCGACAAAGCCCACAAATTCAACGCTTCCCCAATATTTCCATTACTTTCACGACTGACCTTCTGAACCATTTTTAGCAACTGATTCCGCTTCACCTCTTCAAGATTCTGATCGACTAAAGTTCGATGTGTCGCACCATGACGAATCAAAATTGCTCGCTGAATCTCCTCAATATTCATCTTATCCAGGTTGAAATTTGCCTGAAAAACCTTATCAATCTCATAAATACTATTCAAGTGTGCTTTCGCCCAATTACTGATAGAAACCATCACAAAAATGTGATTAGAATAATTATCAATAAATTTTTTCAACTTACGAATATTCTCGGTAATCAAATTATCTGCGTCCGCCCAAGTTTCCAAATCATCAATCCAAACCAAAAGACGAAGATTCTTGTAATTATACCGTTTGACAAAATCTAATGCCTCGCCCAAATCAAAACTCGTTTGATGTTTTCGACCATTACAATGAACGATTGTTTTTGGCGAAAGCCGAATAACATTATTTGCAAAATAATGATTAGCTACCATTTCTCCGAAAAGCGTTTTTCCCGAAAAACGCTGTCCGTGTATCAACGCACTTCCCCTGTAGCCCAGCCGCCATTGCCCGATTAAACCTTCAATATGCTGCATTTGAAACTTGCGTTCTACCCAGAACGCTTCCCCAATATACCCTTTCGTTAAAAAGATGCTGGTGTAATGATGATTGTGATTCGTAATCTGATGCGTTTGTACGTACCGGACAATCTTCTCCGAAGTACTTAAATTACTCTCTTGTTCTACCGTCGTTTTAAACTGCTGAACCTTAGACTCTACAAGATTATAAAAATTGTAAAGCCGTTGATATAACTTCGTTTCAGAAAACCAAGAGTGTGTCAAAGTCGATTGTAACGGAACCGCTAAAAACTCTTTTTTATGCTCATATACTTTCGACAATTGAAAGTCATTTTCTAATCGTTGGCGAATCAACGTATCTAACCGTTGTATCTCTTTTTGCCAATTTGCAGTCCGTTTTAGAAAATTTTTAAGCGGTACATCTACATCTTCTAAAGTGACTGGTTTTTCATTTTTCAAATCATTCGCAAGGATTGTCGTTCGGTTTTGAACATTACGAAGCGACCTTTTGAGCGTATCCGTAATAAACTCCAACAACTCCCAAATCTCATACATCAATGGCGAGATTTCCGACTCAATCCACTGTTTGACTTTTCGCCGAAAGGTAATTTCTTTAGTGAAAATTACCCCATTTTTAGTATCAATTGGTAAGCTAAGTTTTTCATTGATTGACGATAAAATCGACTCAAAGACCAACTTAAAAGCATCTTGATGATTATCGTATTCTATTTTTCCCTCAATATTTTTTACCTGCATCGCTATTTTACTCGCTTTTTCCCGAATATTTTTCTGTATAAAAGCGATAGCATCTTGAGCTGTTTGAAGACGTACCTCGATAAGCCCCTGATAATTCGTTAAACTCTCACAAATCAAATCATTAATACTTTGAAAACGGACATAATGCTCCTCTAAAGTCGCTGTAACTTTACGTAAATCTAAGCACTGTTCTCCGATTTGATTGATCTGTTTTTTATAAATAGGTTGTGGATTATCCTGTAAAGACCAATCCGTACTGATATTAATGACCTTGCTATTTTTAGCCTTTAGGCTAATGATTTGTTTCGAGATAAAATTAGTGACCTGCTTTGTAGCCAAAACAAGTTGCTCTTTCGAACGCTCCTTGAATGCCTCAAAAGCTGATACAGATAAGCTCTTCGTCCAAATTCGAGTCAAAGCTTTATGCGTTTGAAAAATCATATCCCGCCAAAGCAACATATAAGATTTCATCTGCGGCAACCAGGAATAATTAACAACCTGAAGCCATAACCGATTGTCAGAAAACTTGTCTTGATTCTCCGCTAATGTATCGAAAGCCAATTGTCCAAGCTCGTTGATTTGTCGAGTAATCAACTGACTTTCCTCTACCAAACTACTGAAAAACGCCATTGAGTCACTACCCGAAAAAATAGCTTCTATCCTACCCAAAAGGCTTTTTTCAAACTTGGAAAACTCCTGTTTGATCTCTTCCATTTTATGCTTTAGTCTAATCGTTTTGATTGTCTTTCTCCGTGATATTAAAGAAACTAATAACTTCCAATACCTTTAAAGGTTGTTAAAAGTAGATAAATCCATTTGTACTTTATATCAATTATTTTTTGAAATCTAAATTTGACGAAAGTTAATATAAATATTAAGTAATTACAAATGTGTTTTATGGATAACGCTAAGGATTCACCACCCTTATTGAACTTATTGAACAATCGCAACGACAGGAGGAATTTGGGAAAGGGGAAATAAGTTGCTGTTTTAACGTTTTTTCTTTCTTCGTTTCCAATCAACATGAGCTTTCGCTACAGGTGTCTGCATAAGCGAATATAAAATTTCTTTTGCTCGAAAAAGTTGGGCTTTGACCGTTCCTAAAGGAATATCCAACTCCGTCGCAATCTCTTCATAACTCAATTCTTCAAAAAATCGCAACTCAATCATTAGACGATATTTCTCACTCAACTGTCCCATCAATGTCCGAATCAACTTGATACGCTGACGCTGAATAAAGCGTTCCTCTGGGTCTAAGTTATCTGATTTTAAGTTATTCGAAAAAGTTTGGCCGCCGTCATCTTCGATCGTTTCATCAATAGACAACAATATCAACCTTTTCTTGCGAATGTGATCAATACAATTATTAGAAGCGATTTTGAATAACCAGGTGCTGAACGCATAACGAGGGGCGTACGTCGAAATCTTGTTAAATGCTTTACTGAAAGCTTCTTGTGTCAAATCGTCTGCGTCTTCCTTGTTGTTCACCATACGATACATCATATGATAGATGGCATTTCGGTAGCGTTCCATCAAGACTGTGAATGCTTTTTGATCGCCTTCTACAGCTTGTTTGACAAATTTATAGTCTTCTAAGGCTCGTTCAGATAAGTTTTTATTTATTTTTTCGTCCATTTTTGGTTTGCACTCTATTATTTTTCTATGCCTCAATATACTTTATGAAATATCGGAGGTTTATCTTTACTTCAAAATTAATATAAACTATTCAATTGTTCGTCAATTACGTTTTTTTGCATCAAAATAATGCAATATAAGCATTTTTTTTTACTCTATTCTTCCCGACTTCACAATGCTTGAGTAAGTATTAAGTAAGTACAGCGGATTGTTTTGTAACGTCAAAAGTTTCAAAAAACGATATACCATCTTTTTTAGTTAAAAAAAATCAAAAAAAATCGACTTACTTTAAAGTCCGAATCGTTTTTGAATAGTCTTTGTTAAAAACTCGCACCACATTTTACTTTTTTGAGGGCTTTTTTTACCTAAAATCACCTTTCTGCTCTTTTCTGCCCATAAAAAACACAAATTTCTCAATAAAAACACCTAAACTGGTTAAATTAAATCATTTATTAAAAAGCCGCCTAAAATGATTGAAACGCTGTCCTATCAACATATTATAAAAGAATATTTTTATAAGTTATTTTTTTTTTATTAATTCGTACAATCATTGAAGACGATTTTTAAAATCAAAATCTTTACAATTGATTATTCAATCAATTTCCTGAAATTTACAACTGCTAAAAACTAAGTTATGAAAAAAGTATTCTACTGCTTCGTCATCGTCCTTCTTGCCGTAAACACTTCATTTGCAGAACGCACAACAATTGAGGAGTACGTTGATTACTATCGAGATATTGCTATTTCAGAAATGTACCGAACAGGAATCCCGGCCAGCATAAAGTTAGGACAAGGTATCTTAGAGTCAGATGCCGGCAATAGTAAATTAGCCAAAGGTTCAAATAATCATTTCGGAATTAAGTGTAAAAAAGAATGGACAGGGCAAACATATTATCATGAAGATGATGATTACAATAATGCCGGAAAATTAATAGAATCCTGCTTTAGAGCCTATTACTCTTCTTATGAGTCGTACATTGATCATTCAGAGTTTTTGACGAATAGAGACCGATATGAGTTTTTGTTTAATTATCATCATACGGATTATCAGCAATGGGCATACGGGCTAAAATCAGCCGGCTATGCAACAGCAAAAGGCTATGCCGAAAAACTAATTTCTATCATCGAACGGTATGACTTGGCAAAATATGATTCTTATCCGAATCCTTTTGAGGTACAACCCATTAATATTGCCCATACTTTTGAGGAAGGAGAAGAACTGACTGTTTTGGGAGATAACGAAGCCCCCACACTAAAAGAAGTAGAAGTCAAACCATTCGAAATTATTGCTGCTTATGAGGAGGATAGTAGCGAAAAAGAAGTTTTGATAAAAGAAAAACCAATTGAGTTTTTTCCTCAATATGATAAACCTTACTTTCAAATTAATAATATCGTAGCCGTTAGTTCTGCGGGAGTGCGTTTAGAAGATATCGCTAAGGAAACAGAAGTGAAATTATCTAAATTATTAAAATATAATGAGTTAAAATCTGCTGATGATTTGATTGAACAACAGTATTTATTCTTATCCAAAAAGCAGAAAACATTTACAGGAACGGTAAAAAGCCATCATGTGCAAAAGGGTGAAACGATGTATATCATCGCTCAACGTTATGGGCTACGTACAAAGCATTTATACAAAATGAATCGTATGAAAAAAGGACAACAACCTGCTAAGGGTGAAATTATTCAGCTAACGCATAAAGCTGATAAAACCCCGAAATTGGCAGAATAACAAATAATTTTCTGGTCTTTTTAGCTAAAAAAACCTGTCGGGTGAATAGAGTCTGACAGGTTTTTTATGATCCATTTTTGTAATAACAAAACCCATGATTTTTCCGTTTATTTCTTTGAGCAAAACAATATTATACAAAACCTGATTATCAAATAGTTTGCTTTAAAACTAATTATTAATCATCAATCACTACAAATGCGTTTTACCTACTTGACGATGGTAATCGTATGTTTATTACCAAAATATTTATTGGCTCAAGATATTGGAATCATTCCGAACGCAAGTTTTGAATCGGCCTGGTGTTGTCCTGACGGTTACAGTCAGTTTCATTGTACGAATAATTGGACTCGACCGACTAAAGGAACTTCAGACTATTACAGCGGCTGCGAAAATCGATTTTATAGTCCAGAAGCCAAAGTTCCCAACAACTTTTTCGGTACACAAGAAGCTTATGAAGGCATGGCTTATGCCGGCATTTTTACGTATTACAATGATAGCTATCGGGAATATATTCAGATACAATTGGACGAACCGATGACTAAAAATCAACGCTACGGATTCAGTATTCAAGTGAGTTTGGCAGACAAAGCTGGGGTCGCTATTAAGCATTTGGGCGTTTCTTTTTCAGATACTTTAGTCAAACAACCTAAACTATTTTTTACACTACAATTACCACACGAAACTTTAAAAAATAAGGATAATACATTTTTAAACGATAAAGAAAACTGGACAGAACTCTATATTGATTACACGGCAAAAGGTAACGAACAATTTATTATTATTGGTAACTTTTTGAACAATAATAAAACCGATACAATTACAGCAAACACCGCAACAACAACGGAAATCAATCAATTTACATCTTATTATTATCTAGATAATGTTTGTTTAGCACCATGGAAAAATGATAATACTTGCGACTGTTTTAATAATGGCGAACCTCCAGTTTTGGAAACTAAGTTTGTAGAATTAGAAACGGTTATTAAAAAAATACCGCCCAAAATCGGTGATAAATTTGTGTTGAAAAACATCTATTTTGAAACCGCAAAAGCCACACTTTTACCGACTTCAAATCAAGCATTAGATTCTTTATACAGATTATTGACTCAATATCCAACCATGGAAATCAAGATCAGCGGCCACACCGATAGTCAAGGGTCACACAAGTACAATTTAGTCTTATCCGAATCTCGGGCATTGGCAGTCTATTCGTACTTAATCGAACGTGGAATATCGTCCGAAAGATTAGAATTTAAAGGTTATGGCAAAATGCGGCCGATTGCCACCAATGAAACACCGGAAGGTCGACAGCGGAATCGTCGGGTAGAATTTGAGATAACAAAAATTCTAAATTCTGAATAAGGTCTAACTGAATGAAACGCCGTTATCAGCACAGTATAACCTGCTTCTACTTTTTTTTAACAGCTTTTGAAAACAACCTATCTCGTTTTTTTGTTAATTTTGCGTTTAGTATCAAGCGATTAAGTATTTGACCGCTTAAAATATTTGTATGACAATTATTAAATCAAAATAAATATGGAAACGACGGTAAAAAGTCCAGTTTTATTATACACGGAACAAACACCAAATCCGGAATCTTTAAAGTTTGTAACGAATAGAATGTTATATCCGAATCAAACGGCAGATTTTCGTGAAACAGATCAAGCGTTAGCTAAAGAATGGTCAGCCTTAGCGACTGAATTATTCGATATGCCTTTTGTGAAAGGGGTGTATATCTGTAATAACTTTGTAACCATTACCAAAGAAATTAACTACGACTGGGCAGATGTAATGCTACGTATCAAAAGCTTTTTGAAAACGTATGTGGAAGAAGGAAAAGAAATCGTAAAAGATGGATTTGAGGCGGTTAAAGCTGAATTAGAAAAAGAAAATACGGCACAATATGAAGGTGACGACGCCGAAATCGTTACTAAAATTATTGATTTAATCAATACTTACGTCAAACCAGCAGTAGAAATGGACGGTGGAAACATCGAGTTCAAAGCCTATAACGCAGGTGTCGTAACAGTGGAGTTGCAAGGTGCGTGCAGCGGTTGCCCATCTTCAACGGTGACTTTACAGTCAGGAATCGAAGGCATGTTGAAGCGTATGGTGCCAGAAGTGAAGCAGGTTGTTTCTGAAATGGGATAATTTCATGTTTGAATGTTTGATACAAAATGGTGTTTTCGTGTTAGCGGAAGCACCATTTTTATTTTTTAGAAAATCCCTTAACTCAAACTTAATCATTGCCGTAACAAACATATTTCTAAGATTTTTCTAAATTTGTTGGATAAATATTAATAAACTGATTGGTTTGTCAACTAATGACCTGTCTGTCAATCGGCAGGCTGCCAACTGCTAACTGAAAAAATGCTATACCAACTAAGAACTAAAGCGTCTGATAATATATCCTACCTTTTTGGAACAATGCACTTACAGAACGAAGCTGCATTCACCTACAAAGAACAAATTTTAGCTAAAATCAATGAATGTGAAGCCTTTGCAACGGAGTTTAAATTAGATGAAGCCGACGAGGAAAAGACGACAAGATACATGAATTTGCCGCCAGGTATTTTTTTAGAAACCTTATTGTCTAAAAAGAAATTTGATCAAATTGATGCTTTCCTAAAAGCCAATTTACGGATTCCATTGATGGCCTTCAACCAAAGCAAACCGTTGGTCATCACCAACCTCATCACAACGTCTATCTTTCAGCAAGATATGGAATTGGCACTCGATATATATTTGTATCAATACGCCAAAATGCAAGGAAAAGAACTATTGGGTATCGAAACTTTTGATGAACAATTGGAGATTTTACAAAAAATACCTTTAGAGATTCAAGTCAAATCGCTCAAAGATTTAATTAAAAACTTCGACCAGCATCGCCTTGAAATGAATGAGATTTCCCAACTTTATGCCGAGGGAAAAACAAAAGACCTTTATAAATTAGCCAAAAAAAGTGCGAAAGGCTTTCGTAGAATCATGCTCTATAATCGTAATGCAGTGATGTCTGAACGAATCGCAAAACGGATCAATGAAAAATCCATTTGTGTCGCTATCGGAGCCGGACATTTAGAAGGAAAACGTGGCGTGATTAAAGGTTTGGAAGATTTGGGTGTTGAAGTAACGAAGATTTAAAATATTGTATTACCCCCTTAAAATAAGATTACGAAAAATCATCCGTCGGCTAAATGCTACACGGAAAATAACAAATATCAACCATAAAAAACGCCATCAAAGCCAAAGCTTTAATGGCGTTTTTTATATCTCTCCATTTTTCATTTTCATCAATAATTGATACAATTCATTCACCTTTGCTACAAATTCTTCTTTCTCAAAAAACATTGGAATTTCTAATCGGCCCAATAGATTTTCCTGTAATTCTTGAACTTTAGGAAAATCATTTTTTGACAAAATTGAGTTCATTTTCCATAATTTTAACTGCGCTTTTTCAGTGTCAAACTGTCCGCCTGTCAAATCAGTATAAGCCAACAAATCTTCGGCTAACCAGTACAAATCATTCACAGGATTGTCCGCTTTCGCTGCCGCATCTACGACAAAACCATCTTTAGAACCTAACTTTACTATCTCCCCATCTACTATTTGCGGCAACGCAATCATTCCCGAAAGATATTTTATTTTTAAATTGATATTGCCCTGAAAATCAATGGTTCTTGTCTTGACTTTCGTCAAATAATAGGATATTTTTCCGTCTTCCCAACCGTCTAAAATTTCTAATAAAACGGCCTTATTAGGTGGAATATTCATTATTTGATATGTCGGCGTAGCACTTACAGCAATCACATCATCAGTCGTCAGCATCGAAGCCGTTTCATAGACTAATTCCTCAATCATTTCGGCTGTTTTATTATGCAAATACACTTTTCCTTTTTGGATAATAATTTCAATTTGTTGATAAAGTTGTGTTGATAAGTTGTCCATTGGATAATATTATTTAGTTATAAATTTGTCATACAAGACAACGATATATTATTGATATTTTACAAAAGAAATAATATATTTGTCTAAGTACATCAATATAGAAATAACGAATTTTTTAATTATTAAAACTATCAAATCAATCAATCCATATTATACCATTTTGTATATCGAATGCCCAAAATACATATAACTTATTGGTTATCAATATAAAATATTTATGGATTGTTTTTTCACAAAACAAAACCAATGAAAAATCTATTCATCTTATTGTGCTTACCAATTTTCGTAACCTGCACAAGTACGAAAAAAAACATAGGTGACAATAGCACAAAACGCAAGTATAATGTCGCCTTATCCAACCTACAATCAGGTAACAGTACCAAGCGACAAATTGATAATTTAACATTTGCATTGACTGAAATGGTCACTACAAATGAAATCATCAAAGACTCCTTACATCATGATATGACTTTAGACAACAAAGAATTTATTTACGATATTGATTTATATCTGATTGATAAAATCCATCGAGCAACACCTTACATTAGTGGCTTGTATAGTGGTAAAATGGATAGTTTAAAAATAGAACAACAACAACTCCAAGCGGAACTCCGAACGACTTTTTTAAATCAAGGACATCAAGATTTGAAAATAGGAGTTAATGAAAACAATCGTTCAAAAGCTCAAGCGGCTTACAATGCTTTTGAAAAAGCTAAAAAGTATGGTGCTGAGGTCGAACCGTTATTGAAGGAAAGTATGCAACACTCGTTAACGACTTACAACTTTAAAGCAATTGCTGCCGAAAATCGCTATCAAATCTTAGTAGATGAGCGTTTTGTTGGGGTTGAAGATATTAATCGGAAATTCAAAAAGTTTTATTATCGAAACGATAATGCCAATGAAAACTGTACGATTATAGTTGCGTTTGACCGCTTTCAAAAGATGAACGATGAAAGACGCCAAACTAAAAGTTTTCAAAAACAAGTACAAACAGGAACTCGAACCGAAACCGATGCTAACGGAAACGAAAAAGAAGTCGCTACATTTAGTACTGTTTATGGAACGGCTGTCGAAGTAGAAAAATTGAAGACATTCACTTGCCAAATCAAACTCTCTGCTACATCAACCTCCAATAATTGTGATGTCACGGATAAATTAATTGTGGAAACCCTGACTGTTTCTGCCAAAGAAATTAATGTTTCAGGAGACGAACGTGCCTTACCACAAGAGTACCAACACTTCACCCCTCAAATCTTACCAATGGATAGAGATATTGTAGAACAGTTGATTGAACAGGCGTATCAACGGATTCAGTCGGAGTTGTTTATTTAATTATCAAGTTGCAAGGCACTTTTGAAGTGCCTTGCAACTAACACTAACCTCTCGTTCAGAAACCGTCCGACTTTCTAAAATTTCCTTTTCCAAATCATCATCCATATCAGACCAAGCACCATACAACTCTTCAAATAAAACCTCTTTTTCTGTTTTATTAGATTTGAAATCTGTCTTTAAACTATCCGATAATTTTGATAATAATTCCAATTTTAAATCCACACTTAATGGGTCGATTAACCGCATTAATTTATTAATAACAATTGTTTCCATGAATTTTGATTTTATTGAAATAGTATGTATAAAACTACACAGAAAAGAATGGAGTTCAAAATATTTATAAAGTTGAAAGGCATCCCGATAGTTCGGGATGCCTTTCAACTAAAAAAAATTCGTATAATTCGTGTAATTCGTGTCCAAATCCTACTCAAAAATCACCA
>CBFIHR010000105.1:0-12431 GCA_965662365.1 Saprospiraceae bacterium
TTAGCGGTTGTGCTGCCGTTGCTCCAATTGTAATTATAGCCACTTGTGCCACCATTTACCGAAAGCGTTACCGCTCCATCTGTGTTTCCATTACAACTTACATTAGTACCACTGGCTTGAGTCGTCAAAGCTGTCGGTTCGGTAATCGTCACGGTATTTGACGTAACCGTACAATTATTAGCATCAGTAACCGTACAAGTATAACTACCTGCTCCAATATTACTGAGATTAGCGGTTGTGCTGCCGTTGCTCCAATTGTAATTATAGCCACTTGTGCCGCCATTTACCGAAAGCGTTACCGCTCCATCTGTGTTTCCATTACAACTTACATTAGTACCACTGGCTTGAGTCGTCAAAGCTGTCGGTTCGGTAATCGTCACGGTATTTGACGTAACCGTACAATTATTAGCATCAGTAACCGTACAAGTATAACTACCTGCTCCAATATTACTGAGGTTAGCGGTTGTGCTGCCGTTGCTCCAATTGTAATTATAGCCACTTGTGCCACCATTTACCGAAAGCGTTACCGCTCCGTCTGTGTTGCCATTACAACTTACATTAGTACCACTGGCTTGAGTCGTTAAGGCTGTCGGTTGAGTTATCGTAATAGAATTCGTTGAAACTGTAGTACCATTAGCATCTGTTATCGTACAGGTATATGTTCCTGCTCCGAGATTATTCAAATTTTGAGTTGTGTCATTATTACTCCAACTGTAAGAATATGGTGGAACGCCACCTGAAACAGTAAGATTAATACTTCCTGTTGTTGTTCCATTACAATTAACATTAACGGCGTTATTATTAACAACTAAAGGCGCTGCTGTTGTTGAATTAGCAATTGTTATAACATAGTCTTCGACTTCTCCATACTGAAAACTACCGCATTCACTTGCCCCCATATTATAGCGCATAATTAGCCTTAGGTGTGTTGTACCTAAAGTGGCATTGGATGGAATAGTAATACTACCAGTCACCGTAGAATTCTGTAGAGGAGAAACATATACATCTTCTCCTGCATCTGAAAAATCTCCATCTTGATTCAAATCAATCCAAATAGAAAATACTTCATTCCATGCCGTACTGGTATAACCAGGAGTGATAGTTGTAGAATAAGTTGAATCAAGGAAAAGCGTAGTCGTTGGCGTACAGAAGTAAGCGTAACCGTTATTGTCTCCAGATGTGTTTGATATTCCTTTTAAAGTAAAACTTTCAATCCATTCGTCAGCGGTACCGCCAAATGCAGCACAGTATGAGCTATTCGTACTGGTGACTGTAAATGATTCTGTAGCGGTACAACCATTAACATCAGTTACTGTAACGGTATATGAATTACCAGTTATAAGTCCTGTAGCTGAACTGTTAGCACCCAATCCGCTTCCCCAATTATACGTAAAATTCCCAGCTCCTCCAGTAGGTGTTGCCGTTGCAGTACCACTTATACAGTCTGCACTTACTTGAACATTAGGAACGATTGCAGTAGGCTCATTAATAGTGACAGAAGGAATTGTTAAAATATTATTATTTGCATCCGTCACCGTACAACTGTAGTTACCTGCTCCTATTCCCGTCAAATCTTCAGTGGTCGCATTATTACTCCAATTGTAATTAACCGGTGGTGTTGCACCTGAAACTGTAATATCGATACTACCATCAGTGCTACCATTACAACTTACATCCGTACTATTTGTAGAATATGAAAGTACGGAAGTGTTATTTGTAAGATCAACTATGTAATCCTCTACCTCTCCGTATGAAAAAATTTCACAAGTGTCGGGGCTACTATTGTATTTCATAGATACTCTAAGTACCGTTTGTCCTACTGTTGCACCTGCAGGAATGGTAATATTTCCTGTAGCGGTCGATGTGTGAGGACCAGAGCTATATAACTGCTCGTTAGCATCCGAAAAATCTCCATCTTGATTCAAATCAATCCATATCTTAAAGTATTCGGGATATGCTGACGAAGTATAACCAGGAGTCATTGACACGCTGTACGTATTATTAATACTAAGGCTCGTAATTGTATTACAATCGTAATAATATCCATTATTATCGCCAGATTGACTATTTAATGTATTAAGTGTAAAGATATCTAACCATTCATCGTTGGTAGTACCCTTTGAAAAACACAAACTGCTACTGTTTAAACAAGCTGTCTGAGCAATCGTATTTTGCATCAACGTTGCGACTTGTGGATGAAAGTTGAGATTAATACCAACTGCATTAAGGTGACAGTAACTCATCACAGTTCCTCCTCCACTTGGTATTATGGTGTTACCTGAATTATAACAACTTCCTGCATTGGAATTACTAAGATTCCCACAATCATCAATCTGGGTATTATTGCCATTCCAAGCACAATCGTGTGTATGTGGTGAAGCAATATTGTGTCCAGTTTCGTGTGTGAATACCATTACCGTCCAAGAGTAAGTTGGGAAAGCACTATAAGTATTTCCAATGTTGCTGTACGCATATGGTCCTGAAGAACTACTGGAATTATAACTATTACAAATCACCCCTAACCATGCTAAACCACCATTTCCGGCATTGACACCAGAAACCAAATGTGCTAAATCTCCATTGACATTATTTTGGATAGCTTGTCCGAAGGCCGTTAACGCTGCTGTAGAGGTATTACTCGGGTAAGGATCTTGTACGGTCCAAACACTTGTTTGAGAAATTATAATGTTTATCGAACTATTTGCGTAGATCGTTGCTGAAACATTGAAAAAACCAGTTATAAAATTCGTTGCCGTAGTCAAATTTGAGTTATTATTGGTATAAACCGCATAATCACCTTCAATGTAGATTTCCAAGGGACGGCTACAACTATTCGTCATCGATTGACTGGTCGGCGAAATCGGATTTTGTGGAAGGCTATTGATGCTATTCGTATGACAATCAAAATTATTTTGAATCAGTAATTGAGTATCACTGTAAATAATATGTGCTGTCGCCGCATAATTATCATCTGGTTGATAATGTCCGATTACGAAATTTCCGCTACCACTATTGAAAGATACAACGCCAATAATTTCATTGTCAAAAAAACTAATAGCAGCCCAAGAATTCGGATGGCCAACAATTTTTCCTTTATAATATAATCCTGGTTGATAGTTGAAAGGTTGTTCGCCATCAGTCGTTTTACCGGTGACCATAAAGTCATCTGATAAAACCTGATTTTCTGCTAATTCAACTTTAATCGTTAGGTTGTTGGTTAGAGGAATCTCAACAATCAAGTCACTCGGAGCGTCTTGAAGTAATTGTTGATAGCTTGCTCCCTCCAAATCCACCATCAAGGCATTTTTTACATATTCATTTTGAAAATCGGTAGTATTTTTAAAAATAGAATACATTGGTGTGGCCATTAACTGCATCGCAAACAGCAGAATGACTGAAAGTGTCAATATTTTTTTCATTTTATTGAATTTTGTGGAATAACCGTTTTAAGTAAAAAAATAACTAAAGGAGTTAATCATTTTAATACCGTAGAGTAATACTGCAATAAATTTACATCAATTTCAGTAAGAATGAAAGTCTCTGCTAAAAAATATACTTATAATAGCTTGGGAATTATTTATTTAGAAATAATCAACACTCTAAAACAAACAAATAATAAGTTGTTACCTACTTATCGTTTACCAAATAACAAACTACCGATTCTCACCATCGTCGAACCTTCCTCTATCGCCAGCTCATAGTCGCCCGACATTCCCATAGAAATCTCCTTAAACGAGTCTTGATGATTAAAATAAGTTGATTTTAAATTATCAAAAATTGATTTTAAATTCTGAAACTCCTGTCTAACCTGTTGATTATCATCAGTAAAAGTCGCCATTCCCATAACGCCAACAATTCTGATATTTTGAAAATTTTGATAAACTTCACTATCTAAAATTGCTTTCACCTCTTGTTTATCCAAACCGAATTTTGACTCCTCTTCCGCAATATGCATTTGTAATAAACAGTCGATTGTTCTATCGTTTTGCTTCGCTCGTTTATTGACTTCTTTCAACAATTTCAAACTATCAATCGAATGAATCATGGTGATGAACGGAGCGATATATTTGACCTTATTCGTTTGCAAATGTCCGATGGCGTGCCATTGAATATCTTTTGGTAAAGCCTCATATTTTGCGGTTAATTCTTGCACTTTATTCTCTCCAAAAACACGCTGACCCTCATTGTACATTTCTAAAATTACCTCGTTCGGCTTCGTTTTAGACACTGCAACTAAGGTGACATTTTTCGGTTTTAATTGTTCAATAACTTTATTTAAAATATCGTTCGCCATAATAATTTTATCTTTGTTGTATAATCTTGATCCTTATAGGTTTTTAAAATCTATAAGATATGGAACAAAATGTAAAAATAGGTAAAACATGAAGAGATACGCTTGGTTTTTGATTTTAACAATAATATTTTTTTCTGCTTGTAACAACTCCGGAAAGCTGCTTGAAGAACCGACAATTGACCAAGAAAAAATGGCTCAAATTGCGACTGATTTACATATCATTGAAGCACATCTTCAGAATGCCCCTGCCAAACAACGGGACAGCATAAAAAGCCTGCTATATCACCAAGTATATAAAATTCACAATATTGACTCAACGGAACTCCTTCAAAATCAAAAAATTTACTACCAACAACCTGAAATGGTTGAAGCAATCTATGGGCGAATTTTAGAACTTTTAGATGAAAAAGAAAAAAAATTAGATGCAATGCCTAAGCTGAAATAACTACGTATTCCGATTTCCATTCAATTCTTACACAATCATCATTTATTTACTTTTAGGAGTGCTTTCGTAGTCAAAACCAATCCGATACCAAATAACGAAAAGAATATTGTTGCGATCAAAATAAAAATAATATTTCCGCCATCAGAAGTCAATAAATGCCACAATGACTCAGTTTCATAATCCATCATTCCTAAAGAGAGGGAAGCAATCAAAGCAATAGCAACGATAACATAAACGCTTGACTTTTTCATTTTAATAGAATTTTAATAAAATTTTAATTTACCTGACTGTTAAACTATTACAATACTAACAAAAAACGCTCTAACAATTCAACAATCAAATCGTTAATTTAATATTTCACTCAATTATCATTTTTTGAATCAAATTTGGTTATTTTCATTCCTTAAAACGTAATTTTGCCACCATGGAAAACACAAAAAGCGGTAAAAAACGCAGCAATATCAAAATCGGATTGCTGGTGGAAATTGTAGAAAAACACAATCAACAAAATGGCGAATTAACGGAAGGTTTTGTCAAACGAATTTTAACAAATTCTAAAACGCATCCGCACGGCATTAAGGTCATGTTACAAACTGGTGAAGTCGGAAGAGTTAAGCATATTTTAGAGGAGGAAGAGGAGGAAGATTTTGAATTAGATTTTTAGATCAGAGATAATAATTAATAAAAAAGCCACTGAATTTCTGAAAATTCAGTGGCTGTGTATAAATATAGTATTCGATTTTAAATCACCCTATCTCGTTTAAATTTTCGCAATACTTGTGTACTTAATCCAAAGTTTATAATGTATCCTAATGCTGTATTTGTCAAGGTCAATTGATTCGTGAAGGCAGTTTCTACCATCGGTTTTAGGTCTGGTGTCGCTAATACTTTAACAATTATAGTTTCATTAATACGAATTTCGTTGGTAAAATCCATCATCGGTACACCTCGTTGTATAAATTCCTCGATTAAACACTCCTTATATTTTGCCGGTTGTTGTCCTTGTCCTAATTGACAAAAAACATTGAAAGCAGATGCTTCGATTTGATGTAAATAGTCTTTGATAAACACGGTTTTATGGTTTAAGTAGTTTGAATAGTATCGATAAATTATATTAAAAACTACCGAAAATATTCAACCTAAGATTGTTGCCATACGAGGTATCGCACCTCAACCTGCGGACTCAAAATCTACCCTCGAAGTATCGAGATGAAACTACGTGGCAATGAATCCATTTTGACACAAAAAAATTGTATATAAATATTAATTTCTATTAAAAACCTGACACAAATTGTATTTTTTTAATTCGACACATTTTGTGTTTGTTTTATTTTTTTATGCTGCTTTATTTTTACTTGCTTGTTATAATTAATGGGTCAAGTAAATTTTGAAGTGAATCTATAAACTGACATAAAGTCTATATTTGATGATGAATCACGAAGCGTTGTAATCGGTAATTTTCCGTAAAATATCACTTATTAAAACACCATACAACACCGACTTACTCGCATTATAAACGCTCTTCAGAATTTAAAACTTAACGTATCATCAAATTATTTACAATAAAATAATTAGTGATAAAAAACTGTAAATCAATTATTAATAAAAATAGATAAATAACATGAATACTTAATTTAACTATTAAGAAATACGTCGAGTTATGCTTTTTAAAAAAGGGCAGCTTACCAAACAATCACTTAAACTTTGCGTCACGAAATCATCTTTTTTGTAAGGTGTTTATGTGGAAAGTTACTGACAATATCGTTTGATAATTATTCTTGATTAAAAATAATATGACTTTTATTTCAAATAACTTAGTTGAATAATAATCATTCTTTTTTCATAAAAAAGACCCTACATTAACCATTAAAAAAAAAGTATAGTTCCGTTAAATTCAATTTATTTTAAGTTTTTTAAGAAATATTTAATAGATTAATTATCCTTATCTGTACACCAAAAATAGGGAAACCTGCATCTTACGAAAACAATCAGAATAGATATTATCAGAATTTTTCAATTTAAAAATAGACGTATAAAAATCTTATCCAGTGCTTATACGTCGAATAAAAAAGAAACTATGACAAGATTATCATTAGGAATGTTCGTACTATTTTTTACGCTACTTTCCTGTTCTCCGAAAAAGGCAACTTCTGCCAAATCACCGAAAGAAGATTCAACTGCAAAGATTCAAGTCGCTTTATGCTTAGATACTTCTAACTCCATGGACGGTTTAATTGATCAGGCCAAATCACAATTATGGAAAATGGTCAACGAGTTGGCTTCGACCAAAAAAGCAGGTAAAACACCAGATATTGAGTTGGCTCTATATGAATATGGCAACAGCGGTTTGGCTGTGACCGAAGGTTATATTCGTCAAGTATCGGCACTAACGACGGACTTGGATATGATTTCTGAAAAATTATTTGAACTCAAAACTAATGGCGGCGATGAATACTGCGGCTGGACAATTCAAGATGTCACTAATAATTTGGCTTGGTCGGATAATAATCAGGATTTGAAATTAATTATTATTGCAGGAAATGAACCTTTTAATCAAGGAAAAGTCGATTATAAAATCGCTTGTAAAGCAGCTATTACGAAAGGTATTATGGTTAATACAATTCACTGTGGTGATTATGAAGGTGGCGTTCGTCACTTCTGGAAAGATGGAGCGGACTTAACCGACGGAAAGTATATGAATATTGATACAGATGCTAAAGTCGTACATATCGAAACTCCTTACGACGACGATATTTTAAAATTAAATAATCAATTAAACGATACTTATATCGGTTTCGGTTCGGTTGGGCGTAACCGCAAAGCAATGCAGATGCAGCAAGATGCTAACGCTGCTACTTATGGCACTGCAAATAATGTAGAACGTGCCGTTTCTAAATCTAAAAAAGCTTACCGAAATGAAAAATGGGACTTGGTCGATGCTATGGAAAAAGACGAAGAAATATTAGACGAAATAAAGAAAGAAGATTTGCCCGAAGAGATGAAAGGCATGACTAAAGCAGAACAGAAAGCCTACATCGAAAAAAAGGCAAAAGAACGGGAAACTTTACAAACTGAAATCAATGAGTTGAATAAAAAGCGTCAGGATTTTATTACTAAAAAACAACAGGAAAACGCCGAAACCTTGACCTTAGACAATGTGATGCTGAAAGCAATTAGAGAGCAAGCCGAAGTGAAAGGATTTATCAATAAATAGTAGGCAGTTGACCGTAAAAATAAACAGCAACCGTGGTGATTTTAAGAATCATCACGGTTTTTTGTTTTTAAAATTATACATTATCTTTAATTCTAATTTATTATTTAAAAATGGTATTCCGAACTATCGTCAACTGTTTACCATCAACCATTACTTATGCAAGATTTGTTTAATTTAAAACGCAAAGTTAACACGTACAAGGAAGTCCTTGAAAACACTCAGAATTATCGTCAACAATGGCACGAACATCTAAAAAATCACATCATTCAAACCTTAGTTGAAGTTATCAAAGAAACTGGTCTGGAGGCTACCGTTACGACTAAAGGCGAAATTGAAAACTTGGAGGCTATTGTCTTATCTTTGGGTGATATGGGTAGCGGCTTGTCACAGCATGTCGGTGGACAAATGAAGCGAGAACTTGTTAAACACAACGGCTCTTTGATTTATCAGCAGTTATTTAACGGCAAAGTTATCGTCTTGATTCAGTACCCAATGATTGAAAATTATGGTGAACCTCGACCGCCAAAAACCATTGCTATCTATCGCCCAGAGGAACTAAAAGAACCTTTTTTTATCCGTCATGTCGAAGACTTTATTAAAGAAATTACAGACTGGGAAGACTACGACGACGATGAACCCAATAAGCGGATTGGGTTTAAAATGAATTTTGAAAATCAATAAATTTGATAGTTATCAGCTTCGCTTTATTGTTTTAAGTAGGTTGAGGTATTCGATTAACAATTTAACAATAAGCGAAGCACAACCGAAATAATCTACTTGCGTTTCCAATTATTATTAATCATTTTCAACATAAAAAAGCCTAAACCTTCGAGTGAGTTTCGAGAGTTGGCGAGAACGATTACGCCAGTTTGTGTTTCGGGAATAAAAGCAATATAAGCTTGATGCCCAACGCCTGTTCCTCGATGACTCACGATTCCATAATATTTGCGTTTGGGGCGAACAATGTGCCAGCCGATGCCGGTATCAATATACGTTTCGATACCAGTATTCACTTGTGAAACTTGTGTTTTTATCAAGGACGATTGTAAGGGTAACTCCTGCCCTATTTCCAAATTTACCTGTACAAATCGTATCAAATCATTCATATCTGACATCAAACCGATTGACCCGTAAAAGGTAGAAAATATAGCTGTTGGTGCTGGCGTTCCGTCTAACAAATATCCAGGATTTAGTCGTTGTTTTTGATTCTCATCTAATCCGTGAGTTGTGTTTTTCAGGCCCAACGGTCGCAGTAATTTCTCTTCTAAAACCAATTGAAAATCTTTATTTTCAACGGTTTCAATAATTCTTTCAATCAATGCAAAATTTGTATGAGAATAAATATAGTTCCCTGTTTGAAATAAATTATAATCTGCCAAAAATTCATCAAAATCCTTATCTGTATAATTTTTAAATGGATTGTTAGGGTCTTTATCTTTGATACTAAAATTAGTCGGTACACGAGGAAAACCCGAAGTATGCGTCGCTAAACTCCAAACCGTCAAATTCTGTATAGATTCGTGAAGTTGTTCTTTTTTTAAATAATCCGCCAATGTTTTTTGATAATCAATTTTACCTTCATCAACTAATATTTGTAACAACGAAGCAGTAAAAACCTTCGTCATCGAACCGATTTCAAAGATAGCAGAATCTGTCGGCGGCCGACTTGTGCCTTTTTCGGCTTCACCAAAACCATATACATAGGTCGAGTCACCATCAATAATTCCAATAAGAATCCCGGGGTTTTTATTCAAATCAATCTCCATTTCTACATACTTAGAAACGTATTTTTCTAATTTTTTACTTTCAGAACGTTGTCCCAAAAGCGTCATAGAACTGAAAACTATCATTAGTAAAATAATCATGTATTTCATAGATATTTTTTAATTATTCAATCAATATTACTAAAACTATATTTTTTTCAATAAATTGGACACCTGTAAATTTAATATTAGTAAAAAAGTGTTCACGAAAATACGTAACACGCCACCCTAATCAATAACCATGATAGATTTATCAAAAATTTCAACAAGAGCACCTGAAGGTTTTTCAAAAGATAAAGCGAAAAAGGAATTCAAAGAACTACAAGAGTACATTGCCGAAATGCAAGAACGCATGTATGCGGAGAAAAAGCATAGTTTATTAGTCATTTTTCAAGGCATGGACTCGAGCGGAAAAGATGGAACAACCAAACGAGTTTTTAGACAATGTATGCCTATCGGGCTGAAAGTCAAAGGTTATGGCAAACCAACAGAAGAGGAACTCGGACACGATTTTCTTTGGCGAGTTCATCAGCACACGCCTAAAAAAGGTATGATTCAAGTTTTTGTACGCTCACATTACGAAGATATTTTGATTCAGCGAGTACATCATTGGATTAACAAAGAACGGGTCGAAAAACGTATCAAAGCCATCAATGCGTTTGAAGAATTATTAACTTTTGATAACAACACAACGATTATTAAATGTTACTTGCACTTGTCACCAGAGCGTCAGCAAGAAAAACTTCAGGAACGTATCGACCGACCTGATAAGCAGTGGAAACACAATGCAAATGACTGGAAAGAAGCCAAACTCTGGGACGAATATCGGGACGCTTATCACGATGTTTTGAATCGCTGTAACGCTATTCCGTGGCACGTCGTACCAGCTGACCAACGTTGGTACCGCAACTATTATGCTGCTAAAATTGTCGCTGAAACTTTAGAGCGATTGAATCCTAAATATCCGATTTTAACGGCAGAAGAATTGAAGGTAGAAAGATAAATTATAGTCGCTTGTTCCTCTATTACCACTAAATTATTTTATTAAAAAAATCAATAACCAATGAGAAACAAGCGATCGTAATTAAGTTTTCTTGACACCTTCAAAAATCAGAATCGCCCAAGCAACTATAAAAAATGTTCCGCCAATTGGCGTAATTGGCCCTAAAAAAGTCCAGGATTCGATACCTAAAATAGATTTGGTAGCTAACAAATATATTGAACCTGAAAACAAGATAATGCCAATTAGAAAAAGAGAAACCGCTGTTTTTAGTCTTTTAGAATTGGTTTGATGTGCCACAATTGCTGTTAAAAATATAGCGAATGTGTGGTAAAAATGATAGCGAATGCCAACTTGAAACGTTTCCAATTGACTTTCAGAAATCAAGGCTTTCAGACCGTGAGCACCAAACGCTCCTAAAACTACAGCAATCACGCCCAAAATGCCAACTAAAATAAAATGTTTTTTCTCCATGATTTTTTATAAATAATAAATTGATTCCACAAAGATAAACAGGATTCACTTACTTTTGTTAAATCGTAGGTATCAGATACTTTCAAAGTATTCGATACCTTAAATTTCAGGAGTGTTTCACAAATAGCTTGTTTTCTTGTCTTTCTAAACTATCAAACTATTTGCGACGCACTCAATTTTTATAAATCAACTATGAAAGTAGATATTTTAGCAATCGGTGTGCATCCTGACGATGTAGAATTAAGTTGTAGCGGAACGTTGTTGAAACACAAAGCACAGGGCAAAACCTTTGGCTTATTGGATCTGACCTTGGGCGAATTGGGAAGTCGAGGAACACCTCAATTGCGAACTGAAGAAGCCATGAATGCCGCCAAAATTTTGGGGGCAAGTTTTCGGGAACAATTGGATCTGGGCGATGGATTTTTTGAGCATAATCGAGCGAGTATTGTCGAAATTGTAAAAATTATTCGTTACTGCCAACCAGAAATTGTGTTGTGCAATGCCTTAGAGGATAGACATCCAGATCATGGGCGTTCAGCGAAGTTAGAAGCAGATGCCTGTTTTTTTTCGGGTTTGCAGCGAATTGAAACAGAATTTCGAGGCGAAAAACAAACACATTGGCGACCAAAAGCCATTTATCATTATATTCAAGATGTACAATTAACACCAGATTTTGTGGTCGATATTACGCCTTTTATGGAACAAAAAATTGAATCTATTTTGGCGTATCAATCGCAATTTCACAATCCTAATTACAAAAAAGAAGAAGTACAAACACCAATTTCGGGTAAAGGTTTCATGGATTTTATGTATGCTAAAAATCGAGTTTTTGGTCGTCCGATTAATGCCGAGTATGCGGAAGGATTTAATACCAGTCGGATTTTTGGTGTGGAAGATTTGTTTGATTTGATTTGATTTTTATTAGATGAAAGGCATTTTGAAAATGCCTTCCATCTAATTTTTATTTTGAACTTTGCGTTCTCTGCGTTAAACTGCGGTTAAATTTAAACCCGAAACAACGCACATTCCCAAGCCTTCACTTTTCCGCTTGTCGCAATAGTAGAATCTGTATAGTTTCCAATAACTTTAGTAAAGTCAGCAGGTAACTTGAAGTCACCTGCTGACTCCAAATCCAATACTTGTTCGTCATCACTCATATTCAAAACCACCAAAAACTGTTTGTCACTCATCGTTCGAGTATAGACAAAAAGTGCTTCGTGTTTTGGTAGCAAATCCTCAAA
>CBFIHR010000106.1:0-12262 GCA_965662365.1 Saprospiraceae bacterium
TGTGAATCCAAATGTTATTCAACCTTTTGCTTTCAGTGAATTACCGATTAATGAAAGTAGATTTTTGTATGATGGTTTTCAGTTTCGTTTCAAAAACTACGGGGCATTGACGGGAAGTGCGGATCATTGGCACCTTGATTATGTTCGAGTGACGGAGAATAACATTCCGTCTGCTGTCTTGAACGATGTCGCATTTACAAAAGAAGTGAAGCCAATTTTGGAGTTTTATACTTCTATGCCATGGAGACATTTTAAAAACGATAAAATTAATGAAACTAACGACGAATATCGTGTGGATTTATCCAACTATTTTGCGGCAACGCAAAACATCAACCCGAGTCAAGTTATTATTGAAGAAGCGACAACCGGGACGCAATTGATGCAGGATAATATTTTGTCTTTTAACGAACCGCCGATTGCTTTAGGAAATATTCCTATCGGACAACATACAGTTATCAAAGAATATGACGCTGCCAAATTTACCGATATGATTTCAGGATTGAATAATTTTGATAATTCCACGGAGCTGACCGTCAATTCTTACTTTATTGTTAATCCATCAAATCAAGATGGAACATTATCGGCAGCCTTGGCGAATGATACGGTTTTTTCAGAGACGGTTTTTGATAATTATTTCTCGTATGATGATGGCGGTGCAGAATTAGCACTTGTCGCAGCACGTTCGGGCGATGAAGTTGCTGTAAGATTCCGTACAAATATAGCGGATACTTTACGTGCTTTTCAAATGTTTATTCCACGAATTGCAGGTGATGTGACTGGTCAGCAACGTTTTAATTTGAAAGTTTGGTTAGGTGATTTAAACTCAACGCCAGTATATCAAGCGGATTTTCAAAAGCCAGTTTATGTTGATTCCTTGAATGGTTGGACGACCTACTCTTTAGATACAACGCCTGTAGCGTTGCCGGTTGGGGATTTTTATATTGGTTGGCAACAAGCGACCGACCCATCAAGTCCGAATCAAGCAATTCCGATCGGTTATGATAGAAATAATAATGATAAAGTCGTTAATAATTATATGAATATCGGCAACGGTTGGCAACCTTTGAACTCTGGTTCTGCACCGATTCAAGATGGTGCAATTATGATTCGTGCGATTGTTGGTGATTTTACACCATTTACAACGGATACAAAAACACCAGAAAGCAAATCAATTTTTTCATCTATTTATCCAAATCCGACTGATAATCAACTGTTTATTCAAATAGAGGATGATTATAATAATTATCAATATAGAATCTATAACCTTGCAGGACAAACCTTGCAACAAGGTATTTTACAACAGGAAATTAATGTAAGTGATTTGGTAAATGGTGTTTATTTTATTAATATTCGCCATGAATCCGAGATGATTAATTTGAATCATAAATTTGTTAAATACTAAAACATTCAAACATTCAAACATATATAAAAAATGAAAGAAATAACAGTACAAGATTTGAAGAAAATGATGGACGAAGGAGCTGATTTTCAGTTGATTGATGTCAGAGAACCTCACGAATATGAACTGGGAAATATTGGCGGAGAATTAATTCCGTTAGGAACAGTACCGGAAAATTTGGATAAGATTTCTAAAGAAAAACAAGTCGTCATGCAGTGCAGAAGCGGTGGTAGAAGTGGTAGAATTACTCAATTTTTAGATATGCAGGGATACACTAATATCTATAATTTGGCAGGCGGAATTATAGCTTGGCAAGCAGAAATTGATCCTTCTGTGAAATACTAAAACTATTCTATGATTATAGTAACTGGTGCTGCGGGGTTTATTGGAAGTGTCGTTGCAAGTGCGTTGAATAAAGCGGAACATGAAGATTTAATTTTAGTGGATGATTTTTCTAAAATTTATAAATCTAATAATTACGCTCATATCAAGCATTTGCAACGCATAGAGCGAATGGAATTATTTAAAAAATTAGCAAGTTTAGAGCAAATTGAAGCCATTATTCATTTAGGGGCAAGAACGGATACGACCGAGACAGATATTGATTTATTTGATCGTTTGAACCTAAATTATACCAAACAAATTTGGAATTTTTGTTCAACAAATCAGGTTCCATTAATCTATGCGTCGAGTGCAGCAACTTATGGTTTGGGTGAATTTGGCTATGACGACGAACACGAACTTTGCGAAAAGTTACAACCATTAAATGCTTACGGACGTTCTAAAAACGATTTTGATATTTGGGCGTTACAGCAAGACAAACAGCCGCCAAATTGGTATGGTTTGAAGTTTTTTAATGTTTATGGTCCTAACGAATTTCATAAAGAACGTATGGCGTCAGTCATCTTTCATACACATCGACAAATATTAAAAACTGGTGGAATGAAATTGTTTCGTTCGCACAAGCCGGCGTTCAAAGATGGTGAACAAATGCGAGACTTTATTTATGTCAAAGATGTGGCAAAAGTGATTTTGTTTTTAATGAAAGGTCAAGCCGACAATGGTATTTATAATTTAGGTACAGGAACTGCTCGAACTTTTTGGGATTTGGCAGCAAATACTTTCCGAGCAATGAACCTCGAACCGAAAATTTCCTTTATTGATACGCCAGCAGATTTACGAGATAAATATCAATATTTTACCGAAGCGAATATGGCTAAACTTCGCAAAGCAGGTTATAATAAACCGTTTGCAACTTTAGAAGAAGGAATTGCAGATTATGTTCAGCACTATTTGATGGATAAGAATTATTTTTAGTATAACGGAGTCAAACTCGGTTATTATTCAATGCGAAGTACAACTTGGCACTACTTAAATTACTAAAATGATAAAATACTTTCACTTTATTTTTGCTTTTGGAATCATTTGTCTAACTGCTTGTCAATCAGAGGAAAATAAAGAAGATGCGACAGCAGGTACAGTCGATTTGGCAACAGAAATTAAGGCTTTAGAAGATAGCGTTTATACAGAAAATAGGGAAGGATTCCGACTGATGCAAGAGAAGAACGCCCGATTATTGATAGAAAAATATGAGGCTCTCTCCAAAACAGCAGTCGAAGAAACTGAGGCTATTGATGCTTTATTTAAAGCGATCAGCGTTGCTCAATACAATAAAAGTTATGCGAAAGCCGCTCAATTATTAAAGGAGATTTATACAAAATATCCAAAATCGAATGGTGCCGTTCGTGCAAGATTTGATGAAGCTTATTTGTATGATGACAAGATTCAAAACTTTGATAAAGCGAAAGAATTATATGAAGCTTTCATCAAAGATTATCCGGATAGTAAATACACAACTACAGCGGAACAGTGTTTAAGTATCTTGGGTGAAGATTTAGATGATATTTTGAAAAGAGTTCAGGAGAAAGCCGGGAGGTAAATGTAATATTTCAGCATACGCTGAATGAATGCACAAAATTGATCAAAAAATTAGGGCTTTACTAAAGTAAAGCCCTAATTTTTTTATTCAAAGTATGTTTTACGGTAGAATCAAACCACAATTAAAAGGCGTAACTTTACTTTAATCACAAAAGGCACAAAAGAAAATTAAATTCTCTTTTGTGCCTTTTATCAGGTAAAAAGTAACTTACAGTTTACGCTGTACTTTACCAGTTTGATCAATAATCATTTCGTCATTTCCTGTAAAAACAACCGCTTTTCCATATTCAAATGCTTCAGCTCTATCGTATTGAAAATCAATTACTAATTCGTTGTATTTGTTGATATAACCGTATTTACCATCTTTTTTTACAACAAACAGACCTTCAGAATAACCACGAATCATATCATATTTGAAAGGAATAATGACTTCATTATAAATATTAACACCACCAAATTTACCATCTTTTTCAACAATAAAAAAGCCTTCAGAATTAGCAGGTAAACGTCCCATATATCCCATTGCGTTGTTGTATTCGCAAGGAATCACTAACTTTCCGCTATAATCGACATAGCCATAACGACCTTTGTCACGGACAACTGCAAAACCATTTGAGAAATTAGGACGAATGTATTCATTATCGAAAGTGAACTTGGTTTTGGCTTTCCCTTCCTTATTGATAAAACCCCATTTTCCACCTTTCTTGACTCCAATTAAGCCATATTGAAACTGAAATCCAACATCCTCATATTTGAATGGAATAATTGTACGATTTTCATTATTAATGAAACCCCATTTTCCACCTTTTTTGACGATTCCTAAACCATTTTTGAAATCGTAGGCGTGTTCATAATCAAAAGGAATCACTTCTCTTAATGCTTCATTGACATAACCGTAGGCGTTATCCCTTTTGGCGTAAGCCAAACCATCTTCATTAAATGCTCCTAATTTATCATATTTGAAATCTACTTTGATACGACCACGATTGTTCAACGCACCCCATTTACCACCGATTCTGACGATACAAGTATTCTTTTTATAATCTAATGCTTGTTCATAATTAAATCGAATCACAACTTTATTTTGTTGGTCGATATAACCGTATCGATCATTTTTGCGAGCGTAGGCAATACCATTGTTGAACTCACCAATTTCATCATATTCGAACGGAATGGTTCTATCGCCATCACGGCCGATGATGCCCCATTTTCCACGCTTTTTGACTCTTGCTTGTCCATCTTTGAAGCCTAAAGCTTTATCATAGAAAGTCGGAATTACAACACGACCTTCAGTATTCATATAACCGTATTTTTTACCAATCAAGACTGGGCAAACGCCCTCGCAAAATGAACCAATTTCATCGTATATTAACGGAATAATAACCTCGCCACGGTCATTGATTGCACCGAATTTTGTGTCTTTTATAACGGTTGCTAAGCCACTACGAAATGGAAAGATTTCATCGTATTCTAAAGGTACGACTTCGATACCTTTTTTATTTATCATGCCCCATTTTCCATTGCGGACGACAATCGCCAAGCCCTGATCAAACGGAAAGATTTTGTCATAAATATACAGTACAATCTGCTTACCGTCTGTGTTAACGACTCCCCAACGTCTTCCTTTTCTTACACAAGCCAAATCTTCCGAGAAAGTTGTAACTTCATCATAAATCATCGGAATTGCTAACTCTGTCGTCTTATCAATAAATCCCCAGCGAGTATCTTGACTGACTGCCGCCAAACCATCTTTAAAATCCCAAACTTCCGTATATTTTTTTTGTGCCTTAGCAGATGCTTCTCTTGTGCTATATTTTTTCGCACTCGGCTTCTTCCCAAGTAACGAGGCGTTACAAGCGTAAGAACCAGTTGACAAGACAGCCACCAGTAATGAGGTTTTTATAATTGTAAACACTTTCATAAGCAGTTAGTTAGTTGTTGCGTTTAATCGGGAAACGACTTTTTTTAGTAAAATCTAAATAAAATCGCCAGATATTATCGAATACGAATTTACTCCTATTCATCAGTTGTTTATTGCTTAATAATAAGTGTTATCCATCAAGTATTATTCTGATTTTGTGGTGATTAGACCATTGAACTATTTTAATATACTTTTTAATAAAATCGTAAAAAGTAACATAATAAAAAATAATTATTCAATTAAATTTATCAAAGTTTTATAATCGTCAAAAGGTGCATCATCGTTTTTCATCTCCAAGAAATTATCAAAGTCGTCGTAGGTCGAACTTTCTCCCGGCTCTTCTAAATCAGGGTAGGTAAATTCTGTTCGGACTTCTATTTGTCCTTTTTCTAATTGTGACAATCGCCACCGGTAGGTCTCTATCATTCTATGCCAAATCAAATTATTTGTTTCGAAATAATCTACATCCGGTAAAACAGCTAAAGCTTCCTTGAATGCTGAATTATTTCGGGCAATCATTTTTCCATCTTGAATGATATAAAATGCCGTTTGTGCGACAGCTTTATCCTTTGTTAAGAGCATCGCATACATGACCAATTGTAAATCTTCTTTTGATTTAATCATGCGTTGTCGCCTTGCAGCACCTCGCCATTTCAAATCTAAAATAGTGAATTGTCCCTTATCATTTTTTAGAACTAAATCCGCTTTTGCTTTGATGCGTTTTCCATTGAAGTCACCTTCGATAGATTTTTCGATTGCCTCTACCTGCCATCCATTGTTTCGAATCATGTTAATCAAGTTCCAAGCAGAATATTGCAGTGTATTTACGAAAGCGGTTTTTTCGGGTTCTCGACCGTACATCAATAAGACAGCTCCCTCACGCTCCAGTAATTTTTTTACATTTTGAGCGACCCAAGATTGTACTTCTGTCTTATTCCAACTCAAAACATCAGGACGATTGAACATTATCTCGAATAATCTATGAGCCAGGTTTCCCATCAGAGTAGGTTCTTTCACCACTGAGAGAATGGAGGTTTTCTTTAATCCTAATTTATACTTAAACACCCATTTATATGGGTAATAAAATAAAGACTCTAAACTCGTAAATGTCTCGCTTTCGCTTGTAGCAATATTTTTATTATTTGTGACAGTCAAATAGGGTTTAGGTTGGCCCAGATTCTTCGTCTGAATAGTTATTTTTTGATCTATGTGAAAGTTTGCTAATGTATTGTTATTTGATAATGAGTTTAAATCGAAGATTAAATTTTCTAAATTATCAAATGTAGCCTCTAAGTCACTATACAAGGGGTGTAACTGCACTTCTTTTCCCTCAATCATCTCTGATATAACTAAAAATAAGCGATTGTGACAATGTAAAATAGCTCTTGGACGCTGCCATAATAGCAGTTGATTCTCTTCTTTAGGGGTTAATAAAGTGACATTTTTTGAAGCTAAAAAAGCTTGCTCTTTTTTGTACCAACGTGTAAAAAAATGGTCAACTTCGTTTTGAGAGAAATTCCACCAGACCAAATCTTCTACTTTTTGAATCACGGCACTCGAATGATGGACTAAAGGTAAATGATGGACTTCTCTTTCTTTGAATGTTATTGGTGACGGTTCATAAATCGTTTTGACGATACGTTCTAACTGCAAATGTGATAAGTGCGTTTCTGTTTCTGGAAAAGCATTGAGCAATTCACAAATTCGTCTTGCTTGTTCGCTCAAGACTAATAATGACGGCTGTTTGCCTCCTAAATGCTCAAACTCATCGGATGCCCATTGCTGCACAGTTTCAAAAATTTCTAAAACTTCATTTTTTGGAACAACGGCACCAATATCATAACGCTGGCGACGAAACCAAAAATCATATTGCTTTCTGACTGCTTTGACTTTAATATTTTTATCCGTTACCGCCCGTTTCTCTAAATCTTCGAAGTACGTCCGAATCATCATTTCCCAACGATCAGAACGCAAGCCAGGCGTTTGTGCCATTTCGGTTGCAATCAAGTTTGCCAAATCATCACGTAAAGGCTTGACCGCTAAAGAAACAAACTCCATGATTTTGAATGGGTCGATCGGTCGCCAAAGGAAAGTCGGCACTAATTTCAGAATCTGTAAAACAGGTCGAGCCAACGAAGCAGATTGAATACCTAAACTCGGTAAACCTTCTTGTATCAAGGCATTGTCTAACATGCGATTCTTTTCAGGAATCAAACATAATGGCTTGAAATCTCGATTTTCTCGAAATAATTTGGCTAAAAATTCAGCAGCTTCCGTTTCTCGTTTAGCTTTAATAATGACTAGCGAACCATCTACCTTTGCTTTTGATTTTTTCCTTTTACCGTTCTTTTTATCAAATAAAGCCTTTCGGAACTGTCCTAAATCGCTTCCGTCAAAATCTGTCTGTAATGCTAATTCTTCAACTTGAACTCCTTGATTTTCTAATTTTCTAAATAAAACTTTTAAATATTGTGGTAATAATCGTAGTGGCTCATTTAAAAATATTTGTTGAATCGGTGTAGTTTTTTTCTCTAAAGCCTTGATGACCAACTGAAATCTATCTGCAAAGCCAAAATTTAGACGAAGCGGTTCGTCTTCGTTTTTGTTATTTAGTTCTGTTTCTATTTCTGCCAAAGTTCGTAATCTAGCTGGTATAGTCTCCTCTATTTCAAAATCCCAATTAGCTAAAATCAACTCGTCCCGACGTTCTAACAAGGCGTTAGCTGTCGCTAATTCATCTGCTTCAAACGACATTTTGTAAAATACACCAGGATTCGATTCCAGGTATTTTCGTAAGGCTTGACGATATTGTTCGATTCGGATATGTGCATTGTTGTGCGGATGACCAACCAAACCCAAGTGAATTTCTAACAAATTCAAAAGATGTTGTTGGCCACAATATTGATAACCAATAGCGATATTTTTATCTGTGATTTGAGTTGGATAAACGCTATCGTCTAATTTTAAACCAAAGAATAAGGTCATATATATTTGGTGTTTTATTTTTTTATTTATTGATAAGCTAATATAAGGGAAATTTGTGACTTACGAGTTCTTGAGTTTACAGATGCATCGTTGTTTGACACTTTTTTATGTAAAGTGACTTTTTAAATGGGTTTACCAGTTTATTCCAACAACAAAGATAACGTAACCATTTGATTATAAATCAATCAATAAGATTTTTTAAATCTAATAGGTCTGCCGAAACAAAAATCTTCACTTAGCTCTTGAATATTTTCACAAAAAAACCTCCCCAAAGCATAAAACTTCAAGGAGGTTTTTAATAAAAAATATTTAAAAGTTAATACTTAACTTTTTACATCATACCTGGCATTCCACCGCCGCCCATTGCTGGAGCTGGAGCTTCTGGCTCAGGTTTGTCAGCGATAACACATTCTGTCGTTAAGACCATACCTGCGATTGAAGCCGCATTTTCTAAAGCAATACGAGTTACTTTAGTCGGATCGATAACTCCTGCTGCTTTCAAATCTTCGTAAGCATCTGTGCGAGCGTTGTAACCGAAGTCGCCTTCGCCTTCACCTACTTTCATCATAACAACTGAACCCTCAACACCGGCATTTGATGCGATAGTGCGTAAAGGAGCTTCAACTGATTTGCGAACGATGTCGATCCCTAAGTTTTGGTCTTCGTTGTCGCCTGTTAAGTTTGCCAATGCTACTGATGCACGAACTAACGCAACACCACCACCAACGACGATACCTTCTTCAACCGCTGCACGAGTTGCGTGTAACGCATCATCAACACGGTCTTTCTTTTCTTTCATTTCGACTTCTGTCGGTGCGCCTACATATAGTACCGCAACACCACCAGCTAACTTCGCTAAACGCTCCTGTAATTTCTCACGGTCGTAGTCAGAAGTTGTCGTATCGATTTGTTGTTTGATTTGGTTGATACGAGCTTTGATTTGCTCTTCAGAACCCGAACCATTGACAACAGTCGTATTATCTTTATCTACAGTGATTTTTTCTGCAACACCTAAGTGCTCTAATCCTGCGTTTTCTAATTTATAGCCTTTTTCTTCACTGATAACTGTTCCGCCAGTTAAGATAGCGATGTCTTCCAACATAGCTTTTCTGCGGTCACCGAAACCAGGAGCTTTTACAGCTACAACTTTTAATCCACCTCTCAAACGGTTAACTACTAATACACCTAATGCTTGAGAATCGATATCTTCAGCAATGATTAATAACGGACGACCATTTCCTAATGCTTTTTCTAAGATAGGAACGATGTCTTGCATGTTAGAAATCTTCTTATCGTGAATTAAGATATATGGATTTTCGTATTCTGCTACCATAGATTCGGCATCTGTCACGAAGTAAGGTGACAAATATCCACGGTCAAATTGCATACCCATTACTTCTTCAACATAAGTATCTGTTCCTTTTGCTTCTTCTACCGTGATAACACCATCAGTTGTTACTTTTGCCATTGCATCTGCAATCAAAGAACCGATTTCTGCGTCGTTATTGGCTGAAATAGAAGCGACTTGCTTGATTTTTTCTAAATCACTTCCTACTGTTTCAGAAACTTCTTTCAAGTTAGCGATAACAGAAGCGACTGCTTTATCAATACCTCTTTTCAAATCCATTGGATTTGCTCCTGCTGCTACATATTTTAAACCAGAAGCGACCATAGATTGAGCTAAAACAGTTGCCGTTGTTGTTCCGTCACCTGCTAAATCAGCCGTTTTAGAAGCTACTTCTTTCACCATTTGAGCGCCCATATTTTCAATAGCATCTTCTAATTCTACCTCTTTTGCTACTGAAACACCATCTTTTGTGATGGCTGGTGCTCCGAATTTTTTCTCGATTACAACGTTACGACCTTTAGGTCCTAATGTTACTTTCACTGCGTTTGCAAGTTGGTCAATACCTGACTTTAACTTTTCTCTTGCATCACTATTGAAGCTAATATCTTTAGCCATTTTTTATTAGTTTTAAATTAGTTCGTTAATAGAATTTGTTCGTTGCGGTTTGAGTTATCCGCTTTTTCTAATTTTGTTGTGTAGTGATTTTAGTCACTTTTTTTACTAAAAAACTACGATTTTGAAAATTAGAAGTTGTTTGAATAGATAGTTGATAAGATTAGCAATTAAGCATCAGCAGTTAACTACTAATCATTAAACTACTAATCTCTCGAGGACTCGAGGCTAATCCAAAACAACTAAAATGTCGTCTTCACGCATAATTAGGTAATCAACACCTTCGTAAGAAAGTTCTTGGCCACCATATTTACCATAAAGTACAACATCTCCAACTTGAACAGTCATTGCGTTTCCGTCTTTTCCAGGACCGACAGCTACGATTTCACCTTTTTGAGGTTTTTCTTTAGCTGTGTCTGGGATAATAATTCCGCCTGTTGTTTTTTCCTCTGCCGGGAAAGGCTTTACTACTACTCTGTCGTTAATAGGCTTCATCATAAAGCAAACTATTTTATAATTTAGTTTTGTAAATTAAATTTTCGTTTCATCTAAACGTAACTCGAAAGTCACAGTTATTCTCTTAGCGATTCTCGTGCCATTAGAAAATTCTGTCAAATTAGCAGTTAGTGTAAAATAATTGGCAAAAGCAAACTTTATTTTTTAATGTCAAATTGTCAAATTGACGTATAATCAAGTATGATTTAGCGGTACTACTACTAAAAAAGCCACAAACACATTATAGCGTTTGTGGCTTTTATTATTTTAATACGAATGATATTACATATAAAATGTATCGTTATCGTTTAATTCTTTTGTTGGTGCTTGGTATTCGATATTGTTTTCACCTGTTGGTGCTGCTGGTGCGTTTGATTTAATCATCAAACTTGTTACCAAGCACAATACAACCAATAAAGCAGCTAAAAACCAAGTCGCTTTTTCAATAAAGTCAGTAGATTTTGCTGCACCAAACATTTGGTTACCTGCTCCACCAAATGTGGCATCTAATCCACCACCTTTTGGGTTTTGAATCAAAACCGCTCCCATCAATAACAAACAAATTACTGCAATCAATATTGTTAAAAAAGTAATCATAATTTTTAATATTAAGTTTATGAACAGTTAAATTATTAGCGCCTATCGGCTTATTGTTAAATCGTTTCGTATCAAAAATCAACTTTTATCGTTCTTGAAAAATTGACCTAAGCAATTTTTGATTGATTTATAAAATAACAATTATAACAGTTTAACAATAAAACAATTTACATTCTTTTAATTAACTGTTTAATTTTGGCTGCAAAGTAAACCTTTTTTTGTGGATTTTTCAAAATTAATTCTTGATACAATCGAATTGCATGTTCAATTTTACCTTGTTTTGCCAAAAGGTCGCCAAAAGTTTCAGTAATTACACCGATTTCGTGCAATGGAATTTTTGAAATTCTTTCCAAAGCAGCTTTGATTTGTTGTTTTTTGGTCTGCTTATCGACTATTTTGCTCGATAAAGTTGCTCGAATCTTATCCACATTTTCAGTAGAAGTGATGAAAGCTTCTTCTTGCTCTAATGGTAATTCTTCTGGATCTTTTTTCGTTTCCGTTAAGGTTATTTTACCAATTATTGCTTCTTTTTCGTCTTCAATTTTTGACGAAAGATCTTCCGAAGTCAATTCATTTTTATCATCAGATTCACCGGATTCTTGTTGATCGACCGCATTGATTTGTTCATGAATTTGCTCATGCAGTGGCTTTTCGCTTTTATTGATGACATGTTCTTCATTTTTGGATTCGTGAGTTTGTTCATTATGATCAAATAATGAAAAGTCGTCATGATTATTAATAATCGTTTTATCAATTTCAAACCCAAATTCGATTTCATCATCTAATGTTTCTAAATAATCTTCATGTAGTAAATTGTCAATATCTTCCTCAATCGGAGCGTGTTGCTCCATTTTTTTACTCTCTAAAATAATATTTTGAAGTTCTGAATTACTTGTTGTTTTAGCGGTATCTTCTTTCGTACTTTCAACGATTTCTGTCACTTCATTTTGAATCGGTTCTTCGATAT
>CBFIHR010000107.1:0-12230 GCA_965662365.1 Saprospiraceae bacterium
ATCGAAACGAATCAAATTAACCCATTGGCACGAGTCAATAATCCACAAGTTTTGAAAGATTTTCCAGAAGTAGTACCGATTTATATCGTTTGTAAAATCCAAAAATCAAAAGATTTAGAGGCGATAAAATGGTTAGAAAAAATCGAAAGTAAGAATGGATTTGTATTTTTTAAACGGAAAAGTGGAACATAACAAATGAGATACTAATTACACCGAAACTTGCTGAAATCGTTCGTATTACACAAAGTAAATACAAAAAAATGCTAAATTTCGGTGTAAGCTGCGATTTATAAACTACGGATTAATCCAAATAAACCTCTGTTGCCCCAAAACCATATTTTGGATGATGTTCATTAGCAAACATACGAACATAAGGGTTTCGATCTAATTTTTTTTGAATATCATTTCGCAAACGACCTTTACCCAAGCCATGAATAATATGAACTTTCGGCACACCCAAACGAATTGCTTGTTCTAAATATTCCTCAAAAACTTGTAGTTGAATTTGTAATATTTCCGCTGCTGTCAGCGATACGTAATCAGCGGTTAATCGCTCGATGTGCAAATCAATTTCGATAGGAAATTCAGCGAAATCTTCTATTTTATGAATTTTATGTGTTTGGACGTATTCATAGAATTCTTCTTCTTTCTCCTCCTCAATATGGCGTTTGGTATATGTTTTTAAGTCCTCGTCTTTAGCATCATTGAACTGCTTGGTCAGCTCGTAAGTATAAGATGGAACTGCTGTAAATGAGTGGTTACGAACTTTTTTGAAAAACTGTTTAGGTTTTATTTTGATCGTTTTATCCAATTTGCTGCCAGTTCCTTCTGTCGTGATTTGCCATAACGAAAATACCAGATTTGGATTATCACTCAAATCATATTGTGATAATTGACCAACTTTCTTGGCATGAATCGGATCGATGACTTCGTTTTTTTCTGGTGTAAAATAGTCCAGCACCTTGATTTTGAAATTATAAATTACTTTATAAGGTGTATCGTTGACTAAAAAGATATCGAAATGTTTGATATTTCCTTCGTCATCAAAATTTGGTACACAAGCCACCATCAAACCTTCATTTTTAGGTTGTTGTAATTTTTTTGGTTTAATTTCAATTGGCTTTTTCGGAATTTTAGAAATCGTCTTTTTTGTTTGTCCAAAAGGATCATGGACTGCATCATTTTTCCAAAGTACAATATATTCTATATCTGCAGGAATTTCATCGCCATCTAAATCCACTAAAACAGTTTCATGGTCAATTATTTCTACAACTTCTCCGATTTCACCCGTATGAATAAACTTTACGGTATTTCCTGGTTTAAAATTCAAATTTTTAGAATTAGTAATTAGTGATTAGTCAATTCTGTTAGCCATCTGATTTGCTCCTTTAGTAAAGAGCAAGAGCGTAAGTTGAAAACAGCAAGTTGTTTTACTATCGCTCCTTTATAAAACATTAGAAATAAAGGTACAAAAACAATCGTCTAATTTATACTATTCCTCCGCAATTGGCAAACTATAACGGTTACGTCGTCTGCGTGTGCCGTAGCGTTTTTTATCTGGCATAACAATCGCTCTGAAATAGCATCCGGTCAATGCACCAAATCCACCTAATAAGCCACCGATTAAGCCTGTGATATAAATCAAAGCATTGGAGTCTGAGAGCTGAAATAATTCAGCAACTTTGTTAGATAAAATTGCTCCATTTTGAATGTCCATGAAAGCCGCATAACCGCCCCAAAGTCCTATCATGCCAATGAATCCGGCCAGAAATGCTTTCCAGCCTTTTATTTTTATAAAAAAGCTGATTAGGAATGCCGAAATCACAACTGACCACCAAGGTAAAAACATCGTTAGGAGGAAACCTAAACCCGCATGTAGTAGAAAAGAAGCTCCAAATTTCATATTTATAGTTTAAGTAGTTTTGTAGTTTAACTTGTTTAAGTAGTTTTGTAGTTTAGGTAGGCTTATAGTCTAAGTGACTTAGTTTTATACTACTTTTACAACAAGACTAAAATACTATTTAAATTACAAAACTACAAAAACTACTCAAACTACAAAACGACTTAAACGACAACGATGAATTTTATAGTTTATGATTTAGAAGCAACTTGCTGGGAAAATAGAGCAAAACGACAATCCGAAGTTATTGAAATCGGAGCGTTGAAACTTAACGAATATGCCGAGGTAGAAGATACTTTTGCTCGTTTTGTGAAGCCCGTTGTCCATCCTTTTTTGTCGCCTTTTTGTATTCAATTGACTTCAATTACACAAGTAGAGGTGAATCGGGCGGCTAAGTTTTATACGGTTATCGAGGAGTTTCAAGACTGGATTGGTGTCGATGAAGAGGAGTATTTGCTTTGTTCTTGGGGAAATTACGATAAAACGCAGCTTATTAAAGACTGTGATTTTCATGACATAGATAGTGATTGGGTAGAGAAACATATTAACTTGAAAGCGCAGTATCAACAAATTAGAAGTTTGAATAAACCTTTTGGTTTAAAAAAAGCAGTAAAATCTGAAGGTTTTGAGTTTGAAGGTACACATCATCGAGGTATTGACGATGCTTATAATTTGGCGAAAATATTCGGTAAGTTCTTCGATGAATGGCGTTATTAGGTCTAATAATTCTGTTAATAGTTAGGATAAGAATGTAATTTATAACCATATTTTCAACCTATAAATTAATGATTATGAAATGGAGCAATCACTTAGCCAACACAGAATTCAAAGAAAGCAAACAACAATTGTTAGTCACTATTATTGGAAATATTATTCTAATGATAATTCTAATCGCTTCTGTAAGAGCTGATTTATGGACATCTCCTCACGCACAATTTTCTTTGCTTTCCGCAATATTCATCCTTGCGGCTCAACGCTTGAATGATTGGAGAAATCAAACCGCTAACTTTATCATTTTAGGATTTTACATAGCTTTATGCATTATGGAAGTATCATCATTTGGATTGCCAAAAGGCGTTTTATTACAATCCGGAGATCCAAAAGGAATATTATTCAAAATAATCGTAGGTTCTGCTCCTTTGACGTATGTCTTTGCTCGGTTCTTTGCCGCTTTACCAATTCTAAATATCATCTTGAAACGAAGAAAATTTCAAGAGAATAAATTGGTATAGAAGTATAAATTAAAAGAGCCATTCCGAATAATTCGGAATGGCTCTTTGTAGTTAAGTAGGAATGAATAAGATTATACTTTATACCTTATACTTCATACTTTAAAAAAAACTTATTCAACAATTTTAGCGGTAATTGTCACTAAAGAAACTGGCGGTTCAGTGTTCGCAATGATTGTTACTTCTTGCTGATCTTCCATGCCGATTTCTTTATCTTCTTTTGCGGTATAAACGACTTTGATTTCTCCTGTTTCACCCGGTGCGATTGCATTTTTTGGATAATCAGGTACCGTACAACCACAAGAGCCGCTTGCAAATTCTACGACTAACTTTTCTTTTCCAATATTTGTGAATTTGAACGTATGTTCAACGGTTTCCCCTTTTTTCACATTACCGAAATCGTGTGCTTCTTTTTCAAACACTAATTCAGTTGTATTTAACTCACTGACGTCAATAGTTGAACCTGTCGCATCTTTTAAACCTGAACAGTAAACCGTGTCGTAAACCGTTTCGTATTCATCTTTAAATGATTCAATTACAATTTCTTTTGGTCCTGCAATAATTTCGAATTCTGTACGACGATTTTGCTCATGTAATGCTTCATCACAAGTAACTCCGTCAGCACATTCATTTAATAAACGTTCTTCACCATATCCTTTAGCGACAATTCTATCCTCTGAAATTCCTCTTGTCACTAACCATTGTCTTGATGAAACGGCACGACGCTCAGATAAACGCTGGTTTGCTTGTTTTGAACCACGAGAATCCGTATGAGAAGATAACTCAATCTTCATATCAGGATATCTATTCATCAAGTTTAATACTTGAATCAAGGCAGGTTCTGCATCAGGACGAATCAAATCACTTGCTAAGTCGAAATTTAAACCACTCAAGATGATCGGCTTACCTACTTCGCTCTTAATTTGTTTCTTAATTTGACGAGGTGTAATTGTCGGAGCGTCTTCATTTAAAGTAAATTCTGTAACGAACGTTTTAGAATCTGCTAAGTTCATCGTAGAAATTACTGCTTTAGTGCCGTCAAAACAATCACGAGTTGCGATAACTTCATATTCTTTATCTAAATCCAATGGAAACTCGAATTTGTTGCCACGAGGGTTAGTTTTTACTTGACCTTTAGAAGCTCCTTTTTCTCTTAATTCGATAGTTACGCCTTTTACAGGCTTATCATCTTGATTAAATACACGTACATCTAAACTTGCAAAAACTGGTTTTGGAAACGTCACCGTCCAAATATCATCACCGGAAGTTCTCCAAGAGTCATCTTTATCGAAAGTTGATGATTTCTCAATTGTTTTAGTTCCTTTTCTATTAGAAACCATAAAGCCATGATAGCCTTCTTGATCTAAGACAAAGTACAATTCATCATATTCTGAATTAATACTTTTACCTAAGTTTTCGACATTATCCCATTGTACACCATTTTGGTCAGCAACGAAAATATCGAAACCACCTAAGTTCGGATGTCCGTTTGATGAAAAATATAATTGATCATCTTTATAAAAAGGCGTTTGATCATCCGCCATAGTATTCACGTCGTCACCTAAGTTAATAGCAGGCTCAACAGAAGTTGCCGTTTTCAAAACAGCAACATAAATGTCGTAACCACCTTTTCCACCAGGCATGTTTGATGTAAAGAATAAAGCATCTTTACCGTTAACTTTACCAAAAGCAGGTTGAGTTGTTAAGTAAGCATCATCATTTAATCCTTCTACCTCTTTTGCTTCGCCCCAAGAGCCTCCTGTTTTTTCAGAAACATAGATTTTAGAAGATGAGATAGATTCACCTTGCTTCGCTGCACGACTAAAATAGATATAGTTTCCGTCCTCAGACATTGTTACAGTACCATTATGTACTCCTTTTTTGTTTACTGTTTCTCCCAAGACTGTACCTGCACTCCAATCATCATCAGTCTTAGTTGACTTATAGATTTTTTGATGATAATCACCTTTTCTATAAACAATTTTGTCAGAGTTCATAGTTGAGTAGTACATTTCAGTTTCAGAAGCATAGAACGGCGACCATTCTGTATAAGCGGTACTAAAATTACGAGTTGATCTATTTTCAACAATAATTTCAGGATCAGCATCAGGTAATGATTGAGCTAATTTGACACCAGCGATTTCGATTTGAGCCATTTGCTTCATTGTTGCATCACCGGAGTTTGCTACGAAATCATTTAAAGCTTCTAAAGCCTGATCGTATTTCCCATCAACTTTTAGAGCATAACCTAAATGATATTTTGCATTTGGATATTTGTTATTTTTATCCTTGTTGATTAGTTTTTTGTACCAACTTGCTGCTTTACGATAGTTTCTTAATTCGCTGTAAAGCATTGCTATATTGTGTAACACATCAACATTATCTTGAATGTTATCTTCACCATCTTCGTAAGCATCCAGATACCATTCTAAAGCCGTATAATATTCTTTATTTGCTAATTCCTTTTCAGCTGCGGCTAACTTGTCGATTGACATCGGTTGAGCTACTAACTGTTGAAAGCCGAAAACGGCAATTAACAAAAATAGGAAACTTAATTTTTTCATTATTTTATATTTAGATTTTAGAGGTTAGGTAACTTCCGCTAAACCTGACCCCGAACACTCGGGGTCAGGTCTGATTACCTGTAACTCCAATCAAATGATTAAATTTTTTAATTATTCATTTAGTGAACAAATCAGGAAGATATTAGAATCTTGAATTGAAAATTACTGGTGGAATAGAAGGATTTTTAGGTACACGAATAATATATCCAACACCAACCTCAAATCCGCCTTGATATTTACTAAACGTTCTTAAAGGAGAAATATTTAAGTCATAAGCAACACCAACGACCAAGTTCTTGAATTCTAAACCTGCTAAAACCATTGCTGCATCATTTACACGATAACCAGCACCCATGTTTAAGATAAGACCGTTATTGTTAAGTTTGTAGCCAGCGATTGCTTGTGCAATAATTTCATTTGTTCCTGATTGTGTCGCAAAGAATACTTGAGGAGTCAATTGCCAAGTCGCATTCAAATCGAAAGTCGCTCCTGCATTAGCGACGATTTTTTGTGGAACAACTGACGTTGTGGTAGATAAACCAGAGTTTTCAGGTTCCATGATGTGAAACATACTTGCTCCGACATTCCAACTCAATCCCGCTCTCGGACTAGAACGGAAAGTAATACCAGCTGCTATATCATTATAGGATACATTTTCTAATATATTGGAAGGATTACCCGGAAGGTCAAATATACCAGTTGTAGGGTTGAATTGATCGCCCCATCTCATTTGAGTTCCATCAGCACGGCGTTGATTTTGGCTATATTGCCCACCGATTGTTAAAATATTTTTACGCATTGGGTCTAAAGCGATGTGATAGGCCAAAGAAGCTCCAATATTTGTTTGTTGATACTGGTAAACCCCTGATTGATCATTGACGAAATTTACAGCGACACCAACCCAGTCTTTTTTACGAAAGCCACGAATAATCGGTGCATCTACGTATAAAGATGGTGTACGAAATTGATTTTCCATTACTGTTCCCCACTGATCACGATAAACGCCGCCGATACGAACCGTTCCTTTGAACGCACCTGCATTCGCAGGGTTCAATGTCATTGGTGACAGGCTATATTGTGAAAAGTGAATATCTTGGGCATTCATGATGCCTATAGAAAATAGAAAAAATACTAAAGAGAGTAAGTGTTTCAGCTTCATGCTCAAGCTATTTTTTATTTTTAGAAAATATGATTTGGTTTTATAATAATGGCTGTTGCAATACTTACAAGCACCATATTATATATTACTATTAGTAATTTTATTATACCTAAAAACTACTTATTTTTTTAGAGGTTTCAGCACAAGTTAAACGATAAAACCCAATTCAAGTAACATTTAGGCGTTAAAGTTACAAAGGTGAGAAAAATTCATAGAAAGAATATACTGGCAAGATATAAAATTTGTTGGTTTTCGTCATGTTCGACACCATTTAATTCGACCATTATGATTTTTCAATGACTTCTAACGAGCCTTTTTCTAATTATCAGCGAGGAGAGATACTTCAAAAGCACCCTTATTCTATTTTGATTGCGTAAATTCACGAGCTATAATTTGTCCAATCATCGCAGCGCCTTCATTTGTATAATGCGTGAAATCATAAAAATACTGGCTATCCTTTGGCATTAAGGTGGCTAAATCAATCAATTGAACCTGATTATTTGTAGCAACTTGTCGAGTGACCTCATTGTATAATTCTAAAATTGCCCAAGCGGTCGAACCGTTAATATCTTGATATTCTACTTTACTTAGATTAACTCCAGTTGTCGGGTCGATGATGTCGCCAATGACTTGCGGTTGTGTCATTAATACTGGTTTGATTTTGTTTGATTGACAAATTTGGACTAAATTTTCTAATCGCTTTTTATAATTTTCTAAAAATTCAGATTCGTGTTTTGCTAAAATTTCTTGTCGTTTTATTGAGTCTATTGTTATTGTTTTTAAATTTTCAACCTCAATATTATTGTGTAATAAACCTTGTTGATAGGCGATATAATACCGATAAAAATTAAAAGCCAAACCAATCGTTTCACTATAATTAGCTAACGATTTTAGAAATCCTCCAACAGATTTTGTATTCAATTCCTTCATCGCCAAACGATCAAAACTCTCAAAATCTGCCGTTGCGACATCATTTACTCCAACTAAAAACAAGGCGTAATCGGGTTTTAATTTTACGACATAATCACGTAGTAAAACCTCGTGACCAAAAGTCGAATGACCATCCAAACCAGCATTATTTATCCAAAAATTTGGATATTTTTTTCGTAATAAACGATTCATTTCTGCTTGCCAAGTATTGTCATCAGACAAATAATAACATTCGGTGGTACTGCCGCCAATTGTTATCATCGTCATTGCTTTATCCCAGTTTTCTGGCGGTTCTTCCCCTCGAAAACCCAATGAATTTTTGCTATGAAAAATCGTATCATCTAACTTTGGAATAAAATCATTGGCCATTACAAACTCTTGATTGGCCGCCAAAACGATTTCGCTACCTTTTACCCGAAAATCAAACGGTTGAAAAATCCGTAAAATCAATTCGACTAATACAAAAGCGACAACGCAACCAATGAAAATCGCTAATAGATTTTTATATAATTTGTTAAGTTTTTCCTTCATTTTCTCTTTTCCTAATTGTTACCGTATAAAATTCTACAGCTCATTTTGTTAATTTCGTTTCATCGTTCAAAATATTAACAGCTCCGTTTCAATTAAGGTGTTTTTTATTGCTGTCATATTAAATAGTGTCGTATCCTTCGCTTCAAAAATTGTTTCGTTTGTTTTAGGACTGATATTGTCCTATTTTTTATTAAAAATCATTTTGAATGACGAATATAGTGATTTTGATGGTAATTTTGTATTGATGTAAAGGGAAGACGGATTGAACAAATCAAACAGATATAAAGGGATATCTTCTAATTTGTTTTCAGCCGTTTAATTCCTATTTCCATCATAAACTACACGAAAAAAAAATGATACATCAAACTTACATTACCGACCATATTTTACTATTAGAGTTAGATAATCCGCCTGCGAACACATTGGCGAAAGCCATGAAAATACAGATGATGAAAATCATGGATAAAGTCGAGCAAAATACGGAACTGCGGGCAATTATTATCACGGGGAGAGGAACAAAATTTTGTAGCGGTGATGATTTGAAAGAAGCGGCTTATAATGCAAAAACGGAACATGGAATTATTCAAAATCTTCGTGATTTTAGTGCGGTAATTGATAGATTTGAAGCGCTAGAGATTCCGATAATTGCTGCGATAAATGGTTGGTGTATTGGCGGCGGTTTGGAGTTGGCGTTGTGTTGTGATATTCGTGTGGCGGTGCCTGATGCGAAGTTTATCAGTGCTGGTGTGAATGTTGGCTTGACGGCTTCGGCTTTTCGGTTGCCTCGCTTGATTGGCATTGGTCGTGCGAAACGGTTGCTGCTTACGGGCGATACTATTAATGCAAAAACGGCTTTAGAATATGGCTTAATCACGGATGTTTTTGACTCCAATCTACTTTTGGCGGAAGCCATAAAAATCGCTAAAACGATCGCTCAAAAAGCTCCTTTGGCTATAAAAGCAACGAAAAATATTGCGGATCAATCGTTGGATTTGGATTATGAAAAGGGTTTAAAATTTCAACAGGAACAATTGGAAAATTTGTCAAAAACACAAGATCACAAAATGGCTTTGGAAGCATTTTTGGAAAAACGAAAACCGATTTTTGAGGGAAAATGATTTTAGTCAATTGACTTGGCAATAAGTACTCGGATTTATTAGGTTTACTACCGCTTTTTTGCGGTAGTAAACCTGAACTTCAAATCAGAATTGTTTATTGAGTTTTAATAACCTTTTTGGTAACTATTGCCAACGTTTCATTATTCATAATTCGTACAAAGAAAATGCCCTTCGGCAAATTGTAAACCTCAACTTGATGATTGCCGTCAATATTTTCTTGACGCAATAATCGACCATTCAAATCAAAAATAGACAATTGATAATCACCATATTCTAATTCAATATTGATAAAATCCGTTGTCGGGTTTGGATAAATGTTAAAAATTGGTTTTTCGATAGTCGTCGTACTCACCCCAAACGGGATAATGGTAATATTTCCGTTCGCATCAAAAGGATTTGACCAAATTGGATTGGTGTAAATATCGCTGCCTGTCAAGGTTAGTAAAAATGCTTCGAGCGCATTTTTTTCTGCTTGTGTAAGATTTAGCTGTTGTCCGTTACCGGGATTTCCTGGCGCTCCGCCTCTCAATCTTGGGTCTAATTGAGGGTTGATTTGTGGGTCAAACGTAATGTCGTTATAATGATTAATCACGTCCATGATGGAAGTCATACTGGCATCGTGCATCATCGCCCCGTTGAGTTGTCCTTGTGGATTCACCAAATCACGCAAACTCGGTGCTTTTGTCACGGTCAAATCGGTGGCATTCGGATCTTGGGCATTTCCAATAATTCCATTATTTTGAGAATTAGGATCAATGTCAAATTCAGGTGCTTGATGACAACCTTGACAACCTGCACCATTTGCGGGTCCACCTGGCGGAGCGATGAACAAGGCTTTTCCTTGGTTTTCTTGTGCGGTAAAATTCGGAAATGGTTGAGCAATATTATTGACTTGTGCTAATCCTGCATCAAATTTGGAATCAAAAGATTGAATACTTCTAATGAATTGAGCCAATGCCCGACGAATACGTGCTTCTGTGACATTCGCATCGCCATAAGCGAACGTGAATAATTCTTGGTAATAATTTTCTGCTTCTAATCTTGTAAATAAAGAATCAATGGGCAAATCGCCTTGCGTTCCGCTGAATCCCATTTCTACATGGTCTTGAATCGGCATAGTTGATTGGATTTCCAAAGTTGCTGCTCGTTCGTCCCAAAAGAAGGCGACTTCATTGGCAAATCGTGCATTCACCAGACGCATCGCATGACGACCTGTGAGTTCGCTATTCAAACCAACACTCAAAGCCGCCGTATCGCTAAATGCAAATTCTTGTTTGTGACAACTTGCACAAGAAACAGTTTCGTTTGCAGACAGTTTTTTGTCATAAAATAAGACCCGACCAAGTGTTGCACCTGCGTCTGTAATTGGATTATTATTCGGTGTGTTGTCTTTTGTAATGTAGTTTGGAACATTAGAATTAGCATAATGATCTAAATTATTTAAATCAATTGTTCCTGCAATTAAAATTGAGCTAATTGCAAAAATTAATAATAGAGGATATTTTTTCATGGTTTGTGATTTTTTATTTTTTGAATCCTTAAGAGAGGTTCAATAATCCATTTACTTTTCTAACTTTTTTTGAAAGGCAATTTATTTACGATTCTTTGTGAGGTGGTGCAGATTTTTCATAAAAGGTTGCACGAACAAAAAAACTAGCAAGTTGAAATTATAAAATTTGATTTTTCAGTGCTGGAAAGTCATCAGGTAATTTGGCCGCTAAAATAAACATTAAATTGACCACCGCAAAAAAGCGATAGGAAATCAACCTGGTTGTGAGTCTCCTGTTCTCCATAGGGTTTCAACTTATGTTTAGTGTTCTCGCACCGTTGATGCTTTTTTACAAAAAACTAAATATTTAAAATCCGTAATCAATTTTCCCAAAACTTCAATTATCTTTGATTTCCAATAATTGAAGCGAATTTGATTAGCAACATATCCAAACGGATAATCGTTCTTTCTCCGATGATGCACGATGGGGTATAAGAAAATGACTTTATAAAATGAGTTAAGCCTATCGATATTGATTTCGTGAGTGAAATCCACGTATGAAATTAATACGTTTTTAATTAGAAAAGTAGTCTAAAATCTAACGTCTAATCATCTAATATCTAAATAAAAAATTAGCAATCAACTTTATGATGAAATATGCAATTGTCTCAATGCTACTGTGTTGTGCGAGTATTATAAATGGACAAATTTTAGAAGTGCCATTCGGTTCTAATCCTAAACTATCGAATTATCAACCGCCTTCAGAACATCGCCCAAACTGGGACAAAAACGCTGGTGACACGATTGATATTCCTTTTTTAGATGATTTTAATTATGAATCTTTATTGCCTTCCGGCAAATATTGGGCGGATCAGTTTGCGTATGTGAACAAAGGTTATGGCGTAAATCCACCGACTTTAGGTGTGGCAACCTTGGACGGAATTGATGAAACTGGTGCGGCTTATGCCAATAGTGGCACAGGAGTTCGTGACTATTTGACTTCAAATCCGATTCGTTTAGGCGGCAAAACCGCTGCGGATAATGTTTACTTGAGTTATTTTTATCAAAAGAAGGGTTTTGGTGAAAAACCTGAAATTGGCGATAGCTTGGTGGTAGAATTTAAAGATAATCAAGGCAATTGGATTTGGATAGAAGCTTTTCCTGGTGTTCCTGACTCTGTGAATCCAAATGTTATTCAACCTTTTGCTTTCAGTGAATTACCGATTAATGAAAGTAGATTTTTGTATAATGGTTTTCAGTTTCGTTTCAAAAACTACGGGGCATTGACGGGAAGTGCGGATCATTGGCAC
>CBFIHR010000108.1:0-11711 GCA_965662365.1 Saprospiraceae bacterium
AAAAAGAAAGTGTCTTTATGACGATAAGAAAGTGATTTTGTGGGTTTTTGCTGGATATAGACTACATTATATCCTTTAGTTTTTTAACTATTAAAACCTGTTTTTTTTCGGATAGTCCAATATTAATTTTTAATAACCATTCACTTTCTTTTTTAGAAATGGCTTTCGCCAATCGTTTTGCACGAATAGTCAATATTTTAGTTATAAAATCATCTAACTATTTAGCTTTATTAAAAATACAAAAAATAAACGTATTTCTAATGATAAAAAGTTTCGTTTACAACTTCATTCTCCTCGCCAACAATGTCGTACTCACCATTCCAAAAACCACCACCGTAACCGAACTCAACGGCATCAAAATCGCTGCAATCACAGGTTCTAACAACCCTTGAACCGCAAAGGATAAACCGATTAAATTATAAATCAACGACAAAATAAAACCGATACGAACCAACGTCATACTGCGTTTGACGTAATGGATAAATAAAGTTAATTTTGATAATTCGGTCGCATCTAAAATCGCATCACAAGCTGGCGAAAATTGGTTCAAATTTTCAGAAACGGCAATGCCGACTTCACTTTGTTTCAACGCACCAGCATCGTTTAAGCCGTCGCCTAACATCATCACTTTTTTGCCGTTTTCTTGCTCGTTTTTGATGTAGATTAATTTGTCCTCTGGTTTTTTATTAAAATGCAATTGTTGAGGTGAAAATATCGAACTCAAATTCCCTCGTTCTCTATCATTATCACCGGAAAGTAAGGACAAATTAAAGCGATTTTGTAAATCAATAATCAATTTTTCGATACCATTTCGGTAGGTGTTTTTAATTGTAAAATAGCCTTTTACTTGTCCATTGATTTCAATAAAAGTACCTCTCGAATTAGAAATTTCCATATTAAAAATAAAACCTTCTGAACCAATTCGAACTTGATTATCATCAATTTTAGCTGAAATCCCTTGACCGATCAATTCCTTAAAATCCGTCAAACGAAGAACGAGCGGCTGTCTGTCGTTTGCCGCCTGTCCCGAAGCTTCGGTGATCCACCGTTTTACCTCCTGACTTACAGGATGCGAAGATTGATTAGTCAAAGCATAAATCAATTGATTTTCATAAGCCGTCAATTCCGTGCCCTCATAAATCAATTGATTTTTAGAAGTCGAAGTCAATGTACCAGTTTTATCAAATACGATGTCCGTGATATTTTGCATTCGCTCAAGAACATCGGTATTTTTAATATAAAATTTATTTTTTCCTAAAATGCGTAACGCATTACCCAACGCAAACGGAATATTCAAGGCAATCGCGCACGGACAAGCGATAATCAAAACAGCGGTGAAAGCGTTCATTGCCAACGACGAATCATTGATTAACCAATAAATTCCAGTTGCAAAAGCAATGACTAAAATAGCAATGGTGAAGATTCTACCGATTTTATCGATCATTAAATTAAACTCAGTTGCTGGTTTGGTGAAGGCTTCGTCATTCCATAATTGCGTTAAATAACTTTGCGACACTTTTTTAGTCAAAGTGACTTCGATAGCTTCTCCGATTTGTCGGCCACCGGCGTAAATTGTTTCCCCGATTTTTTTACGAATTGGCTCGGCTTCGCCAGTGACAAAACTGTAATCAATATTTGCTCGACCTTTGATTAACATGGCATCAGAGGGGATTAATTCTTGATTTTTAACAATAATCGTATCGCCTTTTTCTAATTTTGTTAAAGCAATTGTTTCGGTTTTTCCGTCTGTTCGGCGAGTTGCCGAAATCGGAAAGTAAGATTTATAATCTCGTTCAAAGGTAATCGTGTCATAGGTTTTGCGTTGAAACCATTTGCCAATCAATAGGAAAAAGACCAAACCAGCCATCGAATCCAAATAACCAGCGCCAGTTTGCGACAATATTTCAAAAATACTTCTTAAAAATAAAACAGAAATTCCCAACGCAATCGGAATATCAATATTTGGTCGTTTTTGTTTTAAACTTAGCCAAGCAGATTGATAATATTCAGTGGCAGAATACAACAAAACTGGCAATGCTAAAGCGATATTTAGATAACTAAAAAACCGAGCGAAATCACCGTCAAATGTTTTATTCAAACCCAAATATTCTGGAAATGACAACAGCATAATGTTGCCAAAAGCAAAACCAGCAATCCCTAATTTATAAAAGAAAGTTTTGTCAACTTTGGAGCGTTTTGGGTCTTCGTCGTCTAAATCTTTTAGGTTGATTTCGGGAGCATAACCGATTGAAGCCAATAATCGGACAACTTCACGAAGTGTTGTTTCTGATTTTCGGTAAGTAGTATAAGCTTCTTTTTTTAGGAAATTGACCTTGCTTTGAGCAATGCCAGGATGAAGTTTGTACAAGTTTTCTAATAGCCAAATACAAGCAGTACAGTGTATTTGTGGCATATAAAAAGTCACTTTGACGATGGTGTCATTTTCAAAATCAATGAGTTGTTTTTGAACATCAACGTCTTCCAAAACTTCATAATCACTAACGTCTTTACCCGATTTTAAAGAAATACCTGCCTTATTACTTTCAAGGTCGTAATAAGTACACATATCATTTTCATTCAAAATCTCATAGACCATTTTACAGCCATCACAGCAGAAGATTTTTTCTTCGATGTGAATATCTTGATGATCGCAATCTTCGCCGCAGTGATAACAAGTAGTTTTGGTGGTTGTATTGTTATTTTTTGCCCCAAAATCTTTGGGGTCAATGGAGGTTGTGGTAAGCATTGGTTGTTATTTCGTTTTATTGGCTTGTCATCATGTAGAAAAAGAGGCAGTTGTATCATAGAAAGAAACAACTGCCTACAAATACCCCATTGTATAACAACCCAATAAAACACTATCTTTAATGCGTGATATTCATTTTAGATATTTGATTTTAAAAATCTCCTATCTTACATCTCGCATCTAATTTCTAAACTCTGCTCCTCTACGATTTTGGTCTGTCAATGTCCAATCGTCAGTAGAAGTTGTCTGTAACCAAAGACCGTTAGAATCTCTAAATACTTGAGCATTTAAGCCATACATTTCAGCAAAATTTTGCTCTAATGTAGCAACTTTCAAATGTCCGTTGATACTTAAATCACCTTCTGTGTGAATTGACCTCACTGCTCCGATTGTTTGATTGACATCAATCAAAGATTTTACTTGTGAGCCTTCTCCTACTTCATGCGCTTTATTATAAAATTCTAACTTCAAATAAGGAAATTTAGAATTAAATTCCGCCTGAATACTCTTTATCGTTCTGTCGTCTGAAATTTTCATGTTTCCCTTTTTTGTTACGATACAAAGGTAAGGGCGTACAAATGCCATTGTTATGATGGTCGTCAATACGAAAAATGATAATTATCAATGATTTTAGAAATGAAAAAGCGGCACAACAGCAACTTTTTAATACACGTTTCTTCACTTGTCGTATTGATGTAATTCCAATGTTTCAATCAAAGTGATGAGTTTGTCAGCATAGCCTTTATCGGTAGCATAACCAGCTTTGCTCAAGCCTTTTGCCCATGCTTTATAATCTGTTGATGGCAAATCTAATAAGTGTTTGTAACGAGGTTTTTGTAAAAACAAACTATGCGATCGATAGCTTTCCCATGCATTTTTGTAAATACGGAAAAAATCTTTGTGAGAATCATCCGTGTAATTTTTACAATGTCCTTTTGCACAAGTGCGAGAGAAACATTTGATTCCAAAGTGATTGTTATTTTGTTTCGCCAGGCGAGAATGTCCGGCATCACTTTCCAAAAGTCCTTGAGCCAATGTGATACTTGAAGGAATTCCGTACAAATTTTGCTCAATTTTCGCAATCGGAACATAACGACTTACATAAGCTCGTACAATTGCGTTCTTTTTCGCTACGATTTCAGGCGAAATGTTGTGTCGCTTTGCGTAAGCTGGATTCATTACAAAGGCAATGTTTGAAAAATCATTTGCTTGATTATCGTTCGTTTGTTCCGGAATATTTGGAGTTGACTTGTTAGGCGGACTTTCGTCCTGAGTACGTTGTTTTGAAGCCTTTAAATTATCTAAAGTTAATGTTGTTTGTACTACTTTCGGAGGACTATCAGGTTGTTGATTTTCAATGGTTGTCGTAAGTGTTTCCCCAACGCTGATTTGAAAGCTGATATTTTTTGAAAAAATCAACCAAACTCCAACGCCTAAAGCAGCCCATTTAAACCAACTTGTACGCACTATATAGTTAGTTTTACAAACCATTTTGTGCATTGTTGTATTGACCAAGTGTTTTGTTTTTGTCATCATTTTGATTATCCTCCGAAATTTAATAATTAATAAATTGCCCCGAATGACGAAGAGTATTAAAATTAGTCCCTAATAGTTGTAACCTTAGAATAAAACTCCTTAATTTCGTATGTAATATATTAATAATCAATGCTTTAAATTGAAAATTATTTAATTTTTAATATAGGTATTCCTATTCAACGAAATTTTATATATTATAAATTATAGTTACATTAACTTATTTTAGACACAATTTGTTTCAAATTCTATTTACATTTTTTACATAAAATATAAACAAAAAATGATTAGTTTATTAACATTTTTTTGGAGCTTTTTCTAATAGATAAAGAACTTATAAACAAACCTTCAACAGAAAAACTTGAGGTAGTAATGAGGAAAGGAAAATTAGGAAAGTTTGATATAAGATTTAGGATATTTTATTCAGGGGATTTTAAAGTTTGCTTTCGCTGAATTTTACCAGTTTCTGTCCTTTTGAATTGTGGCAAAACATAAATCTCTTTTGGTATTTCAAATTTTGATAAAACGGTTTTGAATTGTTGTTTTAATAAATCGGTATCAATTTTTCCCTCATTTTCTATTACTAAAATGACTTTGCTGCCCAGTTTTTCATCATTTTCAGAAGCAATAAAAAAATCATCTTGTATAAATGCCTCTATTTTTTGCTCAATTTGCTCGGGATTGACTTTGATGCCGCCGGTATTAATAACATTATCGAATCGTCCCAACCATTCAAAACTCGACTTGGAGTATAACTTTATAATATCATTGGTAATGATTTGATTTTCAGATAAATATGGTGCATCAATAATCAGACAGTCACGCTTATCTTTAGAAAATTGGACATTTTTTAAGGCTTGATAAACGTTTGATTTTTGTTCGCCATTAAGTGTTTTTATGGCAACGTGTGTAATGGTTTCTGTCATTCCATAAGTTGCAAAACATTGATTTTTAACAGTTTGTAGTTTATTTAACAAGACCGAATCGACAACACCGCCACCAATAATCATTTTTTCAATATTTTCAAATCGACTTCGATGATTTTTTAAGGAATTAAGAACCTGCAGCGGAATCATCGCCCCAAATTGAAAACCCTCATTTTCTACACTTTCCAACGGATTGCCAGTCGGTTCGACCGAATATAAATTCAACCCTAAAACCATTGCTCTAACAACCATCATTTTCCCTGCGATATAATCACAAGGCAAACACAACAAGGCTTTATCATTTGGTTTTAAATCGAAGAAATCACCAGTTGCTTTCGCACTTGCAATCATTCGCTTTTTTTCTAATTGGATGATTTTTGGTGTTCCTGTTGAGCCGGAAGTTTTGACTTCTACGTAGTTGTTTTCGTCAAGCCAAGTTTTGATGAAGTTGTAAAAGGATTGTTGCCAAGTTGTTTGGTCGTTTTTTTGACTTAAAGCCAATAATTCTGATTTTGAATATTTTCGCTTGTTTAAAGTGAGCATTTTTTATTTTTATATTTCCTCAAATATCAAAAAAAAAATCGGTTTAACATTAAATGCTAAACCGATTTATATTAAAAAAATATTCATTTATTGATACTGGAATATTCCTTCCATCATAGAATAAGTCCATAATGTAAGTTCTCTGTCGTCAGTAGTTGTTTCGATTTGATAATTTCCCCTGATTAATTTTATACTCAAATTAGCATTTGGAGGAAAAAGAGATAAATCATTATTTGTAAAACTATAACTACCATTGTCTTCTGTCAAAACTGCGTGATAAATTACTTCAGAGTGTTGATTGCTCAATTCAATATTTTCTTCAGGATAGTAAGATATTGTTATAATTACACCTAAATCATTGTTATTGTCGGTATTCCACTCTATATTTTCATCTATATTAATGGTAGGATTATTATGTTGAGAGTGACTTGTAATGTTGATTATTTTAGGAACATACATTTCCTTTGTTGGCAATATTGAGTTTAAACTAAAAGAAACATTTGTTCCATATAAATCCATTCCTATTTTTTCTCTCAAACCATAAGTATTACCATAATTTGGATTTGCATTCATGGACAAATTACCAATAGTCATTGTTCCAAAATTTTGAGCATCTCCACTATTATCTAAAATTATTCCTCCAACCTTGAAGCTACCGCTTTCAGGATTATCTTTTGTTGCTAATGTCCTATATGACTGAACTGATAGATAGCCACTTGTTTTTTGAGTAAGATTTTCATAATGATATAAAGCATCTGGAATAAATGATTTTTCCACTATTTGAATATTCTCATTTACTTCTTTGACAATTATATTATCCTTATTACAAGAGAATAAGGTAATAGTTGCTAAAAATAATATACTGATATTTTTCATTGATTTTTTATTTTGGTGTGAATAAATTAATTATTGACAGTTTGAGTAAATACTACAATCAGATTGAAGATAATTAAGTTCAACGTAAACATAGGGTTCATTACCATTTAATAGAGCAACATTTCTGAATTGTTCTCTTGAATAATTACAACCACCATTTAAGTTAGTGTTGCATGTTTCACAAGACTCAGTAAATGTTACAGTTATATCCGATGGAATATTATCAGGAATAGGTATTGATTTAATACAATTATTATTTACATCTGATTGAAGCCAACCATAACTTTAAGGGTAACCTGCACAATCTGCTTCTACTCTTATTGTACAATAATACTCAGTTGGAGCTGGTGGCGAAACACCAATACTTAATGGATTTATACCGGCTGCTTCATTAACATTAGTAGAAGTACAAGGGTTTGAATTGCTAACTGGAATATTAAGACATAAATTTGAAGTTCTCCTTGTAGAATAAAGTTGAGTATTGAAAGCAAGTTCAAGGTCTATATTTCTTTCTACACATTCAGGTTGAGGTTCATCTACTTCACATCCTATTTGTAGTAAAATAGGGACACTTAGTAGGATAAAAGATAAAAGATAAATCTATACATTTTTTAATAATTAAAAAAGTGAAAAAATAATTTTACAATGTAAAGATAATTTTTTTTTGTTTTAAAATCAAGTTATTATTAATAATATATTTCAATAAATACAGCAATACTTTATTTTTCCGTTGTAAATGGAAAAAATCGCCAGTTGCTTTCGCACTCGCCATCATTCGCTTTTTTTCTAATCGAATAATTTTTGGTGTTCCTGTTGAGCCGGAAGTTTTGACTTCTACGTAGTCGTTTTCATCTAACCAGTTTTTGATAAAATTCCAAAGAGATGCTTCCCAAGCGGTTTTAGGTGATTTTTGGGCTTGAGTTTGTAGTTCTTGTCGAGTGAGTTGTTGATTATTGAGTGTGAGCATTAGAATTTATTTTTTATATTTTTTGAAGTCCGTTTTTTTACTTGTTTAATTTATTTGACCTCGCTGTATAAAATTAAAAAGCGATAATCACAATGGATTATCGCCTTTAAATTTTATTGGATTGTATTACTATAAGATTAGCCTTTTGCAGCCTCTCTTTCTTTGAGTACTTCTTGTACTTTTTGCATTTGTAATGCAGCTTTGATGATCATACTTTGTTGGAAATCCGTAAATTCACGGTGTGCCAAAAACTGACGACAAACATCATAAGTTGCTGTATTAGTCCGCATTTGTGTTTGTGTGCGTTCTTTGATGTGATATTCACAATTATTTGAGCGAATCCAACCAAACTCATATTCATAATCTACGATTTTCGAAATCATATTTAATGAAAATAAGTGTTTGGTATAACGCTGCAATAAACGCTGTGTATCTACGATTTCCATACTTCTATGAAAACGTACACCTGCTTGCTTACACAATGTTACATCACGGCTGCCGCCAAAAGTTACTAAAGTTTCTGCCTGTTGATATTTCATAATACCGACCATAAATTGCTTTAGTTGTTCTTTGACTTTGTCCGCTTCTCTTTTTTTCTTCATTTCTACATTCTTAGGCAACACAAAATCTTCTCTGTAAGACATTTTGCGTTGTGTTCCTAAGTCCAAAACCTCGAAATTACGACCAACTGTAATTCCTAAATCATCAGATTTACCATTACTTAATACAATTTGTAAGTCACCTCTAAACTGCTTGTTGTAAATTCTAATCTGATCTGTTTCTGGTTTGTAAATAAGAATTGAAGCATCATTTACTACCTTTTTCCATGGAGTACCGCCATAAATGTGACCGTATTTTAATTCCATGAAAGCTATTGTTTTGTCCATACCATTGGGTTTTGTGATTATTCCAATCATTAATTTGATCTGAAATAAATCAATAAAAAAATTTGGTTTTACAATAATAAAACCGAACTTTTATGCCTGTTTTCTTAAATTGATTGCATATAATCGTTCTAAAATTACAGCATATAAGCTTGATGGTTTTATATTCCTTAAGGTTTGAAGGGTTATTAGTCATAACTACTTATGTCTAACGAACCGCATCATCACTGCCCATTTGTTGTCATACTACAAAATTGCATTAAAGTTAATTCGCTTTTTAATATTTTAAAAATATGTTAAGCGAAATATTATAACACAAATTTGTTATAAAAATAATTGTAAAAATATAATGTTTCTGAAAATATCCCAATTGTTGAGAAGTGTATTTACATTTTTAGACCTTTTCAATCAAACAAATCTCTATTTGTTCAATATTTTCTGTAATTCTTCTGGAGAAGGTAAGGCTTTTAGTTGATAATCGGACACACCTATCGGCTGCGACATGCCTCGCAAGGCATATTCTGCAACAATATTATCTTTTGCTCGACATAAGACTAAGCCGATTGACGGATTATCGCTATCCGTTTTCATTTTATCATCTAAAGCCGATAAGTAAAAATTCATTTTACCGACATATTCTGGCTTAAAATCGCCTGTTTTTAAATCAATCGCCACGTAACAATGTAAACGAGTATGATAAAACAAGAGGTCAATATAATAATCATTTGTTGCGACTTCGATGTGATACTGTTGAGCTACAAACGCAAATCCAGATCCTAACTCTAACAAAAACTTAGAAATATTTTCTACTAATTGTTGTTCAATTTCTGTTTCTTTTGTTTTTTCTTCAATCGTCAAAAAATCAAAAATATAAGAATCTTTTAACGCTTTTTGTACCAAATCTGACTGTGGAGCCGGAAGCGTTTCCGCAAAATTAGAAATCACATTGCCTTGTCGTTCATACAAACCCAATTCAATCTGATGAGCCAAAACATTGCGAGACCAGCCATTTTCAATTGTTTTTTGAGCGTACCACAATCGAGCATTTTCAGTTTCTAATTTATTCATAATTAGACAATTATGCCCCCAAGGTATTTGTGCAACAACTTGTTGCACAATTTCAAAATTGGCATAAGTTTGGGCAAATTGTCGCATATATTTCAGGTTTCGTTCCGACAAACCTTTCATTGTCGGAAAGGTTTCTTTCAAGTCTTTTGATAATTGTTGAATGACTTTTGTGCCCCAACCTTCTTTTTTTTGTTGTTGTAAAATTTGTCTACCAATTTCCCAGTATAATTCTACTAAAGTCTGATTGACCGACAAAATCGCTTTTCGCTGACTTTGTTGAATCGACTGCTTTATTTGTTCTAATGTAATGTTGTAATTATCTAATTTCATTTGTTTCTTTTTCTGTCAAGCGAAGCGACCGTCAACTGTTTTAAATACTCAAATAAACATTTTTAATGCGTTCTTGTGTGATGCCGATGTATTTTCGAGTAATCGAAATATTAGAATGATTGAACATTTCGGATAACAGAATCAAGGCATCTTCACTACGTTGATTGACATTATAGACTCGAAGGGCGAAAGTTTTGCGTAAAGTGTGCGAACTCGGATTTTGTGTTTGAATATCGAATCGCTCAAAAACCTGTTTGATACGATTATTAGCCCCGACGACAGTTAATGACTTATTTTTATTTGGTCCACGTTTTCCTTTGAATATGAATTGATTGTCTTCAAGTGGTTGAATAACTGCTCGAACTTGTTGAATGATGACTTGTAGTTTTTTATTTAAATCAATTCTGCGAGTTTTTCCAGTTTTTTGTTCTTCAATTATCAAAACTGGGTTTTCTACGTCTTGCCAACGTAATTTTAAAATATCCGAAATCCGCAATCCAGTATAAAAACCCAAAGCAAACAGCAATCGAGTTTCTGCCAAATCATCGGCTTCTCGCATAATTGCCAAAAGTTTCATCGCTGTTGTCCATTTTAATGGTGCAGTTACTGTTTTTCTGTTTTTCATATTCGCTCCCGCAGATTTCACCAATTTATGATAGATAATTTTAATATTTGAAATAACTTTATAAAAGTACCATTTTTTTATAAAAATAAAAGTTTTAAAACTGGAAAATTTACTATTTTGACGTAAGTCACTAATAATGAGGAGATTGGAAAAGTTAAAAACTTTCATTTTTCATAAAAATGAAAGTTTTGGTAAAATTAGATAAAAATCCTATTTGGTTTCCATTTTTAATTTTCTCAACTTTATGTCAATTATTTGTCACCAATAAATCAAAGTAAATCATGTTAAAAAAAATAGGAATCGGCTTAGTTATCATTTTAGCATTAATGCAATTCAAGCAAATTGATAAAACAAATCCGGAATACAACGAAGCGGAAGATTTTATCACAATAACGCAGCCTTCGGAGGAAATTGCGACTTTAATCAAGGCAGCTTGTTATGATTGTCATTCGCATCAAGCAAAATATCCGTGGTACTCGAATGTTGCACCGATTTCATGGATGGTCGAACATCATATTGAGGAAGGCCGAGAACATTTGAATTTTTCAGAATGGGGAGGTTATGATACTAAAAAAGCCAACCACAAACTGGAAGAGTGTATTGAGGAAATCGAGGAAGGAGAAATGCCAATGAAACCTTATGTGGTCATGCACAGCGAGGCGAAAATGTCTAAAGAACAAAAAAAAGCACTGATGGCGTTTTTTCAGAATGAACGGAAGTAGTTTGTTAAACTGTTGTATTGCTACGCTGTGAAATGGTTAATTAAAAATGGTCAATTTGAATAATTCGAATTGACCTTTTTCATTAATAGTTTAAACGCTATTTGCTCAATAGATTAATTACAGTTAGAGATAGAGAACCATAAAATTGACCAAAGTCATTATTTGCTCTAATTCACATCATAAAACCCTCGGTTCGCTCGTCATACATTTGTCATTGTGTAAAGTAAAAAAATCGACTTTACTACATTTTTTAAATGTAAATCATTGATAATGAATATCATATTTCTATTAATTATTGTAAGTGTAATCGTTGCTATTGGCTTTTTAGCGGCTTTCATTTGGGCGGTTAGAAGTGGTCAATACGACGATGACTACACCCCTGCGGTACGTATTCTATTCGATGATAAACCGACACGCAATCCAAATGAAGAGTAATCATTCTTAATTGAACAACTCAATAAAATGACTACTTCAAAACTATATTTAAAATG
>CBFIHR010000109.1:0-11432 GCA_965662365.1 Saprospiraceae bacterium
TTTAGACCTGCTGACTTGAACAAATTGTACGTCAATTTTGTCGTTGTCGTTTTTCCATTACTTCCTGTTGTTGCGATGATTTTCGTATTCGGATTTTTGATTTTCAATTGACGAAAACCAAATTCAATTTCATCTATGATTTCAACATTTGCCAATTTCAACTTTTTGATAATCGGTGCTTTGTCAGGAATACCAGGACTTTTGATGACTAAATCTGCCGTCAAAATCCGTGCTTCCGTATGTTGCTGTTCTTCGTATTCAATCTCGTATTTTTCTAATTCTGCTTTATAGCTTTCGCCAATTTTGCCGTAATCAGAAACGAAGACTTCAAAACCTACTGTTTTTGCTAAAATTGCTGCTCCGACACCGCTTTCTCCTGCTCCAAGAATTGCTATTTTCATAATTTATTCATTAATCAACTCCACAATTTTGCTTTTTTCTAACTTGTCAAAATCAGCATCAATTTGAAATTTTATATCAGCATTTGAACTATCTCAATTTCAAAGTTATAATCGTCAAAACCGCCAAAATAATCCCGACAATCCAAAACCTCGTAACAATCGTCACCTCATGCCAACCTTTCTTTTGATAATGATGATGCAGCGGCGACATTAAAAAGATTCTGCGACCTTCACCGTATTTCTTTTTGGTATATTTGAAATAAGCTACTTGCAAAATCACTGACAAATTTTCTGCTAAGAAAACACCGCAAAGTATTGGTATTAGCCATTCTTTACGAATGATAATGGCTAAGGCTGCAATAATTCCACCTAAAGTCAAACTTCCTGTATCGCCCATAAAGATCTTTGCCGGATAAGAATTATACCATAAAAATCCTAAACAAGCCCCCAAAAAGCCACCGATAAAAATCACCAATTCGGCACTATCAGGAATGTATAAAATCCCCAGATATTCGGAGAAAATCGAATTGCCCGAAACGTAGGTCAAAATTCCTAATGTTGTGACAATTATGGCAGAAGTTCCAGTCGCTAAACCATCTAAACCATCGGTTAAATTTGCCGCATTTGAAACCGCTGTAACAATAAAAACCACCAACGGAATAAAAATTATCCACGCCAAATGCTGACTGCTTTCGCCCAAAAAGAACAAAATATCACCGTAATCAAACGAACCGCCTTTTAAGAAAGGTAAATTGGTTAAAGTCGTCTTTACATTATAACTAATTTCCCCAGTTTCAGCATCAATAACTTCACTTATAACTTCATAATTATATTTATCCACCTGTGCTTTGTCCATTCGCACAGTAACTTTATCACTAAAAAACATCACTGCACCAACGATTATTCCCAAGCCAACTTGACCTAAAATCTTATATCTACCTGCCAATCCATCTTTACCTCTTTTTAGTTTCAAATAATCATCTAAAAAACCAATCATTCCCATCCAAACCGTACACAACAAGAGCAACTGAATATAGACATTCGTTAAATCAGCCATTAATAAAGTCGGAATTAAAATCGCCATAATGATAATGATTCCGCCCATTGTAGGCGTTTTCCCTTTCAACTGCTCGCCTGGCAAACCCAAAGCCCGTTGCTTTTCAAGCACCTGAAAATTTTGAATCTTTTTGATGATTTTTCCACCAAAAATCAACGAAATGATCAACGATATTAAAATCGCAATTCCCGTCCGAAACGTGATAAATTGAAACAAACTCGCTCCCGTGAACTCGTAGTTTTTTTCTAAAAAATCAAATAAATGATAAATCATGCGTTGGTTGTTATTGCCATTGAACCCTTCCTCAATCCTTCCCTTAAAAAGGGAAGGAAGCCATACGACAGTACTCGACTTAATTCAAGTTGAGTGCTGTTCCCTTTCCCTTTGTAAGGGAAAGGGTTAGGGAAAGGGTTCAAGCGAGGTTTTTCGTTAATTCTTCCTTATCATCAAAATGATGTTTCACACCATTGATATCTTGATATTTTTCGTGACCTTTTCCGGCCACCAAAATAATGTCGTTTTGTTTTGCTAATGTAAAGGCGGTCTTTATCGCCTGCCGTCTATTTTCAATTGTTAAAACCTTCTGTGTCGCATAAGGCGGAATACCTTTTTCCATTGCTGCTAAAATATCAAAAGGATTTTCCGTACGAGGATTGTCCGAAGTCAAAATTACTTGATGACTGTAATCGCAAGCGACTTTTGCCATGATTGGCCGTTTCGTCCTATCTCTGTCACCACCACAACCAACTACCGTAATCACTTGACTATCACCACTTTTTACGCCATCAATTGTTTGTAAGACTTTTTCCAACGCATCAGGCGTATGTGCATAATCGACAATTCCAATAATATTATTCGTTTTCGAAACGATATAATCAAAGCGACCTTCTGCTGTTTGTAAACTTGACAAAACAGTTAGTACTTCCATATCATCATGTCCCAAAAGCGTCGCTGTTCCATAAACGGCCAATAAATTATAAGCATTAAACTCACCAATTAATCGGCTGTGAAACTCCCGACCATTTAACTCTAATTGCAAACCAATCAGCGTATTTTCAATGATTTTCGCTTTGAAATCAGCCATTTTTTTAACAGCATAAGAATATTTTTTCGCTCGTGTGTTTTGCAACATCACTGTTCCTCTACGATCGTCAATATTCGTCAGTGCAAACGCTTTTTTATCTAAATCGTCAAAAAACTTTTTCTTTGCATTGATGTAATTTTTGAATGTGCCGTGATAATCCAAATGATCGTGTGTAATATTAGTAAACACCGCACCATCAAAGTCCAGACCTGCAATTCGTTCTTGATGAATCGAGTGTGAACTTACCTCCATGAAGGCATAATCACAGCCATTTTCGACCATTTTCGCCAACAATTCATTCAAAGCCACAGGATTCGGTGTCGTATGTGTTGCCGGTATAATCTGATTACCAATTTTATTTTCAACTGTTGATAACAAACCGGTTTTATACCCCATTTTCATAAACAACTTATACAAAATCGTGGCACAGGTCGTCTTACCATTTGTACCTGTGATACCGACTAATTTCAGTTGTGTTGATGGATTATCATAAAAATTACCAGCCATTTTCCCCAACGCTTTCGCTGAATTTTTAACCTCAACATAAGTAATATTTGGATTAATCGCAGCTGGTAACTCTTCACAAACGATGACAGCAGCACCAAGTTCAATCGCTTTTCCGATAAACCGATGCCCATCAACTTGAGTCCCTTTGACCGCTACAAACATAGAGCTTTTGACAACTTTTCGGCTATCAAACTCAATTTTAGTAATCTTAACTTTTTGATTACCAATGATTTGAACGGTTTTTACGTTTGTTAATATGTGTTTTAGTTTCTTCAATTTTTATTTTGATTGAACCACAAAAGAAACAAAAGCCACAAAAAATTTTTCACAAAAGACACTTTTTAATAATTCTTTCGTGAAATGACTTTTGTTTCTTTTGTGCCTTTTGTGGCTCAAAAAATCCTATTTCAAAGTCAAATAAACACGCATGCCCATTCGTGCTTTCACACCAGGCCTAACGGATTGTTTGACGACCTTTCCTTTTCCATTCACGACATAAACGGTAATTCCCTGTTCCTCTAACTTGAAAACCGCATCCCGCAACCCCATTCCAACAACATTCGGAACGACTTTTTTGGGTGTTTTAATAACCGGTTTCAGAATCATAGCCGAACTATCGACATCCATGACCGTCCAGGTTGTTTTAGCTTTTTTGTTATACTCTAAGCCCAAATAATTCAAAACCGTTTGATAATCTTCTTTATAACCTATCGAATACGTCGGCAGCTCCCGATAATTCAAAGCTACTTTTGGGCGTTTATTTATCGGAATTTGCGAGTTCGTTTCTTTGACGTAACAACGGTCAGCGATTTCCTTGAAAACGGGTGCCGCTACTTGACTTCCGTAGAATTGACCTTCTGGGTCGGTGATTACTACGATACAAGAATACGCTGGTTTATTAGCCGGAAAATAACCAGCAAAAGAGGCTTGATATTTTAATTTTTCCCCTTTTTTAATTTTAGAATAGTTCCGTTGAGCCGTTCCTGTTTTTCCTGCAATTCTGTACGTCAAAGGCTTAATATTATTGGCTGTTCCATTCTCTACCACCCCTTCCAAAAGCTCTTGAGCTTTTTGAATCGTTGACGGTCGAGCGATTTGTTCATCGATGACTTCTGGTGAAAATGTTTCAATAGCATTTCCAAAACGACGAATTTCAGAAACTAAGTACGGTTTCATCATTCGACCATCATTAGCGACCGCATTGTAAAAAGTCAATAATTGTAAAGGCGTCGTCTCCATTTCGTAGCCAATCGCCATCCATGGAATCGTCGTTCCGCTCCATTTATCTTGTGATATGTCCGGCGATTTTAAATAAGGTGGTTTTTCACCTGCAATTTCGATATTGGTCGGTTCATGCAAGTGAAACTGGCGTAAACGCTTGACAAACTGCGTTCTTTTTCCACGTTTTTCATAGTTATCAAACGCCATTTTGGCTAAACCAACATTAGATGAAATTTCGAACGCCTTACGAACCGTTGAAGAATCCATAGCATGATAAGACGCATCTTGCATCGGTTCGCCATAAAATTCATACTGCCCTTTATTAAGCTCAATCGTATCGCCTAAATCCACATATTTATCTTCCAATAAAGCCATCATTGTCGCCAGCTTGAACGTTGACCCTGGCTCTGATTTCGTCCCTATCGCATGATTATAAAACTCGCCATACTTACCACTCGTATTTTTTCCAATATTTGCAATCGCTCGAATTGCACCAGTTTCGACATCCATAACAATCGCACAGCCATAATTAGCATTATGTTTTTTCAAGGCTTTTAATAACGCATTACCAGCAATATCTTGAATATCAATATCAATCGTTGTGACGACATCGTCGCCTCGTTTCGGTTCAACTTCCGAAATATCATTCAATGGCACCCAGTAACCGCCAGCGACTCGTTGCATCAAATGCTCTTCTGATTCTCCTTTTAAGCGGTCATTATAATAGGCTTCTAACCCAACCGCTCCTCTGTCCGTTACATAACCGACCGTTCTACGAGCCAACATTTTGTAAGGTCGACTTCTGCGACTCAAACGATTGATAATAATTCCACCCGAGTAAGGTCCTAATTCAAAAAGTGGAAATTCCTTTATTTTTTGTAAATCAGGATACGAAACACCTTTTGTGATAAACAAATAGCGATTTCCACTTTGTCGAGCGCCAATAATGTAGTTTTTAATATCTTCCTTTGAAGAAAACCTATCTGTCATAAACGGCACTAATGCACCTGCTAACGTATCAATATTTTCTGCAAATAATTTTTCGGTCATTGCACTCGCCCTCGTATCCATTCGGATTTCATAAAACGGCAACGAACTCGCCAGTAAACTTCCATCTTTCGCCATAATGCTTCCTCGCTCACCTTTTACCGGTCGCAAATCGACATGTAACGAATCTCTTTTCGATTTCCATTTTGGCCCTTCAATAATTTGGATTTGTGCCGTTTTGAAAAATATAGCGACCGCCACAATGACTAAAAGAGCCAGAACAGTATAAATTCGCCATAATATTTCGTTTTTTATATCCAATGATTTTGTTTGATTATTCGAGTGTTGTCATCATGTTCAAACTTTCAGACACCTAAACACTTAAACAGTTTTATTAATAATCTTTACTTTTAATAATAATCTTCTTCGGTGGCTTTTCTAACTCCTTAATATTCAAACCTCGTTTTTCGCCTTCCCTTGTTACCTCAGTTTGCATAGACTTGAGCATTAAGTCCGATTTGATAGACAAATATTCCCAACTTACTTTTTGAATTTCTTTTTGTAAGGTTTGGATACGACGCACTTTTTTTTCTGCGTATCGAGCATTGGCGATATAGATAAAACCTAAAAAAGCGACATAAAAAATAAAAGGCAAATTCTTCATTACCCAATGCGTTGGTTCGAGTGCAAAGGGTAGATTTTTAGATATTTTTTGCCACCTTGTTTTTTTCTTCGCCATTTTTTAATCTTCTACTCGTTTCGCTATTCGCAATTTTGCACTTCTGGCTCTCGAATTTCGTTTTAATTCTTCGTCAGAAGCCTCAACTGCTTTTTTTGTTAATACTTTGAAAGGTCGATAGATTTTACCGAAATCATCTTTGATGAACTCACCGTCAAAAGTCCCTTTTTTTATAAAGTTTTTGACATATCTATCTTCTAAGGAATGATAGGACATAACGACCAAACGACCTTCGGGTTTTAGCACTTCTTTGGCATCGTTCAAAAACTCTCGCAAAGCTGCCATTTCATCATTAACTTCAATCCGTAACGCTTGAAAAACCTGTGCTAAATACCTCGCCCGTTTTCCACGAACCAAAGGGTCTAAAATAATTAAAAAGTCGCTGATTGTTTTAATCTCACGACTTTCTCTTTCTGCCACAATCGCTTCCGCCAACGTCTTAGAATTGCGAACCTCTCCGTATTCACTAAATATTCGCTGCAACTGAGTCGCATCGTAATCTCTTAAAATATCTGCTGCCGTCACATCGCCAACTTGATTCATACGCATATCCAACAAGGCATCAAATCGGTAAGAAAAACCTCGTTCTGCTTCGTTCAATTGATGAGAAGAAACACCTAAGTCTGCCAAAATTCCATCAACTTGTGTCACACCATGTAAACGCAAAAAACGCTTCAAAAAGCGGAAATTATGTTGAACGAAAGTCAGGCGTTCATCATCAATCAGTTGTGTTGTTGCATCAATATCCTGATCAAAGCCAAACAATCGCCCATGTTCCCCTAATTGTTCCAAAATCGCTTTAGAATGACCACCGCCACCATAGGTCACATCTACATAAATGCCGTTGGGTTTGATGTCCAGACCATCCAAACACTCTTTTAACATAACTGGCTCATGATAATGTTGTTCGCTCATAGTTTTTATCGATACAATTTAACTGTCCTTTTAATTATCAAAAGCCTTTCCCATTACGCTATCGGCTAAGTTAATAAACTCGTCGTCGTCTTGCTCATCGAGCATCGCTTCATAGTTAGATTTCGACCAAATTTCGATTCGATTGTGAAAAGCAAATAATACAACTTCATTTTCAATCTCCGCATACGCCGCTAATCCCTTAGGAATCAATAATCTATCACTTCTATCTATTGTTAACTCAGTCGCTCCACGGTAGAAATATCGTGCAAATTTTCGATTTTGTGAGTTATATAAATTTAAGCTATTGACTTGTGCGATGACTTTTTGCCAAACTTCATTCGGGTACAGCGTCAAGCACTTTTCCATACCTCGATTGATGTGCAATGATTGTTCCTTAGCTTCGCCCAATTGACGAACTAATTGAGTCGGCAAGCGAAATCGCCCTTTTGCATCGACTTTACAATCATATTCTCCTTGAAGTTGTATCATATCTTATACTAAAAAATCATAATTCAAAAATAGGTACTTTTCCCACTTTTTCCCACATTCTACCACTTTTTTGACAAAAAAGTTTCTCTTTTATTAAATATATTGACACTAGTAGCTAAGAAAATAGCATATTTAAAACATTTTGTTTTTTAAACCCAAGTAACAACAACTTATTGTTTTAATAAAGCATTAAAAGTTCCAATAAGTTGACTATATTAACTTAAGGCTTGATTAACAATTCATTTTTTTGACAAAATATCGTCGATATGACTTTATTTGACGAGGTCAATGATTCTTAAAAGACCAATCAGTTTATTTCGTGTTAACATAAGGGACTTAAAGTTTGTAAACAACATCAAATGCATTATATTTGTGCAAACTTAAATAGAGGTGGTATTTCGATTTTCACTAACAATTTTATCCACCTCCAAATCCACAATTTTAAAAAGATATGAATTTACACGAATATCAAGGAAAAGAGTTATTAGCAAGTTATGGTGTTGCTATTCAACGAGGTATTGTAGCGGACACACCTGAAGAAGCTGTTGAAGCCGCAAAAAAATTAACAGAAGAGACCGGAACAGGTTGGCACGTTGTGAAAGCACAGATTCACGCCGGTGGACGTGGAAAAGGTGGTGGAGTCAAATTAGCCAAAAGCCTCGACGAAGTCAAAGAACACGCTTCTAATATCTTAGGTATGATGCTAAAAACACCTCAAACACCAGGTGGATTAGAAGGCCCAGGAAAATTAGTTCGTAAAGTATTAATCACAGAAGACGTATATGCTCCTGGCGAAAGTGAGCCAAAAGAATTTTACATTTCTGTATTAATGGATAGAGATAAGAAACGCAACGTGATCATTCACTCGACTGAAGGTGGAATGGATATCGAGGAAGTTGCGGAACATACGCCTGAGAAAATCTATAAAGTCTGGGTTGACCCTCGTATGGGTTTGATGCCTTATCAAGCACGTCAAGTAGCTTATAATTTAGGTTTAAGCGGAAAAGCATCAAAAGAAATGTACCGTTTTGTAACTAAATTATATGCAGCATTTGTTGGTTCTGACTCAAGTATGTTTGAAATCAATCCTGCTTTAAAAACTTCTGATAACCGTGTAATCGCTGTCGATTCTAAAGTTGCTTTAGATGAAAACGCACTATTCCGTCACAAAGATTTAGCGGCTTTACGTGATGAGTCTGAAGAAGACCCAACAGAAGTGGAAGCAAAATCTTTTGGTTTAAACTTCGTGAAGTTAGATGGAAACGTCGGTTGTATGGTCAACGGAGCTGGTCTGGCAATGGCAACAATGGATATCATCAAGCTATCTGGTGGTTCTCCAGCAAACTTCTTAGATGTAGGTGGAACAGCTGATGCAGAACGTGTAGAAAATGCTTTCCGTATCATCTTACGTGATGAGAATGTAAAAGCCATTTTAATCAATATTTTTGGTGGAATCGTTCGTTGTGATAGAGTGGCTCAAGGTGTCGTTGATGCTTATAAAAACATGGGTAATATCAATGTTCCTATCATCGTTCGTTTACAAGGTACAAATGCTGACATCGCTAAAGAATTGATTGATAACTCTGGGTTAGAAGTACAATCTGTTATTTTATTAAAAGAAGCAGCAGATGCAGTAAACGCTGTTTTGAGTGCCTAATTTTTAAGTATGAAATCTGAGGTGTGACGCATGTACACCTTAATTATATATAAAAGGCTATTCCGAGTTTCGGGGTAGCCTTTTTGTTATAAAAAATACTCCGTTCCAAACTAAGATTGTCTAAAAAAAATTAAGATTCAGGGAAATATTTCAAAAATTTATCTATATTTCGTAATCATCAATCTAACATATCCCCCAATATTTTGAACAACTTTTTTAACTTTTGATAGATTAGAACAGTGTTTATATAGATAATATTTTCGTTAAACTTTTTAAATACTTGAGTTAACGATCCTGTTAATATCACAATTCAAAGAGGTCGCAAATCTGAAATACCAGATTAGCAGCACCTAAAGTATTTGGTTCATTCGAATTAAAAACTATACATTAGTTCTTTGATTTATTCATTCATCAAACACTATTAAAATTAATATTATGATTCAATCACGTAAAGGATTATTTGCTGTAATCATTATGCTAAGTGTCCTGGCAACGTCTTGTATTTCGAAAAAAGAACTTTCTAAAATACAAACGGAACACGAAAAAAGTTTGGCTGTCGCCAATGAACAACTTGGAAAATGTGGTGCCGAGTTAAGCAAATCTTTAGAAAGAATTTCGGCATTGGAGGGAGAACGTCAAAAATTAAATGCAGAAATTAAGGGCTTGGAAAATGTAGTCGCACTTAAAGCAGAACAAATTGACGATTTAAAAAAACAACGAGACCAACAAGTGAATCAAGTTGGTGATTTGACCGTTTTATCTCAGTCTGCAAGTAATAATATCAAAGAAACTTTACAGCAATTAGAAAAGAAAGATAAATATATTCAATTGCTTCAAGCGGCTCGTACCAAGGCGGATTCTATTAATTTAGCCTTAGCGGTCAATCTAAAAAACGTATTAGAAGATGGAATTGACGATAAAGACGTAGAAGTAAAAGTGGATAAAACAGTCGTTTTTATTAATATTTCTGACAAAATGCTATTCAAGAGCGGTAGTGCTTCATTGACACCGAGAGCCTATGAAGTCTTAGAAAAAATCGCTAAAATCATCGAAAGTCGCCCTGAGTTAGAGGTGATGATTGAAGGTTATACGGACAGCGACCCGATTAGTACCAGTTGTATTACCGATAACTGGGATTTGAGCGTCAAACGCTCAACAACCGTCGTCCGTACTTTACAGAAAAACTACCAAATCGACCCTAATCGCTTAATCGCAGCCGGTCGAGGCCAATATAATGCGTTGACCAGTAACGATACCGCTGCCGGCAAAGCGATGAACCGTAGAACTCGTATTATTTTGTTACCAAAATTAGGACAATTCTATGATTTACTGAATCCAAGTAATGTGACCGTCGATTAGTCGATTGATCGATGATTAAACCTGACAGATTTTGAAAATCTGTCAGGTTTCTAAACTCATTCAACCCTTTTCCAACTCAAAAAACCATCAATCGGTGACTTGAAGTCACCGTTTGACTATGTACTAAACAAACAAAAAATGATATACGAACCAAATACCATTTATCATATTTACAATCAAGGTAACAACCGAATTCCGATATTCTATCAAGAACGGAATTATATCTATTTCTTAAAAAAAGTACGAAAGCACTTGTTACCAAATGTTGAGTTTTTAGCATACTGCCTAATGCCCAATCATTTTCATTTTTTGGTTTATACGAAACCTGAGGCGTGTGCAGCAAGTAAGCAGGCTTTGACTGGAGTTGGTGTTGGTAAATATAATAAGTCAAGCGGTAAGTCAAGCGGTAAGTCAGGCGGTAAGTCAGGCGGTAAGTCAGGCGGTAAGTCAGGCGGTAAGTCAGGCGGTGACTTCGAGTCACCGCTTGACTGGGAAACCTCAGATGAGGCGTATATGCAAAATCTTAGTTACGAGTTATCTATTATGCTACGGTCTTACACTCGTGCGATTAATAAACAAGAAGGACGAAGCGGTGCATTATTTCGTGAAAAAACAAAAGCGAAAAATGGAATTATTGATAGCTTCATAACAATTGATGGAAAAAATAAAGATTTGTTTTTTCAACCCTCAAATAATTATCACCAAGTATGTTTTGATTATATTCACGATAATCCTGTAAAGGCTAAACTTTGTGCAAAGCCTATTGATTGGCGTTATTCATCGGCAAAGGATTATGCTGGTGTACGTAGGGGAACGTTGTGTAATCAAGATTTGGCTAAAGATTTAGGTTTGATATTTCGATAATTCATTCAGAAGTGTAGTCAAACGGTGACTTGAAGTCACCGTTTGACTTTGATTTAATTTGAGTTTTAATTTAGGGTTTATTAAACTTCGGAAGTTTCATCAATTTAAGACGCTTCCAATGCCTTTTTCAATGCCTCAAGCCGACCTTGAAC
>CBFIHR010000110.1:0-11312 GCA_965662365.1 Saprospiraceae bacterium
TATGAGGGTAGAAAAATAAAACTCACTTACAAAGCCTACAATGCCGCAGAGATACATCATACCGAATTGTTTGATGGTACTAAATGGATACAAATTGCCAACCTGTATGATTTAGGAGAATCACCTAATTCGTCAGCTTACAACATACTGAGTCCTACTGAAAGAGAAGCCAGAGCGGATAAACTCAATACAAAGGCAAAAAAATATATCAAACTATTTTTATAACACTTGATAACAACACAACTATGAGCTTACTCAAAGTCTATAAAACTCCCTGTCGCAACTGTCTTTTGTCAAGTGACCGAATCGTATCACCAAAAAGAGCCAAGGAGTTGATTGAAGCAACAATAAAAGCCGACAGTTACTTCATTTGCCACAAGTCAAGTATGAATGGAGAGGAGGTCTGCTGCAATCGGTTTTACAATGAAATCGGTAATAAAAGCGGTAAGATTGAAATTCTAAACGAATTGGATAAAATTACAAACGGACAAATTATTGAATTCGTGGAGCAGGAAGACAATGAATGTTTACCATCTTACAATGAAATGATGAACATACCGTAACATCAAATATTGCAAGTACACACAACTACACAAGCATTAAAAAACATTAATAATCATTTAATCGCAGCACTTAAAAAACTTCGCACAAGCATATTTATCCGCAGCACAATCATTTAAAATTTACTTTAAAATTATTTTTTTTATGGAATTGTGCATTAAAGAACCAAAAGTTCAACGTAAAAACGTTAAATTGAACTCACGAGAAAGAAGTAAACTAATTAAATTATTCGCAACCGTAATCGTTAACCATACTATACAAAAAATATCAAATGAATAAAATCGGTTTTTCATACGCTCGTGTATCAACAGAAAAACAATCTCAGAGTGGAGTTAGTATTGAAGCTCAACACGCTTACAACTTATCTTTTGCCAAAGGATTAGGAGTAGAAGTAATGAAGCAATTTTCTGAATTAGGAAAAACAGGTAGAAATTTCAATCGTCCTCAAATACATGCGCTCAAAAGAACTGTCAAGAAAGAACTGAAAAAAGGAAATGATGTATTTGTATTTATATATGATACTTCAAGACTTGGACGTGATGTATTAGGTAATGAAGAGTTTAGAAGAGAGTTACAAAAACTTGGAGCCAACGTTTATATTACTTCAGAAAATACCAATATCAGTAATGATGATACCTTCTTTATGTTTGGAGTCAAGTCTCTTTTAGCTGAACAGCAAAGTAGAGACAATGGCAGAAGAACCTCAAGAGGAATGCGTCAAGTATATGAAATGGGATTTTTACCATTGGCTCGACTGCCTTTCGGTTATAACAAAATAAAAATAGGAAATAGAAAATCAGGAGAGCCTAATGAAGACGGATTTCGATTACAAAAGATGTATTTTGAATTTTTAGAGCGGTCAACAGACAAAAATATCCTTTGGAGAAAACATCTTCCTGAAATGCGTAAAAGTTCTTTTTATGATTTATTCGAGGATCATCGCTTAATATTTTACTCAGGACGTATTCCAATTCCAATGAAACGTGGTTTTGAGAAAATTGTAGAAGGTAAGCACAATGGAATTATCACTATTGAGCAGTGCGAACGTATCATGCAATTAAATGAAATAGAGCGACAGAAACCAAACGATAATAAAGTCTATTACACTACTGACGAATACCGAGAAATATATTGGTTAAAAGGTTTACTATGGCATGAACCATCACAAAAACCTTACACCTCTTCTTCCACTACTAAACCTCGAAAAAATGAAGTGCGTCATTATTACCGCCCTCAAAAGGGGATAGGTGCTTCCTTGCCCGTTCACAAAGCACATGAAGTAATTATGATGGCATTACGAGAATTGCGATTGTCAGAAGAGAATTATAATGACTTGAAGGTAGAAGCTCAAAAACAGATGCATCAATACCAAGCTACTACTCATAAAAAGATTAATGACTTAGAAAAAGACAGGAAAATTATCGAAAAAAAGATAGCAACTTTAGACGCAAATTTTGATAAATACAGTCCAAGTATTTATGAACGCTTACTGGACGGTTTGAACCAAAAATTAAGCTCTATTGAAGAAGCTATTAAAAACCAATATAAACTCGTTGAAAACGTTGATAGCACTCTATTAGAGGTATTAGATGTAATGCGTAGTATATCCAATATTGTTGAAGTAGCCAATACTGATTATAAGCAAAATATATTGGAAGGTATCTTTGGACCGAGGATAGATATTGACTTAAAAAACAAGATAGTTCGAACCGCTTATTTTAATCCCATCATTCAGACAATATGCTGTAAATCAGATAATTACAATCACATTGCTGTGGTGAATGATGGGATTTTAGCGGGTAGTCCGCTTATGGGTACCTAACCGGATTCGAACCGGCGACCCTCGGTACCACAAACCGATGCTCTAACCAACTGAGCTATAGGTACCATTTTTTAATAAAGCGATGCAAAGATAGTTTATTCCCGCATTATTAAAAATATTTTGAAAACTTTTTTTAAAAAATTATCCTAATAAGGCAATTAAAATTCCTGCTGCTACTGCCGAACCGATAACCCCCGAAATATTAGAGGACATCGCATACTGTAAAATATGATTACTCGAATCGTATTTTAAGGCTAACTTATTAGCTTCACGAGAAGCCATCGGTACGGCACTTAAGCCTGTTGCACCGATTAATGGATTGATTTTCTTTTTAGAAAATAAATTATGAATTTTTACGGCAAAAATGCCACCCATCATTGAGATAGCGAAAGCTAAAAATCCACCGGCGATAATCATAATCGTTGTTGTATCTAAAAACGAACTGGCGGTCATGGTAGAACCGACAATTAATCCTAAAAATACAGTCGCAACGTTCATAATCGTATCCGAAGCAGCCTTGAATAAACGATTGGTACTCGAACCAATTTCTTTAACTAAATTTCCGAATAATAACATTCCGACAAGCGGTGCAGCCGTTGGTACAACTAAGCAAACGACGATGGCTAATGCAATTGGAAAGATAATTTTTACGGTCTTTAAATCTTTAATTTTAATTTTATTTGGATAGAGTTTATCTTGTTTTTTCATGTGAATTTTAAACTCTTTTTCCGAAATCGTTAATTTGGCAACCAATGGTAAAATCACTGGTACTAAAGCCATGTAAGAATAGGCAGCAATCGCAATTGGCCCTAAAAGGTGCGGCGCTAATTCAATGGCAATAAATATTGCTGTTGGTCCGTCAGCACCGCCAATGATTCCCAGGGCAGCTGCTTCAGGTGCCGAAAAGCCTAAGGCAACGGCTGAAATCAGGACGATAAAGATGCCTAATTGTGCGGCAGCACCAAAGAAGGCTAAGCGTAAATTTCGTAACATCGGTCCGAAATCTGTCATTGCTCCAACGCCCATAAAAATTAATGGTGGCAGAATCGTTGTTTTAATCAACGCATCGTACAACAAATTCATAATGCCGCCATAATCTGTTGCTGCCATATTTCCGCCAGGGAAGTTTGCCAACAAAACACCGAATCCAATAGGTACTAATAATAAAGGTTCATACTCTTTTCGAATGCCTAAATAGAGTAGGAGGCCTGCTATTATAATCATCAACAATGAGCCAGGACTATCCAGAAGATTGTCGAAAGCGGTCATTGTATATATTTTATCAAAAATTTCCATTTGTTAATTGTGTTTAAATGTTCAAGTGTTTGAATATTCGAATGTGATCAAACACTCAAACAATTAAACACTCGAACATTTGAACATTCAAACACTAAGCTAATTTCACAATCACATCATCTTCCTCAACATCTTGACCGTCTTTGAAGCAAATTTCTACGACTTTTCCTGCTTTGTCTGCTGTGATAGCGTTGATAACTTTCATTGCTTCAATGTAGGCAACGGTTTGTCCAACGATGATATCATCACCAATTTTGATTGGTGTTTCTACAGAATCTTTCGTTAAATAGAATTTACCTTCTAAAGGTGCTAAAATCTCCGCTTTCGCCTCAGCCGCTGAAATAGTCGGTGTTTCTTCTTTTTTAACAATAGGTTCGTTGGCTTCTGCTATCTCGTTTTCATCATAATCGACTTTTACGACAAAGCGTTCACCATTGACCGTTACATTTAATTTTTTTGGTTGAAAATCAGCTGGTGCAGTCGGTGCAGGATTGACGGCAACTGGAGCCGGATTTTCTTTAGCCGCTTTTTTAGCTTTGCGTTCTGCCAAGTCTGCTAAGAAACTCTTTTTTGCCTCGCCAGATTTATAGGCTTCATATTGTTTTGGGTGCATGGCATATTCCATCAATTCTTCCTCATCTTGACCAACGTCCCAGCCTTTTTCTTTCATTTTTTGACGATACATATCCAATTCATCAGGATACAAATCTTGTGGATGACCAGTGTAAAACTCACGACCTTGCTCTTTGGCAAGTGCTAAAATTTCATCTCCTAATTTCCCTGGTAATTGTCCTGCACGACCTAATAACATATCCCAAGTATTGTCATCAATGATTTGCCAACGAGGTTTGCCTTTGAAACTGTTCATGGCATTTAGCAACGAAACGTTTTTAACATACTGACTGAAAGGCGTCACCAAAGGCGGATAACCAAATTGTGGACGCACGTATTGTACCTCCTGAAACAACTTAATTAATAAATCATCTTGCGTTACTTCGGGTTTATTCCGTTTTTTGAGCCATTTATTTAATGACTTTAAATTATTTTCTAAATCCGCCATCAAACTTCCCATCATTCCACCTGGCAATCCTGGTGCAATTAATAAAGAGTTCATTAGACGATTGCGAGGATTAATATAATATCCTAAATAATCATCAATAAATTCTTGCGTCAAAGAACGAACTTTCATATACGCATCCATATTAATATCTGGCACATCATACCCAGCATCACGCAACATTTCATGAACGGTTAGTAGGTCAGCGTGACCCGTTCCCCAAGATAGGGGTTCTATTCCTACATCAACGACGTCTGCACCATTTCTAACAGCTTCTAAAGTTGAAACGATTGAAAATCCGGTCGTTGAATGCCCGTGATATTGCACCAATATTTCAGGAGCATATTCCTTGATACCTTTTATCATTTTACCAATCGACACAGGTCGGCCGATACCAGCCATGTCTTTAATGCAAATTTCCTCTGCACCAGCATCAATTAATTGTTTAGCTAAATTGATATAATACTCAACCGTGTGTACTTCTGAATAGGTAATACTCAATGCCCCTTGAGCAATCATGCCTCCTTCTTTGGCATATCGAATAGAGTCAATGATATTTCGAGGGTCGTTTAAGCCACAGAAGGAACGAGCAATATCTGTTCCTTGCTTTTTCTTAACTTTGAACATTAACTTACGAACATCAGCTGGCACCGGACTCATACGGATTCCATTTAAAGCACGTTCTAACATGTGCGTTTGAATACCTGCGTCGTTGAACGGTTGTGTCCATTCTCTAACCGACTTGTTCGGGTTTTCTCCAAACAATAAATTGATTTGCTCGAATCCGCCTCCGTTTGTTTCTATTCTTGAGAAACAACCCATTTCTACGATATGTGGAGCAACACGCTTCAACATATCAACTCTCGGCATATACTTCCCTGAAGATTGCCACATATCTCGATAAACGAGTGAAAATTTTATTTTTCGTCCCATTGTTAATGATTGATTTTAAGGGTCGGCTGCTTCTAAAACAGCTGACTCTTGAACTAACTATACTTTTTTAATTGAAGATATTTTCCCTTTGCCTTTAGTTACGATTTCGACTGCGGCAACGATTGCAGCCATTTTTTGAGGACTGATTTCTTGATGAATATCAGCTAAATTGGTAGCGGTCTTCTTGATGCTCGGAACTTCTTTAGTAACTCGGTTGACTGCCCAAATCAAGACTCTTCCCGTTACAACAACAAGTGCTAAAACGGTGAAAACGGTAATCATACCAATTAGTAAATAGCCAAACGCATCAATTATTTCTGGCTTCATTGGATATTTAGTTTTTGTAGTGAAAATCAAAATGGTCATTACAAAATTGACCATTCATTAATTATTTAACTGAATTGACATACAGTAATAATTCTCAAAGTGTAAATTTAACAAAATGACAATTATATCAATAAATTTGTTTTGAATTTTATTTAAAAATAATCCTTGAAAACTAGTTTCAATTATTATATTTTTAATAAAAATTACGAATTAATTCATTTTTTATAAAAAATACTAAATGATTAACTCATAACAGTAAAATTTGGGGTTTTAATTTTAAACAATAGAAAACGCATTAATTTTCAATTTTCTACCGATTCTGACTCATTGATGTTAATTTTTTGAAGGCTAACTTTAAGAAATTATTAATTTGGAACTCTTTCTCAACCTCACAAGTTATAAGTGTGTTTTTGACAATATAGCAATATAAATTATTTAAAATAAAGTTTTTTTTAGTAAAAATTTTGCATTACAAGTTTCTAACAAAATAAAGAATCATATATTGAAAAACTATTATTAACAATGATTTAAGGATTGGTTTTACTCAAACAAATAAGCACTTAAAATTGATGCTTGAATCCACTTAGCTTTAATGATGAAATGGCGTAGATTAAATGGAAAACGGATAGAATTACCTATTAAAGAGGCAGTAGAGAAGACCCTTCAAAGAGAGATTGCACAAGGTCATAAGATGAAAGTTTGTATCGGTACAGATTCGCAAGTCAAAGGAAATATTGTAGAATTTGCAACGGTTATCGTGTTCTTACGTGAAGGTCGAGGTGGATTCATGTATATTCATAATTACAAAAAGGACAAGCATAATATGAGTCTGAAAGAACGCATGATTTTGGAGGTTGGCAAATCTGTAGAAGTGGCGTACAGTCTTTGTGATTTATTTGATAAATATGATGTCGAAATGGAGGTACATGCAGATATTAATACTGATCCGAGTTTCAAATCAAACGTCGCTTTACGTGAGGCAATGGGTTATATATTAGGAATGGGTTTCGTTTTCAAAGCAAAACCAGACGCTTTTGCAAGTTCAGCTTGTGCAGATAAAGTGATCTGATTTTTATACTTCGGAGCAGACGGAAAATATAAAAGGCAAATTTCGATAAATTGAAATTTGCCTTTCTTTGTAAGTTCATATTTCTTAAAGTAGTTTTTCCAATTCGCTTTCTAAAGAATTAGTACGATGCGGATCAATCGCTACGATTTTACCTTGTTTGTCTAACAAATATGTTTTTGGAATACCCGTAACACCATAATCTTTAGCTGGTGCACAATCCCATTTTTTCAAATCCGAAACATGGTATTTCCACGTCAAATTATCTTGAGCGATAGCATTTTGCCACTTTTGTTTTTCTGATTCTAAGTATTGAGCAGCACGAACTTCATCGCCTCCAAATCTACGTTTGGTCATTTCATCTAAGCCATCAAGCGATACACTAAATACTGTGAATCCTTTATTTTTATATTTATTATATATTCGTACAACTTCAGGATTATTCATACGACAAGGACGACACCAGGCAGCCCAAAAATCTAACAATACTACTTTTCCACGCAAATCATTTAGACTGTAAACCGTACCGTCAGGACTTGGCAGCGAAATATTTGGAGCTTCGACACCAACACGGATTTTTTGCATCGCCAGTTGATTTTTAATCGGAGATAAAACTGCTAAATAACCTTGGACATAACGAGAACTTGGGTAAGTTGCCGATATTTTTCTAATCGCCGTTTCATGAATTTCCATGATTTTTTCTGGCTCTGTATAGTTCAATAGTTGTGCAGGTGGCAAAACCGTATATGCCCAAAAAGCACTAACCAAAGGATTAGAAGTGGTATCTACCATTTCTTTGATGTTAGCTTCCTTTAGTAAGTTTTTTGCAGATAAATCCGCCAATTGCTTTCCTACGGCTTGGTACAACTTTGAGTTTTTTGAACCTGAAATTTCATATTGTAATTGGTTCATTTTCTTCAATTCACCATTGATTTTAATAGTGTTTTCTGAACCATCTAATATTAAGAATAATCGTTGGTCATTAGCTCTAATCCGATAAACACCAGGATCTAAGCCGGTGATGTCTAAACTAAAATTACCATTATTGTCAATCGTTGTTTTTTCTTTTGGGTTCGTAGAATTATCAAAGAATATTTGGTCAAAATAGACTTGCATATTCTCTCCACCATTCAATGTTCCAGAAATATTCACGGCAAACCCATCTTTTGCTGTAGCTTCTTGCTGTTGTCCCTCTGTTGCGTCAGTCGCAGTCGTTTGTGTATCGTTACATCCAATTATTGCTACTAAAACAATTATTAAAAATGGAAGAATATTTATTTTCATACTTTAAACTGTTAAATTGTTGTGATTGCTAAATTGTTATTTTAGAATCACATAAATAATTATGTGTTTAAATTTTCAATTTCTGTTGTTGTTAATCCCGTTGCTTGTTGTATAACTTCAATTGATAAACCCGCCGATTTCATAGCTTTGGCACTATTGAGTAAGTTTATTTTTGTTTGTTGTGCTTCTTTTTCAGCCTGTTCACGTTTCTTTTCAGCTTGTTCACGTTCCTTTTCAGCTTGTTCAATATCCATTTTCATCTGCTCATTTTGAGCCATCATTCGTTCAATGTAATCTTCATATTCGATTTCGATTTCCATTTGCGTTTTGATTTTATCATTATCAACTGCAGAAAGTAAACGCCTCAAAACTCGCCTTAAAACTCGACTTTTGATTTTCTCTAAATCGGATTCAGAAATCGGATAATCTAAATAACGTTGATTTTTTGAACGATACCACGGAGCAAAAATACTCAATAAATTCAACAAAGAGTTTTGAATATCTTTAGGCAATTTACGAACCTGAATAAACCAAGATTCATGCGTCAATAACTCTACAAAACTATCCTTTGCACCATTATATTCCGTTTGATTAATGACATCATAATAACAAGCGCCTCGTTTCAAAATCGCAGGTAATTTATCATTAAAAACATCTTCGATTAAATAAATCGTCTTTATCGGTAAATGCTTTTCTTCAACGCCATTTTCTGTCGGAATAGAACTTTTATTTTTGTATTTTTCCGCTAAATAATTACGAAAACGCCCAATTTCAGGAACAAAAGGCGACTTCTGAACTTCAATCATTACTTTTTCAAAAAGCTCGTTTCCATTGCTATCATACGATTTAATAATTGCGACATAATCCAATCGTTGAATCGCAATCGAGATATATCGAGCATCTAATAAAACAGCCGTTTGTTCTTGTGGTGCAGGTATTAATTCCTCAACTTCCTGTTCGATAATGGACGAAATCAACCCTTTGGCGATTTCTATATCTTCCATTAAATATTTAAAAACAGTATCGTATATCGGATTTAATATTTTCATTTTAGATTTATATTAGTTGAAAGGCATTTCAAAAATGCCTTCCAACTTCATTATCGTCAATTTCCCGAGATTTCGGGACAGGCTGTCAAACTGCTAACTGAAAACTGCTAACTGTCCAACTCGTCTCCGATTGCATTATCATAATCTACTTTCCAGTCTGCTGTTTTACCAAAATGCTCTCCATCAATCGTCAAACTGTCAGCTGTAACCGTTCCGATTTTAGAAAGTTTAACACCATTCGCAGCAGCATATTTTTGCAATTCTTTCGCTTGATCCGCTTTGATAGAAACGACCACACGACTTTGGCTTTCGCCAAATAAGTAAGCATCTTTGCGAATATTTCCATCGGTATTAATGTCGAAACCAAGTTCACCAGCCATTGCTGATTCTAACAAAGATATAAATAAACCACCTTCTGAAATATCGTGTGCAGACTGTATTAACGAATTTTTAATTAATTTTTTGACAGTATCTTGCAAAGCAAATTCTTCTTCTAAATCAAAATGAGGAACAGGAGAGTGTTTCACACCATGAATATGCTGTACATATTCTGAACTTCCTAACCCTTCATGCGTTTCGCCCAAAAGATAAATTTCGTCCCCTTCATTTTTGAAATCCAATGTCATGTACTTATTCGCATCATCCAAAATTCCTAACATTCCGATTGTCGGAGTTGGGAAAACTGGTTCAATCACGCCACGAATATTTGATTGATTGTAGAAACTTACATTTCCACCAGTGACAGGCGTTTCAAACTTTTTACAAGCATCGCCCATTCCACGCAATGCGTGAACAAATTGGTAATAAACACCTGTATCATAAGGATTTCCGAAGTTCAAACAGTTGGTAATTGCTACGGGTTCGCCACCTGAACAAACCACATTTCGAGCGGCTTCCGAAACCGCAATCATTCCACCTTTATAAGGATCAGCATACACAAAAGCCGAATTACAATCTGTTGTTACAGCCAACGCTTTTTCCGTTCCTTTCACACGTACAATTGCTGCATCTGACGGACGATTTGTACTCATATTTCCGGTACGAACCATCGAGTCATACTGCTCATAAATCCAACGTTTTGACGCAATATTCGGAGAAGTTGATAATTTTTTTGCTGTCGCAACATAGTCGGTCGGTTCAGCGATAGTTGACTGGTCAAATGCTTCTACTTTATCCAAATAAGCAGGACGCTCATATTCTCTTGTATAAATCGGAGCTCCACCACCAAGTACCAAATCGTGTGCAGGAACATCTGCGACTACCTCACCATTTGATTCAAAAACAACTCTACCGTTATCCGTCACTTCACCGATCAATGCACATTCTAAATCCCATTTATCAAAAACCGCCAATAATTTATCTTCTTGCCCTTTGTGACAAACGATTAACATCCGCTCTTGACTTTCAGACAATAAGATTTCAAACGGTTTCATATTTGCTTGACGAGTTGGCACAACGTCTAAGTTGATACGCATTCCCGTTCCACTTTTCGCACTCATTTCTGATGTCGAGCAAGTGATTCCTGCTGCACCCATATCTTGCATTCCGACAATCGCACCAGTTTGAATCGCTTCCAAAGTCGCTTCTAACAACAATTTCTCTTGGAAAGGATCACCAACTTGAACTGCTGGCAAATCATCTGCGGAATCTTCTGTCAAATCCGCTGATGCGAATGTTGCTCCGTGAATCCCATCTTTTCCAGTACGAGAACCAACAATGAAAACAGGATTTCCAGGGCCATCAGCACAAGCCGAAACCGTTTCACCAACTTTCACGATACCAACAGACATCGCATTGACTAAAATATTTTGGTTGTAGCAATCATTGAAATACACTTCGCCACCAACAGTCGGCACACCAAAACAGTTACCATAACCACCAATTCCTTCTACAACTCCATGAACTAAATGCTTTGTG
>CBFIHR010000111.1:0-10963 GCA_965662365.1 Saprospiraceae bacterium
GGATACTTGAAAATTAAATCGACTTGCCATAGAATTACAGCTATTCGTTTGAACTAACAATTTTATTTACCATCATAAGTTATTGAAACGAATAAGGATATTTGTGCTAAAGTCCAATCAAAAGGATTATCATTATCAGAAACACCACCCGATAGATTTTCTATTAAATCAAATATAAGTTCAAAATTAGATCAAGATATTTTTAACACATTCGTATAATAACAAACCGTGTCAGAAAAAGCTAACACGGTTTGATACAAAATAGAGAAAACAATCCCTAAAACCTACGCATAAATCGACTCAATCACATCATGATATTTTTTATCAATTACCCGACGTTTAAGCTTCATTGTAGGTGTCAATTCACCTGTTGAAACGTCCCAAGGTTCATGTAATAAAGCGAATTTTTTAATTTTTTCGATTTTACTAAAGTCCTTATTATAATGGTCACAAAGCTCTTGAAACTTATCAATAACTTTTTGATTTTTAAGCGTTTCTGGCGAGATAACTTTCAATGCAGGATTATGTGCATGTTCTGTTAAAGTACATGCTACCCCATTTTTATCACACCAATCTTTCAAGGCGTCAGGAGAAGGCACGAATAAGGCAGAAACAAACTTTCGTTTTTCACCAATTACCGCCATTTGCTCAATTAAGAAGTCCCCTTTGAATGTACCTTCAATTGGATTTGGAGCGACATATTTTCCACCAGAAGTTTTGAATAATTCTTTTTTACGATCTGTAATTTTTAAGAATTTTTTGTCTGGCCCGACAAAAGTTCCAATATCGCCTGTGTGAAACCAGCCATTTTCGTCAATCACTTCGGCTGTTTTATCAGGTTTGTTATAATAGCCCATCATAATATTTGGGCCTTTAGCGATAATTTCGCCCTCTCCAGGACGGAAGTCATATTCTGTATCAGAAGCATCAATTTTAATCGTCACATTATCAATCGGAATACCGACTGTTCCGAGCATTGCCCCTTCATTCGGAAAACGATTTACGGTCAATACCGGCGAAGTTTCGGTCAAGCCATAACCTTCCCGAATCGGAATACCGGCCGCCGAGAAAACTTGTGCCATTTTGCGAGGACAAGCCGCTGCACCTGTCACGATACCTTTCACTTGACCTCCTAACGCTTCTCGCCACTTACTGAAAATTAGTTTATCGGCAATAGACATTTTCAGTTTATCTAATCCTGAATATTTCTTTTGAAAAGTATAATCTTCCGTCAGACTCAATGCCCAGAAAAACAGTTTTTTCTTCGCTCCAGTCAACTGCAAGCCTTTGTTATAAATTTTCTCATAAACCTTTTCTAATAATCGAGGAACAGTTGTGAAGAAATGTGGTTGTAGCGTTCTTAAATCTCCGTTATCTCCACCCAAATTATCCGTTCCTGTAAAGACAATATTAACCCCAAAAGCCATGTAGGTATAATATATCATCCGCTCAAAAATGTGACACAAAGGCAAGAAACTCAAGGCTCTATCACCTGCTGTAAGCGGAATTAAATCATAAACCGCTTGAATGTTAGATATGATATTATTGTGCGAAAGCATAACGCCTTTCGGGTTTCCTGTTGTACCAGAAGTATAGATTAGCGTCACTAAATCATTAGGTTTTACAGCTGCTTTTAGTGCCTCGACTTCACTCAAATCACCTTCTGCAAACACTTCTTCCCAATACTTTTCGCCATTTTGTTCATCAAATGTATAAACCCCTTCTAATGTATCGACATTGATGTAAGCCGTTTTCACTTTATCAATCAAATCTCCTGTACCGACAAAAGCCAATTTAACAGAAGCATCATTGAAAATATATTCATATTCGCTGGCACTAATCGTCGGATAAACAGGAACTAATATAGCACCGATTTGCTGCACGGCAAGGTCGATAATACACCATTCTGGTCGATTTTTGTACGTGATTGTAGCAATTTTGTCGCCAGGTTTTATGCCCAATTTTAATAACCCTAAACTGACTTTATTTGCAGTATCTTTAACTTCTTGTGTACTATAAAAACGCCACTTATCATCTTTCTTTCCGCCAATTGCCTTCTTTTGTGGAAAATTATCTGACTGATAATCTACGATTTCAAATAACCGAGTGATATTTTTCATAAAATGTCTTAATTAGTTTATTAAAGCTTAATTAGTTAATTGTATAAAATCAATGTTTACTATTTCTAAGCTAAAAATAATATTCTTAACTTGATTATTAAAATAAAATATCATTTGCTTTTATAAAAAGATTCGATATAGAAATACAGAAAGCCGTTTCAGAAAGATTTCCGAAACGGCTTTTGTTATTAAAAAATTGATTATCAGTCAACAATACATTTAATTTATACTAAGCGTGTGCCGCTAATAATTCGGCGGCTTCTGCTAAACCTGCTTTTTTTGCAACTTTCCAATCTTCTTTAAACCCTTTTTTACCAACTTGATAACGAGCTTTTCCTCTCCAAAGTCGCATTTCACCCACAGTTACGCCATCTTGTACTACTTCTTCGATTTTCATTACACTTTCGAATGCTTTCAAAGCGTCTTGCTCTTTGTCCTTTAACTTCATCAAGGCTTTTCCCCATTTCATGTGGGCGATGCGTTGATGTTTAAAGTTAGGATTATCTGGCGTGAAGTTACGGAAACAGAAGAATTTGTATTCTAAAGCGGCTTTTTCCCATTCTCCCAAAATAGCGTGTGCATCTCCTTTTTTGTATCGAGCCATCCAGAAAACAGGTTGATGCGGAATCGAACTTTTGATTGCCGCCTGAAACGCAGCAATTGCAAGTTGATACTCATCTCTCTCCATATGAATACAACCTAAACCATATTGAGCCTCTGTGCTCATCGGTCTTAATTTAGTCGCTTGCTGAAAGTCAGCATAAGCCTTCTCCGTCTCCCCTAATTTCTGATAAGCTAAACCTCTTTTCTCGTAAGCATTAGAGTGCTTTTCAAACTTTTGAATACTATTTGTGTAAGCTACGACAGCCTCTTCCGTCTTACCTTCTTTCATCAAATCATTTCCCTGGCGATAAAAAACAACGGGCGAACGATCTCCTTGCGGCTCAATAAAAATATTTTTCTTGATAGCACCTTCCTCCAATAGCCATACATTAATACTACCAGAAATAGCAAACTGAGAGACATAATCTAACAACAGATACGTATTACGCCAAAATCTCTTCGAACACGGTGCCGTGAATTTACCTATTACTAAACTGACGTTTTCCTCATCAAAAATCTCTTCTTCGACAAGTAAAATATCTGCTTTGTAATAATTTTCAACACGTCTTTGGTACATTTTTAATGCTTGCTCGTAACTACGTTGCGTACCAAAGTCAAGATGCCCTGTAAAAACTGCTTTAAAAGCCATCGCTAACTAATATTTTTAGATTGTTAAATAAACAATATGTTTACATATTTTATTCAAATTAGAATAAAGGGAAGATTAATTCTAATTTTAGACGGAAATACAAATATACGACGATATTACCATATTATCTTATTTTTAATAAGACATTTTCACTCAAAAAAATTCCATACATTTCATAACGATTCGATTACCTATTGAAGTTGATGGCTAAATATTCTGATAATTAATTGTTTTACAGCAGATTACGGATATATAACACCTACATTCAAAAAGTAAATTTAATTCAAATATTATCACAAAATAATTAGTTATAATATTTGGCAAAAGTGATTTTTTACAAATTAAAACGATTAATTAAAGATACTTTTCAAAATATCCTGTGTCAAAATTCCAGAGAAGTATGCTAAAATCCAAGTATTTTAGCCTGTATTAAGATAATTTTAATACAAAAAATAACTTTTAGCTCTCGTCAAGAAATCTAATCTTAGAGATAAGCCTAACCAAAATACACCGATGAACCTACAGGCCAGATTCGTTTGGCACACTGCATTAAATGACAATTTATTCTTCTACTGAGATTTGCTTTCTATACTTATACACATCAGGACATTGTTCCTTCACAACTGCAAGTACTTGAGCTTCAAAATCCTTATTATTCATCACATTTGCTCCTAACTCCTTTTCCATCTCGGCATAGCATTCCTTTGCTTCTTTAGCAATTCGTTCGCTCTCGGGTTGTGCTTCGGCCAACGAATTGACATCATTTTCCTTTTTGAGTTGCTCCAATTTTGCAATATGTACCACCAGTGCGTTGTTGCAATTACAAACGTAATCGGCTGCTTTTTGTGTATTATTTTGACAACTCACCAATGCTGCCATTCCTAACAACAGTAAAATATAATTAATTTTTTTCATGCTTTTTATCATTTGAGACTATACCATTTTAGCTTTTGCAAAATTTAGAAATAGTACGAGGTCAAAGTTAGTAAGTATCCAAATGAATTTCGAAAGAAAACCATAAAATCACGATATACCAAAACCTCGAATTAATGCTATGCGACTCCTCCAAAACACAAATATTTTATCTCCATAAACTCTTCCAAGCCATATTTCGAACCTTCTCGACCGATGCCACTTTGTTTAATTCCACCAAACGGTGCCACAGGCGTAGAAATCATTCCTGTATTAATGCCGACCATTCCATATTCTAATGCTTCGGCTACTTTCCAGACTCGGTTGATATTTTGACCATAAAAATAAGCCGCTAAGCCATAAGGCGTGTTATTAGCCGAAGCGATGACTTCCTCATCTGTTTCAAAACGATAAACGGGAGCAATAGGGCCAAATATTTCCTCTTGCGAAATCCTCATTTCAGCATTGACGTTGGATAAAATCGTCGGTTCATAAAATGTTCCACCTAACTCATGACGTTTTCCACCTGTCACCACATTCGCCCCATCTTTCAAGGCATCGGCTACCAAATATTCCACTTTTTCTAATGCCTTTTCATTGATAAGCGGCCCGATTGTTACTGTATCATTTAGTCCTGAACCGACTTGTTGTGCTTCTACGGCTTTCGCCAATTTAGATACAAACTCCTCATAAATACTTGATTGAGCATAAATCCGATTAGCACAAACACAAGTTTGACCCGCATTTCTATATTTTGAAGCAATTGCCCCCTTGACCGCTTCATCAATATCTGCATCATCAAAGACAATAAACGGGGCATTTCCTCCTAATTCCAAAGAAACTTTTTTCACCGTATCGGCACATTGTCGCATCAATAATTTGCCGACAGGCGTAGAACCGGTAAAAGATAATTTGCGTACAATCGGACTTGCAGTCAGCATATTTCCAACGGAGGCCGGATTTTTAGTCGTAACAATATTCAAAACACCAGCAGGAAAACCCGCTTGTGCTGCCAACGCTGCCAAAGCCAACGCTGAAAGCGGCGTATCTTCGGCGGGTTTTATAATAACGGTACAACCTGCCGCCAATGCAGGAGCGACTTTTCGAGTGATCATCGCATTCGGAAAATTCCAAGGCGTAATTGCGGCAACAACGCCAATTGGCTGTTTGATCGTAACAATACGCTTATCGTGTCCGTGTCCAGGAATGACATCGCCATACGCTCGTTTTCCTTCTTCGGCAAACCATTCGACAAAAGATGCACCATAACGAATTTCGCCACGAGCTTCGTTAATCGGCTTACCTTGTTCGGTTGTCAGAATAAAGGCGAGATCTTCCAAATGTTCCATTTGCAGTTCGTACCAACGCCTTAAAATAATAGAACGCTCTCCGGCCGTTTTGGCTTTCCATATTGGGAAAGCAGCATTTGCGGCTTCAATCGCTTTTTCGGTTTCGGCTGCACCCATATTTGGCACTTGAGCGATTTCCGAATGATCAAAAGGATTTGTAATGATGTAAGTTTCGCCATTATTGGCATTCGTCCATTCTCCATTAATGTACGCCTGTTGGCGAAATAATTGCTTATTTGATATTTTCATTTCTATTATTTTCTATTATTTTCTATTATGAGAGGCAAATTTCCATCAAATTTAGTAGTTGCACCGACGAAGTTTTCAGCATAGATTTTAATCAATAACTTTCCCAAAAATCCGAACAAATAAAAATAATACCACTAAACCGATAGCAAAATTGATAATAGCCGGCAGCCCAAAGACAATTGACGTGTACCCCAAAATAATACTTACAATTCCGACTGTCAAGGCGTACGGCAACTGTGTTCGAACGTGATCAATATGATTACAATCGGAAGCCAAAGAACTCAAAATCGTTGTATCCGAAATCGGTGAACAATGATCACCAAAAACAGATGCGGCCAAAACTGTCGCAATAACGTTGTATAAAATCGGTAATGCTTCTGCGGTTTCGTAGCCATTTGCCATACAAATCGCCCAAGTTGCAGGAATCGCAATCGGATACAATATCGCCATCGTACTCCAACTCGAACCTGTCGAAAAGGCTATCGTTCCTGCTAAGATGAAGATTACACCTGGCATAAATGCCGGCGGCAAAGAATCTTGCAAAGTTGACGTTAAGAATGTTGCGGTGTTTAATTCTTCGGTTAATGTTCCCAACGACCAGGCTAATGCTAAAATTATCAAAGCTGGTAACATCGTTTTAAATCCAGCTAACATCGTATTCATCGTATCTTCGATTTTCATAATTCTACCGCCGATTGTCAATAAAATTCCTAAAATTAAACCGGACAACGATGCCCAAATCAACGCAACATACGAATCTGCATTGCCAATCAAAATACCTAAACGCTCAAAAAAACTAATACTTTCGCTATCACTTAATAAGTCTAAATTTGCCCAGATTGCTCCCATCGAACTATCGCCTTTATAACCTAAATCGACCAAACTCGCCAACGACGTATCCAGACCAGTTGCCACCAAACCAACAATAGTCACTGAAATCACAGCAGCCACCGGAATCACGGCATTATACCAATTTAGAGGAGCATTTTTTACTGGGGCTAAGTCTTCCATATCACCTTCTGAAGTAGCCTCCCCTCGTTTTTTGGAGACCTCGCCAGTTGTTCTGGCTCTGACTTCTGCCTTATACATCGCACCATAATCTCGACGTGTAAAAATCAAAATTAAGATAAATCCTAAGGTTAATATTGGATAAAAAGAGTACTGTAAAGAAGAAAGAAAAACAGAATACGCTCCCGGTACTTCCTCCATGCCTGCCAAATTTTGCATATTGTCTTTGATGTATCCCAGCTCAACGCCAATCCAAGTCGTGATAAATGCAATCGCTGCTACAGGTGCAGCCGTACTATCGACAATATACGCCAATTTCTCACGAGAAATTTTGAATTTATCCGTTACCGGTCGCATCGTATTTCCGACAATTAGCGTATTCGCATAATCATCAAAGAAAATCGCAACGCCCAAAAACCATGTTACCAATTCGGTACTTCGAGGTGTTTTGGCATATTTCGATAAGCGTTTTACAACGCCGGCCATTCCTCCGTTTCGAGAAATAATCGCCACCATTCCACCAATCATCAGCGAAAATAACAAAACCGATAAATGCCCACCATCGCTTAATGCTCCAATAATATAAGTTTGAACTACATCAAAAAGGCTCAACACAATCGAAATTGGATCAAATCGCATTCCGTTCACAATAAACGCTCCTGCCCAAATTCCTACAAAAAGTGAAATAATCACTTCCTTAAATAACAATGCTAAAATAATCGCTACCAAAGGCGGCACAATCGACAACCAAAGCGGAATATATTTGATACGATAAGGATTTGTGACGTCATCTTGCGGCGAAATATGCACCAAACGGTAATCGCTGTAACTGCTTCCTTTGCTCAATAAAATCAATTTTCCGTCGCCGATTTCCATCGGAATTTCCGTTTTGCAATCCTCAAAAATAACTTCTGTTGCCGCTCCGTTTATACCAATTGTCGCCTTTCCATTCAATAAAACATCAGAACAAGTCGTATAAATTTCCAAACGCTCCACCCCTTCTTTGTTCAATACATTGACATAAAATTGCTCCGAGATTATTTCAATTTCCTCTATTGTTTCCTTTTCGCTTGTCGTTATAATAGAATCCACTAACGGAATTGTATCGTTACCCATTCCTGTCGTATCACTTTGTGCAACTACTACATTGATTGAAAATAAAAACACTAAAAGGTAGTTAAGGTATTTCATTTATGTTGGTTTTGATTGATTTTGTTTTGAAATATGCTCTTATGAAAGGTAGATTTTAAGTTTACTAAAGCTTAAAACTTTAGTAAACTTGTATTTTGATAAAATTAAGACCGTAAACCGCCAATAATTAATCTCGCTGTTGCCGGATTTGTCGCTAACGGAATGTTGTGAACATCACACAACCGCATCAACATTAATACATCGGGTTCGTGCGGGTGTTTGTCCAATGGATCACGAAAGAAAATCACCGCATCAATTTTTTTCTCCGCCACCATCGTAGCAATTTGGGCATCGCCGCCCAAAGGCCCAGAAAGCAATCGAGTCACCTCAAAACCGGCTCGTTCAATATGGCCGCCAGTTGTACCTGTTGCAAAAAGGGTTGATTCATTCAAAATCATTTGGTGACTCAAAATAAAAGCCACCATGTCTGCCTTTTTACCATCGTGTGCGATAAGTGCTAATTTCATTTTTTAGTGATTAGTGATTAATGATTAGTGATTAGTTACCAAAAAGATTAGTCTATGAGTAAGATGTACACCTTTCATCAACTTTTTACTAATTACTCCCGAGATTTCGGGACAAGTAACGTACTAATCACTAATTTTAGCAATTATAATTAAAATATGCAATACAATAAAAAATATCGTTGGATTTACTTAGCGTTAATCACAATAATTATTCGTTTTGTGGTCGGCTTTTTTCCGCAGGTAGTCGAAATCGCTTATTCGAGAGGTCTTTTTTTAGGTATCCGCTGGTTAATTGATAACACAACAGCTCGTTTACCTTTCCCTGTTTTATATATTTTTTTAGGAATCATCGGTTCGTTGCTGGTACGAGTTAGTCGCCGTTGGCTGCGATTATTACAACAAAAACAACTGACTCGCAGTGATATTTTATTACCAATTGCCAATTTTTTTAGCATCACAATTGTACTTTTTTTAATACTCTGGGGATTTAATTATGCTCGACAACCTTTAGAAAATCAACTGGCATTAAACCCCAAAAAACTTAACTTACAGCAGATTATATCTGAAACAGAAAGAGCGACCAAAGCCGCTAAATTCGCTCGGCAACAAATTCCAAATGCGGACACTAATGCTTTGACACACAACTTCTTACCACCAAATTTAGAAGATACCATGCGACAACTTTTGGTAAATGTGCTAAAAACATACAACTATCCAACCGTTGGTAAAATGCGTGGCCGAATCATTTACCCCAAAGGGTTTTTGATGCGTTTAGGGGCTTCCGGAATCTATCTGCCATGGATAGGCGAAGGACACGTTGATGGTGCATTGACGGCCGCTCAACTTCCCTTTACAATAGCACACGAATTAGCACACGGTTATGGTTTTGGTGACGAGGGCAGTTGTAACTTTTGGGGCTATGTCGCTTGTATGGCTTCTGATCATCCAGTTATTCGTTACTCTGGCGAGTTCGCTTATTGGCGATATATCGCAGCCGAATATAAGTATTTTAAGCCCGAAAAATATGAAATATTTCGAGCCGAAAACCTTAGTCGAGGTATGTATAATGATTTAGAACTGATGTATGATAATCGTGATAAATATCCCAACCTTATTCCTTTTCAAAATCAAGCTTACGATACGTACTTAAAATTTCAAGGCGTCGAAGAAGGTATCGAAAGTTATAGTCGAATGGTGCTTTTAGTAAACGCCTGGAAAAGTAGATAAGCGTTGGCCATTGAAAAAACAGTTTTCAGTAAAATCATAATTATAAGGAAGATTTAAAAAATTGAATTATCTTTGTGGAAATTTTGAACGCCTAAATAAATTATAGTTGATATTTCAGGCTTAAAAAATTGCCCACGTGACGGAATTGGTAGACGTGCAGCGTTGAGGTCGCTGTGTCCGAAAGGACGTGCAGGTTCGACTCCTGTCGTAGGCACTTCCAAATTAACAACAACAGCGATAAAATATTGATATTCAATGTTTTATCGCTTTTTTTATTTTATTAAAAACTATTTGGGAAGTGTTTTTTATTCAACCTTATATTACTTCGCTTCAATCAGCCCTTTTTTAAGAAGATTAGCGGCCGATAAAAACACATCAAGTTTGATTCAAAGGATTACTTAGCGACTGTTTTTATATGAATCTTAGCTTGAAAAATAACACCTAATTACAAACACAATACCCTCTCCTCTTCAAAATAACTTCGAGTAAAGGGTAAAACTCAATCACTCGCTTAATATTTTATATTCTTATTTAATAAAAAATGTTTAGTCAATAGCAAATCTGCACGACCCTATTTAATTTTACTTAAAACCTAAGACAAAATATCCAGCAAAAATAATGGTGACGTTTGGTATATACTTATTTTGCAACTGACGCAAGGAGAACATACCGTAAGAGGATTTTTTTTAGGTAGAAAGAGGACAAAAGCCAAAGTGAAGGGATAATTTGGGCGACAATTTGAGAATAATGCCAAATCTTAAAAAAGGATTTCATCTACTTTTCTAAAAAATGCTCTTTTAAAAAGCACAAAAAGCAGGTATTTTTACTTGTTTTTCGTGCTTTTATTTTTTATCCCTAATTCTTAATCTAAAAACCCTTATCTTATACGCTACATAAAAACATTACTATAAAGATGAGAATAAATTTAAGCCTCAAAACCGAAAAAAATAGCCTATTACCATTTAATTATGAGTATGCTATATCTGCATGGATTTATAAAACCTTAGCAAAAGCGGATATCAACTTCGCAACCTGGCTACATGATAAAGGGTATCAATCTGATAATAGCTATCGTAACTTCAAGCTATTTACTTATAGTAAGATTCAACCATACAAACCGTATAAAGTCTTACCCAAAAAAGGAATTTTGATAGAAACGGGTATGGCCAAGCTCACTTTATCTTTTTT
>CBFIHR010000112.1:0-10893 GCA_965662365.1 Saprospiraceae bacterium
ATTTGAAAATGGCATCAGAGGGACAATCATGCCTTCCTTAGGTTTAGGTATTGGGTATCAATTTACACCAAGATTTTCTATGGGTTTAGAACACAAAGCGACTTGGGCTCAAGCAGATAATTTAGATGGTGTCATTGACTTTACGTCAAATCGACCTGATGACGTGCATCATTATACTTCATTATATATGCGTTGGACATTAGGTGAGGAAAAAGGCCGTGAGCCAATTATTGATGTGACAGCTCCAAATCGTTCTCCTTATGTAACACAAGCAGGAACAGGTTCTATTCGTGCGAATATCAAGCATGTAACTCGTAGAAATGGCGTGACCGTTACATTAAATGGGCAACGCATTAATTATTTTGATTTTAATACCGCAACTGAAGAGTTTTTCTTGACCGTTCCTTTAGTACAAGGCCAAAACACTGTGACCATTTTTGCTCAAAATGATTATGGTTCTGATCAGGAAAGTGTTGTATTTATTTATGAATACAATCCAAACCCGAATCCAAACCCAGATCCAAATCCGTCTGAAACCCCACCTGTTGTAGAGATTATAACTCCAGGAAATTGTCCGTTTACGACGAATAATAATACGATTCAGGTAGAAGCAATAGTTAACAATGTTAATAATCAAAACGATATTCAATTTACGGTCAATGGTTATATCATCAATGATTTTAGATTTTCAGGTAATAGAGTAACGGCAACAGTTGACTTACAAGATGGAAACAACGTTATCGAAATCGCAGGAAGCAATAGCAGAGGGCAAGTCAATGATAATTGTACGGTTATTTATAGTCAACAGCAAGCACCTCGCATTGTATTCTTAAGTCCGTTACGTTCGCCTTACTCCGTTACAGAGGATAGCTATTCGGTAAGAGCAAGAATTGATAACGTTGATAATAATAGAAATATTAACTTTAGAGTCAATGGAAAATCAGAGCCGTTTAGCTTTAAAAATGGAGTCTTAGGAAGCTTGATAGATTTACGTGTCGGCACAAATATAATTGAAATTTCGGCTTATAATAACGCCGGAACGGACGAGGCAAGTACAACAATTATTTTTGAGCAAGAACCTCAACCGTCACAAGCTCCAAATGTGACCATTACAAGTCCAAATGAAAACCCTCATAATACAAGTAATGCGAATGTTTTTATTACAGCTACTACGTCAAATGTTGATAATAAAGGACAAATTACACTTAGAGTCAATGGAAGTAATAAAGCATTTAATTTTAATCGTAACAATGGTAAAATTAATGCAAATATTAACTTGATTCAAGGTAATAATAGAGTCGATGTTTTGGTAAACACAGATGGTGGAAAAGCAAGTGATTTTGTAAATATTATCTATAAAAAAACACCGACACCTCCTGTCACACCTCCAAAAGTGACCATTAGAACACCAACTGCAAACCCTGCCGTATCAACTATAAATTCAGCATTAGTAACCGCAACGGTAACCGGTGTAACGAGTGGAAATGATATTCAGTTGTTGATAAATGGACAATTAACTACTAATTTTTCATATAGTACAAGTTCTAATTTATTAAAAGCAACCGTTAACTTACAACAAGGAAATAATACCTACAGAATTATCGCTACCAATAGCGGTGGAACAGATGAAGATGGTGGAAGTATTGTGTATAAGCCACAGGAGCCAAAACAAGTACCGATAATTACAATATTAAATCCAAAAAATAATCCACACACAACGACAACAGGTGTTGTTAATCTGAGTGCAAGCATACAGTATGTCAGCGGTCGCAATGATATTACAGTAACGGTCGGAGGGCAAGTTAATAATTCATTTGCATACAAAAATGGTATCCTAACACTTCAGTTAGATGTACCAAAAGCAGGAACAATAGTAGAAATCTTAGCAACAAATGCAGATGGACAAGACAAAGAAGTAATCCGTCTATTGTATAATGTACAGCCGACTATTCAGAAGCCAGTGGTTACAATCACTCGCCCAACAAAGTCGCCTTACACATCAGGAAAACCATCATATATACTGGAAGCAACCGTAACAAATGTGACGAATCAGAATGATATTACAGTACAAATCGGTGGTAAAAGTATCCGTAACTTTACATATGCTAACAATATTGTAAAAGTATCATTAACGATTCCAAATGGTGGAACAACCGTACAGATTACAGGAGAAAATACAGCAGGAAGTGATACCAAAACGGTTCGTTTAAATTATAATAAACCAAAACAACCGCCAGTTATCACAATGATGACTCCTAAACAATCGCCTCATCAGGCATCAACACCGACAATAACAATCAAAGCACGCATACAGTATGTAAGTGGTAGAAATAATGTTAATGTCAGCATCAATGGGCAAAGTTACTCTGGTTTTACGTTGTTAGGAGAGAATTTCACCATGCCAATGGATATTGCTAAAAATGGTTCAACCGTAGTAATTACAGCGACTAATGCAGACGGTCAAGATGTAGAAACTATTATCATTAATTACAATATACCTATCGTTAAACCTGTCGTTAAATTTACGAATCCGTTACGTTCGCCATTCAATTCTAAAAGTAGCAACTTTACAGCTCGTGCGACTGTAACAGGTGTTACTACTAAAAACAATGTAACCGTAAAAGTTAATGGTCAAATAACAAATAAATTCACGTATTCGAGAGGAAACGTAACGATACCGTTAACATTGAACAATGGAAATAATAGAGTTGAAGTAACTGCGAATAATAGTGATGGTAGCGATACGAAATCAGTTGTTTTGACATACACAAAACCAAAACAACCGCCAGTTATCACGATGATGACTCCTAGACAATCGCCTCATCAGGCATCGACACCGACAATAACAATGAAAGCACGCATACAGTATGTAAGTGGTAGAAATAATGTTCGTGTCAGCATCAATGGGCAGAGTTACTCTGGTTTTACGTTGTTAGGAGAGAATTTCACCATGCCAATGGATATTGCTAAAAATGGTTCAACCGTAGTAATTACAGCGACTAATGCAGACGGTCAAGACGTAGAAACTATCAGAATCAATTACACAGCACCTGTTCCAAAACCGACCATTACTGTTCGTATTCCACAAAAAGCAGTGGTAAACACTACAAATGCAAAGGAGAATTTGACCGTTGTCGCAACAAATACGACAAGCAAAAGTCAAATTAGTATTAAAATAAATAATATCAATTTTACAAACTTTGCATATAACAATGGCGTGGTTACAGCACAATTACCATTAAAAATTGGTAGAAATACTGTTATCGTTAGCGTTCAAAATAGCGGTGGAAAAGCAAGTAAAACGCTAACTTTCAATCGCTCGAATGGAAAAGTACCGGGACAAAGCTCGGCATTTACTACAAAGCCAACAGTTAAATTCACAGCACCTAATAAAAACGGAGCAGTCATAACGACTAAAGATTATGTAGTAACGGCAAGAGTGACAGATGTTGCAAATAAAACAGGCATTACCGTTAAAGTAAATCAAAGAGTAATCAAAAACTTTACTTACAACGCTAAAAATCAAGTAGTAAGTTTCAAAGGAAATTTACAGAATGGTAACAACACTGTAACGATTATTGCTAGAAATACGAAAGGGGTAACAACTGCCTCAACTATACTTACACTAAAAGCCGCTGCAGTTGAAAAGCCGAGTGGCAGAACTGGTAATTAATACATCATAAATCATAGATAAACACAGCCGAGTATTTCATTTTTTAATGACGTACTCGGCTTTTTAGTCAATAGATTTATCAACAACTTATTACTTTTACGGTTTTAACTATTTGTAATACTAATAATAACCAGACAAATGCAATACACTACACTTGGAACAACTGATCTTAAAGTCAGTAAAATCTGTTTAGGCACAATGACTTTTGGTCGCCAAAATACCGAACAAGAAGGACACGAGCAAATGGATTATGCCCTCGACAACGATGTTAACTTTTTTGATACTGCCGAAATGTATGCAGTTCCTGCAAGTCAGGCGACACAAGGAAAAACCGAAGAAATTATTGGCACTTGGTTTAAAAGTCGGCAAAATAGAGATAAAGTTATTTTGGCAACAAAAGTTACAGGTCCGTCTGATAGCATGACTTATATCCGAAATCCACTTCGATTTGATAAAGCATCTATCAATGCCGCTATCAACGGCAGTCTAAAAAGGTTACAAACCGACTATATCGATTTGTATCAACTACATTGGCCCGAACGACCGGTCAATTCGTTCAGTATTCGTAGCTATCCTGCCGGACAAGAAGATAAATGGGAAGATAACTTTGTAGAAGTTTTGACAACTTTGAAAGAATTAATTGATGCAGGAAAAATTCGTCACTTCGGTATTTCTAACGAAACACCTTGGGGAACAATGCGACTACTTCATTTAGCAGACAAGCATAACCTACCTCGCCCGATGAGTATTCAAAATCCATACAGTTTATTGAATCGCACATTTGAATATGGCTTGTCCGAAATCGCTATGCGAGAAAAAGTCGGTTTATTGGCTTACTCGCCTTTAGGCTTCGGTATGTTAACCGGAAAATACCATAAAGGAAATCCGCCCGCAGATGGTCGAATCACTATTTTCAAAAACTATAAACGATACAGCAGCGAACAATCAAGAACGGCAACAGCTAAGTATATGGAAATTGCCGAAAAATACAATGTTTCCATGGCACATTTAGCCTTAGCTTTTATCAATTCTCGACCATTTACGACTGCCAATATCATTGGTGCAACTAAAATGTGGCAATTGAAAGAAAATATCAATAGTATTCATGTAGAATTACCTAAAGAGGCACTGCAAGAAATCGAAACGGTGTATCACGCTATTCCAAATCCTGCACCTTAACAAACGGATAATGAGTAATCAATAATTAAAAAACGGTTAACTGCTACAATCAGTTAACCGTTTTTAATTTATTCGCTTTTTGCGTAATTTGATAATAGAGATTCGTAATATCAATTATTAACTAAAAATCAATCACAAATCAGCTCAATCGGTGGCGTTTGAATTTCGTTACTTAAATTACCAGCTCGATCAATCATTTGAATGGTATAAATCAATGTATCACGAGGCTCAGAATTAGGAAAACAAAAAATTTCTGGAATCATTACCGTCATTTCACCCGAAATACCATTTGTAACACCAGCATTAGGTAAGTCATCTATACGAAAAGAAGCATCGACAAGACCAATACGAGAATCAATTAGTTGAACATTCTGGTTAGTAGTGTCAAAACTCCCTCCGCCTAAATCCCCGTCGCCATCCGTAAAACTAAACGTAATGTATAATGTGTCTAATTCACGGTTTGGATCCGATGGCGTAATCTGAGCCCTTACAGAAGTTCTTGACATTTCTACAAACTCTATGACTGGTTCTATCGGATAATCTGGCGGCTCAATGCAGCCATAAATTAAGGTCATGGTTAATAATCCTAAAAAAAGTATTTGTTTCATAGTCATCTGTTAATTAGTAATCGGTCACTTTATCAAGAGTTGAAGCCCCGAATTTGGTATTTCACCAAAGATAAATCAACTCATTAATCAATAAACTTACAAAAAACATAACGTCAAAAAGTTAGTTTATGCTGAAAAATCCAACTATTTTTAATAGATTTTTTAAAATTAGTCACTTTTCAATCCGATTCGCCCCCTTTTTTACGTTACAAGCATTGATTAATTTAAAATACTTAATAATGAAATTAATGAAAATTGCACCAATATTATTTATCGCTTTTTTTTCAGCTTTCTTTTTGAATGCTCAAGAAGTAGAAATTTTAGATACTGAAAAACCAGTTATTAATGAGAATTATACCACTTACAAACAAAAATTATCGTACATCAATATTCCAATTACGATTAGTCTAAAAGATGTCGAATCTATGATTAATAAAGAATATGGCGATGTAATTTATGAGGATATGAGCTTTGATAATAACAAAAAAGATGATTTAAAAGTCAAAGTACAGAAGCGTAAAAAAATTATCGTTGGGACGATGGATAATAAGGTAAAATGTATCATTCCATTAAAAATCTGGGCAGCGAAGCAAGTCCGACAAAGTATATTAGGACAGGAACTCAAACAATCGGCGGATACAGAGTTTGAAGTGACGATTATTTATAATATTGACCTAAAAATCAAATCAGACTGGACGCTATATTCTCAAACTGTCGGAAAATTTAAATGGGACAAAAAACCATATATTTCGGTCGGGGGCTTGATTGATATCCCGTTGGAAGGACAACTCGAAGCTCCGCTAAAAGAACAAGTAGATTTGATTGCCAAAGATATTGATAAAGCAATAAAAGAAGCGATTGATTTAAAAGCAATCGGTACAGAAGCTTGGTCAATGGCTCAAGAGCCAATGCTCATGGACTCGACCACCAACGCCTGGCTGTACATCAACCCAAAAACAGTGTACGCCACGCCTCTACGATTAAAATACGGAAAAGCACAATTTGAATTAGGGATTTCAACTTATGTAAGTAACACCTTTGGAGAACCCAAAAAGGAAATAAAAACAACGGCTCTGAAACCCTTAAAAATTGTCAAAACAATTCCTGACGACTTTAGTATCGTATTGAGTGCTGTCGCAACTTACGACGGAATACGAGCTATTCTACAAACACAATTTGTCAATCAAACCTTTACACAAGACGACCAAGAAATTACAATTACAGAAATGGATTTTTTTGGTGGAGCTGATAAAGTTGTGATTAAAGTCGGTATTGATGGCCGATTAAAAAAAGGTATTTTGAAAAAAAATATTCGAGGAGCTTTGTATCTCGAAGGTGTTCCTTACTACGATTCAACGGATATGACTATCAAAATCAGAGACTTAGATTATACACTGGCGACTCGTGATGTATTGTTAAAGACAGCAAAATGGTTGTCGGATAAAAAAATCCAACAAATGATGGCAGATAATCTGGTTTTTCCTGTCGGCGACCAAATTACAGAAGCAAAAGCAATGATTGAAAAAGAACTGAAAAACGTAGAAGTCAATGAGTACGCCACCGTTTCAGGAACATTGAAAGACCTGAGACCACAAGGTATTTACTTGACCGAAGACGCTATCCAGGTCATTATCTTAGCCGATGGAAAAGTCAATATGCGCATCGGTGGATTTTAATTTTTTAAACGTCTGTTTACGACTCCTTTCTCGTCGTAAACAGACGTTTAAACGACCTCAACAAACGTCAGGTTTATCCGAAGCCAGTTCCCAAAACGTATCCGATTTATCCTCATTTGCCCTATCCAAACACGGAAAATCCTTTTCTACTAACAAGTGCAATTGTTCGCCATTCGCTAAGGCAATATAAGTTTCAATACCGACTTCATTGGTCGTTATCCATTGTTTTGCCCTTGCTTTCGCAATACTTAATTTCAAATAATTCTGCTCTAAATTTGCATTCAAATCACTATCCATATCCTCAATCAATAATGCAAATTTGAACACGACATTATTTAAAAAACGAATACTTTCTTCTACCCTTCCTTCTGCTTGAAGCCTTGTCAATTCTGACTTTCGAACCCGAATCCGAATACTATTATGAGTCGTTCTTAATTTCATTTTCTTAATTTAAAATACTACCGAATTACACTCGGCAGAAAATATAATTATGCTTTCAATTTTACCATTACTAAAGTGACCAACACAAAACTCAAGGTCTTGACACAAAACATTAAATTTATGCAACTAAAACCTTTATTTATCAGCCCTTATTTTCCAATATACTTCCAAAACACTCGTAAAACTTCATCATCTTCAATCGAAGATTCCAACACCTCAAACCCTTTCGCTTCCATATAATCTGCAAACGCTTTTAAATCCTCTAAAGTCACATTTACATCAGTTGGTAATTCGATATTTCCATAAATTTCGAGGCCGCTTACCAAAATATGCGAGGCTTCTGCGGTCAATTGTCCGCCTTTATACGGGATATAGATTTTTCCACTCGGAAAATAGACACCGATAAAACCATTGAGGTATTTCATGCTCGGTAGCAATTCATGTCGATTTTCATCGAATGATAGATAGTTGTTTTTGATAGGCGTTTGATGTCGTTCCCACGGCAAATCAATCGTTTGCGTCGGCGAAAAATCCATTTGCGGCTGATTTCCACTGAATAAAAATCCAGTCGTCCCGATTTCAGAAATTTGATAACACGAACTGCCGCCATTTATCATGGTAATATCTGGTATGCTGCCGTTATCCTTATATTCAAACGCATCAACAGCAAACCGAACGCTACTTTTTTGGTATTTTGTAATCGTTGTTTGTAACGGTTGTTGAGCTTCGACATCGTACAATCGCAAGATATTTTGAGGAAACTCGACACTCAAATCAAAGTTGCGAATTTGAACCGTAACCCTATCCGAATCCTTATAATATTGAGCAAAAACATCTAAATGCGTGCGGTTCATTCCTCGACGACACGGCGTAAAATTTAGGCGTAAGCCATTGTGAATATTCACATAAAAATCCCGCAAAACGGCAACTTCACCCGACATGGTGTTGTCGTAATATTGAACATTTTTATTGTATAATAAACGATAGACTTTTTCGTCAATCGTATAATAAGGCGTTCGGGCTTTCACTTTTTCATAATCGACATAGCCCCAAATTGAGTTCATAAATCGACTCTGAACCTCCTTTGGCGGCTTATTACACGAACATTCCAAAGCCTGTTCTTCTTTTGTGTTCAAAATAATCTGAACGCCACTTCTAAACATTGTTTCCGTCATCACGCCTTCTTTATTCCAATTATAGGTCACACCTTCTCGTTTTCCATCTTGAAAATGAGCTTCCATTTTCGGTTGACCATTTTCGTACCATTGCCAATAAACGCCTTGCGTTTTGTTTTTTACATACGTTCCCGTTGATTTTCGTTGACCATTTTTATAATATTCCGTTTGTGTCATAATATCGGGATTATCGAATGAAATTTCTCGGGATTTGGCTAAAGTTCCGTGGCGATATTCATAATAATTCATATTTTTCCAACCATAAGGCTGAACGTGTTTGACATACAAACTATCCTCACTTTTATAATAATCATATAATTCAACCTGTTGCAGTTCCTTATTATCGACCCAATCTTTTTTCAAAAAGCCCTCTTTATCATATTCTTTCAAGACATACTTCTGAACATTATTTTCATACAAAACTATTCTATACAATTGATTTGTTTTGTAGTGATAAGTTGTCCAAATACCTTCCTTTTTATGATTTCGCATCCTACCTTTTGTAATCACAAAGCCATCATCACGCCTTGAAACATAATCACCATCAAGCCAACCGTTTTCACAATTCGTCGTTAATAAAACCGTCCCGTTCGGGTGATAAACTTTTATTTTTCCGTGCAAAAGTCCATTTTTATAATTCAGAATCGCACAAATTCCGTCAATCGGTTCTCGTGCTTCGCCTTGCTCCTGAAAATAAAATTTCCATTCTCCATCTCGCATTCCGTTGACAAAATTCCCTTCGCCTTTTATCCAAACCGTTCGATCATTTAAGTAGCGTTTATTGTAATAATAATTGTCATACCTTTCTTCTATTGAGCCAAAATTTTGAGCCCAGATTCCACCTAAAGTATCCCAAACTGTTGCGACTCCAATGGCTTTTCCTCCATAATACGTTCCTTGTTCCACGATTCGCCCATCACGATGCCAACGCAGAACTGGGCCATGTTTATTGTTGCCCTGCTGATAACTTCGCTCCTTTGGCCGGCCATTTTCCCACCAAGTTTCAAACAAACCCGTCCGATAACTATTGACATAATTCGCCTTCCAATACAGTTGACCATTTGCTAACCAACGCAGCTGCTCCCCTTCCAATTTATCATCTTTAAAATTTGAAATTTCTCGCAGCTGTCCATTCGAGTGATACTCATAACGCTTACCATTCTTAATTAATTTATTGTAACGTTTCTGCCCATTCGAAGCCAGCGTATCCAGCATTCCATCAGGATGATAGAATTGTTCGACATACTTAAAAACCTTTGAATCGGTATCTATAAAATGGAAAGTCTTTAGGTTGCCATTACTATGAAAAGTCTTTTTATAATTATAGGAAAACCCTCGATTATCATAAATCAAATCTTTCTGATTATGACTATGTGCATACACCAAACTTTGTCGCCCCGGTTCGTGTCGAGCTTCCTCCTCTTCCCAAATTGTTCCATCTTTATAATATTTATACACTCGCTCGATTTCACCATCTATCGGTGTCATCATTTTTTCCTCCAGTTCTCCTGTCGGATAATAAGTCAGCAACGTACCCGTCTCATGATCATAATTTTGATAAATCGAGCCATTCGGGAAGTAAATAATCGCATCGCCATTTGGTCGAAAACGGTTGCGAGTATCGTGATAAATCACTTCTGCCCTACCCCTTATTTTACCATTCGGAAAGAAAGTGAGCAGTTCGCAAGTTTCGGCAGTATCACTTGTACAAACAATTAGCCACCGAGTTTTATCTTGACCGTATTTCAAAATTACTTTTTCAAATTGAGCATTTACGGAAGTATAACATATTGTCAATAAAAGGATTGCAAATAATCGTTTCATAGTTTTAATGTTCGTTTTTTATGATTAAGCACTTCTACAAAATCAATATAAGAACGTGCAAGGAATAAATTTGTAATAAAGGAAAGTAATTATTTTGATTTTAATCAAGGTAAAAACGTAGGCGATGCAATACATCGGCGGGGTTTCTTAACACAGCATGAAATCAAAGTAATCCTTGAACGCTTACAAGCTATTTTCACCTGTTTTACAACAACTTCTTCTTACAAAAACAGATTGTAATCCTATCGGTTTTAAAAACCTTATGAATTAATGCTGTCCAACTTGGAGGACACTTTCTACAAATTGGGATTTTATGC
>CBFIHR010000113.1:0-10672 GCA_965662365.1 Saprospiraceae bacterium
AAGTAAAAGCCAAAGATGCAACGGATAATCCGTCAGGCGTAAATGAATATAAAATTGACTTTGAAGTGATTACTAAAGCGATGATTTCCAATGTGTTAAATTATCCAAATCCGTTTTCTACTTCGACTCAATTTGTATTTACATTGACAGGTTCTGAAATCCCAGAAGCGATGAATATTCAGATTTTTACGGTTTCGGGTAAAGTCATTCGTACGATTACAAAAGAAGAATTAGGTGATATTCGTATCGGATTGAATCGTACAGAATATACCTGGGATGGTACAGATGATTTTGGTAATCGTTTGGCAAACGGTGTGTATTTATATCGTGTTAATCTAAAATCCGCTACGGACGAAAATTACGAATTATTCAATACCGGAACGAATGATTATTTTGAAGGAGGTTTTGGTAAAATGGTGATTTTGAGATAACGTCCCTACGAAGTTCTAGTTTCGGAGAAAGTGAAAAATCCTGTAATGGCGAAATGTTGTTACGGGATTTTTTTATGCTTTTTTCAAAAAAACTTGCGAATATCAAATTTAAAATCCAACTTTGTAATTGAAAGTACTTTTTAAAACCTTTAAATTGTCAATCAATGAATCGGCAAAATGAGCATTTGGAAACCTTGACAGAAATTCGTTCCTTAATGGAACGCTCTTCTAAGTTCCTCTCTTTGAGTGGCTTATCCGGTATTGCAGCTGGTACAATAGCCTTGATCGGTGCAATTGTGGCTTATATCTATTTTGATATGGATTTTTTCAGATTGAATGCTAAGGAAATTCGAAACTTACAGAATGAAGGAGTGGCTTATCTGGATATTTATACAAAATGGGGATTACAGCCGATTCAATTTTTATTATTAGATGGTTTAGTGGTTTTGATTTTAGCATTAGGTTCGGGTGTTTATTTTTCATTGCGTAAAGCACAAAAACGTGGCCATACATTTTGGGATAATACCGCAAAACGACTATTAATAAATTTGTTCATTCCATTGATTGCAGGCGGGCTTTTCGCTTTAATTTTGTTATTTAAATTTGATTTAGTCGAACTGATTCCGCCCGTTACCTTGATTTTTTATGGTTTAGCATTATTGAATGGAAGTAAATACACGATAGACGAATTACGAACTTTAGGCTTATGTGAAATTGCGTTAGGCTTGGTAGCAACTTGGTTTCATAGTTATGCTTTACTATTTTGGGCATTAGGATTTGGTGTGTTGCACATCGTTTACGGAACATTGATGTATATAAAATATGACCGATGAAAAGCATCATCGAAAATCTAAATAAAGTTTTTGATAATCGAGTGCGATTAGGCATTATGTCTATTCTGGTCGTCAATGATTGGATAGATTTTACGACCATTCGGGATACTTTGAAAATCACGGATGGACAATTAGCCTCAAATATCAAAGCACTCGAAAAAGCAGAATATATTCAGATTCGGAAACAATTTATTGGTAAAAAGCCGAATACGTCTTATGCAGTTACAGAAAAAGGAAAAATGGCTTTTGAAGAGCATTTGAAGGCGTTAGAAGAGTTGTTGAATTTGAATAATGGATAATTTTTGATAATTGATTGAAATCGAATTAATAATTATGGATTCAAGACTCATATATTCGGTAGTAAACTCCGATACATTGAACATTAATTGGCGAATAAAATCTACAAATGAATGGATTTATATAGGAACTGGTAGTGAATTAAATAAAGAATTGGTACTTCAAGTGATTGAAGAAGCATATAAAAATGATGAAAAAATTCTGCTTGTTTTAGGAAGAACAACCTCTAAATTGATAACAAAAAAAGATATTGAAGTAGAAGTGTTAAATAGAATAGGTCAAATAAGTTTTAAATTGAGCGATTTAAGTTTTAGTAATTTTATTGACTTTGCCCAATTTGATGTTATGAGAGTTGGTAAGAAATTGATTGTTCAATAATAGTATTTTACAAAAATCTAATTTTTGTTATCATAAATAATTAATGGGAATTATGGATAAATTAAAACTAATCACTAAAAAATGAAAAAAGAATTATTAGCAAATAGCTTTATTATTATTGGTACAATCGCTTACAGTTGCTTGTTTTGGAGCGAAACATTTGGCTTAAAAGTGATGCTACTTTCAGTAATATTAATCGGAAGTTTATTGACCTTATATCCTGATAGTTGGAAATCGAGAACAACGAAAATTATGACTTTCGGTATGTTGATAACAGGAGTTTTATTGACTCAATATTATTCGGTTCAAGTGAAAGCATTGCATTTATTGAGTTTGATATTATTAGTGGTTTCGGTACTTCGTCATGCTTTTCGATTCCTTTTGTTTGCGTTAGTTGTGATTGTTTTTACTAAAGAACTAATTCGAAAACAGCGAAACAGATGAAAGGCGTTATTTATATATCAAGTGCCTGGATATGTTTTTTAGTAGGACTTGCATCCTTAGAATCTTATTTTACAGCATTACTGGGGTTGTATCTCCCTCTGCATATTACTTTGGGGCTTTTCATTCTTTCATTAGTTGGCTATGGTTTAAGTTATTTTGAGGAAGTATCAAGACGTGTAAAAATCTTTAGAAAGATATTTTTATCACTTTTTGTAATTGTGACTATTGCGATTGTTTTCTTTATGTATAGTTTGAATCAAGCATTTACGACTAATCCGATTTAAAGATGAGATTTGTATAAATCATTAAAACTGCATTGTAATTCAAAAGAATTAAATTCGGTGGGAAAGGGTTTGGTTTCTTAGATTAGAATTGAAAATTAGGATTACAAAAATTAAATCAATGAATAAAAACAGGATATTAGCAATTACAATCTTCTTTACATTCAACATAAGTTTAGTGATTTTCAGAGTATTATACTCAACGGAATTTCGATTTGTCTTTTTGATTTGGAATTTATTTTTAGCCGTGATTCCCTATTTTTTAATGAAAATGGCGTTGGAAAACACGCAAAATCGGTGGGTTTCGTGGCTATTATTTGGCGGAAGCCTTTTGTTTTTACCAAACTCACCTTATATCGTTACGGACTTATTTCACCTAAAACATCAAGCTTCAATGCCACTTTGGTTTGATACGCTGTTGGTATTTTCGTTTGCTGCAAATGGTTTGTTATTGTTTTATGATGTGTTGTTGAAAATGCACCGATTTTTAGAAAATCAGGTATCTAAATTTTGGGCGATTTTGGGCATTGTTGTGATTATCTTTTTGAATGGATTTGGGATTTATTTAGGTCGTTTTTTGCGGTTTAATAGTTGGGATATTGTGGCGAATCCGTTTGGATTGATAAGCGAAATTGCAGACAGATTTATTCATCCGTTTTCGCATAGTCGAACTTGGGGCGTTACGTTGGGTTATGGCACGTTGTTTTTGGTGGGTTATGTGATGGTTTTGATTTTGAGTCGGGAAAGGAAGATTGTTTGATTTATTTTACCGCAGAGAAGGTAGAGATTGAAGTTTAATTTATCATCGTTTTTTTGCGGTCGTAAATTTAAAATGAAAACTCATAATTATTAAATTTGATATAAATACTCCAAAATATCAATTGGCTTTTTCGCGTCTTTCCCCAGATTACACAACCAAAATTCCCGTTTGGCGAAAGCCCAAGTTTTACGACTTTTATGATTGATTTGTTGAATTAAAGTTGGTTTATCAATCCAACCGATGAAGTACGTATTATTCAAATAATGCTGTAATTGCATTTTTTCATACAATTCATTTATTGGAATATTTAAGTTAAGATTTAAAGATTTTAAAAAATTATCCCGCTTTTTTCGATGACCGTAAAAATAGATTTGAAGGTGTAAATCGCCAGTGAGTTCTTCGATTTTTTGATTTTTTCGACGAATGAGTTTTATATCCCGATTCCGGAGAATATCGTCCCAATTCCTGTCTTTATCAGCGACTAAAGACGTCTTGACTTCCAAATGTAATGTCTGATTTTTTGTTTCATACACCAAATCAATATCCATATTTCCAGCTGTTTTCATCGTGTTTGCTTTCGCAAAATGAATATCATGCGAAGCAAACCAGGCTTTCAAACCGACTTCACCGATATAACCCCGAATCTTAGAATCTAACTGAATAATCGGCTCACGCTTTCGCAAATTATCATGAAAAATAATTTGCTGACGAGCTTTTTCCGTAGCGTTAAGAATAGTCGCTTCGGTGATTGAAAGTTTTATGATATCTTTTCTGGTCACTGGATACAGGTTGTTTGATTCTTGATCCTACGAGTACGACTTGCGGTTATTCATATTCAACCTTTTCAAGGTTGTACCTGTAGAAATCGCACTCCTTGTTCATCATCTAATTGTTCAATGACTTTACAAATCCTTGTATAACTCAACTCCGAAAGCGTCTCATAACCAGCTTTTCTAGCGGCACTTTTGGGCGGTAAGTTTTCAGGAATTTGAACACAGATAAATTTTAGATTTTTCTGTTGTTCGTGATTTATTTTTAAAACAGCGTGTGCCGTTGTACTCGAACCTGCGAAGAAATCTAAAACCGTATCTTCATCATCACAAACCATTGATATTAAGTAAGTTAGTAAAGATACAGATTTTGGAAAAGAAAACACCGCTTCGCCAAATAAATCTCGAATATCTTTTGTGCCTTCACCATTTAGGAATTTCACTAAAGCCCGATACGGCAATTTTCGCTCTCGACGATTCCCTTTATTATCCACAAATTGATATTGTTTAATATAGGCTTTCCAACCTTTTGGTCGTTTTTTAAAAACGATGAAGTCATTTTCGGGCAGTTTTCCCCATTCAACTTTTTCTTTTGACCAACGCCAAGTATTTGGTTCGCCATGTTTTCCACCAGAATAAATCGTCGTTCCATCAGGCATTTCTAACGGAAAATCCATCGAAGCAGAATACGTTCCTTTATAATCCAAGTCTCGTAAATAGTATTTTCCACGTTCTTCGACAAACGCATCTTCGTATTTATATTTTTTGTCATTTGAGGTATCAACCGTTTGCTTTTTTGCTTTTAAAACGGACTTATTTTTAGCATAAAAAACAACGTAATCGTATTCCACCGCAACGTGTCCGCTATCGTGTCCGCTACCGACTTTGCATTGACGAACCATCGTTGCAATGAAGTTTTGTTCGCCAAAAATCTCGTCCATAATGAGTTTTAAATGATACAATTCGTTATCATCAATGGAAATAAAAATAGCTCCATCTTCTCGCAAAAGATTTCGTGCTAAGGTCAGTCTGGCGTACATCATCGAGAGCCAGTTAGCGTGAAAACGCTCATTTTCTCTATCGTTTTCGTGCCAATCCGCTTTGCTTTCCACGAAGTTATCAGAATATACAAAATGGTCATTTCCTGTATTGTATGGCGGGTCAATGTAAATGAGTTTTATGGCTTCTTTATGCGTTTGTTGCAAGTGTCGTAAGACTTCTAAGTTTTCACCTTCAATAAATTGATTTTCAGTATTTTGTGGGTTTATACTTTTGGCTTCCGCCAATAATAGATTCGTGCTTATTGATTGTTCGATGTCTTTAAAAACTTCATTTTTTCCTAACCAATGTAAACCAAAATCCGCTTCAATTTCGGTCGAATTATCGCTTAAAATTTGGTGTAATTTTGAGAAATCAACTTGTCCGTTGATGACAGCTTCTGGAAAGAGTTGTTGAAGTTGTTCGAGGCGATTTTGGTTTGTCATATTGATAATAAAGAATCTATAGTTATAGTAAAATTAAAGCGTTGGCAAAAATGACTTTGCCGTCATTACGGGAATTGAAGAAGTTTGAAAATCTTTTAAATTTCTTGTTATAATTACATTAGAATTAGCTGCTAAAGCAGAGTAATATTGTAAACCATCTTCAAAATCGGAAAAGGATACATCATTTAAAGCTAAAGCAATAATTTTTTCATCTAATGAAGTAATTTTTACAATCGCTTTTAGTTTTGATAATGTTGTTCGAGCATTATCAGTAGTAGTCATTTTAGATAAGATATAGTTGATATTTGCGAAACTTAATGCTGAAACAAATAGCTCGACTTTGCCTGTATCTGCTAATGAAAAGAGTTGAGCAGCTTCATTATGAAAAGGTACTCTTTTGGCTAAAATATCAAGAATGATGTTTGTATCTAAAAATAATTTTTTCATTTGTACTTTTCTATTAAGAAGTCAGCATAATCATTTTTTAAATCAAAATCCTCTCCGAGCGTGATTACGCCACTAATGCTTTGAACTATGGGAGTTATTTTTATGTCTTCCTCTGATTCATTAAAGATTGATTGCAAGTAATTTTCAATTAATTTAGATAAACTAATTTTGTTTTGCTTTGCATAATCCTTAGCTTTTTCAATTACATTTTGATTCAGACTTAGTGTTAATTTCTTATCCATAACATATCAGTTTTACGTATAAAAATACAAATCATATACGTATTATACATCAGAATAGTTTCAGTAATTTTGAGAAATCAATTTAAAATCAAAAAACCGTTGTAATATCGCCCCATTTCAACCCAATAAAAAAGGTGAAGCTGATTATTTCGGCTTCACCTTTTTTATTATTAAGAAAGTAGTTTTAAGCGTCTAACTCTTGATCTAAATTTTCCATAGAGACACTCTCGATACTTGCTTCGAGTGATTCACTTATATTTAGGATAGTGTCCAAGCGAGAGATAGCAATTAACTTTTTTACGCTTGTGTGCTTAACACCTGTCAAAACAAATTGACCGATACCATTCCATAAACGGTTAGCTGTCAAGATGGCACTTAGGCCTGAAGAATCAACAAATTTGACGTCTTCTAAATTTAATATTAAATTTTCGATGCCCTCGTTACGTAGGATGACCAGCTCAGATTTTAGATTTGGTGCCACAACAGAATTCAAATTTTCTTCTTGAAGCGATAAAACTGTGTATCCTTCTTGTTTATCAATTGAGTATTTCATAGTTCAAGTTATTTTATTCTTATTTACCTTAGGTTATAATTGAATAATTTGTTTAAAGTAATTAACCTCAATTTTATTATTATCGATATGTTAATTTATATAAGCACTAAAGCGTATTAAGTCTAATATATTTCACAAATGTATAAATATTATTGAAAAAAATTTAGTGAAATCTGTCTTTAAAATTAAGAAAAACTTAAAGTTGCCGAAAATATTATTGTGATTAAATCCATAAATTCAGTGAATAAACTGACAATTTGTTCGTTAATACTATAAAATATCGGTTGGTAGGGTTTTTGACAAAATGAAATAAGTTAAAGTTGTTGTTTTTATCCAAAAAATTGTAAAAATCACAGTAAATTCAAAAGATTTAGTAATATGAACGGTTCTTCGTTTATTTTGTTAGAAATAATATTAGATTGTTTATAGAAAAAAGCTTACATTTATTTATGTAAATAATCGAGGTGCTTTTTATGAAAACTTCAGATTAATTGGAGTTCAAAATTTCATATTTTAATTAAGAATTATTAAGAATTTATATTCACTAAAACAACTATTCAACCTTTTTTGAAATTAATCAAGCTGTATAATTGCTTTGTGAATAAGGACTAAAATATAAAAGTAATGAATCGGTTTTCACCAAAAGTGAAAGAAGTTATCTCCAAAAGTCGGCAAGAAGCGGACAGATTAGGACATAACTACATTGGTACAGAACATTTGTTGCTCGGAATTACGCTAAAGCCAAACAGCTTAGCGGTCAAAGTATTAGAATCATTAGAGGTTAGTACTGACGAGATCCGTGGCATTATCGAAACTTCTGTTCCAAACAAGCGTTCAGTACGGGCAAGTTATAATGTGGGCGAATTACCACTCAACAAACAAGCAGAGAAGGTACTTAAAGCGACCTTCCTAGAAGCTCGAATGTTAAAAGACGAAGAGGTAGATCTGCAGCATCTGGTATTGTCTATTTTAAAAGACAAAAACTTGGCATCAGACGTTCTACATGAATTCGGTATAGAGTATGATCTTTTTAAAACAGAACTACGATACGTGAGTCAAGAAATTAAGAATCAACCACAGAATGATGAGTTTGATGACGAGGATAATCAACGGTATCAACAGCCTCGTGGCGGCGGTAATAATCCGAGTCAACAACAGCGTGGACAAGCAAAATCTCGTACACCGGTTTTAGATAATTTCGGTCGTGATGTAACGAAGTTAGCTGAAGAAGGAAAATTAGATCCAATTATTGGTCGTGAAAATGAGATCGAGCGTGTATCGCAGATTTTAAGTCGTCGTAAAAAGAATAATCCTATTCTTATCGGTGAGCCGGGAGTTGGTAAAACAGCTATTGTTGAAGGTTTAGCACTAAGAATTACACAGAAGAAGGTTTCACGAGCATTATTCAATAAACGAATTGTGATGTTAGACTTGGCAGCTTTGGTTGCTGGGACAAAATATCGTGGTCAGTTTGAGGAGCGCATGAAGGCGATTATGAACGAGTTAGAAAAATCTCGAGACGTAATCTTGTTCATTGATGAAATTCACACAATTGTTGGTGCAGGTGGTGCGACAGGCTCACTTGATGCGTCGAATATTTTCAAGCCAGCTTTAGCAAGGGGAGAGTTACAGTGTATCGGTGCTTCAACTTTAGATGAATATCGTCAGCATATTGAGAAAGATGGTGCGTTGGATCGCCGTTTCCAAAAGGTTATCGTTGACCCGCCGACACAGGAAGAAGCGGTACATATTTTACATAATATCAAGCCAAAGTATGAAGAGTTTCATAATGTGGTTTATGATGATGAAGCTGTAAAATCTTGTGTGACACTTTCTGCTCGTTATATCACGGATAGACACTTGCCAGATAAGGCGATTGATATTTTGGATGAAGTCGGTGCAAGGGTGCATTTAAAAAATATCAGTGTACCAAAGCATATTGTCTCTTTAGAGCAGCAAATTGAAACACTGAAAGAGGAAAAAAATCAGGCGGTTAAGAATCAACAGTATGAACGTGCTGCGGATTTGCGTGATGACGAAAGTAAGTTGCAACGTAAGTTGGAGTTTGCTAAAATGGAGTGGGAAGAGGAATCTAAAACTAAAAAATATCCAGTAGGCGAGGAGGATATTGCTGAGGTAGTTGCAATGATGACAGGTATTCCTGTACGTCGTGTAGCCCAGAATGAGAGCAATAAACTTATCACGATGGGACAAGATTTGAAAGAAAGCATCATCGGTCAAGATGAGGCTGTTCTAAAAATCACTAAAGCGATTCAACGTAATCGTGTCGGATTGAAAGATCCCAAAAAACCTATCGGTTCGTTTATTTTCTTAGGGCCAACGGGAGTTGGTAAGACAGAATTGGCGAAAGCTTTAGCACGTTATATGTTTGACACGGAAGATGCTTTGGTTCGTATCGATATGTCAGAATATATGGAGAAATTTTCTATCTCTCGATTAATCGGAGCGCCTCCGGGATATGTCGGTTATGAAGAAGGTGGACAATTGACGGAACGTGTTCGTCGCAAGCCATATTCGGTTATTTTATTAGATGAGATCGAAAAAGCTCACCCTGATGTTTATAATATTTTGTTACAAGTGTTAGACGATGGACAGTTGACGGATGGTTTAGGTCGTAAAGTTGACTTTAAAAATACGTTGATCTTGATGACTTCTAATATTGGTGTTCGTAAATTGAAAGACTTCGGTTCGGGTGTTGGTTTCGCAACGAAGTCAAGGGTAGAATCTGCGGATGATGACGCACGAGGTGTTATTCAAAATGCGTTAAAACGGACTTTCTCGCCAGAGTTTTTGAACCGTATTGATGATGTTGTCGTCTTTAATTCTTTAGGAAGAGAAGATATTTTCAAAATAATTGATATTGCGATGAAAGACGTTTATACACGTTTGGCAAATATCAATTACAAGTTGTCATTGAGCGATGAAGCAAAGGCGTTCTTAGCGGAGAAAGGATACGATCCACAGTTTGGAGCAAGACCTTTACACCGTGCTATTCAGAAATATTTGGAGGATCCGTTGGCGGAATTCATTCTAAATGATAATGAAAAAGAAGGGAATTTAATCGCAAACTTTGATGAGGAAAACAAACAAGTTATCATTGAAAAAGTAGTCGAAGAACCGAGTTTGAATTAATAAACTTGAAAATAATAGGCTTTATTAATAAGTCTAATAGATAACAAAAGGCTTTACTTAGGTGAAGCCTTTTTGTTTTTTGATGTTTTGAAAAATTCTATAGAACTTGTTAAAGTTTCAACTTTCGAATAAAAACCCATTGCTTACAAGTTTTCAAGCATTTCAAGGAATTGCGTCTTTCCAATTTTTCCCGTAGCATAATCAATGACTTCTCCTTGCTCATCTGTAAATATGGTTATTGGTGTCATACCAGCATTGTAACGCTTTACAATTTCCGCTGCCTTCGGGTCATCGACATCAATTATGACAGGCACGACTTGCGAATTAATCGCTTTCATCACTTCCTTATCCGCAAAAACTTCCCGCTTCATTATTCGGCATGGCGAACACCATTTTCCAGTAAAAAATAACATGATTTCTTTATCGGAATCGTTGGCAATTTCCTGTGCAGCAGCCATATCTTCTGCCCAAGCGACATCATTGGAAGGTGCATAAAACGAGTACCAAGCATAAGCCAAAGAAGCGACAAGGAACGAAAGCCAAAAGAATTTCCAAAATGGATGTGATTGCTTTTTTGCAATTTTTGAAGAATCAGTAGA
>CBFIHR010000114.1:0-10604 GCA_965662365.1 Saprospiraceae bacterium
TACAGTTATATGAATTCCTGTAAAAACATTAAATTGTATTTATATAAAAACAGGTTTACATTTATACAGCAAAGTGCGAAAGCAAAAAAACTGTTTATACATTATTACAGTTATATGAATTCCTGTAAAAACATTAAATTGTATTTATATAAAAACAGGTTTACATTTATACAGCAAAGTGCAAAAGCAAAAAGCTGTAATTGCAACTTTACATTTTCAAAACAAGAACGATGATAATCAGTATTACATCTTTAAAAGGTGGAGTAGGGAAGTCCACTTTTGCAACAAACATTGCCGTTTGTTTAGCACATGCAGGCTACAAAGTAGCCATTATTGATACAGATATGAATGCCAGCTCTGTACATTGGTCAGGTATTAGACCAGAGAATTTGCCCGAAATTATGGTGACTGGAATTACAGATGCAGCGGCATTAAGAAAAAATATTAATAAAATCCATCGGGATTATGATATTGTGGTAATTGATGGAACGCCCTCCATATCAAAGTTGGTTTCTACGATTTTGATTTTGGGTGATGTTGTTTTGATTCCGTTAAAACCATCAGGCTTTGATATTTGGGCTATCGAAAAATTTTTAGAAAAATATGAACAAGCCAAAGCATTACGAGAAAATATACAGGCTTATTTTGTATTAAACGAATATCAAAAAAATGTGATTTTTGACCGCAGTAGTTTAGAGGCGATTGGAGAGTTGGAAATTCCGATAATAGACACAAAAATCAAAACTCGTGTAGCTTACAAAGAAGCGATTATTGGCGGAATGGGCGTTTTTGAATATCGAGATAAAAAAGCTAAAAAGGAAATGGTCAATTTGACGAACGAAATTATTGGAATCTTAAAGGAGCAATCTTAATAAATGAATTGTTAGATTGTTGAATTGTTGTTCTGTGGTATCTGATGGAAAACAATTTAACAATACAGCAATTCAACAATTGAATAAAAATGGCAAAATCATTTAATATATCACCGACATTAAAAAAGAATACGAAAGCCGAACCTAAATTAGTTGAAAAAACAATCTTTAAGAAAAAGCTAAAGGATATTAGTGAAGTCGAAGAAAAAGTAAAAACTATTCATAATGAGGAAGTTGTAAAAGAAAAACCAGTAGAAATGGAAACGAGTAGGGTAGAGGAGGAGCCTATTATAAAAACGACTCGGCGAACAACTAAAAAAGCAAAAACGCCAACTGGTCAGAAAAAAACAGCCCGAAAAGGAACAACCGTTGTTACCGCAAACTCGAAACGCTTGACGATAGTTATGCCCAAGGAAGCACATCGCCGCTTGAAAATCAAATCAATTAATGAAGAGATTACGTTGAATGAGTTAATTGTTACTTTAATTGAGAAAGAACTGGGGATGTAATAAGCTATATTAGTGGTTTATCCTAAAAGAATAGACGAAAAAGGTAACTGGAAAAGGTAGTAATAGGCTGATAGTGTTCAATAGATATGGCAATCGCAAGAAAGAACTCACCTGATGACTTTCTTGCGATTGCCATATCTATTTGTAAAATAACCAATTTTTGAATGATTTAAACGACCCTTTTTATTAACCACTTTTGAATTATGATTTATAATGACTCTTTTGGTTTTTAACTAAAACTAAAAATTGATATTAGAATCACTTAAGGTTAGGAATCAAATCTTTTCTTACAACAACTAGTTACCATATTAGTATCTGCATTGATAGAAATGCTGTAAAACAGTATATCTTTTCGTGATATGAAAGAAACAACAACAACAACAGTTGCTTCATCTATATGATATGGCTTAAAAACAGATATAACAGCTTGTTTCCTTCCAGATACAAAAATTTTCTTGATTAAACCAAAATTTTTAATCAAAGGATATGGTACCTCTATTCTATCATTGGATTTGATATTTATAGTATCAACATAATCAATATTCTTTTTTTCTGTACAAAAATCATAGTTTAAAGAAGGAACTTCTTCGATTTTACCATCAAAAATAAGATATTCAATTTCATTATCTTTCACCAGCAACTCTTTTACGAAGTGATTAATAGCTACTTGTTCATAAGATATTGATTGAGCATTTATTTTGTTCTGACACAAAATGATTGATAAACATATATAAATTATTACTAATATACACTTATATAATTTAGTCATATACAAATTTAAGTTATTTCCCTGAATAGTGACTTATGAACTTTTAATCCATAAGTCACTATTCTATTTTGTAATCTTTCTAATTTGAGTTTAATATTTTTGATAGTTTCTTTTATGTTCTTTTATAGCTTTTTTTACCATTCTATTATAACTTTTTGTGGTCACCACATTTCCTGTATGAAATTCTTGTGGTCTTTGTCCTTTTTCACTTTGAAGATTAGCTTTTGCCGCTTCTCCATCTTTACTTCCATATTTTTCTACAGATCCTACACCAGCTCTACTTAATGATTCCTCTATACTTATAGCTGCAACACTAGCTCCATAGTTCCATGCCATTAGTTTTATTGTATGTGCCATTCCAAGAGTATGTCCAATTTCATGTTTAGCTACATGTAAGGGTTTATCCGCACCTTTTTTTACAACAGCACTGTATCCACCTGCTGCTCCTTGTTTTTGTACCTTAAAGTTTCTAATTATAAATGAATGATGGTCACTACTTGTACCAAACGAATTAAGTTCATTTTTGGGATTATCCTGACTTGCTTTTTGTGCTTTTCTACCAGCATTTGTATCCCAGTCACCTTTACTATCATCGGGTAAGGGTGATGAATCAACTTCATATGTTATATTAAAGTTAATTGTATAATTTTTAGCATTTAGCCCTTCGCCAATTTGATAAGTGAAATCTCCACTAACTCCATTCCAATATTTTGCTGTTTTCTTCATTAGTTTTTTATCATTTTCAGGAACTATATAATGTGCTTGTATTGTAATTGTTCCATCATCATGATTAACATAAACGCCATAATCTTTTCCATCAAGGTCCACAAACATCACAGGATTCCCTGCTACATAGCAATAATCAGAAAGTTCAGGATAACTTGCGGCGTGTGGGTCAAGCGATAAAAACCTCGCCACATCACTATCATAAAACCTCGCACCACGATAATCCAGACCCGTTTCCACATCCCTTTCATGATGCGTTGTCACATACTTCTCAGGTGTTTTAATAAACTCTCTTAAAGTTTTCCCATAAGGAAAATAATCCATCACCGCTTCAAGTGTATATTCAGGATTTCCACAGTTTGGTATGGTTGTACTGTAAACAATCCGAGTATTTCCAAGATGATCATAATTATAATAATAAAAATCAGGCTCGTGTACAGTAGTCGGTACATTTAACGGAATATCAAACGGATCGATACTCGGCGAAAGCGTAATATTATTCGCTACCAAACCCAACATATCAAATAACTCTTCTAAAGAAAAGTAACCTATCGTTCCATCAGACATAGTAAAAGCAAACTGATTTGTTTCTTCTGTAATATCATAACTTGCGACTTCTGTATAATCTTCATCTATAAAATCTAAATGTGATTGTAAAACATACGTATAGGTATTACTGCTTGTCAAATGTATTAACAACAAAGTATTTGGCAAAGTAAACTCGCTTTTTTGTATCAAGGAATTCCATTCATGTAGCGGTGCTAAAGCATCAATCAACTCTTGATTCATGCCTGCTAAAGGTATTGACGATACATCATTAGTGACTTTTTGTAAAACATCTTCGTATTGATGCTTAAACTTTGCAATACGTTCTTTTCCAAAGATATACCAAGTTAGTTCATCACTATTAAAATCGTAAATGCCAATATCTTGTCCTGCTGATGATTTTAAGTAATATTCTGAAATGGTGACGATACCAAATTCATTGGTTGGAGAAGGTTTCCCAACCTTGGTTTTATAAATCCGGCTATCATTGACATCATACAAATAATCAACATCATTAGTACCTACCATATTGATAGTCCACGGCAAGTTAGCCCAGCCATAAACGGTATTATTCATCCCTCGTTTGCTATCCGATTTTAAGTTGCCATTATCATCATAAGTATAATTCCTATCGACAACCATTGAACCATTTTGTGGGACATCTATTCTCAGAAAACGGTTTGTTCCACCCTGATAGTCATAGTGATAATCTTTGATGATTAACGTGTTGGTTTTTCATGATTATTTAATTTATAAGATAAAGTGATTTAACGATGTAAAAAGAGATTATTAATCAAAACTTCCCCTTAGAAGTTTCATTGTCTTAGGTGGTGCTTGATAATATTTTTTTTGATATAAAATAATTCCATTACGGTCTATAAGTAATCTCTTTTTTGTATTATCTGTTTTTGTCATTATAGCTTTAGTGTGTATATTTATATATTTATAATTAGTAAGCTGTTCTCCTAATTCAATAGTTAAATTATCTACATTAAATGAAATAGTATCTTTTAAATCATTTAAAGTTGAATCAAATTTTTCCTCAGTTAAAATTCCATTTCTAGTATTAATATTTTTAGGTAAAGAAACTGTACATATTTGCATTACATTTGTTATTGTATTTGAATTTTCCCCTATCATACAAAATATTAATATTATCAATATCATTGGTTTCATATTATCCTTAATTATTTTTTTAATAAAATTTTAGAGTATCAAAAATCAATAGGAAATTTTCTAATTGTAACGTTTAGCATTGCTTATGAAAAAATACTATTCAAATTGGTAGTGTCAATATGCTGTACCTTTTTAGTAGTAAGAGGTTCAGAGAAACGATACCGTTACAGTAACGCTAAACGTTATAATCAGGAAAGTTTCAATTACTTCACACCTATCAAATAAACTGTTTTTTTGACAAAAAATGATTATTATATTTAAAATCAACCTAATCAAGTCCAAACATCTAAATTATCTGAAGATATTGGATTATATATCATAATAGAAAACATTTACTTCTTATTTTTATTTTTTGCTGCCTCTTTTGCTGCTTTTTGTGTTGGTGTATCGATAGTTGTAGGACCTGCAGTTCTATATTCTATACCATTAGAAGTATTTCTTATTCCTTCTCCTAATTTTTCAGCAGCAGGTGTTTCAATATTTTCGATAACATATTTTTCTTCATAATCATAATATTCAGGATGTGCCATATTTACCCTTTGATTGAAATTTGTATTATCAAAATGATAGCCATAAGCATGTCCAAATTCATGTAATAAACCTAAAGCAGGAGTTTGTTTTCCTCCTGAATGTTGTTTTCCACTTATTGAAACAATATTGCCAGACCAGGGATTGTATACAATATCTCCGCTATTCTGGTAGAATTCATCCAACCTACTACTTTGATGAATATTTACAGTTTTATTATCATTAATAAGCTTGTCTAATATATTTACGTTTTCACCTTTAATATCTCCGACACCATTTTTTACTAAATAGTCTATTGATTCTATTGTTGCTTTAACGAAAGCATTATTAGGGACTTCAGTTTCAGAACCATATTCATATGATTTGTTGACAGTATGTTTTTTTCCTGTTTCTTTATCAACTTCTTCTTCACTATACCAGATAATAATATTTTTCCCATCAGGGTCAATAAACATAACAGGATTCCCTGCTACATAACAATAATCAGAAAGTTCAGGATAATCTGCGGCGTGTGGGTCTAAAGATAAAAACCTCGCCACATCCGAATCATAAAACCTCGCCCCACGATAATCCAAACCCGTTTCCACATCTCTCTCATGATGTGTCGTCACATACTTCTCAGGCGTTTTGATAAACTCTCGAAGAGTCTTCCCATACGGAAAATAATCCATCACCGCTTCCAAAGTATAATGCGGATAACCACCACAACTTGGTATGGTCGTACTATAAACAATCCGAGTATTCCCCAAATGGTCATAAATATAATAATGAAAATCGGGTTCTTCGACTGTAGTCGGTACAGCAATCGGAATATCAAAAGGGTCAATACTCGGCGAAAGCGTAATATTATTCGCCACCAAACCCAACATATCAAATAACTCTTCTAAAGAAAAGTAACCTATCGTTCCATCAGCCATAGTAAAAGCAAACTGATTCGTTTCTTCCGTAATATCATAACTTGCGACTTGTGTGTAAGGTTCTCCAATCAAATCCTCATGAGATTGTAGTATGTATGTGAGCGTATTAGATGCAGTTAGATTAATCAACAACAACGTATTTGGCAAAGTAAACTCACTCTTTTGTATCAAGGTATTCCATTCATGCAACGGTGCTAAGGCATCAATTAACTCTTGATTCATCCCTGCTAAAGGTATTGACGATACATCATTTGTTACTTTTTGTAAAACATCATTGTATTGATGCTTAAATTTAGCGATGCGTTCTTTTCCAAAGACATACCAAGTTAATTCATCACTATTAAAGTCATACACGCCAATATCTTGTCCTGCTGAAGATTTTAGGTAATATTTAATATTTTAAGAATTAAGAAGCTATCTAATTAGATGATTTCTTAATTTTATCAATTGTAAAAAACTGATAAGGGATGTAATATTCATTAATATTATCACAGTCATTAGGAAAAAGATTAATAGAAGATAACTTATTTTTAGTATCATCATCCATTAGAAATCGAAAAAAATCTCCATAAATCGAAACACCTTTTATTTTAATCTTTTCACCTGTTTTTAATTTCAACTTAACGCAATTAGAATTTTTTATAAATGATTTATAAAATTGTGCCTCAAAATGTTGGTCTTCTGTTCCATCATACTCTAAATTACATTTAGTAAAGTAGTCCTTTCTTGTAATATACATAGGACTAAATGTATTTTTTTCATAAAGTTTGCACAAAAAATTATTTAAGTTATCCGTAGGTAAATCATTGAAGTTAACATTGTCGCTTAGAACATATTGCGAAACTGTAAAACCAACTTTTGGAATAACTGTTATCTGATAAAAATTACATCTTTTTGTTGTAATATCACAGTTATTTGTATTCTTTTTACTACTGATAGTTAATATTAAACATATTAAAATAATCTTATTCATAGTTTATATTTATTTTCTAGTCAAGAACCTTATAGATACTTGAAAAAGGGATTTTTGTATCAGTTTAATGAGGTGATGTATTCAATATATCGCTAAGTACAACTTGGCAGTACGTTGTTTACGATTACTTATTAAACTGATACATATTTTTATTGATTTGGAACTTAAATTTATACCTTTTGAAAGATTATATATTTAAGTCATGTTACTATTTAAAAAAGTTAAATTTTTTAGGAGAAATAATAAAATCAAACTTTAGAAAACCATCATTAGCTACTTGATCAATATCAGTTTGTGTTGGTTTTTCAGGAGGATATTTCATTATTCCTTGTGGACCTCCTATGTTAGGTGGATGATGGAATCCTAATGTATGAAAAACTTCATGAAGTCGACTCATAAATGTCTCTACGTCTTTATTCATAGTAATTTTGTTATGATTTTCTGTAGTTCCCCCTACTTGAGAAGTACTTCCATCTACACCTCTTATAAAACTATCTTTAAAATATTTTAAATCTTTTTATGGTGTACCCCAAACGTTGGACAGAAAATCGGGTAAATTAAGTTGATTTTTTAATGTGATTAAACTATGATTCGAGTATTATATTCTTTGATATTTAATCTAACACTTCTTCGAATCGAAGCGTGAAACGTCACGCTCCTGAAACGAAGCTCTTTTTTGTGTCTATCCCAAAAATAACCACTCCATTTCTATTTTTATAACAAAATCTGATTTTTCGATAAACTTTGTTCAAAAAATTCCTTTGGTGTCATATAATCCAAACTTTGGTGTGGTCGCTCTGTATTGTAAAAAGTCCAATAATCCTTAAGACCATGACGTAGCGTAATTCCATTTTCGTAATTTTTAATAAAAATATCTTCATATTTGACTGATTTCCATAGCCTTTCTACAAAAATATTATCTAATGCTCGACCCTTGCCATCCATACTGATCGAAATATTATTATCTAATAAAGTACTTGTAAAAAGTGTTGAGGTAAACTGACTTCCCTGATCCGTATTGAAAATTTCCGGAGTATAACCACTTGATAATGCGTCATTTAGAACTTCTAAACAAAAATTTGTGTCCATCGTATTACTCAATCCCCAACTCAGCACATAACGACTATACCAATCAATTACTGCACATAGATACAAAAAACCATTCGCCATTCCGATATAGGTAATATCCGTTGACCCACCGAGGTTTCGGGGCAGGCACACTTGATTCGGTCGAGCAATTTCTAAGCCCCGTAATAAATAAGGATAAATCTTATGACTCCTATCACGCTCCGAACCTTGATATGGCTGTCTTTGAGGGCTTATTCCTCGTATGCCCATTAACTGCATTAATCGTTGAACTCTCTTGTGATTGATTTCATATCCTTGACGTTGAAGCATCGCTGTCATACGGCGAACACCATAAAATGGTGTCTTTAGGTACTGTTCATCTAACAATCTCATATACCTCAAGTTCTCTTCACTTTCACCTACAGGCTTGTAATACCAACTACTTCGACTGATATTCAATAGCTCACATTGACGACTAATTGATATATTAGGATTTTTATCTATCCAATGGAGCCGTTCTGCTCTACTTATGGATTCAGATTTTTTTTTAACCAAGCATTCTCTACTTGTAGTCGCCCTATTTCTCTGTAGAGTTGGTCTGTCAGTTCTTCGTCCTCTTTTTTCTTTTTACCCCGATTATTTTCAAAAAGCTCAGGGGCGTTTTCTTCTAAGTGACGTTTCCAACTACTGATTTGATTACCATGCAACGAATGCTTTACGGATAATTCGTTTAGCGTTTCGTGTGATTTTATCGCTTCTAATGCTACCTTTGACTTAAATTTTGAACTAAATGTTCGACGTCGTTTTCCCATAATTCTAACAGTTTTTTCTAATTTTAAAGTTAATAATTTTCACCTTAATTAACTGTCCTATTTTTGGGGTGCACTATAGTTGGTGAGTCAGAAAATGGAGAAATTAGAACCTTAATTATTGCAGAAGATTCTACCTTAACCAATCAAGTTGTGGCGTTAGTTTCTCCTACGGATAATTCCAAAACGAAGGATACAACGATTACTTTCCTTTGGCAGTCATTGAGTTTGGCTTCACATTATCGCATTCAAATATCAGATGAGGGTTTTAATAATTCGACTTTATTAGATTTTAATGATACGATTTCAAATGATTTCTACACGACAACTTTACCAGAAGGAACACATTTTTGGCGAGTTCGTGCGGAAAACAGTAGCAGCGAAACAGATTATACCACTTACAGTATTGAAATTGATGTAACACCTCCGACTGCACCAATTTTAAATAATTTCACGAATAGCGACACTGCTTTAGTCGCTGATTTACCAATTACCTTGTCTTGGTCAGCAGACTTGACAGAAGCCGTTCAAGATTCCATCTATATATATGATGATGTGAATTTATCCAACTTAGTTCTAAAAGCAGCTACATTGGATAATTATGATTTTTCAGAAACGACAATCGGTGACTATTATTGGCGAGTGCGTTCTATTGATGATGTCGGAAATGTTGGAAATTACAGCAATACAGGACATTTTTATCTTTCAAATTGATATTTTTTAACACATAGTCACATAGTTTTTTAGTTTTCTGTGGTTCGTAAAGTTTACTTAGACCACAGAGCCTAAATTTTTCTACGAAAATTTTATTAAAAACTCTGCGACTCTGCGACTCTGCGTTTAAAATGATAAAAGACAACACAGCTACAAGAATAATTTTAGGCATTGCTTTAGTCGCAATTTGGGGGTTGGTGATTTACCGAATCGTTGATGCGATGAAAGGAAAAGATACGCCGAATATTGCACCGATTGCATATTGGTTAGATTCTACAAACACAAATACGAATGAAACTTTTCAATTACACTTAGGGTATAATGACCCTTTTTTAAAAACAGTTAGTTTGAGTTCAAATTATCAAATTGATAATAATTCTGATAGTGAATATTCACCTCAAACAATAGAACAAAATCCTGTAAATCCACCCACCGAGGTCTCGGGGCAGGCAACAAGCATCGCTAACTTATTACCTCAAGCACCTAAGAAAATCCAATTTCCACAAATGAAATATGTTGGTTTTGTTGCTAATAAACAAAATGGAAAATCCTTAGCCATTATAAAACATAATAATAAAACCTATCGTGTTCGAGTAGGTGATAAAGTTGCGAATTGTTCCGTGATTTCTATTGAGCGAGATTCTGTGCAAGTGACTTTGAAAGGGCAGGTTCAAAGTGTTTTGCGATAAGAATTCTTTCTACTACAAAACTAAAAAGTGATATTTGAATTTGTCAAATATCACTTTTGTAACTTAAGATTATTATTTATTTTAATTAGCTTTATTGTATGTTTTATCATATAACTTTAAAAGCCTTTCATCATACCAACAATAGAATGATATTGTTGGTTTTTCAATTATTATTCCATCTATAAAACAACTCCCTAATTTTTTTTCAAAATTTATATATTTTTCTAAAACTTGTTTTTTTATATTTCTATCAAAACTACTTGTGTCAGTATGATTAATTTCAAGTATAACACTCATTAATTTTTTAT
>CBFIHR010000115.1:0-10589 GCA_965662365.1 Saprospiraceae bacterium
TAACAGTCGAAGTAAACGAAGAATCCGCAAAATTCGTAAATCAATGGGGATCAAAAGCGGTAAGTAGAAAGGAAGAATGGCAAATAAGTCAATCAATCCTAAAGAAGAAAACGTAAATTTTAAGCGTTTAGCAAATGAACTGCCGGTATATTTAGGACTCAAATCGATAGTCCATAACCGAAATAAATATTCAATAGTGAAAACAAAAACAGAAAAAGCTTCAAAGTAAAATAAAAAGGCATTAAAATCCTGTTTAATTTCTTGATAAGATTCTAAAATTAAAGAAATAACATTAAGTACGATTAATGTATAGAGGAATTTAATGAAAATTTGGTTTTCATTGAGTAAGTTGTAAATCCGTTGTTTCATAATTTTTGGGATTGATATTAGCGCTGTTAATGAATTTGATTTATGATAGCGTTAGTTATCAATGTTACTTGAAAACTTGGCAGGCACTCGAAGTTGTACTTCTATGACGCTTTTAAAGAAGTATTATTCTTCGGTTTCTGCCGTAAATATTTTCTTATCTGCCCAAAATGTTCCAAAGGGAATAATTGAACAAATACCAGCAATAAAGAAGGTTTTCCAAGACCAATCAAATTCAATTTTTGCACGAATTACCGCCAAAACATATAACAAAAATAATACACCATGAAACATCCCGACGACCATATTCGCTTGCGGATATTCAAAAATATACTTCAAAGGCATCGTTACAAAAAGGATTAATAACAATGATGTGCCTTCCAAAAAAGCAATCAAACGCAATCTTCCTAACTCTGTTTTTAATAATTCCATGACTTTTTAAAATTTAGTACAAAGGTACGTTAGGAAAAACGATTAATTTTAAAGTAAGATCAATATTTTGTCAATTTGGATAGAGAAATTTATAAAAGTATCAAAAGAAACTCACAAAACCAACATGAATTTTTGTCGCCTGAAAGTTGATCGGATTCTTTAGTTGTCGGCCTGTTGCCACACTAAAAGTCAGGACGCCGGCACCGAGTTCTAAGGTCAAACCCAAGCCAAAACCAAACGGAAAATCCGTGATATTTCGCCCAATACTTTGATTTTGTAGATAGCCAAAATCGACAAAAGAGAACAAATACGCATTTTGTCCAGTCAGTAATCGACCTTCGATTGTACCGATTGCGTAAAGCGAGGAAAAAATTGATTCTTCATCAAAACCTCGCAGAATTTGATTGCCACCGATTCGATACAGTTCACTTTGATAAATCGAATCTTGTGTTATAATACCGCCAGTTTGTACGCCAATTTTCACTGTTCCTCGACTACCAAACGGGATAAAATAAGCCACATCGCCTTGCAATCGCAATTGCACCGAACGAGTTTGAATATTGTCATATAAGGTCGAATAATCAAATGTTGAATCGGATAAAGACGCAATCAAATTACTTTCCTCAATGCGTTTGATACCTGCTCCGCCACGTAGTTTGAGCGACAAACCCTTTCGAGGATTAAAGCGATAGTCTAAGTTTTGCTGCTGCCATTCTAAACCAAAAGTAGAATTAAAGACGTCCAAAGTTCGTGGTAATTGTCGAGTATTAATGATTTGCAGTTGATTGATTGTCAGTAAGTTAGTTTGGAAATTGTCTAAAAATACTTTGACATAATTTCCGCCTTCAAATAAATATTGAACGCCCAAATTGTAATTAATATCAATATAAGTTGTGTCTCGTCGATACAACCGAAAATCGACATCGGCACCTAATGGCAAATTTAAAATATAGGGATAAGCCAGACGCAAATCTAACTGCGGTGTCAAAGGGCGTAACTGCTGCCATTTGATGTCAATTAATTCGCCTTTTCCTAAAATATTTTGAAAATAAAGTTGGACATTTCCCGTCAGAGTTAAGCGACCAGTTTCTTCATTTTGTGGTAAAAAACCGATCAAAAAGTCGAATTGACTGGCTTTTTGTTTGTCTAAAAATAAGTAAACCTTGGCAGAATTACCCACAAAAAGCACTCGAACACTTTGTCTTTCTTTGATAAAGGGCAACTCTTGCAAGCGTTCTCGAATCGCTTTTATTTTTTGTTCGCTGTACAAATCACCTGCTTGAATACCTAAATAATTTTCTAAATAACCAATGGAAATATTCGGAATCGGCTCGACTAATTCGATCGAGTTAATTAAAATTAAAGGGCCTTTATCTAACGAAAGATTCGCTTCAATTTTATCTTTTTGAATTTTAATATTTGATAATTTAACAGAAGCAAATGGAAAACCATTATTTTCATAATAATCGAGTATTGCGTTTTTTAGATCAGTAACTTGCTGATAATCAAAGACTTTTTCTTGGTACAGTTTTTCTCGAAAACCAATTTTTGCTAATAATAATTCGTCAATATTGGTCGTGTTAAGTGTTGCCCAGCGATACTGCTCGCCGACAAACAAAAAGGCTTGAAATTCGTTTCCCTTCCTCGAAACGCTATCTATCGAAGCCGTCAAATAAGCTTGACTTTGTAAATCAGTAACAATATTATTCAACGTTTTTTGTAAAGTAGGAACTTGAAAATGTGTAGTTTCGTAGTCGATTTGTTTTACGATATTTTTTTGACTTTCGTCAATAATAGTGAGTTGAAGTGTTAAGGTATCGTTGGCGAAAGTTGATAATGGTAGAAGGAGAAGAAGTAGAATGTGTTTTACCTCATTTCTAATCCTTCTCCTGAAGTAGAAGGAAATCGCACTTGAAAGTTTCAATTTTAGTAATTTAATACTAAAGACTTCAACTTTATCCATTCTTAGATACAACTTACAAAAGTTAGCAAAGTTGAGGTTTGTTCCCTTCTCCTTTAGGAGAAGGGATATGGATGAGGTAAAATCGAGTATTTTTAGTTTATTTTGCAAAATCAATAATTAAATCAAAAAAATCTGTGAAATCAGCAAAATCAGCGAAAGAAAAAAATACAGCCGGTATTTACTTACATATTCCATTTTGTAAACAAGCGTGTCATTATTGCAACTTTCATTTTTCGACTTCAATGCGATATAAATCGGATATGATTGAAGCGATGTTGACGGAAATTGAACTGCAAAAAGATTATTTAGACAATTCACCCTTGCAATCTGTTTATTTCGGTGGCGGTACGCCTTCTGTATTAGAAACGTCCGAAATCGAGAAATTACTACAAAGAATTGAACAGTTTCACAATATTTTACCCGATGCAGAAATTACGCTCGAAGCCAATCCCGATGATTTGACAGTGACGAAATTACAACAACTTTCTGAAACTCGAATTAATCGTCTAAGCATTGGTGTGCAATCTTTTTTTGATAAAGATTTAAAATATATGAACCGAGCGCATAATGCTAACGAAGCAATTGACTGTATTAGAAATGCACAAACACTTGGTTTTCAGAACTTAACGATTGATTTAATCTATGGAACGCCAACAATGACCAATAAGGAATGGCGACAAAATTTACAAACGATTTTTGATTTGAATGTACCACATATTTCGTGTTATTGTTTGACAGTTGAACCAAAAACAGCATTAGAACATTTTGTGAAAACAGGAAAATCTGAACCGATTGATGAGAATCAGGCTGCCGAACAATTTCAAATATTGGTTAATGAAATGACAAAAAACGGTTATGTTCATTATGAAATATCAAATTTTGCTAAACCAGAATTTTTTGCCGTTCACAATGGAAATTACTGGAGAGGAAAGTATTATTTAGGGCTTGGCCCCTCGGCACATTCGTTCAATGGCGAAAGCCGTCAATGGAATATCGCTCATAATGCAAAGTACATTAAATCATTGGCACAAAAAGAATTGAACTTTGAAGTCGAAATTTTATCAAAAGAAGATCAATTTAATGAATATTTAATGACTGGTTTGCGGACAATCTGGGGCGTGCGTTTAGATAAAATTGAAAGTTTTGGAGCTAATGTGAAACAACGTTTTTTGGAGAAATCACAACCGTATTTACAACAAAAACTAATGATTAAGAACGGTCAAAATTATAGTTTAACTTCAGAAGGGCGATTTTTATCTGATGGAATTATCAGTGAGCTATTTTGGGTGTAAGAGTCAAATATCGGGGAATAAAAGTAGATCATATCAAAAGTAGAAAATAATTAAATTAAGGTTAGTTTTAATGTATAAAATATTGATTATTATGTTTTAGTATAAAATTCTATCGTTTTGTAATAAGTCGATTCTTACCACTCGACACAATAAATGCCATCGTCTTCATGTGTATTGAATGGAATACCTTTCTCTGTTAGAAAGTTTTGTTTTTTTTGAAAATCGTTGAAGTTATTGGTAAAAAATTGAATGCCACCTTTGATTTTTTGTTTTACAGCCGATTTGAGTGTCTTATTTCGGTCTTTTTGATGATTTTTTTTAAAACTATTCATTTTTTTTATTTAATGATACGTAACGCTACCTTTACTTGCCAAACATTATGCCACTTATATTATACTTATTTGTAATAACTTAATATGTTGGTTAATTAGGTGCATCATTTTATTTCGACAATAGAAATAACGTAATCTATGTGAGGTTTTTTATGAAAATAATTTGAACTTTTGCAGCCCAGTATGTGCGAGTTTTACAGATTACATTTTTTATTTGTCTTCTTGAGTTGGTTCAGAAAAGTATTCATTATGGTAAATATTACTTTTGATTCTCTCCGAGCGATAATTTAATAGTTACTTTTGCAGAAAATTTATAATTGAAAACGAAACTGAGTTGCAATGACTCATATAAATAAAGCAGCCTTATGTTAAAAATTGGCGTTTTAGGTGTAGGACATTTGGGAAGGATTCATGTAAAATGTATCAATTTAGTTCCTAATTTAGAGTTGGTGGGTTTTTTTGACCCGAATGATGCGAATGCAGCGAAAATTACAGCAGCGTATAAAATTCAGCGTTTTGACTCAGTTGATAAATTGTTGGACGCTGTTGATGCTGTCGATATTGTGACGCCAACGATAACGCATTTTGAATTGGCAAAACAGGCGATTTCAAAAGGCAAACATGTTTTTATCGAAAAACCGATTACTGAAAAACCAGAACAAGCGAAGGCTTTGCTGGAGTTGGTCAAAGAGCATCAAGTCAAGGTACAAGTCGGTCATGTGGAGCGATTTAATCCTGCAATGTTGGCACTGAAAGAAGAGAATTTGAATCCAATGTTCATCGAAGTACATCGATTAGCGACGTTTAATCCGAGAGGTACAGATGTGTCCGTTGTCTTGGATTTAATGATACACGATTTAGATATTATTTTGAATATTGTAAAAAGTCCCGTCAAGCATGTTCATGCGACAGGAGTCGCCGTCGTGAGTCATACAGCGGACTTGAGCAATGCTCGGATTGAGTTCGAAAATGGCTGTGTTGCCAATGTAACGGCAAGTCGATTGTCGATGAAACAGATGCGAAAAGTGCGGTTATTTCAAAATGACGGTTATATCAGTTTGGACTTTTTAGATAAAAAAGCAGAAATTATTAGTTTACATGATATTTCTGAAAAAGAAAAATTAGGCGATATTCCTGTTTTAGAAATAGAAACAGCTAAAGGCCAAAAATTAATAAAAATGGATATGCCTAAAGTCGAGCCCGTGAATGCGATTCAGATGGAATTAGCAACATTTACGGAAAGTGTTTTGAATGATAAAACACCGAAAGTGACTTTAGAAGATGGGTATAGAGCGTTAGATTTGGCGTATCAAATTTCTGAAATTATTGAGCAAAAAAATAAGGAGTTTATCACCGTCAATTCGGTGGAATAAAAAGAGCAATACATGAAAAAAATCTTACAATTAAGTTTATTCGCTTTGGTATTTATTCAGTTCAACGGCTGCGAACTGATTGACGAACCCGAGGCGATTCCAGCATATATTCAAATAGATACGATTAAGGTGCAAACTCAGCTGACTACAGAAGGATCTCGTTCGCACAATATCAAAGATGCTTGGTTATTTGTTAATAATCAATTGATTGGACCGTTTGAATTGCCGATGAAAGCCCCAGTTTTGGAAGACGGCGAACATTTAGTTGAGGTGTTTGCCGGAATAGATGACAATGGTGTCATTGCTTTGCCAGAGGTTTATCCTTTTTATGATCGTTATCGAGCAACAAAAATCTTAAAAAGCGGCGAAACGCTTGTGGTCGAGCCAACTGTTTTGTATAACGATGATACTAAATTCGGTTTTATTGAGAACTTCGAAGTTGGAAATTTATTTGGGGAGGATATTGATGGAAATGATAATACTCGAATCGAAATTACAACATCAGGAAAGTTTGAAGGGCAACGCTCGGGTTTTATTCGATTGACTGCCGAGAATCCTATTTTCGAGCATGGAACAGCCGATTTTTATGAATTATACGATCAAAATAATCCAACGGCACCTGTTTATATAGAGTTAAATTATAAAAATAACATTCCTTTTGAAGTCGGTGTGATTGGGTATAAAAATAATGCAGTTGTCGATAAGGTCTATATTACAGGAATGAATCCTTCAGAAGAATGGAATAAGATTTATATTAATATGTCCCTTGACGTGAATAGTATGAGAGCCGATAATTATCAAGTGGTGATACGTGCTGCAAAAAGTCCTGATATAGAAACTGCCGAAATATTTTTGGATAACATAAAATTGTTGCATTTTTGATGCGCTTTTACTTTTGTATGAATGGTATAAACCGATTTATACGAAAATTCAAATAAGGAAAATACATTTACTAATTTTGATGGCTTCCTCACAATTAGTTTGATTCAGAATAGTTATAGTAAATGAAAAATGATTAGAATTGATACTTGAAATCTAATCAACGTATTCTGAAACGCAGTATTAGTAAATGAAAAGGAAAAAGTTGGGTGTAATAATTTCGGTGCTTTATTAAAATCGTTTTTGGATGATTTTAATAAAGCCTCCGAGTATTACCTAATTTTTTAGAGAGTGCAAAGATGACCAAACAACGTCGAATAGGAATATTTATATACAGTATAGCCGATTTTTTAACAGCTTTAATAGCTTGGGCTTCCTTCTATTTTTACAGAAAGGTTTATGTAGAAAATTATAATTTCCATGAATCTATTTTTGATGATACGAATTTAATTTCGGGTATTTTACTGATTCCGATAGGCTGGGTGATGTTGTATTCTATTCTTGATACCTATACGGATATTTATCGAATGTCTCGTTTGCAAACTATTCTGACTACATTTATACACACTTCTATTGGTGCGATTTTCTTGTTTTTTGTATTAATTCAAGACGATATCGTGCCTAATAATGCGACTCGGAATAAATCCTTGTTGGTTCTTTTTCTACTACATTTCTTTATCACCGTTATTGTGAGAATAATCATTATCACCAGGGCAACTTGGCGATTAAAAGCTGGAGAAGTTGGCTTTAATACTTTGATTATTGGCGGAAACGAAAGAGCTTTGGAGTTATATAATGATATTGCAAATCGACCAAAAGCAATCGGCTATCATTTCAAAGGATTTATTGACACAAATGGCAATACACTCAAGGAAATTGAACGCTATATTCCTAAACTCGGCGGTCTAAAAGACCTTGAAAAAGTCATTAAAGAACATAAGATTGAAGAAGTTATTGTAGCCATAGAAACTTCTGAACACAATCGCTTGAAAGGAATATTAAATGAATTATTTGACTATGATGTTTTTATAAAAATCATACCGAATATGTACGATATTATCTTGGGTTCGGTCAAAATGAATCAACTTTACGGGGCGGTCTTGATCGAGATACAACCCGAAATTATGCCTCGATGGCAGCGAATCGTCAAACGGGGAATCGATGTCGTTGCATCAATTTTGGTGTTAATTATCTTTTTTCCGTTGTATTTATATATTGCTATCAGAGTTCGCCTATCGTCCAAAGGTCCAATTTTTTATCAACAAGAACGCATCGGTCTGAATGGCAAACCATTTATGATTTATAAATTTCGGTCGATGTACACCGATGCAGAACGACACGGCCCACAATTGGCGACGGATAGCGACAATCGTTGTACACCTTGGGGACTGACGATGAGAAAAAGACGTTTGGATGAATTGCCGCAGTTCTGGAATGTATTGAAAGGGGAAATGTCATTAGTCGGGCCACGACCAGAGCGTCAATATTATATTGACCAAATCACAGCCAGAGCACCACATTATAAACAGTTATTAAAAGTACGACCAGGAATCACCTCGTGGGGACAGGTGAAGTACGGTTACGCCAGTAATGTTGATGAAATGGTGCAGCGTTTGAAATTTGATATTTTGTATATTGAAAATCGTTCGCTGATATTGGATATAAAAATTTTATTTTATACCGTTGTTGTCTTGATACAAGGGACTGGGAAGTGATTTCTAGGTTTATTTTATTACGTTAAACAAGTGTTTATCTAATCTGTTGTTTTTTAAGATTCATTATTGGATGCAATAATCAATAGAAAGTTCTACAAATTTGACAATAAATTTCGATTGAAATTATGTATTTTTGTGTGCTTTTTGGAAAAAGTAGGAAATTTTAGACGGAAGCCATTAAAAAGGATTCCTAAAAAATAACAAATGAAAAAAATAGAATTAGATATAGTTGCTTTGTCACATAGTATTACACAATCTCATAATTATGCGGTTGTATTAGGGGAGCAGCATGGTCGTCGAAGATTACCAATTGTTATTGGCGGTTTTGAGGCACAAGCGATTGCAGTAGCGATGGAAAGAATGACACCGAGCAGACCATTAACGCATGATTTGATGCGGAATGCTTTTGAGACTTTCAGTATTGATTTGAAAGAAATCATTATCAGTGATTTACAAGATGGTATTTTCTACGCAAAGTTAGTATGTTTAAATGATGGTAAAATTGTAGAAATTGACTCTCGTACATCTGACGCCTTAGCCATGGCAGTTCGCTTTGATTGCCCGATTTATACTTATGAGTTTATCATGGATGCAGCGGGTGTTATATTAGAAGAAGGTGAAGAAGGAGTGGAAGAAAGTCGCCCGACTCGTCGTCGTGAAAAAAAAGGCAACTCTCTGAAAAGCTATTCTTTAGAAGATTTAGAAGAAATGCTAAACGAAGTCATCGGTCGAGAAGACTACGAAAAAGCCGCTCGAATTCGTGACGAAATCAATCGTAGAGAACAAGACCTCTAATTGCTGACCTTTTTTGAAGTAAGCGAATTCAAATAACTTTCACAATGAAAGCCGCTAAAAATCTGATTTTTAGCGGCTTTTTATATATTAAGTAACAGAATTGAATTTTTTTAAAATAAACTCCTCTGTACTACTTTTCCTTCAATCTCAAACTGCACAAAACCGCCAGTCATTACAAAATGTAACGCTGTGAAAATCGGTTGTTCATCGCCAAAATGTGCCGCAATGGTTTTTTGACGTTACTTACTGCTTTTGTTTTTTGATTGATTTAATCAACATCCTTTTCAAAATCCATTATCCCTTGTGGATTTTTTAAATCCTCTACATTTTCATAAATATCTTCCATACTGATTTCACAACCGATACTTTCTAAAACTACTGTATCTTTCAAACCGACATACGATTTAATAATCCAATTCTCTTCTTTTTTGGTAATCACATCAACCATCGGCATATCTTGCTCGATCAGTACATATTCTGTAAATGACGGTAAGGATTTGTACTTTAAAAACTTGCTTCCTCGGTCATAACGGGCGGTGGAGTCGGATAGGACTTCGACGATTAAAGTAGGGTTTGAAACAGAAAATTTATTATCCACATATTGAGGTTTTTCTGTAATCACGAAAGCATCAGGATAAACATTTTGGTTGTGAGCAGCTAAATGTATTTTCAAATCACTATTAAAAACTCGAAATTTTTTACCCAAACTTTTTAATGTTAATCGCAAAGTCATATAGATATTACCAATAATATCTGCATGATTACTTGAACCTCCTGGCATGGGATTTAATTTACCGTTTATAAATTCGCTTTTTTGTGTAGCCGTTTCCTCTAATTTATGATACTCTTCTACAGTAAGTAGCTTTTCCTTTTCTAAGACTTCAATCATATCTATTGATTTTTTGGTTCTTTGAAAATTTCCGTGGAAATCAGTGAAAATTTCGAAATAATAGAAATAATACGCCGATACTGGATACTTGATACATTGAATTAATACGTTGTTTGACAAGTATCCAGCATCAAGTATCAGCGTAAAAAATTTCATATAACAATATTAGCTGTGCCGTTTTCCACGGTATTTTTCAAAGAACCGATTTTTTATCCAAAAAACGAAAAACATTGTTTTTATACTAAAGTTTGCCCACAATAACTTTTGCATTTCCAAAAGTGACGTTTATCAATTTTCACCTTTGAACCCCCTCAAAATTTGACTCGTATTATATTTTCCTATACATTTGACAGGATTGACCAAAAGAGAAAACCCGTGATAATAGAAAGACATAAGATAAGATTCATTTTCTCTCCGATTAATCTACTTCACCAGTAATTTATTTTTTCATTTATAAAATTCAACTCTATTATGATTACACAAAGTACGTGTTTTACACACACACACACAAATTTACTCGGTTTCAGCGTGAACTTAGCTACTGTTTAGTTTT
>CBFIHR010000116.1:0-10543 GCA_965662365.1 Saprospiraceae bacterium
AAACCTTTATTTTTCCACCGATTTTATTCGCTCGACTGTAAATATTTTTCAAACCATCGCCATCGTATTCGTCCGTTGCATTGAAGCCGACGCCATTATCTTGTAGTTTAAATTCCAAGTGATTCTCCTCATTTTTAATGGTCAAACAAACGAAAGTGCAATCTGAATGTTTTAAAGAATTATTCATTAATTCTTTGAAAATCAATAAAATATGTCGTTTATATTCCATCGGAATTTGTATGTTTTGAATCATTTTGTCGATGCCTTCTGATTTGAACTCGACACCAGTTTGGTCAAATAATTCGTCGCCAAAATCCTTGAGTTGAAGGTATAAATCTTGAACCGTATCTTGTTCGGGATTCAAGGCCCAGATCAAGTCTTTCATCGAATGATACAGACTGCCTGCCGTGTCGCTGACCTTATCCAAATACGGTGCAACATCGTGATAATGGCCGTTGAGTTTCGATTTTGTCAATTCGGTAAACATCGAAATTACGGTTAATTTACTACCTAATTCATCATGAAAATCCTGTGCAGCATTTTTACGTACTCGCTCAATTTCTGCTAATTTTTGCATTTTGTCCAAGTACCGAATGTGATAAACTGCCCAAAATAAAAAACTAATTAATCCTACAATCAACAATAAAAACCACCAAGATTGCCAAAACGGAGCTTCGATAATAATCTCGACCGCATCACCAATGACATTCATCGCACCGTCCCGATTTTTGGCTAAAATCCGTAGGGTGTAAGTCCCAGCGCCAAGTTGCGTAAAGTTCACTTGTCGAGTATTTCCTAAAGAAATTAAATCATCATCGCTTTGACCTTCCAAACGATAAAAATATTCAACATCCGTCGGGTACAATAGGTCTAAACCGATGAATTGAACAGAAAAAGAATTATTCACATATTTTAATCGAATCGAATTTTCGGTGAGTAAATTATAGGTTTTATCAGGTGTTTCTAATTGTGTCAAAAGCACTTTTGGTGCTTTGGTTTCCATGGCTATCTCTGATGGATAAAAACTCGTGTAGCCGTTGATTCCACCAAAAAATAACTCGCCATCTTCGGCCTGAAAGTATGAATTTCCATTAAACTCATTGCTTTGCAACCCATCTTTTATATCAAAATTGACAAAGGTTTCGTTCTGAATATGAAAGCGAGATAAACCACGATTTGTACTCAACCAAAGGTGTTTATTGTCGTTGACAACCGTGTAAACCAAGTTATTCGCCAGGCCTTGTTTTTCACCAAAAGACTTAAATTCTATATCGTTTTTTTTATGAATAATTTTGACCAATGCACTATGTGTTCCGAGCCAAATATCACCATTGTTATCTTCACAGATAGCGGTGATTCGTTCGCTGATTAGGCTTCTTTTATCATTTGGATTATGCTTAAATATTTGACCTTTTTTTTGTTGTAAATGTTGCCAAAACTCATTTTTAACATTTCGAAAAACGACCAAACCATGCGTTGTACCAATCCACCAATTAGATTGTTTATCCTTCAGTAAGTGCCGAACTTGATACCCAAACTCCTTGCTCCCGTCCGCATCGATTACAATTGGTTTTTGTGCTAAAGTTTCTGTTTCCAAATCAAAAACAGTGATGCCTGACCAACTTCCCAAATACAACTTATTCGCATCTTCATAAATCGAAAAAACGCCTCGTTCTTCTTCATCCTCTACTTTATATAATTTACCAACGAAAGATTTTCCTTGCGGTCTGAGTTTTAATAAACCCATTCGTGAACCTAACCAAATTTGTCCTTTTGAATCTTTGAAAATTGTTGTAATCCGATTCGGTGTCAAATTTTCTTTTTGACCAATAATGGGAATTTTTTCAATTAAACTATACGTTTCATTTTCACGATCATAACGAAGTAATCCCGATGTTGTATTCAACCATAAAACATCGCTATTTTCTTTCAACATCAGATGTACAGAAGCACCGATTTTTTGACCAATTTTTGAGGAGTTGAGATAGTTTGTTACAAAGCGTTTTTTACGTTCGTACATCTGACCGATTCCCGACAAATACGTTCCTAACCAGTACAAACCCTCATGATGATTATCTTCAAAAATATGGAAAACCATGTTGTCATGCAGTGAGTTTATGCTGTTATCCTTATGTTCGTAAAGTACAGGATTTTGATATTTTCCGTCATGATATTTTACAATAAAAACACCGTGATAAGTCCCGATTAAGAGTTCATTTTTTTGATTCAAATGCAAATCATTAATCGTGATGTACTTTTCTTTTTTTAATAAAGTAACCGTTGCAAATACACCATTTTCCAGTATTTGTAAGTTTTTTGCTGTACCAATCCAAAGGCGACCCAAAGCATCTTCTTGAATTGTTTTAATCGTGTTACTGGTCAAGGTATTTTTTAGGGGTTTTTCGCTTTTTTGCCAATAGTTTTTTTTCTTTAACTCAACCCCTTTTTTCATAGTTACGATTTGAAATTGAAATAACCCATTTGGTGTACCCAACCACAAATCATTTTTGCTATCGACAAATATTTCATTAACATAATTAATATCGGGAAACGAACGAGCTAAATTCGGATTGTATTGAAACTTTTTGAATGAGACTTCCCCTTTTTTTTGAATAATCAGATTCAAGCCATTCGTAGTACCGACCCAAACTCGACCATTGTTATCCGTATATATTTTAGTAATATTATTATTTGAAAGTGCATTTTTATTTTTAGAATGGTAGAATCGTGAAAACGTTTCCTTATCGGGATGAAATAAATGTAATCCTTCATTCATCGTACCGACCCAAAGTTGCTGTTTATGATCTACGGAAATAGCAGTGATGAAATTTTCTGCCAAAGAAGATGAATCAAAAGGGATATTTTTATAAATCGTAAACTCATTACCGTCAAAGCGATTCAAGCCATCTTGTGTCCCCAGCCATAAAAAACCATTTTTATCTTGTCCAATTGCATTGATACTACTTTGTGATAAGCCCTCTGTCAGCGATATTTGCTTAAAGTGATAATCTTGTGCCGCAAGCCACATCGGGACAAGTAGCCATATAAATGAAAAAAAATATTTCATAATTACTCGTTTCGTTAGTTGATATTTGTAGTTGCAATTCGTAGATTAATTAGGTGAAATAACTTGAAATTAAGTATAAATCTGATGCTTTTTGATTTCGTTTTGTAGAACAATATACTAATGTATTTATGAAAAAAATCTATACGAATGAGTAAATAATATTTTTTAATGTATAAAAAGCCCTCCAAAATGCTGGAGCAATACACCAAAACAAGAATCTTTTACATCTCAAATCAATATAAAAGCAAATGTGCTTCTTGGAACGAGGATAAAATGGAAAATGGTTATAGATAAAAATTTTATCTGACACACCAAAACTAAAAGCACTCGCATCTAAGAAGCGAAACACACAACGAAAAGACGTTGTGATGATGTTGTATAAAAATGGAAATTGTTCTTTGAAAATTATTAAAATGTCTTAATACCTTCAAAACAGCTATGGTTTAGAAAACATTTTTTTAGATTTTTATAAATTCTATAAAAAAAGATTAATTTTGGGCAGATTCTGTCATGGACAGGATTTTAGTCTATAATTAATGTTATTTTCCTAACAAAAACTAATTTTTAAATTTTATGGAATTTCCCCAAAATTTAAAATACACCAAAGAACACGAGTGGGTTCGTGTCGAGGGTGACGTAGCGACTGTCGGTATTACCGAATATGCACAGGGCGAATTAGGTGACATCGTTTATGTCGAAGTAGAATCGGTTGACGAAACTATCGCTAAAGATGAAGTATTCGGTTCGGTAGAAGCCGTAAAGACAGTTTCTGACTTGTACATGCCTGTTTCCGGAGAGGTGATTGAGTTCAATGAGAACTTAGAAGAGACACCTGAAACGGTCAACGAAGATCCTTACGGTGAAGGTTGGATGATTAAGGTTAAAATGAGCGATATGTCAGAGTTAGAGGATTTGATGGATGCAGCAGCTTATCAAGCATCAATCGGATAATGATCATTTTAGCTAAGCCTTATATTCCTGCGATACTTTGGGCAGTAATTATTTTATATTTATCTGCGTTTTCTGGTCCTCAAATTGATTTAAATTTCAGTTTTGTTGCACCAGATAAAGTTTCACATTTTGCCGCTTACGGATTGTTATCGGTATTAGTCGGTTGGGGATATTTCAGGCAGCAATTTCGATTAAAAGAAAAAAAAGAATTATCAATCAAAGTGTTTTTGATAATCTTAGTCATAGGATTTACTTATGGCGTACTAATGGAACTTATGCAGTATTTATTTTTACCAAATAGATACTTTGAGTATGGCGATATGTTCGCCAATTTTATAGGAAGTTTTTTTGGATTAGTAATAATCCGAATCTATTGTTTAAATATTAAATAGCTGAACTATGGATTTTTCAATCACGGGTCAAAGTGTCGGGTTAGGTTTACTAGCCCTTATACTCGTAACCGTTGGAGTTATTTTCTTAGTTCGTAGTATGATGGGCTCAAAATCAGGTAGCCTTTCAGAAAAGTACAAAGGAACAGCTTCAGCATCGATGAAAAAGTATCCGGAAGCTAACGTATTCAATTTAAGCAGTGTTTTCTGGCGTCTCGGTTTAGTTAGTGCAGTTGGTTTAGCAATTTTAGCTTTCAGCTGGACGACTTACGAGGAAAAAGTTGACCTGACAGGATATTCGTTAGAATTACCGGATGATATCGAAATCGAACCGCCACGTACTGCGGAACCACCTCCACCGCCGCCACCTCCACCACCTCCAGTAATTGAGGAAGTGCCAGATGACGAGCCTTTAGAAGATCCTCCAAAGTTTAAGGATCAAACGGTAACAAAGGAGATGACAAACAAACCTGCTCCAAAGCCAAAAAAGCCAAAGCCGAAGCCAAAACCAAAGCCGAAGCCAAAGCCGAAAAAGGAGAAGGTTGATAAGATCTTTCAAGTCGTTGAGCAAATGCCTCGTTTCCCAGGTTGTGATGATGCAGGGACAGATGCGGAGAAAGATGCTTGTGCAGGCAAGAAATTGTTAGAATACATCTATAAAAATATCAAGTATCCAACAATCGCTCGTGAAAACGGTGTTGAAGGAACAGCTGTAATCAGCTTTGTTGTTGAAAAAGATGGTTCTATTACAGATGCAAAACTTCTTCGTGATCCAGGTGCAGGAACCGGCGATGAAGCATTAAGAGTTGTAGAGAAAATGAACGAATTACCAAATAAATGGACTCCAGGAAAACAGCGTAATGAAGCTGTTCGTGTTCAGTTCAATTTACCAGTAAAATTCCGTTTAGAGTAATACAACTACTTTTAGCATAAATAAAAAAGAGTATCGAAATATTTCGATACTCTTTTTTTATGTTCTTCAACAAGTCACTTGTTTGGCTTTAAAATTACGCTATATTCAATAAATGGAAAAGCTACTTCCCTTATGAGAAGTAGCTTTTTTAATTGTATGTTTTAAGGTATTTTACTAACGTTTTAATCTTCTGTAAAGTAGTGTATTTCGAAGTCAGAAGGAATCGCAACATCTGTGATAAAATCAGTAATCGGTCTATCATCTAACATATCAACTCGCATATGTTGTATCTGATAATTTGTCAGAATCATCATTTCTTTCACTTCTTCTCTTTGAGAGGCTTTAAGCAAATTCGAGTTGGTGTAATCGCCTCCCGTCTGCCAAAAATTTAAAACTAATAAAAGCGTGAAAAATGTTCTAGTGATTGTTTTGCCAAGAATAGTCGTTCCGAAAGCGATTATTTTTTTGAAGTAATCTTGATGTTCTACAGTCACAGGGTTCTCTTTGATAGCCTGTTTTTGTTCTTTGATTTCTTCTAAATGATACTCAATATCATTTAATATATCGTTGAGTGCTTCTGATTGACCCGTTTTGGAGAAATGCTGCACCATGAAATGACTAAACTGATGTTCTAGACAAAAATCTAGTAGTTCTTCTACGGTAGCGGCTAACTCCTCATGATTATCAAAGTAATCATCCATCAAGTGTTCCTCATTTTTTGGAATATGATGGAAAATATAGTCAATAATTTTTTGACGGTTGACCTCAAATGTTACTATGTAATTATCTCTGCTCACAAATCCTCTTTAAATTAATTACTTAACCTTAATCTTAAAATCTCTCTTTTTAGCTTTCGCTTAATGCGTTGTTTAATCACTCTTGGAGAAGTCTCAATCGGGTACATTGCTGTCAGTTCCTGATTGGAATATCCTTCTAAGTGACTCCTTAAAACATTGCGTTCTAAAGGTTCTAAGACTCGTATCGCCATTTTGAGTTCATCATTGATGATAAAATCATTATTCAGACTGTCTTTCCCCTCTAATGAAAAAAGAGTCTGTATATTTACCTCTCGATGACGATTTTGTTGACGAATCAAATCAATTGACCGATTGCGAACACGCATCTTTAACGCTCCTAAAATATTATTAGGATTTGGTCGAAATTTCTCACGACGCAGTTCGACTGGTGTTTCCAACAATTTTATCATAACATCTTGCACGGCGTCTTTCGCCTTGCTGACATCATTCAGAATAGCTGTGGCGAAATGGACAAGATTGTCTCCAAAAAGTACAAAGAAATTTTGAATACTTAAATTATCTCCTTCGTAATAGCTATCAATTAATTGTTGTATCTCAGTTTGATTTTTCATGGAGTCACTGTTGGACGTTTCGTTCATTTGTCGCTACAATTATCTAATAATCACAATTAGGATTGAAATTTGATTATTTTTTACTGAATTTTTTTGTTACCTAACGTTAAATATAGGTATTTGATTTTATTATTATCAGAATAATCGTTCTTTTTGTGATTATTTAACACCTTCGAACGCCTTATTGTACATAGTATTAATTATATTTTGTATAGTAAATATACCTTACTAATTTGGAGGAAACCAGACTGGTTTTAAAACCATTTTCAAAATAAAAATACTGAAACGACTTATAAATGTAGAAAGGTGCAGGCGGCTGTCATTTTATGAATCGTTTTCTAACAATGTAAATATTTTCATTATGCTTAAAAACAAAATCAAAGGATTAAAATATTTAGTATTGACAATAGTTATAGCTGTTTTTTCTTTAGTGATTTTTAGTAGTTGTGAGCAAGACAAACCTAAAGATATTGTGCTTTGGCAATTGACAGATCCGATTAAATTGAATCCAATGACAGCGACTGATGCTGGTGGACGTCGGGTGATTGATCGAATTTTTCAACCATTATTACAAGTAGATTATTTTACGTACGAGCTTGTTCCGGTATTGGTTAAATCTCGTCCAGTGGTTGAAGAATTGAACGATTCGACAATTGCGATGAATTTTGAAATCAGAGAAGAAGCCGTCTGGGATGATACAGGAGAGCCGATCACTGGTGAAGATGTCGATTTTACGTTGCGATTGATGAAAGCTCCTGGGACGGCTGCGAGCGGACGTAGTTTGTATTTTGATTATATCAAGGATATTAAGATTGATGAGTCGAATAAGAAGAAATTTACATTGTATTGTAAGCCATATATGATTATGGAATCCGCTTTGACTGGCATGATGATTATGCCAAAGCATATTTATGATCCAGAGCATATTTTAGATGATTTTTCGGTTAGTGATTTAACTATAAAAAAGGTTGAACTGCTTAAAAATAGTGAATTGAAGCGTTATGCTCGTTTTTTTAATGAAATTGATTTTCAGAAAAATATAGTTGTTGGTTCTGGGCCATACCTTTTGGATAGCTGGGAAGATAAACAAAAGGTAACTTTAAAATTAAAGGAAAACTGGTGGGCTAATAATGTAGAAAATGGGAATAGTTGGCTAAAGGCTTACCCTAAAAAATTAGTATATAAAACGATTCCTGATGTTAATACAGCGGTCAGTGCTTTGAAGGTAGAGGAGCTGGACGTCATGCAAAAAATTGACCCTCGAAAGTTTGTAGAAGAATTACGTAAAGATTCAAATTTTATTAATACGTTTCATCACGGTACGCCTTCGCAGTTTGTTTACTCTTATTTTGGAATGAAGATGGAAGATCCCAAATTGGCAGATGTAAAAACTCGTAAAGCTTTGCGTCATTTGATGGATACAGAGGAGTATTCAGAACGGGTATTTTTTGGATTGGGAGAGCGAGTTTCTACATTTATACATCCATCAAAGAAACAGTTTATCAATGAGAAGTTGGTTTTGCCAGAATATAATGTCGAAAAAGCCAAAACCTTATTGGCGGAAGTGGGTTGGACAGACAGCAATCAAGATGGAATTTTGGATAAAATGATAAACGGGCAAAGAGTGGATTTCAAGATTGAGGTTTTGTATCCTAAAGTTGCTAATACTAGCGAAGAAGGGGTTTTGTTATTCAAAAATACTTGTGAAGCGGCTGGTGTGAAAATTATTCCTGTAGGATTAGACTTTAAGGTGATGTTGGATAAGTTGCAAGCAAGGGATTTTGAAATGTATTTTGGGTTGTGGCAAGCTGCTGTTGTGGAGTCTGACCCGTCACAGCTTTGGCACACTAACTCAATCGGTAATGCACAAAATTACCCGGGGTTTGGTAATGCTGAAAGCGATAAGATACTGGAGGCTTTAGTTGTAGAATTATCGGAAGAGAAAAGAGCTATTTTATATAAAGAGTTGCAGCAAATGATTGATGACGAAGCACCCTATATTTTCTTATTGGCGGTTCGTAATCGTGTTGCAGTTCATAAACGAATTATTGACCCGAATTTCTCCTCAATGGGCAATGGGTATTGGGAAGCTGGTTTCAGGTTAGAAGCGAGTCAGTAATCTTATAAATGAGTTTTAGTGGTTTTAATAGTTTAGTAGTTTCAATAGTTTTAGTGGTTTTGTAGTTATTCTTTCGGTAGGATTACTAAAATTATTAAAACTGTTGAAACTACTGAAACTAAAGAAGAGATGTTAAGAAAAGTCGGAATTATAATTTTGTTTTTAGGGGTGATTTTGGGATGTAATCGAGCAGAATACGAATGTGAAGATTGTGTGATACAATATACGGAGTCAGACCCAAAACAGCTAACACCGTTTAACGCAACGGATCCGACGGCAACTATCATTTTCAATCATTTGTTTCAGACGCTTGTGCATTATGACTATCAAACAAACGAGTTAGTTCCTGTTTTAGCGAAAGCATTACCAACCATAAAAAGAACAAAAGACGATAAAATCGAAGTACAGTTTGAGCTACACGAAACTGCAAATTGGGACAATGGTACACCGATTACCGGCGAAGATGTTGCGTTCTCGCTGAAGGTCATCAAATGTCCTTTTACGAATAATCAATATCTAAAGACGCAGTTTAGTGTTATCGAACGGATTGATATTAATAAAGAAAATCCTAAGCGTTTCTCAATTATTTTCAGTGAGCCAACGATGATGATTGAAAGCTTATTGACAGGTTTGTACATTTTGCCAAAGCAAGTTTATGACTCTAAAGGGCTTTTAGAAACATATACCGTTTTTGAGTTGTCGTACAAATCGGAGTCGGAGCTACAAGATGAAAAACTGATAGAATTTGGAGCATGGTATAACAGTACGAAGTTTCAAAAAGACAAAATTAGTGGCTCGGGGGCTTATCGTCTAAAGCACTGGGACGTCAACACACGGGTAATATTAGAACGAAAAGAAAACTGGTGGGGAAGAGATTTGAATCAAGATAATCAATGGTTTCAAGCAAATCCCAAAGAGTTGGTTTTTGAGATTGTTGATAATTCATATTCAGGGTATCGAATGTTAAAACGTGGTCACATCGACGTAATGAGTGATATGCCGATGACTGCATTTGTCCAAGATTGGTATCCAGACTCTTCGAAGTATCGAGAAATATATCATGTACTCACCGCACCAACGTATGCGTATGATTATATTGGTCTTAATATGACATCGCCGAAGTTGAGCGACCTCAATGTTCGGCAGGCTTTAGCACATTTGATGGACATTGATAAACTGATTGATGAGGCTTGTTATGGTTTTGCGGACAAAGTGACGAGTTTTACGCATCCGAGTTTGAAGGCGTTATCGGATACAACATTACAACCTTACGAGTACAATTTAGCTTGGGCAGATTCTTTGTTGAGTGTCGCTGGTTGGGAGGATTTGGACTCAAATGGTGTTCGAGAAAAAGTTATTCAAACGGATTCTACAGAAGAGGTGATTACGCTAAGTCTGGTGATTAATTATAATATCGGTAATGACCGTAGAAAAATCGCTTGTGAGTTGTTGCGAGAAGCGGCCAAAGAGGTCGGTATTGAAATTATCGTACAACCTCTGGAATTGGTAAGCTTATTAGAAAACTTAAAAACGCATCAATTTGAGTTATATGTTGGCGGCTGGGTCGCTTCGCCCAAATTATCAAACCCTAAAGAAATATGGCATACAGAATCCGCAAATGGTGGTTCAAATTATGTATTTTTTGGAAATAAAGAAAGCGATAGGATTGTTGATGCGATCCGTCAAGAGATGGACTCAAAAAAACGAGCAGCACTGTATCGTCAGTTACATCGAA
>CBFIHR010000117.1:0-10478 GCA_965662365.1 Saprospiraceae bacterium
TTCTGTTTTAGCGTATTTCGTTTAATGGAATTACTTTTCGCTCGTAGCCTTGTGTACGTAACCAATCTCGTAGGCCATGACCTGTTCCTGCGTCCCACGGTTGCACTTCGGCTATTGGAATTTTTCGGTAAGCAGCAATTTCATCGGTTTGTAATACGATTGTTGCATTTTCGTCAATTTCTGCGTGGTAAATTATTAGCAGTTGATTGCGTCGAAAGAAAGGATATAGACCGACTAAGTTCACTGATTTTGGAGCGACACCGATTTCCTCCTTCATTTCTCTTTTAATACCCGCTTCGGGTGATTCGTTGGCTTCCAAAAAACCTGTTACTAACGCAAACCAATGTTCGGGCCAACCAACATTTTGTACCAAAATGATATGATCGCCTTGTTGAACAATTGCCCCAACCACTGGCGTTGGATTATTCCAAAACACATAATCACAAGTAGCATCAGAACAGACTAATCGTTCTAAACCATCACGCATTTGAGATTGAAGTTCGCTACCACAAGTGGAGCAAAATTTTGGTGGTTGCATTTTATTTTTTTTAGTTTTTCAATGGATTTCAAATGTAATGCTTTTTGATGGAAAATAGGGAATCGATATATTCTTAGATATTTTTATAACGTAAAATAGGTACATCATACATATATAATATGAAATGATGCACCTATTTGTTTATAATAAAAATAATAACAACAGTCGAGTTCTACTCGTTTTGTTTTTCCTGCTTCGCTTTTTCACGTTCCGCTTTTCGTTTGGCACGAGATTCGGCTTCGTCCGATTCTATTTTAGAATAAGCATCAATAATTTGTCTGACCAAACGATGCCGTACGACATCAGCAGCAGACAAACGCACTAAACCGATGCCGTCAATCTCACTTAATCTATCCAGGCTTTGTGCCAACCCCGAACGCTGATGACGAGGCAAGTCAATTTGTGTCATATCGCCTGTGATAATTGCTTTTGCACTTGGCCCGAGACGAGTCAAAAACATCTTTAATTGTGCCGTTGTCGTATTTTGAGCTTCATCTAAAATAATAAAAGCATTATCCAATGTTCGACCACGCATAAATGCCAACGGTGCGACTTCAATTGTCCTATTTGAGATAAATTGATTCAGTTTTTCGTGCGGAATCATATCATCTAAAGCATCATAAAGTGGTCTCAAATATGGATCAACTTTATCTTTCAGGTCACCGGGTAGAAAACCTAAACTCTCCCCTGCTTCGACGGCAGGTCGAGTCAAAATAATCTTCTTCACCAAGCGATTCTTTAATGCCCGAACCGCAATCGCAACCGCTGTATAAGTCTTACCTGTACCTGCCGGCCCGATTGCAAAAACGACATCATTTGCTTCTGCTGATTCGACCAAACGACGTTGGTTTTGAGTTTTTGCCTTAATCGGCGTTCCGTTGCGGCGATGAACGATGACATTATCTTTATTCCGAGTGCTGATACGATTCTCAAACGGATTTTCACCATTGACAATTTCTTGTACATCTTGAATACTAATCGCATGATGCTTTTTCAAGCTACGTACCATCATTTCCATCTTTCCTTTACATCGTTGTACGTCCTTTTTGTCACCAGCTATCTTGAGTTTTTCGCCTCTTGATGTGATTTTTAAATTCGGAAAAGCTTTTCTAATTAAGTTAAGTTTAGCGTCTTTATCACCGTACAATTCGAATAGGTCAACGCTATTTATAGTTAGTTCTATTTCGCTCAAAATTCTTATTAATTGTTATGATTATTAAATTGCTATATTGTTTTATAACAGAATTTATGTTTTTTTGAATGCTTCAATTTACGCTGCAAAATACAAGATTTATTTAAAAAAAACACCTTAGTAAAATCGAATTGACATTAATTTAAACATGATAAAAATTTTAATATTTTTGTCTTTTTTTATTTGAAAATAGGTTTATCCCTTGTTTTTTAACAATTTTGTATGCTAATTGAACCTTTATGACGACTATTAATCAGTAATTTACCTATTTTATAAAGGTAAGATATATAACGAAACGTATCAATCAACTTATGGCAATTATAACTTTAACCACTGATTTTGGTTTGTCCGATTATTATGTCGGTGTTATCAAAGGTGCGATGCTTTGCCAAAATCCTAACCTCAACATTATAGATATCTCCCATAACGTAAAAACATATGATATCGTTCAGGCTTCTTTTATTATAAAAAATACTTATCGAGCTTTTCCGAAAGGAACGGTACATATTGTGAGTGTCAATAACTTTATTAATACGCTGAAATCTTTTATTGTGATAAGGCATAAAGGTCACTTTTTCATTGGGCCAGATAACGGTTTGTTTTCATTGGTTTTTGAGGATAAACCGACAGAAGTCTATCGCTTAACAGATACGGACGAATATCGGTACTTTCCATTAAAAGACATTTTTGCCAACGCTGTTCGTCATATTACGAGTGACCAGCCGTTCGAAGAAATCGGACAAAAAGTCTTTCAGATACAAGAACGCATTACACTTCAACCAGTTGTAAGCAAATCACAAATTCGAGGTTCAGTGATTCATATTGATAATTATGAAAATGTCATTGTGAATATTCCTAGAGTATTATTTGAGCAAGTAGCAGAAGGTCGAAAATTTGAATTATTTTTTAAACGCTACGATCCAATCACCTCAATTTGCAAGCATTACAGCGATGTTTCTGTCGGCGAAACCTTATGTTTATTTAACTCCACCGGTTATTTAGAGATTTCTGTTAATTTAGGAAAAGCCGCTTCCTTGCATAATTTAAAAATTGATGATACGATTCAAATTGACTTTTTTTAGTCACCGCATCATCAATTTATACTTTACAACAATTCCAATATTTCCTTTATAATAGCCATCCCTCTGCCTTTCGACAACTTCCGCTTTATTATTTCACATAAAAATCAACATCAAAGACCATTACTTCAAAACGACGATATTTTTAAACCATTCAAAATATCCCGATTGCTTACTGTATCGGATTTATATTAAAATATGCGCTCCCTTGAGGAAGCACATATTTTTATTCTTTAATATTTTTTGATTCAAAATTAGAAATCACTACTTCAAAACTACTATTATTTTACATTTCGTAAATTTCAATCACCTCCTCATCCAACTCAAATCGAATATTGCGACCAAGCGATAAATAATCCACGACTTCCGGATTATTCTTAATCAACGTAAAATATTCCTTAGAATTGAAGGCAACTCGATTGACTTTACGCTTTTTATTATCCTTGTTGAGCGGAATATTCGCATCGACCCATTCGCCATTATTTTGATAAAATGCACGACCATTGACATTCCGAATATCGGACGCCAAATTCATCGTTTGTCCTGTATTCGTGATATAATCCAATTCCACATCTTCCGTTCGGATTTTTGTCGCATTCTCTGATTTTTTTAATTTCTGATTGCGTTTACTGGCGATGACACTGCCGTTCCCTGTGCTTTGATTAATGCCCGAGTCATAAGTCACTTGGATTTCCTCTAAAGTTTGAGGCTGAGCCGACTGCACCCTTGTATTCAACAGCTGATCACGAGATTCTAAGCGATTCGTGCGGACACTTACCGCTTCATCTTCAATGATCAAATAACTGGTGTACGGCGTAATAATTCCATACTTTTTCGATAAGCGAACGACTTCATCAATCAACTCTTTTTGTTCGCCATTCAAACGGATTTGATCCATCAAAAAACCAACCGTACTTGCTGCCCAAAGCGAAGCGACAAAATCATTTTCCTTTGCTTTTTTCGGAAAAGTAGCGTTGTACGTATAAGTTTTTTCTTTGCCATTCACCTTGCCTGTTATCGTCACTTTACCAGTTCCGCTTCCTGCATAGCGGCCTAAAAGCGATACACTCGACCCCTTAAAAATAGCCGGTAGGGCTTTGGGCTGTAATTGACTTACGTCAAAATTTTCATCGAACTTTATCACCACATCCGTCAAAATCGGAGAAGCGACTTTTGTATAAAAATTAGAAACCTTTACCTCAATATCTTCATCTGGCAACACATAAGTTCGATACGCATTCGTCATTTCGGTCAATTTATCCAACAGTTTTGTATTCAAATTCGAACCGATTCCAAAAGTAAAAATCCGTGTATTTTTAGGATTATAACTATCGACCTTTTTCAATAAAGCCTCTTGACTTGTTTCGCCGATTGTCGGTTTTCCATCTGTCAAAAAGATAACAAAAGACGGTCGATTTTCATCTGATTTCGTTGTCAATGCTAAGTTTAGAGCTTCGTCAATGTTTGTACCGCCGATAGGTCTTAACTTTTCGATGAAAGCATTAGCTTCTTTTCTGTTCTCCCTATTTGCCGCTTTTAACTCTGTGTATAACGCACTCGCCTCTGTCGAAAAACGTACCACATTAAACCTATCTTCGTCATTCAGATTTGCGATACAGAAATTCAACGCTTTTTTAGCTTGTTCCATTTTTTCTCCTGCCATACTTCCCGAAACATCAATCACAAACGTTATGTCTTTTGCAATAACCTCCTCCGCATCCGCAATACCTGGACTTAAATTCATCATGAAAAAACCATCTTCATACGTATCATTATACGTCAATATCGACATTCCAATTTTAGAATTATCGGTATTAAAATACAGTTTAAAATTCGCTGCATTTTTCAATTGATTTCCTTCAAAACCGACCACCGCTTTGTTTTCACCTTTGCGAATAATTTCCGTTTCATGCGTTGGCGAATAGATATTTTTCAACTTATCACTCGTTTCAATATTGACCTTAAAACTAAACTCTGGAATCTGTTTGGTCGCTGTGTTTTCAGCTGTTCCAAAAGGAAAAGTATATTCAACTGTTCCATTTTCCTTCTCCAAAGTTTGCGTATAAGTCATCTTAACTTTCTGTTCACTTCGAGGTTGAATCGGAAATATTTTCACTCTAAATAGGCCTTGATTGTAATATTCCAACAATGCAGGATCAAGCGAACGACGCACGATGCCTTCATAAATTTCCCGAGCTTTGGCAGCATCTAAAACTTCACCTTGCGTTTCGACACCATTTATAAACATGGAAAACTTATCAATTGACGCATCTTTAGGAATTGGAAAATAATAAAAACCTTGAAGCTGATGCGTTGACGGATTAAAGAAAACCTGTTCCATTGTCGTTGTTGCTGCATTTTCCTTAATGCTCGTTTCGACTTTCATCGAACGAACTTCCATCGCAAACAAACCAGCATTTGGTCGCTGACGAATCGGTTCTGGGCGAATCCATCCGCCATACGTCGGCTGAATCATCGCACATTCATCAATCGACAAACCGTATTTATTTGCCCAAGTGAATAATTCGGTCATTTGAATATCGTAAATCGAAGCGAATTGATATTTTGCATTGACTTGACGACTGACCGCTTCGCCTACCGTTTGTTTGATCAAATATCCAACGGCACAATGCGTTCCATTTCGGTCAATAAAAACAGATTTTCGAGTCGAGAAATAATCATTTTTCGGAAATTGCCCACGTTTCCAATATTGATTCAAAATATTTAAAATATGGTTTCTATTCCTTTTTTGGACTGCCGTCAAATGTGAAATATCGGCATTTCGGAGTTTTCGTTCAACATATTCTAAATGCGTTTGTAAGCGTAAAATATCGCTGGTTTGTGCCGTTGGCATTTCACCGAATTGCTCGACAAAAGATACATCGCCAAGGACGTTGTTCACCGGTTCAATATGCTGAAACTGAATTTGAGCGAAAGCGTAATTCATTAAAAATGAACAAAATACAATTAATATATTCTTCTTATTCATATTATAATTTTTGTTTTAATGTCTGTTTAGTTGATAACGATTTTTAGCTGTAAAAAGGTTGGGAGGAATCCTGATTGATATTAATAGGAAGGATGCCTAAGTTTATTACTTTGGTGTGTGAATACTTAGTGTAATAATGTGCGATTGAAATGAATTAATAAGAAAATCCTATAATTTTAGGTTATTTTTTAGCTTTTGAATAATGTAAAATGAAAAGTTGCTCCTTCACCGACTTGGCTTTCTGCCCATATTTTTCCACCGTAAGATTCTATGATTTTTTTGCAAATCGATAAGCCGATACCAGAACCATCTTGCTGAATACTATTATTTAGACGTTTGAACATTTTAAATATTTGTTCATGATAGTCTTTTGCGATACCGATACCGTTATCTTGAATACTAAATTGATAATGGTCAACAAACTCTTTTAAAAACACCTTAATTGTCGGTTTCGGCTTATCGCAATACTGAATAGCATTCTCGATAAGTTCTTTAAAAAGCATTTTGCAGACGACTTCATTTACTTTTAAGGTCGGTAAATGCTCCACTTCAAAAATGGCATCTTTCCTATGTTGAAACGAAATTTTTATAACTTCCCAAATGATTTCATTCAAATCATTTTCCTTAATTTGATGAATTTTTTGTTCTAAATTGGTGTAATCCACAATATCTTGCGTCAAAGCATCAATACGACGAACCGACCAGTCTATGTAGCTGCTGTATTCACTAATATTTTCAAAATTGCCTTTAAGAATATCCTTATTTATCAACTGCGAAAAGCTAATAATATTGCGAAGTGGTTCACGCATATCATGTGCCGCTATGTGTGAAAAACTCTTAATTTCCTGATTCGACTGTGCTAATGCTTTAGCTTGCAGTTCAATTTTCTCTGTTCGTTCGGCTACCTTCTTCTCAAGCGTTTGATTCAAATTATTCACTTCCAAATTCTTTATTCTCAGACTTTCGGCAAGTACTTCTTTATTATTTATAATACTGTAATAAACAATAAAAGCAAAAAGCAGGATAATCCCACCACTAACATAGTCTATGTGTTTGAGGTATAACTCTCCCAAAATACCGTATGGATAATACAAATAAAATATTTTGATTGCAAAAAACCAACAAGCACTGTAAATCATCAATATAACTCGCTCTCGTCTTGTTTCGAAAAAAAGTCCTGACGCAATCCCTGGCAACAATAAGAAGTATTCGATTTCATCACCTGCGTTGGCATTCAAGGCTGTGAAGACATAGCATAATGTAAAAATATATGCCATCGTGTACTTACTGTATCTGAACTTTTGCTGATAATTAAAGTAGAGTATAATTATAGAAACGAATATATAAATAAGACTAGAGGTAATCACGAGCCAGTTGAACTGTTGGACGACATGAATGATTAGAAGGACAACCGAGGCCAATATCGAAGTTATCGCTAAAATATTAAGTAACTGTATGCCCTTTATCTCAGAGGAAGACAACCTTGATGTAACCCCTATTCCTATGATTTTATTTATTAAATTCAATTGATAATTAGTATTGTTAGCGTTAGGTTTCGTTAGTTCGGTCTAAATTTTATTCTAAAAAACTCGTTAAGAATAAATTTCTCCCTATGATTACAACATGTAATAATAAAAGGAAATGAATTTAGAAATTACTGTAAGGACACTTATTCAAATGGCAATTTAAGTATTACTACGGACTTCTTAGTCTTTATAATTTTAAAGTTGACAATGCATAATAACTTAATTAATCATAAAAAGTTTCAGGTGAATTATAACCTTACCTATTACGGACTAATAGCATTATCAAAACAACAAAGTAAATCCTAATTTTCTAACTATTGCATTATTTTAGCATAAAAAATTAAGAAAATTATAGTTTATTGGGATGGACATGAAGGAGACAAATATTTACACATTATAAGAACACAAATATACTATGATTAAACATTACATTTGTACCCTAATAAATTGATAATCAGATTATTTTTTTGTAGTAATACTACTTATTTTATACTAAAACTAACAAGATAATGACTTCACAAACAACAAATCTTAGTCAATATTTTCAGCAATTTCGAAAAAACGTCATTGGTATCAATGAAGAATTTGACACACCGAACGGCAAAAAGAAAATGATTTATGCTGACTGGACAGCAAGCGGTCGTTTATATGTACCGATTGAGCACTCGCTTTTGCGAAACTTCGGCCCTTATGTCGGTAATACGCATACGGAAACGAATATCACAGGAACATCAATGACGGTCGCTTATCATAAAGCTAAAAAAATTATAAAAAAACACGTCAACGCAAACGAAGAAGATGTCTTGATTATGACAGGTTCGGGCATGACTGGAGCCGTTAATAAATTTCAGCGATTGTTAGGTCTGAAAGATGGCTCTCGGTTTGCGACACCTGACGACCGCCCTATTATTTTTGTTTCACATTTGGAGCATCATTCTAACGATATTTCATGGCGAGAATCTGTGGCCGATGTCGAAGCGATTGATTTATGCCCTAAAGGCAATATTGACTTGAATCACTTGCGGGCTTTATTAAAAAAACATGAAAATCGACCATATAAAATAGCAGCAATTACAGCCTGTTCTAATGTGACCGGCGTACAAACACCTTACGATAAAGTCGCTGAAATCATGCACGAAAATGGTGGCTGGTGCTTTGTCGATTTTGCTTGTTCTGCCCCTTATGTAGCAATAGATATGCACCCAAAAAATTCATTACAAGATTTAGATGCGGTGTACTTTTCCATGCACAAGTTCCTCGGTGGCCCTGGAACACCCGGTGTTTTATTATTCAATAAGCGATTTTATCAAAATCAAATCCCGGATCATCCAGGTGGCGGAACGGTAAAATGGGTCAACCGCTGGGGACAACAAAAATATATTGACGCTTTGACGGCCGAGAGTATTGAGGCTCGTGAAGATGGTGGAACGCCACCTTTTTTACAAACTATCAAGTCTGCAATGTGTGTTAAGCTAAAAGAAGAAATGAATCCTGAACTAATGATGCAGCGAGAAGAAGAACTCTTGAAAATTATTTTTGAACGCTTAGATGCGATTCCAAATTTACATATTTTGGCTCGGGAAACAGAGCATCGAATGGGTGTTGTATCTTTCTATATTGATGACTTGCATTATAACTTAGGAGTCAAATTACTCAACGATTATTTTGGGTTACAAGTCCGTGGCGGCTGTGCCTGTGCTGGCCCTTACGGCCATTGTCTATTGAATATCAGCGAGGATAAATCTAATAAAATTGCTTCTCAAATTGATAAAGGAAACTTGAGTGCAAAACCAGGTTGGATTCGTTTATCTATTCATCCAATTTTAACAAATGAAGAAATACATAAAGCTTTAGACGCTATCGAAGCCGTCGCTACAAATCATCTGAGCTGGCAACATAATTATGAATATATCCCAGCTACGAATGAATTTACAAGCCGATTGATTGACGAACAAGAAGTGCAATCTGACCGTATTGATCGATGGTTTGAAGTCTAATTTGAAGTCTAAATATTTAAAAATCATAAGATCAATCGGGACAAAAAACTGAATTGATAATTAACTAACTAAAAAATATGAAGAATTTATTTTTAATTGTGGTGTTTGCAATGATTAGTACTTTGGCTTTCGCCCAAAAAGAGGTGAAAGTCGAAAAAGAAATCAAAAACGGAAAAACAATCACCCGTGTTTGGGTCGATGGGAAAGAAGTCAAGGAAGGTTCTGCCGAGTACAAAAAATATGCAGCAAATGACACCGAAGTTGATCACAAAGTCTGGGTAAAAAAACGTAAAAAAGGCAAAGAAGAAAAGGTCATTATTATCAAAGAGAAAGCAAAAGACGATAAAGGGGAAGTGACTGAATCGGAGAACAATGGTGATAAAAAAATAATGTTCATTCAGGTCGAAGAAGATATTGATATTCAAACCGGTGAAGAAGTTGAAGTGAAGGTTGATGTAAAGGCAGACGGCGAAGGCACTAAAAAAGTCGTTATTAAAAAAATCAAAGATGACCAAGAAGAAATCGAAGAAATAATTATTAATGATAATAGTACGGAAACAATCATCGACGGCGATACAAAAATCATCATCAAAACCAAAAAGGATGCTAATCTCGATTTAGAAGGTATTGACCAAGAAAATATCGAAACGATAAATGTTATTGAAAAAGATGGAATCCATAAAATTATCATCAAAACAAAAGATGGTAAAACGGTCGTCAAGGACATAAGCAATGGAGAAAAAGATGTAAAAATCATTAAAAAACATATCCGAACAGAAATTACAGAAAATTTCGATTTCGATTTAGATGGTTTGAATCCTGAAAATATTGAAACGATTGATGTCAAGAAAACCAAAACAGGCAAAAAGGTCACGATCAAAACGAAAGATGGCAAAACGATTGTCAAAAAGATAAAAGAGGAAAAAAAGTAATTTTCAGAGGATAACTTTTGGAGTGTGCAGTCGAACTTTCGGTTGCACATTTTTTTATGCAAACTTATTAGAAACCTTTTTGGAGAGGAGCGTCAAAGGTGCGTTGAAAACATTTCGAACAGTAAAATATCAAAATACCAAATTAAAAATAAATGAAATTATCGGGCTTTATTTTCGTTTTCAGTCGCCAGATTATCTGAAAGCAAACTCTTGAAAAACAATTTA
>CBFIHR010000118.1:0-10324 GCA_965662365.1 Saprospiraceae bacterium
GGAGAATCCCAGGCAAAGTATAAATGCCAAAATACTCAATTTAAGTGTTGATGTTCTCATGAATTCTAAATAGTTTTTACTGTGAATAGATTTGGTATGATGACAATTTCTATTTTTTATCAAAAGTATATTTAATAAGCGTATACTTTTTGATAATTTATAAATTATTGTTTTTGAGAAGTTTTAAATAATAAAATATAAATTTTAGAAAATTGACGACATAACCGGAAAAGGCATTTTTTGTGCCAACAGAGGCAAAAAAATAGTGATTTGGATAAACGCTGTAAATCACCGAAAGAACGTGACCTTTTAGCTATTCACTGTTTTTTATTGATTTTTATTGATTTTTAGTCGCATTCTAAACTTTTCTTAGTGACTAATGTAGTAAATGAAATTTGAACTATTTCAATAATCGGTAGAATAATTAAATTAAATATGCAATCTCTGGAAGATATTTTTCAAAACATTTGGCAACAACTTAGACGAGGGAAAAATGACAAGAAACACGCTTTTCGATTCGGAACATTTGTGACAATTAATGGCACGTTTCCAAATCCGAGAACGGTCGTATTAAGAAAAGTCGAACAAGCGAAAGCTGAACTTTGGCTTTATACCGACCTTCGCTCGCCTAAAGTTGAGGAAGTCAGAAATAATAAAAATGTAGCCTGGCATTTTTATAATCCAAAACAACAAGTACAATTAAGAATGTACGGTACGGTTGCTATTTTACACAATGAAACGATTACCAACGAAATTTGGCAGAATCTACCCGATTATGGAAAATCCGATTACCTAACTCGACAGCCGCCCGGTTCACTAAAGTTGAATGATTCGAAACGCTTACTTTCAACAAATAACGCCGAAAATTTTTGTGTCCTTGTGACTGCCATTAATACAATTGATTGGCTACAATTAAGTAGAGATGGACATCAGCGAGGAAGATTTGAGCGAAGTCAAGATGGTTGGAAAAGTGATTGGTTAATTCCTTAATATGAAGCATTAACGATCATGTTTAAAAATAAACTGATGAAGTCACCTTACCAAACCTTATTTATAAATATAAAATTTATTAAATATTTTTGTTTAAATTGGCAAATAAAAAACACGTAAAATCGCATTTATTCCAAATTAAAATTGCTTTATCACTGGAATTTAGTAACCATATTGATAAATTTTCGTATGAAATCTATCACTTAAAATTACTTTATTTCATACATAATTTGTTATCTATTAATGATCCTTAAACATTTTCCTAATTTTTAATAGAGAACAAATTGAGCAATTATAACTGATATGAATCCGCTAATATTTATGGTTGTTTTGTCAATACAAACCGTTACAACTTCACACACCTCGTCTCAAAATTGCATTGTTGAAAATAGCATAGCAGGCAGCAAAACGGCTGTGACTTCTGAGTTTTTACAGGGTAAATGGCGTATCGTAGAAATTAGTTGTAATGGCCACAAAACTTACAGTAGAGATACGTATCATTTTTTTAGTGATAACACTGGTTATCAAGGCAGAAGTCAAAAAATAGAGTGGGAAATCAAGAATAATGAACTATTTTTGACAACTTATGAAAATGGAAATATCAATAAAACGAAATGGAAAGCGAGGAGAAATCATACAGATTATTTGATTCTTACCCGTTCCGAAATAAATAACCGCAGAGGAGTGCCTATCACAAAAAATGTTAACATCAAATTAGTCAAATTATAAATAAAAGTAATATTTCATTGATGCGTACAGCGATAACGGTGGAAGGTTCAAGTTCAGTAATTTTTATTGGTACTTAAAAACATAATTAAGTAAAAAAAGTCTTTTTTGTAGTTTTTAGGAAGTGAATTAGGGGTTATTACTAATAACTATTTTAAAGAATATACTTACTTTTATTAAACAAAAAGATTAACTGAATCTTTCATCATAAAAATTGCTATGAACACGATTTATTACCATTACATGCTATTACTATTCCTCTTATTCCCCCTCTTTAGTTTTAGTCAAGACTGCCTTTTAGGTGATTGCCTCAATGGTTATGGAGCAATCGAGTATGTTGACAGTAGTCGTTATATCGGCGAATTCGAAGACGGTAAACGACACGGTCAAGGTGTACTATTCCTTACAAATGGTACAAAATACGTCGGTTCTTGGGAGAATGATCAACGTAGTGGTGAAGGTCGTATTTATGATGGCAAACGCTTAAGAAGTTCTGGTTCTTGGGCAGGTGATCAATTAGTAAAGCCTGTTTTTGAACAAAATTACTGTGTAAGTGGAAATTGTAAAGATGGTTTCGGTGTGTATCTTTTTGCCGATGGTCGCAAAGCTATTGGTGAGTTTAAAAATGGACAAATCGCTGGTTATGCAATTTGTTATTATCCGAACGGCGATAAATACATCGGTCAATGGAAGTTTCAAACTCGTAACGGAAATGGTTTACTTACGACGATTGAGGAAAGGCAAGAAGGGGCTTGGTTAGATGGTGCATTTATCGGTGCGACTCGTGGCATTGGCAATAAAGGTTGTATTTCGGGTAATTGTGAGAATGGAAGAGGTACTTATATTTATCCGGATAATACTATTTATGAAGGTAATTTCGTAAATGGCATGGCAGAAGGTTACGGCGTTTGTTATTATACTGATGGCGATATTTATGCAGGAAACTGGAAAAAACATAATTTTCAGGGTAAAGGGACAATGTATTACAGCAGTGGTCAAGTCGTCAAAGGATTTTGGTCAGGTGGCTTTTACATGGGAAAAGAAGAAGAAGTGAAGCCAGAAAGTATGATGGCACATCAAGGGACAGAAGAGTTTCAGAATCCTAATGGAAAAGTATGGGCGGTGTTAGTTGGAATTGCTCATTATAGTCACATGAGAAGTCTGAAATACACTGACGACGACGCTTATCGTTTGAATGCTTTCTTACAAAGTCCTGAAGGCGGAGCGTTGCCAGATGAGCAAATCAGAGTTTTGATAGATGAAGCCGCTGAAAGAGACGTTATTTTGAATACGTTGTCAACCGTCGCAAAAGAGGCTTCAGAAAATGATGTGATTATTTTCTATTTCTCTGGTCACGGTTTACAGGGATCGTTTTTGCCACACGATTATGACGGAAAAGATAAAGTTGTCAAACATCAAACAGTTAAAGATATTTTAGAATCAAGTGATGCAAAAGCAAAAATTGTAATTGCTGACGCTTGTCATTCAGGAAGTTTCATAGCTACAAAAGGCAATCATCACGGAACGATTATCGATATTTATTATGCTGCTTTTAATGAAAGTTCAGGCGGATTCGCATTGATGCTTTCTTCTAAAGGTGACGAAACTTCGATTGAGAGCAATGGCTTACGTCAAGGGATTTTCAGTCATTTCTTGATTAAAGGCTTGAAGGGAGCTGCAAACATAAACGACGACCAAATCATAACAATTGATGAAGTGTTCAAATACGTTTACAATAACGTTCGATTTTATACGAACAAGTTTCAAACGCCAATTATTATCGGACAATACGATGTAGATATGCCGTTAGGCGTTGTCAGAAAATAATCTATATTTTTTTCGTAAAAGAAAGCCGATTCAATATCTTGAGTCAGCTTTCTTAGTTCTTATCAGCTGCAATCGTATCTTCGTTGAAAATAAAGTACTACAACAATGACTTTTGTAAAAAATCTCTTTCGAGGAAATTATTGGCTTCAACCGATTGATAATACTCAATTGATATTGATGCGAATTATCTTAGGTCTGGTGATTGCGGCAGACGCTTTCGGCGGAATCGCAACAGGCTGGACTTATCGAGCCTTCATTGAACCTGATTTTACGTTTACCTTTATGGGCTTTGAATGGCTTCAAGTCTTCGCTGGTAAACCGATGTATGTGATTTACACCTTATTCGGAATTTGCGGGCTTTTTATTGCTTTCGGAGCATATTATCGAACGGCTACAATCGGAGCAGCGATTACGTGGACGATGATTTATTTTGCTCAAAAAACCAATTACAACAATCACTATTATCTCTTGATGATGTTGTGCTGGCTGTTGGTTTTCTTACCTGCGAATCGTTACTTTTCGTATGATGTGCGACGAACCCCGTCGATTAAATCCTTGACTGCACCTCGCTGGACGGTTTTATTTTTTGTTGTTCAATTATTGATTGTTTATACTTTTGCGAGTATTGCGAAAATGTATCCTGGCTGGGTCGCCGGTGAACCGATGGAAATTTGGTTTACACAAAAAGTCAATTATCCAATTCTCGGCCCTTATTTACAAAGTTTTCACACTCATAAATTTGTGGGCTTAGGTGGCATTTTATTTGATTTATTAGTGATTCCGGCCTTACTTTGGAAGCCGACTCGATGGTTAGCGGTTGTTGCGTCGCTTGGTTTTCATCTGTTCAATTCGGTCGTTTTTCAGGTTGGAACATTTCCCTATTTAATGATTGGAACATTGATTTTATTCTTCCCGCCAGAGCAGGTTCGGAAAATATTTTTCAAGTCAAAACCTCCTGTCAATCCTGAATTGTTGCCCGAAGCGAGTTTTTCAGAAAGACCCCTACAACATAAAATTGTCTTGGTCGTGTTAGGTCTTCATTTTTTGATACAATTAATTTTACCATTACGTCATCATGCGTTTCAAGATAGTGTGATGTGGAACGAGGAAGGGCATCGTTATGCGTGGCGAATGATGTTGAGAGCAAAAACAGGTAGTGTTACGTTTAGGATTATTAATAATGAAACTGGTAAAGAGTATTTCGTTCAGCCAACCGAATATGTCACGCCAAAACAGGCTTGGTCATTGGCGATTCATCCAGATATGCTGTGGCAATTTGTACAGGTGATTAAAAAAGATTACGCCGCAAATGGCATTACAGATATTTCGATTTATGCTCGTTCGAGGATTCGAGTGAATAAGGGCGAATACCATACTTTGATTGATCCGGAGTACGATTTGGCTAAAGCCAAATGGCATTATTTTAAGCATAGCGAATGGATTTTGCCCGAACCTGATAATTTTGATTATTAGAGTGAAACGGTAAAAGATACATAAGTTGAATTAAACCCTGACGATATGAAGTTTAATCTTAAAATGGCTTTATTGTTCTTTTTTATGGTTTATAATTGGTCAACGCTTTCGGCACAGCAACTCAATACGCCGAAGGAGTTTCAAGATATTATCAATTATTCACCGATTGAATATTTTAATATTGAGGGAAGCAATTCGCTGACTTTTGAAGTATTAGAAACTCCTGCTTTTTCTGCTTCAGTACCGTCTTTAGAGCGTTCGAGAAAACTTAAAAAAGCATTGCGAAAAGGGAATAAACTTTATAAAAAAGAGCAGTGGAAAAAGGCGTTAAAACAGTATCAAAAAGCATTAGAGATGGATAAAAATAATACCTGGCTTTTGCGTCGTATCGGTCAGGTGTTTTTAATCAAAAAAGAATACAAAAAAGCAATTGAATATGTCGATAAAGTATTGTTAATCAATGCGTTTGATTTTGAAGCCTTAGCGATAAAAGCAGATGCTCAAGTTGGCTTAGGAGCGTTCGGAATGGCGACTCGCACTATTACGTTAGCACATTTATACAATAGAAATAGTGTTGTTTTACGAAAAAGATTAAAAGCTATTGCTTTGTTAGATCAGTATCAATATGATGATTCTTGGCAGTTCGATTTTAATTATAAAATAGAAAAAATTGGTAAAAATAGTATTCAAATTACGACACCAAATGACATCTGGAAAGCTTACGCTAACTGTAAAGCTGTTTGGGCATTTGATGCGAACTATCGAAAAGCCAAACAAAATGATTATCCTATTAAATTAGATTTTTTGGAAGAGAAAGAATGCCTTCTCAACTTCTTGATTTGTTACGAAAGTGTTGATTCAAAACATCGAAATACCGTCAACTTATTAGCTCTAAAATTGATAGAAACAATTGATAATAAACTGATTAATGCCTTCATTCAATATGAAATTTGGGCGGTACAAAACCCAAAATCAATGCAGGAATTAACCGAGGCAGAACTTGATGAGTTAATGATGTATATTTTTACAATCAGGACGGAGTTAGTGATTAACGAGGAATAATACGGAATAATACGGAATAATACGGACGGTTTTTTATGAAAATATGATTATAAATGACGAAAAAAGCAGTGATGAAAAAACTGACAAGAACGACGATTGACATCAATGAAGCGTCTATTTTGGTGAAGATTTATGAAGAACCTCGTAAGAATGTTCGGGCATCTATGACTAAAAATGGGGCGATTTTACGCATACCTTTAGGTTTGACACAAGAACGCAAGAATCATTTTTACGGCTGGTTCAATGATTGGTTGAAAAGTCAATTACAAAATGAAAAGTCTAAGCAATTATTACTCGGGAAAACGTATCATCATGCGGATACAATCAATGTATATAATCGAACTTACAGCCTTGATATTCAGTTTTCTAACCGAAAAACACATGGTGCTAAACTCAAAAAAAATACGATTTATTTAAGCCTGAATCAGAATGATGTTCCGGCACATATTCAAAAATCCATTCGTCAATTGATTAGCCGAGTCGTTGCACAAGATTGTTTACCCGAATTTGAAAAACGAGTCGATTATTGGAACGATACTTATTTTCAAGAAACAATTAATCAAATTCGTTTTAAAAATAATCAAACAAACTGGGGCAGTTGTTCCTCAAAACGGAATCTAAATTTCTCTACTCGCTTACTTTTTGCAACGCCCGAAGCGATTGATTATGTCATCGTTCACGAATTAGCACATTTAAAAGAATTGAATCACTCAGCAAAATTTTGGAAAATCGTTTCAGACGTGATGCCGAATTATAAAGTACAAGAAAAATGGCTGGATAAAAACGGGCATTTGTGTCAATTTTAAATAAAATCTCTTTATAATCCTCATTTGATTTATTGTTAAAAATAGAAGATAAGTAGTGTGTATAATAAAATGCATGCGCTAATATTTTGGATACTAAACTATTTTCAATTAAAAATTTGGTTTTTCATTTTTATACCTTAAATTAACATTTCCTAATCTAAAGATAGATTTGAAGTATTTATATCAATCAAAATAGCTATCCTAAATAGCGAAATATAAAATCACTAACCAAATACGAATGAGTTATTTTTAGCATAATGTGGTAGAAATATTGAGGGAATATCGTTCTCAATAATTCACTAAGTGCGACATTATGCTGATGATAACTTACTTAAAATCCAATCATTTATGAACGTTTATGCAACTGAAAACATTCGTAACATTGTGTTACTTGGGCATGCCGGCAGTGGAAAAACAACACTTGCCGAATGTATGGTTTTTGAAGCAGGCCAAATCACTCGTCGAGGTACGGTACAAGAAGGCAATACCGTTTCTGACCATTACAATATTGAAAAAGAACGTCAAAACTCCGTCTTCGCCTCTTTGCTGCATGTCGCTTGGAAAGATAGTAAAATCAACATTATTGATACTCCTGGCTACGATGACTTTGTCGGGGAGGTGATTTCTGCCCTAAAAGTTGCGGATACTGGTGTGCTGGTGTTGAACTCAACACATGGCGTGGAAGTCGGTACGGAACACGTCTGGGAATATTCAGAAACATTCAACACGCCTTTGATACTGGTAGCGAATCAATTAGATCACGATAAAGCAGACTTCAATCGGACGGTCGAACAGGCGAAGGGGCGTTTTAGTGAGCATGTGACGATTATTCAGTATCCGTATAATCAAGGCGATGGCTTTAATGGAATTATTGATGTCTTAAAAATGGTGATGTATCAATTTCCTAATGATGGTGGTAAACCCGAAAAAGTGGCGATTCCTGAAGCCGAAGCCGAAAAAGCAGCTGCCTTGCACGAACAATTAATAGAAGCTGTTGCCGAGTATGATGAGGGCTTAATGGAAGCCTTTTTTGAATCGGGAACATTGACAGAGGAACAATTGACACGAGGATTAAGATTGTCGATGTTGAACCGTGAGTTATTTCCTGTTTTCTGTTGTTCTGCTACGCAAAACATGGGCAGCGGTCGTATTTTGGGCTTTTTAAACGACATTGCTCCCGCACCAAAAGACAGGGTAGCGATGACAACTTCTGGCGAGGACTTGGCCTGCGATAGTAACGCCGATACCAATTTATTTATTTATAAAACCCTTTCCGAGCCTCACTTAGGCGAGATTTCTTATTTCAAAGTTTATTCAGGAATATTAAGGCAAGGCGATGAATTGTATAATAATGAAACTCGAACAACCGAACGATTCAGTCAGTTTTATTTATTAAATGGTAAAATCCGAGCCGTGGCAACCGAACTTCGAGCTGGAGATATTGGCGTTACGGTAAAATTGAAGGATTCGAGGACGAATCATACACTTGGCGTAAAAGGAAGTGAAACGAGCATCGAACCGATTGAGTTTCCAGAACCACAGATTCATGTAGCCGTCAAGCCACCTAATAAAATGGATTTAGAAAAAATAACAATTGGCTTACACCAAATGGAAAAGGAAGATCCGACCATTATTTTGGAGCAATCGCAAGAACTCAAACAAACGATTATACATGGTCAAGGCGAAATGCACTTGGCGATTATAAAATATAGAATCGAAAAACTCTATCATATCGGAATGGAGTTCGAAGCACCTCGCATCGCTTATCGAGAAACGATTACGAAAATGGCCGAATCACATTATCGTCACAAAAAACAAAGTGGCGGTGCAGGACAATTTGGTGAAGTGCATATGAGAATTGAGCCTTACACAGAAGGGATGCCGCCGCCTGAGGATTTGAATGTTCGGCATACTGAAGAGTATCCTCTAAAATGGGGCGGAAAATTAGTATTTAATAATTGTATTGTCGGTGGAACGATAGATAGTAAATACATGGCTGCTATCACAAAAGGCGTAATGAAAATGATGGAAAATGGCCCAGTTACTGGTTCGTATGTGCGAGATGTTCGGGTGTCTGTTTTTGATGGAAAAATGCACTCGGTGGACTCTAACGATATGGCGTTTCAAATTGCAGGGGCTCAAGCCTTTAAGCACGCCTTCAAAGATGCTGGAGCGGTTATTTTAGAGCCTATCTATGATGTGGACGTTCTCTGTACGAGTGATACAATGGGCGATATTATGTCGGATTTGCAAACTCGTCGAGGGATGATTATGGGAATCGAAGCGGACGGCCATTATCAAAAAATCAAAGCTCAAGTACCATTAAAAGAATTGTATCGCTACTGTTCAAGCCTTCGAGCAATGACGCACGGTCGGGCAAAACATCATCGAGCATTTTCACATTATGCCAGCGTACCGAATAATATTCAGTACGAACTGAAAAACGAGCATCAAGCGGTCGAAGCGTAGCACAGTACAAATTGGAAATGAAAATTGATTATAGAACGTTAGGGAAATCTTATTTTAGGGTTTCCCTTTTTTATTAGTAGATTTCTATTTATAATTGCATCATAAGATTCTGATTAAGAAAATGATTTTTTCATAAAATCCATCATGTATGTTATTAGAAATTCATCCGGAAAATCCAGATAAGCGTAAGATTGCACAGGTTGTAGCAACCCTAAAAAATGGCGGTGTGATTATTTATCCTACGGACACCGTTTATGCGTTTGGTTGCGATATTAATAACCAAAAAGCCATAGAAAAAATATGTCGCATCAAGGGAATTGATCCGAATAAAACCAATTTATCCTTTATTTGTAGCAATATTAGCCAGATTACGTCTTACAGCCTACCGATTGATAATTCTATCTTTAGAGATATGAAGGCGAACTTGCCAGGGGCGCACACGTATATTTTGAAAGCGAATAATACTGTTCCTAAGTTATTTAAAAATCGTAAGAAAACTGTCGGTATTCGTATGCCAGATAATCAGATTGCTTTGACTTTAGTCGAAGAATTAGGGAATCCGATTCTGTCGTCTTCTGTCAAAAATACAGATGATGACTTACTAGAGCATTACACAGACCCGGTTGATATTTATGAAAAATTTGGCAACCTTGTGGATTTAGTCATTGATGGCGGTGTGCAGATGACGGCCTCCTCAAGAGTTGTTGACTGTACCGGTAGTGAGCCGATTGTTATTCGGGAGTAAACCTTTCTTTAGGAACGTGCAAAGCATAAATTGTCATAAAGGAAAATCATAAACCTTAGAGGTTTCAAAATCTACCCGACCTATGCAGTGATTTTATCTACTTTTCACCTCCACTTCTCCTTTGAAGGGGGTAGGGGAGGTGAAAAGCTAATTTTAATATTCTACCCATCTTGAGGACAGTTTTCCAGCCTTACAATACGATTTCTTTCACTTACAATACGATTTC
>CBFIHR010000119.1:0-9904 GCA_965662365.1 Saprospiraceae bacterium
CATTCTTGTATTTTCATTCATACGATAAATCACATTTTCTATAAATTCTGCCTTAAATTTGTCGAAAACTTAGTGATTAGTTTTTAGTGATTAGTTCGCTAAACATTAATTACCATTTTGATTTCGAATTAATAATCTCAGATTCAAGGTAGGAAGTTTGGAAAATTAAGAAACCAACTAATTATGCCCAAGGTTTTGGGACAAGTAAAATACGAATAACTAAACATGAGAGTAGAAATAGCGATTCCGCCAAAGGATATTCAGAATGAGGCGATAATACGAGCAGCGGCAATTCGCAAAAGCGGATTGAAAGAAGAGGAAGTACGGGAAGTCAAAGTTGTGCGGCGGTCGATCGATGCTCGAAAAAAACCATTGTATCGGTTGTTTGTGGAAGTATCGGCAGCAGTCATTGAGCCGGAAGCAGCGATTTTGGACGGTTATAAGTCCGTCGAAAATGCGAAACGAGTTATCATCGTTGGTGCTGGCCCGGCTGGGTATTTTGCAGCGTTGCAGTTGATTGAGTTGGGGTTGAAGCCGATTGTTTTAGATCGAGGGAAAGATGTGCGTCAGCGTCGTCGAGATTTACGGGCGATTCAGCAGTTTGGAGAAGTGAACCCACATTCTAACTATTGTTTCGGTGAAGGCGGTGCGGGAACGTACTCGGACGGCAAACTCTATACCCGTTCGCACAAGCGAGGAAATATCAAAAAATCCTTGCAGTTGTTAGTCGAACATGGTGCAACAACGGACATTATGGTCGATTCGCATCCGCATATTGGCTCGAATAAATTACCTAAAATCGTGGCGAATATTCGAGCAACGATTGAAAAATATGGTGGCGAAGTGCATTTTGATTCGTACGTAACGGATTTTATTATTGAAAATAAAAATGGTGAACGACAAATTAAAGGAGCAATTACGAATGACCAACAAGAGTATTTGGCAGAAGCCGTTATTTTAGCAACTGGTCATTCGGCACGAGATATTTTTAAATTATTGCATCGTAAAAATGTGACGATTGAAGCGAAACCCTTTGCCTTAGGAATTCGCATCGAACATCCACAGCCACTAATTGATAAAATCCAATATCGACAAGAACAACGGGAAGAAAACCTACCAGCTTCGAGTTATAGTTTGGTGTGTCAAGTCAAAGATAGAGGCGTTTTTTCGTTTTGTATGTGTCCTGGCGGTTTGGTCGTCCCTGCGGCAACGGCACCTGGCGAAATCGTCGTCAATGGAATGTCGCTCTCTCGCCGTGACTCACCTTTTGCCAACTCGGGAATGGTGACGGCTGTTGAGCTTAAAGATATTCCAGAGTTTCATAAATACGGCGTTTTTGCAGCTATGGAATTTCAAAAATCTGTGGAGCAGCGAATGTTTCAAGCGGGAGATGGCTCGCAAAAAGCACCAGCACAGCGAATGACTGATTTTACTAAAAATCGCCTATCCAACAGCTTGAACGATACGTCTTATATCCCCGGGCTACATTCGACGAAAGTCAGTGAATTACTCCCGAAATTTATTTCTCGACGGTTACAAGATGGCATGAGAACTTTTGGCAAAAAAATGAAAGGGTACTATACCGAAACGGCAAATATTATCGGTACAGAAAGTCGGACGAGTTCGCCAGTACGCATTCCGAGAAATCGACAAACCTATATGCACGAAGATGTGCTGGGGTTGTTTCCTTGTGGCGAAGGTGCTGGTTATGCTGGTGGTATTTTGTCGGCTGCGATGGACGGGCAGAATGTGGCGAAAGCGGTTGGGAGAATGTTGGAATAGATTTACCGTTTACTACACTTTTTTTAGTTTAGTAAATGTAGTCTTTAGGTATTTTTTTTCTTGACTTTCGTCAAATAATAGATTGAGTCTTAGACGTAACCCGAAGCGCCAGTTTCGGACAAGATCTTAGTTAAAAAAAGAAGCTGGAGCTTCGTTATACATTTTATGAGAATAGCAATAAAAGTTAAACCGAGCGTAGAGAAAATTATTCGCAAAGGTCATCCGTGGCTCTTTGAGAATGGCATTACAAAAGTGAGCAAGGAAGGGAAAGCTGGGGATTTGGCGATTATTTTTGACAATAAAAAAAATAAATTTTTAGCAATAGGTTTGTACGACCCGTATTCGCCAATTCGTGTGAAAATCCTACAATCGAATCAATCGGCAACGATAAACGAAGCATGGTTTGAATCCAAGATACAAACGGCTTACGACAAACGTTTGCCGTTATTACAAACCGAAACGAATAGTTATCGCTTGATTTATGGTGAAAATGATGGTTTGCCAAGTTTGATTGCCGATGTGTATGACGATGTTTTAGTTTTGAAAATCTATTCATTGATTTGGTTGCCATATTTAGATGTTTTACAGCCGATTTTACTAAAAATCAGTCAGTGCAAAACGTTGGTATTGCGACTAAGTCGGAATGTGGAACAGCAAAAAACGGAACTGAACGGCTTATATAATGGTCAAGTTTTGCACGGAGTTTTAGAAAATCGCCTGTCCCGAGACCTCGGGGAAACAATAATTTTTACAGAACACGGCTTAAAATTTCAGGCGAACGTCATCAAAGGACACAAAACTGGCTATTTTTTAGACCATAGACACAATCGCAAAAAAGTAGGAGAATTAGCGAAAGGAAAAACGGTTTTAGATGTCTTTTCTTATGCCGGAGGATTCTCGGTTCATGCTTTAGCTGGAGGGGCGAAAGAAGTCGTCAGTTTGGATATTAGTAAACAAGCCTTGGCGTTATCTAAAGAAAATGCGGCACTGAATCCACATCGAGGAACACATAAAACGATGGCAGTTGACGCTTTTGAAGGGTTGGAAAATTTGCGACAAGCCGGGAGAAAGTTCGACGTGGTGATTATTGATCCGCCATCTTTTGCTAAAAAAGATACGGAAAAAGAACGAGCCTTAAAGTCATACGGAAGATTAGCCAAATTAGGCGTTCAGTTGGTGGCGAAAAACGGGATTTTGCTACTGGCTTCTTGTTCGAGTCGGGTAACAGCAGATGATTTTTTTGAAACGGTGCTACCCATTGTCCAAAATTCCAAACGTCCTTTCCATATTACGGAAAAGACGTTTCACGATATTGATCACCCGATTACCTTTCGAGAAGGAGCGTATTTGAAAAGTATTTATTTGCAGTTTTAGAACTTAAATAAAAGTGTTTTTTGTTGAAGTACTTTTGTCAAAAAATCACCTGATCAACGCTACATTTCCCTTTTTAAACTGTTTCAAACCATTAAAACACTCAATTTCTAAATAGTAACCAAATACATCTGGTTCTAAAGGAATACCGTTAAAAGTACCGTCCCAACCTTGATTGAGGTCACGAGTCTCAAAGACTTTTTGTCCCCAGCGATTGTAAACGGCTAAGTACACATCGGTGATGGAATTGGCACGAACATAAAAAATATCGTTTTCGCCATCGTTATTGGGAGTAAACGCATTTGGTATAAAAATATAGGGCAATTCACATTCAAAATCTCGAATTAAAATTGTAATAGTTTCTATGTTTTTACAGCCGTTTTCGTCTTCTATCGTCAGAAAATAAGTCGTATTTATAAATGGATTGGCAATCGGATTATAAATACCATTGACGTTTAGGCTCGAATCTGGCGACCAAGTATAAGTATAATTGGCATTTGTAGCGGTTAATTGTGCTGCTCCGCCTGGAAAAATGGAATCCATATCCGACACAATATCCAATGGTGGGAAATTGGCAGAAGCCGCAATCGTCATCGTATCAACGCCCACACAACCGTATTGATTCGTCGCTTCGACCCAGTAGTCGGTCGTCAATATCGGTGCAACGATGACTTCTGCGGTATTTTGACCGAATAAAATAGCCTCATCAGGAAACCATTCATACGTCAAGTTATCGGTCGAGTCCAAATTAAATACTTCTAAAAACATTTCGCTACCTCGACAAAGTTGCGGAGAGGAAGTCGTGGAAATATCGACTGGATTTGTAAAAATCGTATCTATTTTTATATCGACACAACCATTGGCGGAAGCCGAAATCAATACAATTCGATATTCGCCTTCTCCAAAAATCGTATCAACAGGATTCTGAGTTGAGTCCCTATCGCCATTCCAAAAGACCCAAAGCCAGCGGTCAATCGGGCTGTTAGGATTAAACGAACGGTCGATAAGTTGAATCTGTGCTGAATCTTCGCACGGATTATAAACGACCTCAAAGTCGGTTTCCATAGTTGCATCTTGTACACTAACAACTCTGGAAAAGGTATCCGAACAGCTTTCGTTAACGCCTGCAATTAGCGTAATCACGTATTGTCCTGTATCCGGATAAGAATAAGTTGGTGAGAAAGTACTCGTCGTGTCTGTTGATGTTGTCAAATCTCCAAAATCCCATAAATAGTTGCTTTGTGTATTAGATTGATTATTAAAATTGACCGTAAGATTTTCATCACAAACGACTTCAGGAGCAAAAAATACAGCACTGTGAAGATTACCGCAAGTACCAACATTGTATTGAAAATCTCGTTTAGTGCTTGAAATCAACACGTTATTTCGATATTCTTTGACGCAAACACCAACGACATATTGACCTGCTTGTGTAGGTGTTCCCGTTAATAAACCTGTTTGAGTATTGATTTTTAAAAGGTCAATTCCACCCATCATATTACTGGTCGAAAATGGAAAAATCCAACTAATCGAGTCGTAAGGTGGCGGGTTTGGCGGTTGCGGCATGGAGTTCGTCACGACGGCTCCTTCAAATGGTGCACAAAGTTCGTACACCAATGAATCGCCATCAATATCCGTTGCAGAATGGTCGAAAAGAATCGGCTCGCCTGCACAAATATAAATTGGCGGCCACGCATTAAAAACAGGATTAGAGTTACAGGTGGTAAGTGCTAATTCTGATATTTCAGTATAATAAGTCGCTCCTGTTTGATCCGGATTTTGAATGTTTAAAATGGTATAATTTCGACAACATCGCTGATAGGCTAATTGATAGCCACCAGCATTGAACGGTAAAAATATAGTGTCAATATAAGTGGTGCGATGCACACAAACATCGGGTGGAATCACCAGACAGGAATCAAAAAGCGTTGGATTTAGCGTGTCGTCGCCCATAAACGGAATCAATAATTGAGTGACCAAAGCATTGGAACTATCAAAAACGCCAATGGCAGCGAAGGCATCAAACGGTGGAACACCATTTTGACAATCTCGAAAAACCGTTAATGAAATTTCATAAAAGTTATTAGATAAACAGCGATAATTCAACTCACCACCGACAATGTGTGTAGCTTTTAATGTCGAAAATGAAATGCTGAAAAGAACTATTAATAACAATTTTTGTGAAATCGGTTTCATCTGATAATATTTAGTTTTTGCTGTGAAACAAAGTTATCTATAAATCTTGAAAAACCGAGAAGGTTTTAAGAATGAGTATTTTGAGCCAAAAAATAGGAGCAATTTCTTTTTTAAGAAATTGCTCCGCCTTACTTTAATGTTATTAAGCCTCGAACTTTAAGAAACATGTAAAAAATAGCTTGTAACAATTCAAGTATTATTTTTGCCTTGATTACAATTTGTGCTTTGTACGTTTCTTACTCGAATAATTTTTCAACTTTTTTCGACCATTTATTTAAGTCTTTTTCCAGGTCTTTCATCAAACCATCTAACTCTCCAGTTTTGTCTTTTCCTAATATTTTACGAATGACGACCATTGGATTTTCAATAAATTCCTCTACGTTTTCAGCAATTTTAACGGATAATTCGTCGGAGTTATCATTCAAAATAGCGATCATATTTGTACCATAACGATAGTAATAATACGCCAGGGCATTTGTCCAAAAATCGACTTCATCAGAAGCGTTCATCTCTGCTTTGTGTGTTTCGTAGCATTCTTCGACCATTTTTTTGAATTTTCGGTCGTGTGTTCCCCATTCACTGGCGTCATGTGCTAAATCCTTCTCTTTGATTTCTTTAATAAATCCATTATAATTCGCCAAAAACTCATCCTTATTTGCACCGCAAGGGTTCAAAAAGTCACAAGAAGTGAACGTCATCAAAGTCAAACCAATAAATAAAAGCGGTAAGTGTTTCATATTATGTTTGTTTTAGTGTTGATATTTTAAATGATGCAAATTTACATCAACTAAAATTGTAATGTAAAGCGATACGATAAAAAATGTAGTTTCAAGGACAAAACAATTATCTTTGCGGCGTATTTGGCGTGATAGTGTACTGAAAATACCGAAAAAACTGAAATGCATCGATTTTTTAATATCACTAATAAATTTATCGGTGTCAATTGGCATTCTCCGTGTTTTCGATAATTCTATCATACACACCACAGAAACGAAAAATAATGAATATACTTTTATTAGGAAGTGGCGGAAGAGAACATGCTTTCGCTTGGAAAATGACGCAAAGTTCAAAATGTGACACCTTGTTTATTGCACCGGGCAATGCAGGAACGGCAACATTAGGACAGAACGTAAATATCAATCCAACTGATTTTGAAGCCGTGAAAAAATTAGTGTTGGAAAACGACATAAAAATGGTTGTTGTAGGTCCAGAAGCGCCTTTGGTCGCTGGAATTTATGACTTTTTTCAAAATGACAGTGCATTGAAAAATGTTGCTGTCGTCGGACCGTCAGAGGAAGGTTCTAAATTAGAAGGAAGTAAGGCTTACGGAAAAGTTTTTATGGCAGAAAATAATATTCCGACAGCTGGTTATCGTGAATTTACACCCGAAACGGTCGAAGAAGGCATTCAATATATCGCTACTCAAACGCCACCGATTGTCTTAAAAGCTGACGGTTTGGCGGCTGGAAAAGGCGTTTTGATTTTGAACGATATTACAGAAGCACAACAAGAATTGCGTTCGATGCTGGACGGAAAGTTCGGTGCGGCAAGTTCAAAAGTTGTGATTGAGGAGTTTTTAGACGGTATTGAGTTTTCTGTTTTTGTATTGACGGATGGACAATCGTATAAAATTTTACCGGTAGCGAAAGATTATAAACGAATTGGCGAAGGTGATATTGGGCTAAATACCGGTGGAATGGGTGCCGTTTCTCCACCTCCTTTCGTTGATGCGGAAATGATGCAAAAAGTCGAGGAACGCATTGTCAAGCCTACGATTGAAGGCTTACAAAAACGTCAAATTTCTTATCATGGCTTTGTATTTTTGGGCTTGATTCGAGTGAATAATGAGCCTTATGTTATCGAATATAACTGCCGAATGGGCGACCCAGAAACAGAAGTTGTGTTGCCTCGTCTAAAATCGGATTTGGTTGATTTACTTTATGCAACGGCAATCGATAATTTAGCCTCACAAAGTATCGAAATAGACGAACGTGCGGCTACTACGATTATGTTGGTTTCAGGTGGTTATCCGGAGGCTTACGCCAAAAATAAATTGATGACAGGTTTCGAGAAAGTGAGCGATAGCCTGCTTTTTCATGCAGGAACAAAGCAAGTTGGCGAAGAAATTCTAACAAATGGCGGTCGAGTTTTAGCTGTTACTTCTTATGGCGAAACGTTCAAAGAAGCTTTAGCTATTTCTAATAAAAATGCGGCATTAATTGAGTTTGAAGGGAAAAATTATCGTCGAGATATTGGCTTTGATTTATAAAAATTGCTCCCGCAGATCATGTAAACTTTGCAATTTATATCAATTCAATTGAAATAAAATCAGCATTGTTAGCAAAATCTGCGGGAGATAATCATTATTGTTTTTTCAGCGTCTCATTGTATAAGGTAGGATTTCTTAAAACCTCGATGGCTTTTTCCACCTCTGCATCATTTTGTAAACGCAATTCAACTTGACCTTTCTCGTAATAATAACGAGCGATAATTTCACGCTCTAACTCCTTGATAATTTGGTCTTTATAAGTGTAAATATCTTGAGATTTATCATTTTCGATTTTCTGACGCATGGCATCTAAGTCTGTTGCAATAACATCTAAATAATTTTCGTCTTTTGCCTTTTCTTCTAATGCTTTCAAAGATTTTTCACTTTTTGTATCATACGTATGATTTTTACTTTTTACAAATTTTACAAAATCTTCATATTCTGCATCGGTCAACGAATATTCTTTTGCTGGTTTTACGGTTGAATTTTTAGCAGCGTACAAGGTCGCAAAATCAAAAATCAAATTTTTTGCAATCAAACTTTTTGTAATATTTGCTAAATCCTCTTTAGGCAACTTGATATCAGGCATAATGCCCCCGCCATCAAGTACAGTTCTGCCATTACGAGTTTTGAATTTTGCCTTTTTATTATCTGGAATTTCGACTGGTTCACCATTTTCATAACTGACTGCTTGAATACACCTTCCACTCGGAATGTAATATTTCGCAATGGTTACTTTTACACGAGAATTATACCCGACATCGACCGTATTTTGTACCAATCCTTTTCCATACGATTTTTGACCAATCACGACGCCTCTGTCCAAATCCTGAATTACGCCCGAAACAATTTCTGAAGCCGAAGCGGAGCCTTTATCCGTCAAGACAACCAACGGAATATCTAAATCAACTGGTTCTCTGCTTGTTTTGAAATTTCTGTCCCATTCTTTGACTTTTCCACGAGTTGTGACGACCAATTCATCTTTATCAATAAAGACATTTGATACATTCACGGCTTCGTTTAACAAACCGCCGCCGTTTCCACGTAAGTCAAAAATCACCCCTTTTAAATTTACATTTTTACGGAGTTCATTAAGTGCATTTTGGACATTTGCACCAGCCTGTTGTGTAAATGTGGTTAAGGTAATATAGCCGATTTCGTCGCTGACCATTCCATAATAAGGCACATTCGGAATTACGATTTTTTCTCGTTCTACCTCAATATCCATTTTCTTTTTAGAACCATCGGCTTGTGGTCGTTCGATAGTGACGGTTACTTTTGAGCCTGGTGAACCTTTCAAAAATTCTCCAATTTCCTCCGCTTTTTTATCTTTTGTCGATTTGTCATCAATGGCAATAATAATGTCGCCAGCTTTTAATCCGGCTTTTGCTGCTGCAAATCCATCTTGAATATCCGTAATGACCGAATAGTCGCCCATTGGCTTTGCTGTGGCACCGATTCCGCCATATTTTCCAGTTGTTGCGATACGATAACCTTCGATTTGACCTTCCGAAATATAGTTGGTGTAAGGGTCAAGCGATGCTAACATGGCATCAATTCCGACACGCATCAAGCCGGCAGGATCTGTTTCGTCAACGTAGTTTGTATTGATTTCTTTATACAAATTAGCGTAGATTTCTATGTTTTTTGATAATTCGAAATACTTGTTATCTTCATCTGTAACCGTTGCCATTCCTATGATAGCGATTGCAACTACTAATAGAATCTTTGTAGAATGCTTATAGATTGATTTTAATTTATTCATATTATTTATTTTATTGATTTGTTTTGTGTCGTGGGTGATGAGTTGTGACAAACGGAGACCAAATTGTGTAATTTTGAAGTATTAATTAAAAAATTAAATTTTGTCGTTAACTCATTCTAATATAGAACCCATAATTCGTAACTAAATTATATCTTTTCTTAATGTAACGTTAGGTCAAATTCTATTTTAATTCAAATTTAACGCCTTTTGATTTTAATAACAGGCGATTTTTTCAAAAAATCAGTAGTTATTTTAGTTATTTTTTAATAAAATTAGTTTTCGTAAACTCTTTAAAACCGCTGTGGTTAAATTCACTTAACATTTAAAAACGGAAAATCATGTACGCTGAAATTATCGTAAAATATTTACATTTTATCTTCATTTTTGTTGTGGTCAGTTGTGTCGTTGCTGAGCATTTATTATTAAAACCACAGATGACAAAAGCAGAAATCAAGCGGCTTTCGACAATTGACGGCATTTATGGTTTGGCCAGTATTTTGGTTGTTGCGGCAGGTTTGTGG
>CBFIHR010000120.1:0-9817 GCA_965662365.1 Saprospiraceae bacterium
ATCGATGTCCAACCTGGTTTACCTGCTTTTTCATAAATTTTCCAAAAGGAGGCAATAAAAAAAATAATAATTCCGAAATAGATCATTAAACCAAAAATTTCCATAATGATAAGTTTGTAATTTAAAGAATAGACAATCGCCAAATTAAATAATAGCTCATTACACACATAATTAGGTATTGACGAATAGCATGGGGATCTATCCTTAATAACATTATGGTTGTTAAATCATCGAAATGAAGCTATACGTACTTCAGAAAAGGAAATAATTAATAAATTAGATTGAGGTTTTCCATTCTCAAATATTAATAATTTTAAATTAAAACGAAATGCCTTGAATATCGCAACCAAGTTACATTTTTCTTTGGAATATTGAAAATAATTCATAATTATTTATCATGAATCATCCGCTGAATACACAAAAAATATTTTAAACCTTTTGTGTATTCAATAATTCAAATTTTACCCAAACTTCTTCTTAAACACCTCCCTCAACGCAAATAACTCATCACGAAACTTTGCAGCTTCGATAAAATTCAAGTCTTTGGCCGCTTCTTTCATTAATTGTTCGGTGTGTTTAATCATTTTTTCTAATTGCGGTTTGGTCGAGTATTCAATCACAGGATCTGCTGCAATGCTCAGTTCATCTTCTTGAACATAAGCCTGTTCGCCACGAATTGACAGAATTGACGATTGTTTAATAATTTGCTCTTTTGACTTGAAAATTGTTTTTGGTGTAATATTGTGTTTTTCGTTGTACGCCATTTGTATTGCACGTCGGCGATTTGTTTCATCAATCGTTCGACGCATCGAATCCGTCACTTTATCGGCATAAAAAATGACCAAACCATCTGCATTACGAGCCGCTCTTCCTGCCGTTTGTGTTAATGATTTATCGTTCCGCAAAAAGCCTTCTTTGTCCGCATCTAATATTGCAACAAGCGAAACCTCGGGCAAGTCCAACCCTTCTCGCAACAAGTTCACACCTATCAATACATCAAAACGTCCTAAACGCAAATCTCGCAAAATTTCAACTCGTTCCATCGTATCAACTTCAGAGTGAATATACCGACATTTCACCCCGATTTTGTCCATGTATTTTGCCAATTCTTCGGACATTCTTTTGGTCAAAGTCGTGATCAAAACTCGTTCGTCTTTTTCCGTTCGTTTGCGAACCTCTTCCAGCAAGTCATCAACTTGATTCATACTCGGACGCACTTCAATCGGTGGATCCAGCAAGCCCGTAGGTCGCACAATTTGCTCAACAATCAAACCTTCTGTTGTTTCTAATTCATAATTCGCAGGTGTCGCACTGACAAAAACAACTTGATTAATTAATTTTTCGAATTCCGCAAAATTCAACGGTCGATTGTCCATCGCAGACGGTAAACGGAAACCGTAAGAAATCAAGTTTAATTTTCTCGCTCTATCGCCACCGAACATTCCTCGCACTTGCGGAATTGTTACATGACTTTCGTCAATAATCATCAAATAATCATCCGGAAAATAATCCAACAAACAAAAAGGTCGAGTGCCAGGTTTTCGGCCGTCAAAAAAGCGAGAATAATTCTCCACGCCCGAACAATAGCCCAATTCTTTCAACATTTCAATATCAAACTCCGTGCGTTCGTGAATCCGTTTTGCCTCTTCTAACTTTCCTTCTCTTTCAAAATATTTCTCTTGTTCGTAGAGTTCATCTTGAATTTCTTTGATAATTTCATTTAATCTATCACGAGGTGCGATGTAGAGATTTGCCGGGAAAATCGCTGCATTTTCAAGGCTTTCAATGCGTTTTCCGGTTTCGATTTCGATGCGTTCAATTTCATCAATTTCATCACCAAAGAAAATCACACGCAAACCATAATCGACATAAGGCAAATTAATATCCACCGAATCTCCACGAACTCGAAACGTCGCTCTTGCGAAATCAACTTCCGTTCGAGCATATTGCGCTTCGACTAATTCATACAAAAATGTATTTCGAGTAATCGTCTGACCTCGTTCAATTCGTAAAATTCCCGACTGATAATCTTCGGGATTTCCCATACCATAGATGCACGAAACCGAAGCTACCACAATAATATCACGCCTTCCCGACAAAATCGAAGAAGTCGCTCGAAGCCGCAATTTATCAACTTCATCATTGATTTGTAAATCCTTTTCGATGTAGGTGTCACTTGACGTAATGTAGGCTTCAGGTTGATAATAATCGTAATACGACACAAAATATTCCACCAAATTATCAGGGAAAAACTCTTTAAACTCACCATATAATTGAGCCGTCAAGGTCTTATTGTGCGTCAAAATTAAGGTTGGTTTATTGACACTTTGAATGACATTTGCCATCGTAAACGTCTTTCCCGAACCTGTTACGCCCAACAAAACTTGTGCTTTTTCGCCTTCGTTAATCCCTTGCACGAGTTGTTCGATGGCTTGAGGCTGGTCACCTGTTGGTTTGAATGGTGATTGTAGTTTGAAGCTCATTTGTTAATGATTAGTGTGTTAGTGATTAATTTTTTAGTCACTAAAAATATTCAACAGGTCGCTCAATCGTTAAAAAAATGGAGATTGAGCGACCCATCAAAGTTTTTGTATTTTTTGAGTTTCTATTTCCCAATCAACAATGCTTTTAGTTTTTCCTGGTTTGGTAAAACGGTTTCGTAAGGAATAACCGATTTTTTATCTTCATTCTTCGTATAAATATATTCCACCACCACCTCATTTTTTAGTTGTCCAATGATGATTCCAACCGTTTCATTCTCTTCTTCTAAACGCTGATTATTATAAAAATCAACGGCTAAATTCATTTTATCAACATCTTGTTGTTGAATATTTCCCTTTCGGAAATTAACCAGAACCGTGTTTATCAAATTACGATTATAAAATACTAAATCAACGTAAATAGATCTACTCGGCAAATTGATTCGTTGATTCGATGCTGAAAATGCAAACCCTTGTTTTAAATCAAGAAAAAACCATTGTAATTTCTCAATGATTCCTTTTTTAGAACTACGACTTACTAACTCCAATTGCGCTTTGAATAAAGCTATTTCGTTATCAAACTCTTTTTCCATTTTTAAATCGTTTTGTAAACAGTAAAGTTACAAAAAACACACGATTGAGTTTCGTTGAACATTATTTTATATGCAAAAATCCCCAAAAATAGCCTTTGGTAATGATAGAACAATACCTCATTAATCCCGTTTAACAAGTGTAAATATTTATCAAAAACAAAGCAAATGAAGAACGTAAAAACCTTAGCAATCGCCAACCTCTTAGGCTTTATTTTAACAATCATCATGAACGGTTTGGCGAACGCCTTACCGATAAATGACGTCACTACTGGCGAACTCTCCGACATGTATCCCAATTTATTCGTCCCAGCGGGGTTTACCTTTGCGATTTGGGGATTGATTTATATGCTATTATTAATATTTATAGTTTATCAATTATTTCAAGCATTTTCTAAAAGTGGTAACACCGATTTTATTAAAAAAATTGGTTGGTTCTTTGTCTTATCTTGTTTAGCCAACTCCACCTGGATTATCGTTTGGCATTACCAATTTGTTTCGTTATCCTTATTAGTGATGTTCGGGATTTTAGGCTCTTTGTTGGCCATTTATCAACGATTAGATATTGGCTTAAAGCCAATTAAAACAGTTGAAAAAGCCTTGGTTCATGTACCGTTTAGTGTGTATTTGGGTTGGATAACCGTGGCGACAATTGCCAACGTGACAACTTTGGCGGTTGATTTTGGTTGGAATGGTTTCGGAATTTCAGAGATGAATTGGACGATCATTATGATTTCAACAGCGACTTTAATCGGAATTGTTATTTTATTCAAACGTAAAGACTGGGCATATGCACTGGTTTTGATTTGGGCGTTTTATGGTATTTATGCGAAGCGTTCTATCCTTTCTGTTGACTTATATCAACCTATCATTTGGACAACCTTGCTTGGAATGAGCATACTGGGAATTGTAGGCGTTTGGACAATGATAAAAACTCGTAACATCTAATGTTTTCAAGATTAGATACTAAATCCTGACTTTTAAATCTAAATTTACATTTATTATCGAACTTAAAATTAGTTTCAAAATAATTTTAAATGAAATTCAAAACTACGTTAGTACTATTATTTATCATCATCAATTTTGCCAACGCTCAACAAAATGATGTTCCTTTCAACATCATGCAAATCAATACCAGCAAAGTTAGTCAAGACCTTTTATCCTTGAATACTTTTGACCAACAGAAAATGATTATTTCTTTGGCGGACAAAGTGGATGTTTTTGCATTAAAAAAAGAATTTGAAGCCAAAAATACGCCAATTGCAGCGCGTACCGAACTGGTGATTCGATTGTTACAAGAAAAAGCAAGTGCGACACAACCTGCCGTTTTAGCAGTACTTAAAAATAATGAGAAAGTTAACCAAAACACCATTCAAACCTACTGGATTGCTAATGCAATAATCATTGAAGCCGAGTTGAGTATTTTAGAAACTTTGTCGAATATGGATGAAGTAGAACTGATCGAACTGAGCGTACCGTTAGAAGTACAGCGTGGAACGGAAATGAGTTACGAAGATAGAGTCGAAGGTATCAGTGCCGTCAATGGTATAGAACCAGGTCTAAAAGCAATCAATGCACCTGCTATGTGGGCGTTGGGTTATACAGGTTTTGGGACGAAGGCTTTAAGTGTCGATACAGGTGTAGAAAGTACGCATCCAGCATTGAGTTATAGTTACGAGGGACTTTATTCTCCTAATACACAGGCTTGGCTGCCTACAAGTAGCAATTCAGCATTTCCTATTGACTGTGACGGCCACGGTACGCATACGGTCGGAACGATGCTTGGACTCGATCGAGAAAATAACGATACAATCGGAGTTGCTTTTGATGCGACATGGATGGCCACTCCAATTATAGAATGTGAACCTGGTGGAATTATGCAGGTCAGTCAGTGGATTATTGATCCAGATGGAAACCCATCAACGACTGACGATATGCCAACGGTAGTTTGTAACTCTTGGGGAAATGATAACCCTTCTGCGGCGGCTTGTAACAATGGTCAAATCAATGCTATTGCAGCGATTGAAGCTGTAGGAATTGCAGCCATATTTGCAGCAGGAAATGATGGACCAAATCCATCAACAATTGGCAGACCTGCTATTGGTAATTCGGATCTTGTCAGTGTTTTTTCAGTTGGAGCATTAAACATCAATGGCTCAACGCCTACTATCGCAGGTTTTTCGAGCCGTGGACCATCTATTTGTGGCGACACTGGTGCTTTATTGATCAAACCAGAAGTTTCTGCCCCTGGTGTCAATGTTCGTTCTGCTGTTTTAAATGGTGGTTATGCAAATTATCAAGGAACATCTATGGCCGCACCACACGTTGCTGGAGCGATTTTGTTACTCAAACAAGCCTTTCCGAATCTTTCAGGTCATCAGTTCAAATTAGCATTGTACTACACCGCAATTGATTTGGGACCCGTCGGTGAAGATAATGATTACGGGCGAGGAATGATTGATGTCTATGCTGCTTATGAATACTTAATTAATCAAGGAAACACGCCGGCCAATCCGTATTCAAATATAGATTTAGCAACACACCACATTGATTTACCTGAAAATATTTGTACTCCTAATTTGAGTATTTCACCATCAGCGAGCTTTATTAATCGTGGATTAGATACAATCTATAATGCGGTCATTCAATATTCTGTATCAAATGGTTTTACAGATACCCTTCAATGGTCGGGTGTACTGCCTCCTCAAGACACAGTCTTGATTCAAGTTCCAGCAATTACTTTACTTGAAGGACGATATACTTTCGAAATTACACCGGAATCCATTAATGGCTTATCCGACGAACGTCCAGTTAATAATTATTTTCCGAAGTCTTTTATTTTAACAACACAACTTCCAGTTACAACGACAAATACGATAGTTTGCCCGAATGCTGATGTCTTTTTAACAGCAACACACCCTTCAACAACTGGCGAAATACGCTGGTATGCACAAGCAGAAGGCGGTCAACAATTAGGTGTCGGAAATAGTATTACACTTCCTGCAATCTCTAATGATGCGACTTATTATTCAGATATTATAGAAAAAACCAATGTTGGAGCCGTTGATAATACCATAGGAAATGGCTTGGAGATAAATAATTTGTTCTACTATTTAGAATTTGATTGTTACAGTCCTTTTGTTTTAAAGTCAGTGAAAGTCTATACAAACACAAGTGGCGGCAGAAAAATCGTTTTAAAAAATCAAAACGGTAATATTTTAGCTCAAAAGCTGATTGCTTTAAATTCAATTGGCGAAAATATCATTCCTCTAAACTGGAAAATAAACAAAGGAGAAGGTTTACAAATGAGTTTTGAGATAGCATCTAACTGCTTTGCCAACCTCAGTGGCGCTACTTATCCTTACACGATTCCTAATGTTTTATCCATCACTGGCTCCAATCTAATAACAGGATATCCGTACTTTTATGATTGGGAAGTAGAATATGGACATTTTTGTGGTCGAGTGCCTGTCACAGCAACTTTAGGAACGGGAAATCTGGAAACTAACTTTGGCATTTCAACAACAATCTTGGATTTATCGCTCACCAACGGAGAAGTAACCTTTACCGACTCAACTCAAGGTGCTACCTCGTGGTTTTGGGATTTTGGCGATGGCAACACTTCTACCGCTCAAAACCCTACACACACTTACACCTTTCCTGGTACATATGAAGTCTATTTACAAACAACAGATAGTACTGGTTGTAGTGATGCCGCAAGTCAAACCATCGAAGTCAATAACTTTCCTGTTGCTACCGAAAGAATCGGAACTTTGGAAAACATCGCTAAAATTTATCCGAACCCGACTTATGACATTTTAAATATTGAGTTAAATTTAGATAAAACGAGTAGTGTGCAATTTCGATTATTTGACGCTATTGGAAAAACAGTAATTACTTCCTCTAATCAAATATCTGACAATCAAATCACACAGCTCAATTTAAGCCAGCTGCCGTCAGGTATTTACTTTCTACAAATTCAAATTGACGAAAATGTGATTAGCAAAAAAGTAATTCGATATTAAACCATCTAGATATACTTTTTCAAAAGATTGACATTTTAAAATACACTGTGAATAGTCGTTCCTGAAGACTCGGGGACGACTATTTCACAACCCTCTTCTTTATCGTTGACTAAAAACAGCAATCCTTCCATTTCCATTTTTCGCTTCAGAAGCAATAATTAAACGGTTATCTTTATCGAATGCAATCCCCTCTGGTTTAGGTAAAAAACCTTTACCAATAGGTGACACATACCGAATATTTCCGACTTTATCGGTCACGATTAACATATTTCCAATAGAAGCAATGGTATAATAAAAACCGTCTTTTACTGCGATTCCAGAAGGATTAAAAGGCATTTTTTTCTTTAGTTTAAATGATAATTCATTCAAATTATTAGCTTCAATATAATTATATAAATCTTCCTTACGAAATAAAATAATAGGTTCTACTTCTAAGGTTTTCGTCCTCAAATCAAAACGATAAATGGCTTTTTTTTCCTCCATTCTTTTCCCGTCTCCCGCCTTTCCTTTACAAGCAATTAGTAAACTATTCGTTTCAGCATCATACCCTAAGCCTTCTGCATTATTTTTCGAGGATAAGAAATTCTTGTGTACAATTACTTCTTGATTCTCTTGTCCTAAATTATTAATTTCGTTAATCCTTCCGTTGCTTTCCAGCACATAAATCGTTTCATCAACAACCTCAACACCTTCAAAATCATTAGATTCACCAAATAAAAATCGATTAGTAATCATATTAGCCTCCAAATCATAGATAAAAATAACCGCATCTTCATCTTGCAAACAAATCACCTCGTTATTATTAGAAATTGACAACGCAGATATTTCATCCAAAACTGGTGGCAACTCATAAATGATATCCGGTTCTTGAAGATTATACGGAAAATTAAAACTAACTAATTGATTTTCAGACGTATTACTATATTGTCCACAAGCTCCAAACAGTAATAATATCATTGATAAAGGCAGTATTTGTCGTGTCAATTTGAAACACATAATCAAAGTTTATTTTATTTTGAGTAACGAATAATATATTTAGATAACAACGAATCTAAAAACATTTGGAAAAATCCAACCTATTTTTATAAAAAACTTTAAGATAACCAATAATTAGATCCAAGTAATTTTCAAAAATACTCATCCCTCAATTTACATCTGAAACAAGTGCGGGTTCGATTATGGTTTTATTCCCAAAATAAAACTATTTCCAATATAGATTCAACTGAGTAAATATTTAAATTTAAAAAATATATGTAAATAACTATTAATCAATTTTTAGAAAAAATTTCACAATGGTACATTTTTTACTACTTTACAAATGAAAGTTGGGAAAAATAATTCGAAAAGTCATTTTCTCAATGTTTCATAGTTTTTAAGGTTAAAAATTGGGTTAGGTGTTTAAAGGTTCTCTTATAAAAGATGAACCTTTCTTTATATATACACAATCATCACTTCACTTCCATAATTTAATTTAACTGAGTAACATTTTGATATGTGGAATATCGTCTTCTAAATATTCCTCACCAACGATTTTGAAGCCAAAGCTTTTATAAAATTTTATTAAATAACATTGTGCCGAGATGGTAATTTCAGTCGCATTAAAAAGGCGTTTCGTTTCATCAATTGAGAACTGAACCAGACCTTTTCCGATACCTTTTCCTCTACCCTTTTCAGTTGTTAAGATTCGGCCAATAGACACAGAATTTTCATAAGAAACACCTTTTGGAACAAGTCGTGCGTAAGCAATTAAATCGTTGTTTTCATATCCTAAGACATGAAAACATTTTTGGTCTTTATCGTCTGCATCTAAGTACGGACAGTTTTGTTCGACCACGAATACTTCTTGCCGAACAATCATCATTTGATATAACTCTTCCAAAGTTAATTCATTGAAAGCTACAGTTTTCCAAGTCATTTTTACTGTTTTACTGTCAAGTTCGTGACCACAAAAGTATCAAAAGACAACAAAAGATAATACCTAAAACTATTTTATTACCTTTTGCTGCTTTTGTGGTAAAAATAGTGCGATTGAAAATTACCCACCACAGAAGTATCAAAAGACAACAAAAGGTAATATCTGAAATTATTTTGTTACCTTTTGCTGCTTTTGTGGTAAACATTAATATTGAAGATTTCTAAAATATTGATTTACATACGTTTTTTGTCCTTCTTCGTACAATCGGGTTACATTAAAATTGAATAAAATTCCTTTTGGCATTTTTAGTAGTTTCATGTACGTCATCAGTTGAGCTTCATGAATAGGCAAAACATTAGAAACAGATTTTAATTCCAATACTATAGCATTTTCAATAATCAGATCGCATCTAAGATACGCATCTATTTCGAGACCTTTATAATTAACAGGTATTGTTACTTCTGACGAAAATTTAATGTTCCGCAAAGCTAATTCATGTTTTAGGCAATTATGATAGACACTTTCTAATAACCCCGGACCTAAGGCTCGATGAACATCAATTGCTGCACCATTAATTTGGTATGTTAAGTCTTTTAGGTAAGATTTGGTTAGCTTCATTATCTAAGAGTTTAAATAAAAAAATCAATATATAGATCGTACCACAAAAGTATCAAAAGACAACAAAAGATAATACCTAAAATATTTTGTTACCTTTCGCTGCTTTTATGGTAAAATAGTGCGATTGAAAATTACCCACCACAGAAGTATTAAGAGACAACAAAAGGTAATATCTGAAATTATTTTGTT
>CBFIHR010000121.1:0-9526 GCA_965662365.1 Saprospiraceae bacterium
TGTGTAAACGCTGTTATTTATGGTTCGTGATAGAAACACCGAAAACGCCGAGAACACCGAAACTCACCGAATGTTAAACGTAAGTTGAAGAAAAATCATAATAAAGGTGACGATTCCTCCTAAAATAGCTCCGATTTATAGCTGTTTTTTGAAGCTGTAGTTGTATGGTATTTGTTTGGATTTAAGTTTGGTAATTTGAAATTTATAACAGTTAGTGTGTGTCATTTTCTAATTCAGTGAATTTTCAATTATTTCTTTAAACTTCGGAATATCAAATTTCATATCATCAACTGGTATTTCTTCAAACTCAACTGCCGTTTGAACAATGTAAGTCATAAATCCTTTTTGTTCTATTTTTAGAGGTAAACATCCAGTCTTTTTTAGAATTGCCTCCCAATGTCCGTATTTATGTCCTTTATAAAACTTTGAATTCATTTTGAAGTAGTTTGAATTATACCAAAGTGTCATTTCTCCCATTTTTGATTTAACAATAATACTTTTACAGTATATTCCTAAAATTGTATCAGACTTTTCTGAGTCAATAATCTCAATCAACTCATCCATATATTTTTTACTATTTAATGTTACTGCTGTATCTGACTTTTCTTGCCATGAGTACAGTAAGCCATTCTTAGGATTATACGCTTGATAGCCTTTTTCTTTCCCCGCTTGAATTTCCGAAATGTAATTACCTTTTTTGTAAAAGTACTTTTGTAGCATATATCCTTTTTCACCAAGTTGGCTTTTCATTCCTTCTTTCCAAATGCTATCTGGAATCATTTCAGGATTGGGATTTAATGCTTCCATTTTATAAGTAATTGAGCCTTCAAATGATTGTCCATAAGAAACGAAACTCCACAAAGTCATAAATATTAATAAAATTTGTCTTATCATATTATTTTGTTTTAAATGATACCTAATATAAGAATAACTGCAATCCTACAGGTAGATAATTTATGCTTGATTAATTTTATACATGATTTTTTAATATTCTAATAAAACTATTGAAATCAGCGTTTTTCTGCGTTAATTTGCGTATTCAGCGTTCCAATCACAAACCACACGACACCGAGTACAACTCGGTGCTACGTTATTCCAACCTTACCAACTCCTTCAAATCATCATTCGTCATATCACCCAACCAGTTCTCCCCAGAAGCAACCGTCAAATTTGCCAATTCCTTTTTTGATTGAATCAATTTATTAATTTTTTCCTCAAAGGTTTTTTCGGTGATAAATCGGTGGACTTGCACATTATTTTTTTGACCAATTCGATAAGCTCGGTCAGTTGCTTGTGCTTCGACCGCAGGATTCCACCAAAGGTCGTAGTGAATGACGTTGGAAGCAGCCGTTAAGTTTAAGCCAGTTCCACCAGCTTTTAGCGAAATCAATAAGGCTTTGACGTAAGGTTTTTCTTGAAAATCATCGACCATAAAATCTCGATTGCGACGACTTACGCCACCATGTAGGAATTTAACTTCCTCATTTAACTCTTCCTTGATTAATTTTGTTAGTAAATCACCCATTTGACGATATTGCGTAAAGATGATAACCTTCTGATTCGCTGCAAATATTTGTTTTAATAAATCCAGTAACAATTGTGTTTTTCCAGATTCATCGGCTTTTATATCTTCTAATTTTAAAAACTGTGAAGGATGATTACAAATTTGCTTTAAGGCGGTTAAAAGTTTCAAAATCAAGCCTTTACGCTGAATGGCATCTGTTTTTTCGACTTGTGCCAACATTTCGTTGACGACATTTTGATACAAAGCTGCTTGTTTTTTGGTCAAATGACAATATCTATCCGTTTCGATTTTGTCAGGCAAATCTTGAATAATCGTTTTATCGGTTTTAACTCGTCGCAAGATAAACGGAGCGGTAATTTTGCGAAAGCGTTCTAAAGCGTGTTTATCTCTATCGAGTTCAATCGGTCGAGCGAATTTGTCTTTAAATTTCTTCAAACCATACAAATACCCTTTGTTAATAAAGTCAAAAATCGACCAATATTCCGACAAACGATTTTCAACAGGCGTTCCTGTCATGGCAATTTTTACGTCGGCTTTGAGTTTTTTGATGGCTTTTGTTTGTCCAGTTTGTGGATTTTTGATGTTTTGAGCTTCATCTAAAATCAATAACGACCATTTTACTTTGGACAATTCGGTGGTTTCGCTTCTCGCAATGCCGTAAGTTGTCAAAATCACATCATGCGATTTCAAATCCAATTTTCGGTTAGAACCGTGATAAATTTGCACGTCCAAACTCGGTGCAAATTTCTTGATTTCTTTTTCCCAATTCGTCAATAAAGTGGTCGGTAAAACGGCTAAAGCCTTTTTCTTTTTCAGGATTCCTTCTTGCTTAAATTTTAACAAAGTCGTAATGACTTGTAGCGTTTTCCCCAAACCCATATCGTCGGCAATCAACGAACCGAAGCCGATTTTTGAGTTTTTATACAGCCATTCGTAACCACGTTCTTGATACGGTCGAAGTGTCGCCAGAAGGTTTTCTGGTTGGCTGATTTTATCTGTTTTTAATAATTGATTGAGAATTTTTTGCGCATTTGCGTCCAATTGCACTGTTGCACCATTATATTCTTCGGCTAAAGCTGATTGCAATATTTCCTGTGAACTCACCTTTGGTGGATTTTGGATTTTATCCAAAAGTGCCTGCATTTCTTTACCATCAACTAAGACAAATTGATCTTGAATTTTGACAATTCCCGACAAGCCTTTGACCGCTTTTTCAAATTCATCTGCCGAAATGACTTTATCGCCAACGGCTACTTTCCAATTGAAATTCAATAAGTTATCCAGACTAATTCCTGAAGCTTGCCCAATATCACCCGATTCGTCATCAGCAAATATTTCCATTGAGACTTTTGGCATTGCTAATTTGCGTAAGCCTTTCGGCAATAAAATATTAATACCAAAAAGCTGAATGGCGGGTAAGATTTTTAATAAGACTTCCGTAAATTCTTGAAAACCATACAACAGCGAATAATCTTTATTACTTAATAATTTTTCAATATCAGGGAAATGCTCAATCAATAAGGCGACATCTTGCAACGCACCAACTTTGATAGATGCTAAGTCACTATTTTCAAATAATTCTTTAATCGAAATTAAGGGTTTGGTTTCGTCTGTTTTGTTCTCGATAAATAATTCCAACTTAAAATAACCGTCCGTTTCCTCGACTTTGATTAATGGAATGTAATCCTTTTTAGCCATAAAAAATTTGCTCAACCAAAGGTGAACCAAACGAGGAATTTCCTTTGATTCAAAGTCATCGAACGCAATATATTCTTCATAAAAAAAGAGTAATTCGACATCTTTTTCATAATATTTGCTTGAGTCCAAAAATGCTTGTGTAATAAAATGCCGCAAGAAAATACTCGTCAAAATACTGGCTTGTTCCTCTGTTTTGCACATTTTGATTTGACGTTTGCCATTTTCATGAAAATTAAAGGCAATCGTTCCTTCGGGCATCAACATCGCCAGTTGTCGTTCGATTTTTTTGACCTCTTCAGAAATTGTCGCTGGTAGCCATCGCAAGCCATAACGGTCTTTGTGCGACTTAATCACTTGTGGCAAATAAGCCGATTTTTGTAATAATTTGATCGCAAATTGATAAATCGTGAATAAGGCCATAATCGGTGGCGAATAATTCGGTAATTGACCAATCGGTGCAGCATCGAGCCATTCTACGAGGTATTTTATTTCCTTCGTTTGGAAAATTTGCTCTTCGTCCGAGTAACAAATCATTTCCTTAAATTCCATCTCATCATTGATGATAATATTCATCTCATCGGTACGATAAAAGAAAGGAAATTTTTCGCCAGTTTCACCTTCGCTCGGTCGGTATTTTGCATAGCGTTTGGCTACGTCAGTGTATGTTTTATACAATATTTTCTTAAAATCGCCGGAATGATAAAATGGCGGTTTTGGAGAAATCACGGAAAACAAAGATTCTCGGCAGTCGGGAATCGTCGTATAATCAATCGCATCTAAAATCGCCAAGGAATCAGGCGTTTCATCCGCATATTCTACAAAATCGACCCAAACTGAATTGATAACTGCGATTTGATTTTGATGTTTTGACTCAATCGTAATATTGTTACGTTCGAGTTCTTCGAATATATTCAGCCCTTGTAGCTTGAAAATCAAAAAAGGATCTTTATCAATCTCTAACGAAGTCATATAAACAACTGCCGCCTGATGCTTACAAGGTGTCGCCCAGTCTGGGCAGTTACATTCAAAATCTAAATCATGCCAAGATTTTGGGAAGATTCGAATGCGGTGTAATGCACAAAAATCTGCTAATCCGGCTGGTAATTTTCGATTTAATAATTGAGATAAATAAATTGGATTGTTAATTAATTCATTGATAATCAGTTGTTTATTGTTATCGCTTAATTTAGGTAAGGTTAATTTGATGCGATAAGGTAACGGTCGAGTGCCTTGTACCTTCGCTTGAATTACTTCATGCCTCATATAAATGTCCAAGACTTTTCCCGTATTCGCATACGTTCGCCCACGAGGTAAACGATTGGTCAAATCAATATTTGCCAATGAATTTAAAAACTCTTTTCCCCACCAAGTATTACCGTAAGTTCTACGCATTTTTAGAGTATATATTGAGTGTAGAAAGTTAATAATGTTTTTCTACACAAAAAGTGTGAATTATTTTGTGTGATAAATTAAACTTGAAAGATATGTAATGATTTTGGAATAATGAAACTGAAGGAAATATTTAAGATTTTAGAAAAGTGTAATATTGTCGAATGGAATAAAAAAGCCTCATCAAAAGGGAATTAATTCTTTAAAAATTAATCCTATCTTGCACAGTAATGATTAACTGAAAATTGAAAAACATGAAAAATTATTTTACGTATATTGTTTGTTTATTCCTTGTAGGGAGTTTTATAACTTGTAATCAAGAAAATGTAGGTGAAGAAAGTCAAGTTATTGATAATCAAAAGGAAAGCCAGCAAAATACAATAACACATCAATCACAATCTGCACCAAAAACACTAACCGATGATGTTGATAAAGCTGATGAAAAAGTAGATGTTATCGAACAAATTCGAGCAAATTATGCTGCTACAATACAAAAGTTGGACAATGGTGAGTTACAAAAAATCACTAAGGAATTTGAATGTGATAATGACCCGGTTACAGGGGCATTAAGCCGTTATATGAACGGTGACGAAGTAGTGTTTTTAGAATATTCTATAGGTGGTGAACACGGTTGGAGAAGCCAAAAAATTTATTTCAAAGATGGTGAACCTTACTTTGTTTTTGCAGAAGATGGAACTTGGTATTTTGGTGGCCCAGAGGGTACCGATAACACCGGCGAAAATACCGTTGATGATATCACAGAAACTCGTTATTACCTTGAAAACGGGAAAGTTATTCGTAAGTTAAGCAAAAAATACTTAATTGAGAGTTGGAAAGCAAAACCAGATGTCAGCAAAATTCCAAATCAAACCGTAACCGATGGCGTAGGAGAAGCCTATCCGGATGCTGGAGAAATTCCGAACTGGCTGAAAGGGAAAGCAGGTTGTTGATTTATCTTAGTGAACTTTCCTAACAGACTTCCGTCCTCCCCAACTTGATTGAAAGTGACGGAAGTTTGCTTGTTCGGATAGTGAAATCTAAAAACTAAAGCAATCAATACTTTAGCAGCCAATCAATTTTTGCACTTACCTTCTCTGCATTTGGCAACATGGTTTGTTCCAAAGTCGAATTTAACGGAATTGCAGGCATATTTTCCGAACCTAAAGTCACCACAGGAGCATCTAAAAATTGGAAACATTCTTCTTGAATGCGGCTACTCAAACTTCTTGCAAACGTGTTATCCACCGGTTCCTCTGTGATGACCAAACATTTGTTATGACGTTTGACGGTTTCAAAAACCTTTGCTGTATCTAACGGATAAAGCGTTCGCAAATCAATAATTTCAACTTGTCCATTAAAATTTTTCGCTGCATTCAATGCCCAATGAACTCCCATTCCGTAAGTGATAACAGCTAAAGACTGACCTTTTTCGATTTGCTCCTCATCGGCTTGTAATACAGAATTGGCTTTACCAAAAGGTAAAATATAATCGGCACTTGGCTCAATAGATTTTGCGGCTTTTGTCCCAGGAACTTTCGACCAGTACAACCCTTTATGTTCAAAAATTACCACAGGATTTGGATCGTAATAAGCCGCTTTCATTAAGCCTTTCATGTCTGCCGCATTGCTTGGATAAGCGATTTTAATTCCTCGAATATTTGCCACCACAGATTCTACACTTGACGAGTGATAAGGGCCGCCACTTCCATAAGCTCCAATCGGAACTCGCAAAACCATACTCACAGGATATTTTCCGTTACTCAAATAACAACTCCTGCTTACTTCTGTAAATAATTGGTTTAATCCTGGCCAAATATAATCTGCAAACTGTACTTCTACAATTGGCTTTAAGCCAACAGCCGACATGCCAACGGTCGAACCAATAATAAAAGCTTCTTGAATTGGCGTATTGAAAACTCGTTCGTCTCCAAATTTTTGAGCCAAAGTCGCTGCTTCCCGAAAAACGCCTCCTAAACGGCCGCCTACATCTTGACCGTACAACAAGGATTCTTTGTGCGTTCGCATAATTTCCTCTACCGCCAATAATGCACAATCGACCATGACTTTTTCTTCATTGCCTTTCGGCGAACGATCGCCCTGTTCTTCGGTAATCGGAGTAGGAGCGAAGTCGTGTGTGAATAAGTCTTCGGGTTTTGGATCTTCTTCAGCTAACGCATCGTGCAAATGTTGTTCAATTTTTATTAAAGTTTCGGCTTCAATTTGCTCAATATTTTCCAACGAAATACCTCTTTCTAATAATTGATTTCTTAAAACAGGATAAGGATCACGCAGCCGCTGCTCATCTAAATCGTCCCGATACCATTCCATGCGAACACCAGAGGTATGGTGATTCAATAAAGGAACTTTCGCATGAACCAGAAAAGGCCGACGTTCCTCACGAATAATTTGCAACACTTCTTGTATCGTTTCATAACATTCAATAAAGTCCGAACCGTTTATCGTTCGCACTTCAATTCCATGAAAACCTTGTGCATAACCAGTAGCATCTTGCGCTCGAATTTCCGAAGCATGAGCTGAAATATCCCATTCGTTATCTTGAACCAAATACAAAATTGGCAATTGTTTTAAAGCTGCCATTTGGAAGGCTTCCGCCACTTCACCTTCGGTAATACAAGCATCACCTAACGAACACAAAACCACTGGATTTTGACCATCAAAATCCTCACTTAAACCAACCTGTTCTTTATACTGAAAACCCATCGCCGCACCAGTCGCAGGAATAGCTTGCATACCAGTTGCAGATGATTGATGTGGAATTTTGGGTTTGTCGTCGTCCTTTAGACTTGGATGTGAATAATACGTTCGACCACCAGAAAATGGATCATTTTTCTTTGCCAACACTTGCAACATCAAGTCAAACGGTCGCATTCCGATAGACAGCAACATCGAATCGTCCCGGTAATACGGAAACGCATAATCTTGTGGTAACAACTGCAAACCTGTTGCAATCTGGATCGCTTCATGACCTCGTGAAGTCGCATGAACGTACTTTGAAACCAATTTGAAATTCGCTTCATAGACTTCAGTCATCGTTTTCGCTTCGCACATTAAGCGAAATGCTTTTAGGAGAATTTCTGTATCGATTGTTGGTTGGTAGTCAATCATTTTATTAGGTGTTAAATATAAGATGTGAGATTTTTAGATACGAAATTATTACATCTCGTATCTCATCTCTCAAATCTCATATCTTTTTTACAAAGGACGATTTACATCAAAAGCTTCCAAATAATCCGCTACTCGTCTCAGAAACGAACCGCCTAGAAAGCCGTCAACAACTCTATGGTCGTAAGAATGTGATAGAAACATTTTGTGACGAATTGCAATCACATCACCATATTCTGTTTCGACAACCGCAGGTTTTTTCTGAATTACACCAGTCGCCAAAATTGCAACTTGTGGCTGATTAATAATCGGTGTTCCCATGATATTGCCGAATGTACCGACATTAGAAATGGTATAAGTGCCACCTTGAATATCGTCAGGCTTTAGCTTATTATTTCGGGCTTTATCAACTAAGTTATTGGTCTGTTTTGCGATGCCTTGTAGGTTTAAGTAATCAGCATTTTTAATAACGGGAACAATCAAGTTACCGCTTGGCAAAGCGGCAGCGATTCCAATATTAATATCTTTTTTGATGATTACATTATCGCCATCGACAGAGGCATTGATTGCAGGAAAATCTTTGATAGCTTTGGTGACGGCTTCTACGAATATTGGTGTAAACGTAATTTTTGTACCGTATTTTGCTAAAAATGCCTTTTTGTTTTTGTTTCTCCAATTTACAACATTCGTCATATCGACCTCGACAAACGAGGTAACGTGTGGTGAAATGCGTTTAGAGTCCACCATATGTTTAGCGATCATCTTCCGCATTCTGTCCATTTGGATAATTTCGACGTTTTCGTTGGCGGTTGATGAATTTTCAACTTTCTTAATTTCTGGTTGCTTATTGCTTACTGCCGGCTGTTTATTACTTACTGAAACAGGAGTTGTTTGTGAGCGATTTTTTAAATAATTAAGAATATCGCTTTTTTTAACTCTGCCGTTTTCGCCAGTTCCATTGATATTTTCCATTTCTTCAACGCTTAGATTCTCCTCCTCTGCAATAGAACGTGCTAAAGGTGAATAGAAGCGATTGGAAACACTTGGGCGTAATTCGATTTCCGATTTCCGATTTCCGACTTCTGCTTTTTCAGATTCAGTAATCGTAGTTTTTGTGGTTGTATCAGGAGCGGTAGATTGTACGGTGACATCATTCGTTGCTTCCGTTGCAATACGTGCAATGACTTTTCCTACGTCAACAACGTCATCGGCTTCGTAAAGAATTTCTATAATTGTTCCATTTACAGGTGATGGAACTTCAGAATCTACTTTATCCGTTGCAATTTCGCAAATTGGTTCATCTTCTTCGATGGTATCACCGACATTTTTTAACCAAGAAATAATAGTTGCGTCGGTGATACTTTCTCCAAGCTTGGGTAAGACTAACTCAAAGTTAGACATTGGCATAGCATTTTTTTGTTAGTGAAATGTAATATGGTTAAACGACTTCTTTAGTCAAAACAAAACTTTTATAAAAGTTATTAAACTTTAACCAAATTGTAATCTGCATTTTGTTAGTATGCCGCAAAAATACAAAATATTTAATTAATGTTGCTATAGCAACTATTATTATTGTAATAATTGTTTGTTAAAAAATAAAAAGTGTATTTTTGATTAGTAGTATATGATCAAATAAGTATCAGACTTTATATGATTTGAGTTGGTTATTATTTTTTTTGTTCCATTTTGAAAGTTACTAAAACCAACGTACTTTTAAAGTTTAGTAAACGTAAAACTACCAACCTAAATCATATAGAGCCGGATATCATTTTTATAAAATGTGAAGAATGA
>CBFIHR010000122.1:0-1694 GCA_965662365.1 Saprospiraceae bacterium
CTTTTGGAATTGAAACTCTATTTGTATTAGTCCGCTAACTGAATTAAATATTGACTTAATCGAACCACTTTTGGAATTGAAACACAAAAAAAAGGTTTGTAGTTTTACCTACAAACCTTGACTTAATCGAACCACTTTTGGAATTGAAACCTGTATTGATGAATTTAATATTACAAAATTCTTCCGGACTTAATCGAACCACTTTTGGAATTGAAACAATATTTTATCAAATTATTTTAAATAAGATCAAAAGACTTAATCGAACCACTTTTGGAATTGAAACTTTGATGTTCGTAAATTAACCAATAAACAACCAATGACTTAATCGAACCACTTTTGGAATTGAAACTTAACACTTAACACTTAACAGTTCACACTTACTTAGACTTAATCGAACCACTTTTGGAATTGAAACTTAACACTTAACACTTAACAGTTCACACTTACTTAGACTTAATCGAACCACTTTTAGAATTGAATTAAATATTTTTCAATTTCATTACACGTATAAATTAATTCAGATTTAAATGTATTAATCCAAATTAACATGGATTTATTTGTATAAATTAAATAATCATTTTGTTAATCAAAAAGTCAAATTTGAGCAGTTTGAATCATTTACCTTATTTTAGTAAATTGAGTGCTTTTAACAATAATTATTCTCAATTAATAATATAGATTCGTGATATGAAATAATTTTGAGCTATAATGGAATTACAAGAAAAATATATTATAAAACGCTGTGAGACTAACGAAAATGCTTTAAAAGCATTACATGTAATGGTAGAAGTATTAAAAGAATTTGACTCTTATGAAAACGCTTTTGGTTCTGACTTAGAAGATTTATTAGCTCATTATCGCCCTGAAAAACACCGATATTTATGGATTTGTAAAGTTGAAAATGAAATTGTAGGAACAATTGCTTTAGTAACGAGCAAATAATAAGTTGGACATTTAGGCGTATTTAGTTTTTTCAAGAACGACTTAAAAAATTACTGCATAGCCAAGTTATGGAGTCATTTTTTAAGGAAGTTATTGGGAAAAATAAAAAGTATAAATGTTCAAGTTATTATTTACTCGTTACTTAGAGGAGAAAACAACTCTTCGTGCTGAAATAAGGCGTTTTTTTATATTGCCTTCTCACAGAGCAAAAGGATATGGAAAACAACTTTTTCAAAAGTGCTTAAAGCCAGCTATTCTCGGTTTAAAAATTTACATATATGTTGGTGTAATCAATTGACAATCAAATAATTAGACTTTATTGTTATTTTCTTTCTAAAAAAGAATAATTTAAGTAAATCATCTAAGAATAGCTTTTGGTCAGTTTTCGACCAGATTTAGGTCAGAAAACGTGATTTATTAATCATATAGTTATTCAAAACTATCAATTGACATTTGTTCTATCTTTTGATAAAAATTCACTCTGTAAACGCTAATTCGTAATCTATTAATTATCAGTCAGTTACAAAATCATATATAAAAAATTTTAAACCGAGAATAGCTGGTGAAGTATGGAGTTTTTATGATAAAGCATTTTTTACTTAAAGTTTTGCATTTGTCAATTATTCTTTAATACATTTGACGGTGTAAAGATATTAACTTTTTATTCATTTTGTCAATGGTGTATTTTTTTTAAATCAAATATATTTATGATTTAAATTTTTAAAAAACTAATTAACAATAGATTATACATG
>CBFIHR010000122.1:1704-9482 GCA_965662365.1 Saprospiraceae bacterium
TTTTACTCCTATTGGATTCACCGACTATGGTTCATCTATTCTTGAATTATCCTTACCAAATAGTAATATTCAAAAGCACTAATTTTTCAATAGTTGGTTTTGGGTAAAAAAATATTTTTATAACCTATCACAAATCGTTATTTTGAAAAGAAATGCTCCTAATGAGTATAATAGAGTAGTCAAATTATAACTTTTATAAAGTGTAAGTTTCTGATAATCAGAAGTGATTGAATTTCGGTTTTTAACTCAGAATTTTATAAATAATTGTAAATCAGAGCGAATTATACATTACGATATTTATAATTTGACTACTCTAATCAACATTACGGAAATTTCAAACTTTCGTAATGTTTACCTTTCCAACCCTCAAGACTTCTCCAACAACTCAATAATCTTATCTTTCAATTTAGAATTTTCTATGCGTAAATTTTCTAATTCATTTCTAAATTCTTCTGATAAAATAGGCGTTTCGTCAGTGAACATTTCACCTTCTCCAGTAAATAACCAAGTTAAATTAAGTTCAGGGAAATTTCTAATAACTGCATCAATCAAATCTATTTTAGGATATTTAACTCTGCCAGTCAAAAAATTAGAAAGGCTTTTTTCTCCATATCCAGTGGTTTGAGAAAATTCTAATTGACTTAATCCTTTATGTTGTAGAAACTTTTTGAAACGAATATGAATATCTGTCATGTATTTTTATAAATAAGATGTTATCTAATTTTTTGTATATAATCTCTAAATTTGTATATATTTGTTTTTGAAATTAATTTTTATAAAAAAATAGGAATGGTGTTTCTACTTTGGACGGTCGAACACCATTCCTTGATAAACTTAATTACCATGAGCAAAAGTAACGAATTGCCGTCAAAACGGCAAGAAGAAACCGTAATGCCCGAAACAAAGGCAAAAACAGCGAGTTTTACTCAAATTGCTAACGATATTCTGTTAGACCAAAGATTGAGTTTCAAAGCGAGAGGAATATTAGCCCTTCTACTCTCTCGTCCAAAAGATTGGAAAATTTATATTGATGAAATTATCGAGCGTTCGGATTCCGATGGAAAACATTCCGTGCGTACAGGATTCAAGGAACTAAAGGAATTTGGTTATTTGGAATTGGTGAAAGTCTGGAACAACGAAACAGGAAAATTTGAAGGTACAGTTTATCAATTGTGTGCTGAACCCATCCCCAGCCCTTCCCTTAAAAAGGAAGGGAGCCAGACGACAGATTCCAAAAGTTCTAAGAATCGAGTACTGTCGTCTGGCTCCCCTCTCTTGAAAGAGAGGGGCTGGGGGAGAGTTCAAACAGAAAAAACCGACGAACCAATTTCCCGACCTACAGAAAACCTGTCTGTCGACAAACCCGACCGACCAAAAACCATGACACCAAGTAATACTAATAGTAGTAATACTAAACATAGTAATACTATAATACAGCAACAACAAAAGGCTGATGGTGATGATTTTTTAAAAAATAAAAGTAAAGTAGCGGCTGCTTCAGCTGCCGCAATATCTTCACAAACGGCAGCTGAAGCAGCCGCTACGGAAAATCAAACGGCCGCTCCTCTCCTACCCTTTTTAGAAAAAGACGACGTTTGGAAAAAATAATTCGTAGGAAAAGATATTTGTCAACCAGTCGGCATATGCGAAATATTGACTGCTCCAAAATTTGATTTGCTATTAAAGCACTTTGGCCAAACTTCTATTTCGAACGGCACAACTTACGCCAACATCGCAGCCATAAAACGCCACTTTTTTAATTGGTTTCATGCCAATTTGAATAAAAACGCTTTGGTGAATTACATTGAACAACAAACCGCTGCACCCAAAAAAGTCCGTAAACAAGTTGCGGTTTTGATACCGAAAACGGATGCCATTTTGAATAAAATCTATGGACAACAATGTGATAACGAAGCTCATGTTTACCGCTGTTTACAATTGGTAGAAACGCATTTAGCCATTTATGAAAATGCGTTAAACTTCCTTGATGATGCGAATCAAGCCGCTGTAAACACTTGGATTCAAGACATTGAAAATGCGAAAAGTTTGGTAGAACGAGGTCGAAAAGCTGGGCAATTGACGTGGTTTTATGCTAAAAGGAATAGCAAGAAAACTCAGCGAAAGTCATCATCTAAAAACTCAGAAAAAGTCCGTCATTCCTGCGTAGGCAGGAATCCCCTAATCCGTCAGAAAACTAAATCTGAACTTTACGAGGTTTGAGTTTCAAATACTTGGGAGATTCCTGCCTACGCAGGAATGACGGAAAAGAGTTTGGTTTTTAAATACGAAGTCTAAAAATCATATCAAAATTTTCAATTTTTCATCACAACTCACAACCTTGGAAAGCCTGCCTGTTGCAGACAGGGTTGAATACGAGTAACTGTAGGTTGTACCTACAGAAAAAAACATCAATCATGGTCAATATAGAAACTTTCATGCAGGAAAAAGTCGAAGCCGACACATCCTATAATTTTCAAAAACTTTACGCTCCTTTTTGGTTTATCGTCTATTACGTCATTGGTTATCCGCTTCGGGTTTTGGGTTGTTTTGCCGATGGATTTGTGATTTACGGTTTGGTTTACGCAGCTCGTGAATCAACTTGGCAAAGTATCACCGTTGCGTTTATCGGTGCGATTATTATTCAAGTGATGTTGGGCGAATCGGCTACAATTACGGCCAAAAATTTATTTCGAGGTTTATTTTATCGCAGTTTAGCGTATGGAATGATGTTATTGGTCACGTTGATGTTTACTGGCGGTTCGTTGTATTCTACGATATTTTTGAGTAAAAAAGGCAGCGTTCATGCTATTGAGAGCTTCTCTCCTACCCTTCGCACTCAATCTTTAGAAAAAGATAAAGTTTACAATGATGAATTAATCAAATCGAAAGAAGCCAAAAACATGGCAGAAATTCAAAGTATTAAAAGTGAATCAAAAACAGCACAAAGTGAGGTCAAAACGCAGATTTCAAAAGTTGAAAAGATGATTACACAAAAGCAAAAAATTGTAAACACTTATGTAAACAAAGTCGATGCACCGTGGGAACATCGAGAAGCCATTATCAAAGGACAACGGCAATTAATTACGCTAAATAATAGCCTTGCAAATCTTCTTAAACAAGAGAAAACGGATTTAGCAGATGCCCGTAAACGACACGGCAAAACCATCGTTTTGGCCGAACAATCCAAAATTAATGATGTCAATGCGACCATTGCCGAAAACGAGCGTAAACAAGATAAATTAGCCTTATTTGGATTAATCGCTATGGGTGCGAATGTCGGTATTAATATTTTGTCGTTTTTGATTATTTGGGGTTTTGAATTATATCTGAAATTCGCACAAGGTGGAGGTACAATTGAAAAGCCGAGGAAAAAGAAGCCAAAACCTGAAACCGAAAATCAAGATAAGAATACGGAAACGCCAGATAATGAGTCAGAAACCCAAAAAGCAGAAACTTTTGAGGATCAAAGGTTTCAATCTGAAACAGAAAAAATAGTTTCAAAAAAACCTACTGAAATAAAATCGGAAAAGGAAAGGGGAACGATTTTACAATTAAAACATCAATTTTTTCCTTACGAAAAACACGTCAGAAATGCTCGACAATCTTTTAGACGTGCATTTGATGAAAGTCGTAAACCTGCAACTGTTCAAAACCGAATGGCAACGGCACAACAACATATTAATGTATTGTTATTTGAAGGTTTTAATGTTTGGGTAGATTCCAAAACACCATCGTTATTACGATTTGATAAATTGAAAAATCCAACATTGAAAGCGAAATCTTGGGAAGCGATTGTGAAAATTAAAAATGGTCAGCCGAGCTTGGAAAAATTTGAAATAGAAAGTGGATTAAATCAAAATTTGGGAGAAGTTGGATAATTGGTTATTGTGAAAAAAGGTATTGTTTACATTTGTAAACACTTGTAAACAGTACCTTTTTTGGGTGCAGTCCAAATTGTCGTTTTGCTTATAACGTAGAGCGGACATTCCTGTCCGCAGTCAATATTTACGACGGACAGGAATGTCCGCCCTACCTTTAATTGCGATAATTTGGACTGCACCCCCTTTTTTTTATATTTCAATATTAATCAATAATTGCATTTGATAAATCGCAATTTCATTAAGTCTTTCCAAACGTTCTTCCTGACTTAATCCTTCTTTTATAAATTCTGCATTATGGGTTTCTAAATTAGCCAAAACCAATAGTTGCTCATGTGTTGCATTATCTCGAAGGTTACCTTTCAATTTTGGATTGATATTTTTCCACTCTTTCGCAGTCATTCCAAACATCGCCATATTCAGTAAATCTGCTTCTGATGCGTAATAGTAACCTTTTATACCTGATTTAATATTTGATGGAATTAAGTTTTTCTTAATCGCATCAGTTTGGATTTTGTAATTCACCTTTGATAGCAAACGCTTGACATCCCATTCTAAAACATCGTGTCTTTCCTTCGCTTCTATTTCTTTTAATCGCTGAAATTCTTTGATTAAATAAATTTGAAAAGTAGGACTTAACCAATAACAAAAATTAATCGCAATATCTTTGTGGGCATACGTTCCGCCATTATAACGACCTGATTTTGAAACAATTCCCTTTGCGTTGGTGGATTTAATCCACTTTGTCGGAGTCAAAGAATATGGTCTTTCAAAAAACTCATCTTTAACCGTGCGGAATCCCGCACGGTTAAAATCGAGGTTATGAATCGTTTCCCATTCGCCCAAATAAGCAATCGTTTTCTGGGTACTCAACCAATTTCTCAACACAAATCGAGGCTCATCATCTGCCCGTTTTGCAATATCCGTCAATGAAATATAATCATCGTTATTAAAGGAATAAAGATTAATAGGACTCCCATTAACCTCAAATTGTCGATTCTTTTTTGCCATTCTTAATCAAAAAAAATTAGTTATTTAGATTTTGTTTCCACCATTCTTCACAAAGTACTTTTACACTTTGCTCAATTGCTTTGGAGTATTTATTAAAATCAAAAGTTTGACCTGTGGACTCAATCGTTGATTTATAATCAATGATAACTTTATCCATAAAAATATTGAATTGTTTGCCATAATGATGCTTAAACGATTCAAAATTAAAATATCTTTTAGTATCAATTTCCTTTTCATTTGTAGCCATCAAATCTGATAACGGAATCGCTTTTTTTGATTTTTGTGCCGTAACCTTTATTGATAAAATATCGTTTTTGGGTTGATGCTTACGTTCCTCAATTAATTTTAAAAAATCATCCGCAAACATCGTTTTGGCCAAGTTCCGATTATCTAATTCTTCCAAATTTAAGTTTTTTTGATGTTGCACTAATAATTCACAATGTTTTGCGTGTAAATTTTCGTCCGTTAACCGTTCATTTTTCCACCAGTTTACAAACGTTCCTGCCAAGTTTTTTGAACGAGTTTTTTCTTTGAAAAACGCCCAAATATATTTTATATAAATATCTTCATACCCTTTTACAACTTCGTATTTCAATTTCGGGTGTTCTAATATTTTGGTAACAATAAAAGTTTTGTTGATATTCTTTTCCTCCAAGAAGTGAAAAGCCTTCTGCTGTGCAAAAGTCAAATGAATATATTTATTAGGTCTTTGAGTTGGCTTTATTTTTTCATTCGCTACGCCTTGTCCCTTTACAAAATTCACTTCATCTAATAATTTCAAAGCCTCAGGTTGTTCCTCTGGTACGTTCTTATTGATTACGAATAACAACGAAATGACCTTTTTACCGTCCTTTTTTACTGGCTTATAAGTAAAACTTAAATCGGTATATTTTAATAATTCTTCTTGTGCAGGTTTTAAAACACGTCGTTTAAATTCATAAAATTCAGGGTATTTATTGGCTATTCCTAAGAAAAATTTAAGTTTTTCAATTGTTAATACAACCTCTTTTTTGAACTCGTAACGCTTCAAAATCTCATATATTCTTGTACTGTGTCCGTTCAAATAGACAATATTATGTATGTTATATTGTGTAAAATGCTGCCGTAATTGTAGCAAATAATCCTTTAAAGAGTTAGGAAAAGTAAAGGTTAAAACCCCCGTTTTTCGGTTACTTCGGAGTTCCGTTATCCAGACAGATTGTACATCTTCATCACCATCGGTAAAGCGAATCGGGTTGTTGTTTAGGTTATTCATCAACTTAAAAACATCTGACTTATTGGCAATTCGTCGTCGTCCATCGAAATTTAATATTTTTGAAACATCTGAATAGTGCATTTGATATTTACTAAAATCCGCATCTTCTTGTGATATTTGAGCAATCAAATACAATACAAAAAACTGTTCCCGACTACCTAATTTGTAACTTGTTTCAATTAGCCGATTGGCTTTTACAATTGCCATAGTTCAATTTTTAAATCCGATTATTGTACAGAAATACCACTTTCCCGTACCAAAATAGCTATTGATTTACTAAAATCATTCTTTATTGTTAAAGTAAGACTAACGCCCTCTTCTATAACTATCACAAATTTAATATTTCAACAAAACAAAACCGTAATTTTTAACTTTTAAAATTTTACGCTTTTAGTAATTAAGACCAATTTAGCCTTTCTATTGATATTTTTGTACGGTTTATTATCAACAACAACTACTTTCAGTAATAATATTATACGGGTAAACTAATAATTATTTGATTTTCAGGTATTTAATATTCAACAATTAAAGTATTGATGTATATTAAATCTTGATATTTTTGTACGGTTTATTGATATTCCTGTACGGTTTGCTTGTTTTTTCAGGTAAAAAAAGAGCTTTTTTCCGTTTGAAACCCGTACAAAAATATCAAACCCATAACTTTTCCCACATCTTGATATTTTTGTACGGGTTATTGATATTTTTGTACGGGTTTGTTGATATTTTTGTACGGTTTACTGATATTTTTGTACGGTTTACCGATATTTTTGTACGGTTTAAGTTTTTTAAATATCTGATTTTCAATAAGTTATGGGCATCCTAAATAATAAACTATGAAATAATTATTTATAAATACTTAAAAGAAAAATCAAGTGTTTTCATAAAATTTTTATTTTAAGTATTCCAGAGATTAAAAAAATTATAAAAATTCCGCAGGTGATATTTTTGTACGGTTTTATAGGATAAAATAACAGATTTCCCAAAAGTACTATGAAACAAAAAAGTGATTTAAGCCATTATTTATAAAAATAAGCATCGTTGTACCTTTTTCTCGTAAAATACGCTTAAATCCACTTTATTTAGCTGAATAATCAATTTCTTTTAGCATTATGATATTTTTTATCTAAAAACAAACTCGCAAATTTAGGTCTGATTTTTCTAAGTTATTTAGGTTTGATTTTTTTGTACGGTTTTAGGGTAAAGGACTCATCCGTTTTGACTTCTCTGCTAATCTTCTGCTATATTATCCGTGACTTCGCCTAACCATTAAAATGTATTTCAGTAAAAATGTATTTATGTAAAAAAACAATTCTTTTTATTCAGATCAAAAATTTACCATTAAAATGTATTTACTGAAATACATTTTAATGGTTTTTTGTATTGACAGAATAACATTTCAACAGGAAAACAATTATCTATTTTCCTGCTAAAATGTTATTTTGTCAATACATTTTTTTGTATAAATATTTTTTTGTAATTTTGTATTACTGTTAACACAGGTTTACATTTATACAGCAAAGTGTGAAAACAAAAAACTGTTTATACATAAAAATGAGATAATGGATTTATGTTTATGCATTATTACAGTTATATGAATTCCTGTAAAAACATTAAATTGTATTTATATAAAAACA
>CBFIHR010000123.1:0-9006 GCA_965662365.1 Saprospiraceae bacterium
AACGTCTAAACGATGATAAGCATCCATTCTAAATCCATTTTTAGAAGTTGCACGTTCTACCTGTGTTTGCCAATAAGGACTGAGCTGATCCGGAAACTGTGAAGGATAAAAGGCATTATGACGAGATTCGGGGAGCGTTATCGCATTCCCTGAACCATAGACCCAAACTGCCGAAGCACTAATCTTATCTGTGATATCATACGCCAAAACAATAGATAAATCATGTCGTCTATCGTATTTGAATGGATAAGGCTCACCACCATTTATATCATCAAACTGCCGATTAGTCCAAGCTAAAGTATAACCTATCCAACCTGTAAAATCGCCAGTTTTCTTTTGTAAGAAAAACTCTGCACCGTAAGATGTTCCATCACCTTGTGTCACACGAGTTTCCCAGCTTTCCTCTGCGGCACCAGGCTCATCAATAAATGAAGCCCCTTCAACATAGGAAACCAAATTTTTCATTTCTTTATAATATCCCTCAATCGACACCTCAAACACCTCTTTGAATGTTTTAGCAATTCCGATTCCTGTTTGCCAAGATTGTTCGGGTACAATCTCCTTAGTCGTCGGCACCCATAAGTCAGTCGGCAAGCCTAAACCTTCATTTGTCAATAAATGAATAAATTGTGTCATAGTCGCAAATGAGCCTTTCAAAGAAAAATCATTTGGCAAATGATACAACATTCCTAAACGAGGTTGAGCCGAAAAGTAAGTTTTGCCATCTACTGCAAAAGCAGAAGTATGCAAACCAATATTTGCTTGAAACTTTGTACCGATCTTCAAATCATCTTCTACATATAAGGCAAACTCATTCGCACGGGTATCTTGCGACCCTGTATTAAACGTCGTGTCAATTGGCCCTGACGTCAAATTCACCTGAGAAACACCCGGTGTAAACGTGTGATTCGTTATTCCTGCACCAAAGCGAATGTAATGATTTGGATTCGGTATGTAATCAAAATCAATTTTACCCGCATAATCCTCAATACCTGAAATATATTCAAGTGCTGCTGCTGTACGTTCTAAACTACCATTATCAACGACATCAATTTGTTCAAAACCAAAACCTGTATTAAACTTATAGCGGCTATATGTAACCGTTGTGTTACTGAATAATTTGTTATTCCACATACGATTCCAACGCATTGCAGACGTAATATTTCCCCAATCTAAACCCGCAGTCGTCGTAAATCCGCCTTGTTCTCGAAGGTCTTCCTTGAAAGTCGTTCTAAAAATATCATCACCTAAATAAGCTGATAAGTACAATCTATCTTTATCCGAAAACTTATGATTAATTTTAGCATTCAAGTCATAAAAATATAAATCAATATCTGCATCAATATTTTGAGCAGCCAAACCTGCTGTGATAAAAGGACCTGCCAAAGCATCAACATACGTTCGACGCCCAGAAACGATAAAAGAAGTTTTGTCTTTAATAATTGGTCCTTCGAGCGTCAATTTGGAGAAAACCGTTCCGATTGCTCCTTCGCCTTTAAACTCTTTCATGTTACCTTCTTTCATATTGATTTCCAATACAGAAGACAACCGCCCACCATAACGAGCCGGAAAACCACCTTTCGTCAAGGTTACACTTTTAATAGCATCGGCATTGAAAACAGAGAAAAACCCAAATAAATGCGAGACATTATATACAGGTACACCATCTAATAAAATCAAGTTTTGGTCTGGTGAACCGCCACGAACATACAAGCCGCTTGTACCTTCACCGCCCGATTGAACGCCTGGCAATAATTGTAAAGTTTTTAAAATATCAACTTCGCCTAATAAAGCTGGCAATTTTTGAATTTGCTTAATCGGAACTTCAATTTGACTCATCTGCACACGGTCTTCGATGCGTTCGCCTTGCTCTGCGGTGACGACGATTTCCTCTAACTGCGTCCCGTCTGCCAATTGAATATTGATCGCCATATCTTTATCCAAATACAATCGAAAATAACTGGTTTGATAACCAATATACGAAACGGCCAAGTAAACCGAATCTTTGGGTAAAGTCAAACTATAAAATCCGAAAGTATTACTGGTTGTTCCGCTGCTACTATTCGGGTCAAACACATTTGCTCCGATAAGTTTTTCGCCAGTTGCAGCATCTTCAATATAACCACTAATTGTAAATTTTTCTTGTGCTACACCCATTAGCGCATAACATAAAAATGTCATCACCAAGTATAGTCTTTTGTGTTTATTTGTCATCAATAATAAGGGTTTTAATAAAAAATTGTAAAGTGCACTATCATCGTCATTAACATTTTTTTGACATAAATCGCTGCTAAAGTACGTTGATAATCTTGGGCATCACCAATCTTTAGACAAGATTAATTAATCATGATATCAATGTAGCACCTCTACCCAAAAAGTTGTCCACGATGCTAACAACCAAAAAGGCTTGACGTCATCGCCAAGCCTTTTAATGAAAATTCATTTTGTTTCGTTCTACAAACGACTACAAATACTTATTTGTAGTACGTTTTTTTTGAGGTTTAAAGGCTGCTTTTAATGTAAAAGCCAACGCCACTAATACAATACCTAATAATAAAACTTTAACAAACATTAGCTAGTTTTTTGTTTTAAATAAAATTAGAAGTCCATGTAAACGAAATAAATTATATAAAGTTACATATGATGAATATTGAAACAGTCGCAAAACTACAATATCCAGCAATTTAACCTTTCTAAATACTTATTTTAAAATTGATTCTAACGCTTTTTGTGGTTGAATAAACTTACCTGTTAATTCTGTACTCCCCGAATCAATCCCAGTTGACTTCAAAACTTCATAGGCTTCTTCTGTGGTCAAATCCGGATTTATCGACTTCATCAACCCTAACAAACCTGCAACATAAGGCGTTGCCATCGATGTTCCGTTCCAAGCATCATAGCCATTATTCGGAATTGTAGAATAAACATTGACACCAGGAGCAGCGATGCCCATTTTCAAATCTTGAATAGTATTCGAAAAAGTCGCTTTATTTAGAACTTCATCAACCGCACTGACCGTAATCACGCCAGGCGTATTTGCAGGGGCGTAATCTTTGGCGTTCATATTACTGTTTCCTGCAGCAACGACAACGATACAACCTTTTGAGCGAGCATAATCCACCGCTTTTTTGTACGCCCGTTGTTTGCTATCTGTCGAGCGTCCACCCAACGACAAAGACAAAACATCACCACCATTATCTGCCGCTTCAATAATTCCTTTTATAATGCCTTGCTGCGTTCCCGAACCGCTACTTGATAAAACTTGAATCGAAGACACTTTATAAAACCCATTATTTGGAGCAAAAGACGCTATGCCGATTTTATTATTAGAAACAGCAGCAGCGATCCCTGCACAATGCGTTCCGTGACCGTGCTGATCAATACCGTATTTTGCACGAATTTTTTTATAATTCCCTTTAATATCTTCATGGTCAGCATCAACGCCCGTATCCAAAATCACCACTAACGCTTTCTTTTTAGGTTTTAGTTTTTTTGTTTGAATTGTTTGATACAATTTCGACATCTGCATTTTATCAAATCCCCAAACATTACCTAAACCAGGATCATTTACACCATAACTCGGACGATTGATTTTTGTAGGATTTGAACGCATCGGCGAAACATTCAATACTTCATTGTTTTCAACCCAATCTACTAAACCACTTTCATTTAATGCTCGAACAATTACACTTCGTTTTCCTTCCCATTCATCAGGAATATTAATTAAATAATAATCGTCCAAATCTGTAATATCAGAATTTTCTATCTGAGGAAATGCAATTTGATACTTCAAATTGTATTTTTCAATAATTGATTGTAAATCAATTATTTGTTCACCATCTTTTACTTCGACTAATAATTCTCCATTGTCGGCTAATGCTGCGATCGTTGAATTATTTTCAGTCGTTTCCGTTTTAGATTTTTCGTTCAATGAATTAGTTAAAAAACTAAAGTATTTTGCACCAATAAAACCATACAAAATCGCTAAAAGCCCAAAGAAAACCGCTTTGTTTTTCTTAAAAAAAGAAAAAAACTGCGAAGTCAATCCCAAGACAATTAAATCTCTGAAAAGCACCCAGAGTTTCTGTTCAAAGGCGACTTCTGCAAATGCTAAAGAAAACAGATACACAAAAAATCCACCTAAAAAAATAGTGCTAAACGCTTTCGTCCGTTTAGCATGTTCTTCTGCATAAAACCAGCCAATCAAGCCACTCAAACTGACGATAAAACTAATAGCATAAATATATATTAACATTGTTTTATTATTGAATTATTAAATTATTTCAATCGCTGTTCCCCACATAAAAATAGACATATCTTCCTCTGCGAGTCGAGCGTTTACTGTGACGATTTTGCCGTCTTTTTGTAACGATTTCGGTAGGTTCGTTGGTCGCCATTGTTGACCATCATCACCGATAATCGCCCAAAATCCACCTGCAATATTTTTTCGTATTACTGTTCCTGTTATTATCATTTTGATTATTATTTGTACAAAGGATTTTCTTTTCTATCAATAAAAGGAATTCCTAATAATCCATTTTTCAATGTAATATTTATTCTATCACCTTCTTTTATACTATTATAATAAGATGCATTAGTAGCTACTATTTGATGTTCCTTGTATCTTCCCCAAGGTGTAATTGTTACCTCATAGTTTGTTCTATCTCGACCTCTATATCGATATTTATCTATGGTTTTAACTAATACTGTTGTTGTATAATTTTCAGGTTTTGAATTATCAAAAGCACAATTAATCGCATAAACTCCTGCAAAACTATACAAGATTATATTTAAAATTACAGAAGCATAAATCCAAATCTTATCTTGATAATTTTCTGTTATCAGCTTGTGTGTAGAAAACAAAACCGCTAAAGTAAAAAAGCTTCCTGCGATTCCTGGAATAATCCAACTGTAAAAATCATCAAATTTATAATCCCAAAGCAATCGAATTAGTATTGCCCATGCAGCAACATTGATAAAATCAGCAACATCATAAACCGTTCGCTTTTTATTATCCAACTTAATCTCAACTAATGATGCCAAACTCGGCTTATCCAAACCATTAAGTAAAATGCCAAAGATTGGAATAATTAATAAAATGATTAATAATAACTTATAAGAAGGATACGGATAAAGTACAAACCAAATAGATAAACCAATTGTCAACCATTCTAACCAATCTAACTTATGTAATGTCAACTTTGATAATCCAATATCACCTAAAGATTTACTTGACTTGTACCTCGACTTATCTCTTTTTTGTATTTTAACAACTTTCATCGCTTTAATCAATCCATCTTTTAGATTTTTTCAAACAATTTTCAATTTACAACATATTGAATAAACCAAAGTTGTTTTTCTACGAATTTCGACGAATCTGCTATAAATTGAAAAGGTCAGACATTTTTCAACATCTGACCTTTTTAAAAAATAAATTCACGTTAATTCGTCAAGACAATCAGCCGAAGGCGACACAATCAAACAATTTTTTATTTATTTCTGTCCTAAATCCACTAATTTTTCAATTGTCGTATTCAAATTATTAATCAAACGACTTTGAGCGTTAATGGTATTTTGTAGCTCTTTCACTTCATCACGCAACATATTTTGAATATTTTGTGGCGAAGGTAAAAACGGTGAAATCTTTGCTCGAACGTACCAAATCTCTCGCACATCACCGATATTTATATCAAACGGCTCATAATAACCATTATCAGAAATCAAAGTCAAAGCTTTTTCTGCTTTGATTTTATTCGTCAAACGTTTAACTAAAACATCGCCTCTTGTCACGATAACATAAACGTAATTGTCCTTAATCGAGGTTTCCCAAAGCGTCGGTTCTAAGTAACTACAAATGACTTTATCACCTTCAAAAAGCGTCGGTTCCATACTATCACCTGCGACATCAAACGAACGATGTGTGCCTACTTTATACTTATAATCCGGCAACGAAAACGTGGGTAAATCTTGAATAAAAGTCGGGTCGGTGAGTTCACTCGCATAACCAGCATGAGCCGGAACAGGAACATGAACAATCCGTTCATCGTCAGAAGCGTTTGTCACAATAGTTAAAACTCTGAAAGATTTATGATCTTCCTCCGTCATAAACATTGGACCTTCACCAGTATAAATATAGACAGGATTTATCTTATAAATATCAACTGCTTTTCGCAATAATTCGATGGTAACATCTCTCCTACCCTTCAAGATTTCACTCAAACTTTGTGGCAAATAATCCAACGACAACGCAAACTGTCGGCTCGAACGAACTCTATTTTCTTCTCTTAATTTATCATGACATCTGATAAATCGTTGTGTAATAATGCTACTCATTTACCTTTATTTTATATAATGTGAGATTTGAGAAATAAAACACAAGGTTACTTTTATTAAAAAGATGTATATCTCAAACCTAAAGACTAATCAATTCAATGAAACTACATTTATGCAAAATAGTTACATATTTACGAAAATAAAGGCTTTGCGTATAAAATTCAAACATTTCAACAAAAAAAAGCAAATTATGTGCATTTTTTGTGAATATTAAACCTTATAAACATTAATGTATTGATGATGTTTGATTAAAAAAATATAAACGTTATGCGTTTTCTCTACGAACTTTTGAGATTCTGCTATCTATTTATTTTGCTATATTTATTCCAACTCATTTTCCAAAAAAACGATGAACACCCATCATAAATTTTGTTTTAAAAACGGTATTTTCCATCTTGATTCGATTCCATTGAAGTGGATTATCTTTATTGTGATGCTTATAATCAATCCCTAAAATAGTTTCCAAACTTGTAGTTTTAAACAACTGATTTTCAAGGTCTTCGCTCGGGCGATTTCCGAAAGGATAAGAAAAGTGCCGAATTGAAATATTTAATTTTTTTTCTAAATTATCATTAGATTCGATGATTTCTTTTTGCAATTCATCAATTGTTAAATCATTACAAAAGGGATGTGAAAAAGTATGCCCACCGATTTCAAAACCTGCTTGATGTAGGGTCTGAATTTGTTGCGAAGTCATGTAAGGTTTTAAATTATTCAAGACGGATTTCATTGGCGGCAAACCGCAACGATTCCAAATTTGCGATAATTTTATCTCCTTTTCTTTCATACTCCAAAGATTACTCAACTTACGTAAATTAATCTTTTTATCAGTCGCTTTTATATCTAATAAAGCATGATGAATTTGCTCATTCGAAATATTATTTTGAATATACAACAAGGCTGTACGCCACATAAACTGCTGATTATCAATACTATTATTATTAATAAAAAAAGTAGCCAATAAATTTTCATCACTTAACATCGGTGCAATCAAATCGTACGAAGCACGAAAACCATCATCAAAAGTCAGTGACACACAATTCCTTAAATCGTCGCCTTGACGACTTCTTTTAACGGCTTCTGAAAGCGGAATTACCTCAAAACATTGCTTTAACCAACGCAGCTGAAGCCGAAAATTATTCACCAAAATAAAGTTATCGGGATAATACGAAACAGGATTTTCTGCAACTTGATGAGCATATAAAATCGTGAAAGGTTGGTGCATTTTTAGCAATTCGTGATTAGTTTTTAGTGATTAGTTTTAGCTTTGTTGTCATTGAGGAGTCCGCTGATTTTACAAAACCACTTATTAATAGAATGACAACAATCGCTTTGTACTTTTTTATTCTTTGTCTAATTATTCAAATTTTATATTGGATAATTATTTTTTCTCGTGTCGCTTTCGCTAAATTACCACCCGTAACCTCTTCAAATATTCCAATTTCAATTATCATTTGTGGCTATAATGAAGGCGAAAATTTTCGTCAATTTTTACCCAAAATATTAGAACAAGATTATCCAAACTTTGAAGTCATCGTCGTCAACGACCGTTCGACCGATAATTCCACAAAGATATTAGCATCTTTTGAAAACCAATACAAACACCTTAAAGTTATCCATTTAACTGATTTTGATAGACAGCAACGAGGTAAAAAGTTTGCACTGACGCAAGGCCTAAAAGCGGCCAAACACGATATTGTCCTCTTGACGGATGCAGATTGTTACCCGACTTCGAGGAATTGGATAAAAACGATGGTAAGCGGATTAGGGCAACAAAAAATCATGGGAATCGCTTATGTCCCCTTTGATAAACGACCAACTTTCCTTAATAAATTCCTTCGTTATGACAAGATTTATATTGCGATTCAATATCTATCTTTCGCCCTTTCGGGAATGCCATATATGGGTGCAGGTGCCAATTTAATTTATCGAAAAGAGTTATTTTTCAAATCAAATGGCTTCAAGAAACACGCACACGTTGCTTCGGGCGATGATGATTTGTTTGTAAGTGAAGTCGCTAATAAAGAAAATTTAGCCATTGTTTTGCATCCCGATAGTTTTATTTACTGTGAACCAAAGGAAACTTTCCCGCAATTTTACCATCAAAAGTCAAGACATATTAGTACCAGTTGGCATTACAAATTCCATCATCAAATCTTATTAGGCATTTTGGCACAATCGCATTTTTGGTTATACATATTTGCAATCATTGCCTTATTTCATCCTGTTTATCAATCATTTATCATCTTTGCAGTTACCTTACGCTGGTTTGTTATGATGGTTATTTTTAGAAAAATCGCTCATCGTTTTGATGAAAAAGACATGACAGTTTGGTTGCCAATTATGGATATTTTGTATGTCGCTTATTATTTCGTTTTTGCGTTGCCGTTAGTGAAAGGGAATAATGGACGCTGGGAATAGTAAGCTTCTTTGTAATTTTAATATTTTTTCTAAAATCGATTAAATGAAATCACAACTTATTATATTTTTAGTTTTTATCCTGTTTTTCGCCTGTACCAACGAACCGCTAAAACCGTATAACCTCAACAAAACCGAACTCGAAAACGCTCAAAAAGCCTACGAAAATTCCACCATTCAACACCAAAAAGTACAATCAAAATCTATCATTACCATTACTAAAAATGAAACAAAAGTTTTGGCGATGATTGAGAT
>CBFIHR010000124.1:0-8919 GCA_965662365.1 Saprospiraceae bacterium
ACAACGAATCAAATGGCTTTTTCTGGGGCATTTCATAAAGCGCTTGATAGATATGGAGATCATTATCTATCCGGCGGGTTTCAGTTCGGTATTAATCAGAAGACTTTGACGTACGATGATTTGACGTTTAATGACCAGTTTAATGGAAGTACGGGCTATGTATTAGGAACAGGTGAAAACTTACCGCAAAACAGTTTTGCTTTTGGCGACTTGACAGCGGGTTTACAATGGTCGCTATCGCCACGAGATAGAATGTTGATTTATGCGGGTTTTGCCGTTCATCATATTACTCGTCCAGATGTATCGTTTTATCAATTAGATGATGATATTAGTTTGGAAAGTCGTTTACACACCAAGTTTGTGGGACATTTTGGTTTACAATTACCGGTATCGGAGAAGGTTTCTTTACAGCCAAGAATCATGACTTACATTCAGGGGGCGCATGTAGAGATTAACACAGGTGCAAATCTGGCGTTTAAGGTTAGTGATTATAATGATACTAATGTTATTCTTGGAGGTTGGTTTCGACCAGTCACAGATATTGAAGATTCTTATAATTTAGATGCAGCGGTTATTCTAGTTGGTTTTCAGACCACAGGTTTACAATTCGGGATTAGCTATGATGTGAATGTATCGAACTTGTCGAATGCTACGAATGGTCGAGGTGCGTTAGAGTTTTCGGCAATGTATATTGGTAATTATGAAAATGAAAGTGTGATTTGCCCGACGTTTTAAAATACAAGTAAGAGGTAACGAGATAAGTTACCTCTTACTTTTTTCCTTGAAATAATTAATTGCTTTAATGATTCTCTTCGTAATTTGAATAATAGTAGCTTTATAATTCAAAATTTTGAATCTCAATCAAAGTTAATTACCATTGCAATAGTGCAGAACCCCAAGTGAATCCGCTACCAAAAGCGGCTAAACAAACTAAGTCGCCACGTTGAATTTTTCCAGCTTCCCAGGCTTCCGATAGAGCGATTGGAATAGAGGCAGCTGTTGTATTTCCATATTTTTGAATATTATTAAACACTTGGTCATCTCGTAATTTCATACGTTTTTGTACAAATTGACTAATTCGTAAATTTGCTTGATGTGGAATCAACATTTTTAAATCCTGTGGTGTGTGACCATTTTGTTGTAGGGCTTCCATAATAACCGCTGGAAATTTTGTTACGGCATATTTGAAAACGTGTTTTCCGTTCATATTAGGGTAATAATCTCCTTCTTCCCACATTTTGTCCGTTAAGAATAATCCACCATATTCATTTTCCTCTTTTGTTGGATAACCATAGTCGTGTTCAGGATTGTGAACGCCACCATGAGCGCCAGGATTGATAAAAGCCAAATGTTCTGCTTCACGTCCGTCAGCATGTAAATGTGTGGACATAATTCCTTGATTTTCTTCTTCGGTTGGTTGCAAAATAACTGCTCCAGCTCCATCTCCGAAAATAACGGTTACACCACGACCTCGTGTCGAGAAATCCAAACCGAATGAATGCATTTCTGCACCGACCAATAAGATGTTTTTATACATTCCTGTTTTGATAAATTGGTCAGCGATCGATAAACCATATACAAAACCCGAGCATTGATTACGAATATCTAAAGCACCAATTTCATTTTTACTCATTCCTAATTGTCGTTGCATCAAAACACCACTTCCAGGGAAGTAGTAGTCAGGGCTTAACGTTGCAAAAATGATAAAATCAACATCATCAGGTGTAATTCCGGCGCGCTCTATCGCAATCTTAGCGGCTTTTGCTCCTAATATAGAAGTTGTCTCCTCGAATTTCTTCGCATAACGTCTTTCTTTAATTCCGGTGCGTTCTTGAATCCATTCATCAGACGTCTCCATGTGTCGAGATAAATCTTCATTGGTGACCACTTGCTCAGGGACGTAATGTCCAATTCCTGCTATTTTAGTTTTATACATGTCTTTGCTTTTTTAGTATACAATAGAGTTTATCGAGTTTTTATAATCAATTTTGAATAAGTGTAATACGGATAGCTGTAAAATAGTTTAGCCATACAAAGTTAAACGAAAATATGAATTAGAAAAATGCTATTTGTATAGATAAATCACTAATTTCGATATAACAATATCAGACCAATCAGATAAAAATCAAATACGAATCAAATATGATGAATAGAAGAAAGGCTATCAAAAATGCTGCTTTGACTACCAGCGGATTATTATTAGGTACAAAGGGATTTGCAAATAAAAAAATAGTCGATACAGCTGCTAGATTACAGTTAAAAGGAACGTTCAAGCATTCGGTTTCTCGCTGGTGTTATAGCAAAGTTCCACTTGAAGAATTGTGTAAAACTGTAAAAAGTTTTGGAATGCACTCAATTGAACTAACTGGCCCAGATGAATGGGAAATTATGAAAGATTATGGTTTGACATGTGCTATCGGTTGGGACAAATATCCAGAAGGGGTGAATTTGAATAATTTTTATTCGAATCCTGATAATCACGATGGATTAGAGATTTATTTTAAAAATCTTATTCCGAAAGCCGTCAAATACGGTGTTAAAAATCTAATTGTTTTATCGGGACAACGTCAGGGCAGAACTGATTATCAAAATTTGATTAATTGCAAAAATGGCATTCGTCGAATTATCGGTATGGCGGAAGATAACGGCATCACTATTTCTATGGAATATTTGAACTCGAAAGTTGATCATCCTGATCATCAATTTGATAATATGGAATGGGGAGTCGCATTATGCGAAATGATTGACTCTCCAAATTTCAAAATTTTATATGATATTTATCATGCTCAAATCATGGAGGGCGATGTTGTCGCAACGATTCGAAAATACCACGAATATATTGCTCATTATCACACAGCAGGCGTGCCGGGTAGAAACGAAATCGATGAAACGCAAGAGCTGAATTATCGCTTTATCATGGAAGAGATTAAGAAAACTGGCTATACTGGTTTTATTGGTCAAGAGTTTATCCCGTCAGGGAAAACACAGGCAGAACGGTTAGGAGCATTGAAAAAAGCAGTACAGATTTGTGATGTATAAGATGATAAAGTAAAGTTAAATTCGTGTATTTTCTTGGCAAGATAACTTGGTATGTGTTAATTTTTCATCGGAGTGAATGGCGAATATTTGTTATAAACTTGAGCCAAAGCATAAGAGATAAGCGAATGTTAAAACTAATCTTATTTGTCCGTTTTTTTCTGCTCGATTATGGACAAACTTTAACTAAAAAAACAGGCCAATTCTAAAAAAAAAAATAGTATTATATAAATAATAAACCGTTATTTGCGGCGATTTTTGAAACGTTGATTTTGACACTAAATTTTTATAATTCATAGCATGAAAAATACTTACTTTGACCTTATTGACCAAAGTTATTATTTCCCACAAGAAGGGTTTGATTTGCGGGATGATTATCTCAATTTTCATGGGATTTCATTAAAATATTTGATTGAAAAATACGGTACACCGTTTAAATTATTGTATTTACCTCGTATCGGTGAACAGATTCGTAGAGCTAAGAATTTGTTTTCACGAGCCATTCGTAAAAACAAGTATAAGGGGGTTTATAATTATTGTTATTGCACAAAGTGTAGTCACTTTTCGCATGTTGTAAAGGCAGCTTTGCGTGAAAATGTACACTTGGAAACTTCTTCTTCTTTTGATATTGATTTGATATTGCGATTGTTTGCAGAAGGCGAGATTACAACTTCAAAAATCATTGTGCATAATGGTTATAAAACTAAAGATTATTTAGAAAAAATCATTAAACTGAATCAGTTAGGATTCAAAAACTCGGTGATGGTTTTGGATTCGATGACAGAAATTGACCGTTTAGAACAATACGCGGATCAGTTGAAAACTAAATTAAAAGTTGGTATTAGAGTAGCGATTAATGAAGAACCGCAGTCGGCATATTATACTTCTCGTTTAGGAATTCGAGCATCGGAAGTGCTAAGTTTTTATGAAGAGAAAATCAAGGATAACCCACATGTTTCTTTGAAAATGATGCACTTTTTTATTGATTCAGGTATCAAGGATACAATGTATTATTGGGGCGAATTTCAGAAAACAATGAAGTTGTTTGTCCAATTAAAAAAGGCGTGTCCAACTTTGAAAGCCATTAATTTAGGTGGTGGCTTCCCGATTCGGAACAACTTAGGTTTTGAGTATGATTACGAATATATTATTAATGAAATTATAGGTAATATCGCTGATATTTGTGATAAAGAGGGAATTGAACATCCTGATGTGTTTACAGAATTTGGTAAATATACGGTTGGAGAAAGTGGTGCGATTATTTTTGAAGTATTGGAGCAAAAGCAGCAAAACGATGCGGAAAAATGGTATATCGTCAACAATAGTTTGATGAATACAATCCCTGATGCGTGGTCGATTTTAGAAAAGTTTATCTTATTGCCGGTCAATAAATGGAAGAATGAATATTCGCAAGTAAATATTGGTGGGATAAGCTGTGATCATTCTGATTACTATAATTCAGAGGAAATGAACCAGCAAGTCATGTTGCCAAACTATAGTAATGATGATAAAGAACCGCTTTATGTTGGCTTTTTTCATACGGGAGCTTATCAAGATTCGATTAGTGGTTATGGTGGGATAAAACACTGTTTAATTCCGTCACCGAAATTAATAATTATTGATCGTGATGAGACAGGAAAATACGTGGATACGGTGTACAGAAATGAGCAAAGAGTTGAGGAGATGTTAGAGATTTTGGGGTATAATAAATAATATTTTGTCTGTCTATCTCACATATATTTAAAATCTATCAGGTTTAAAGTGTTGATAATTAATTAACAATAAATAAATGAAACTAAGCGATGTTGATAAAATAGAACTGCTGTACCTTCAAATTGACGATTATTTAGCCTTAAAAGCTGCAATGGTCGTGGCTTATTCTTCGATGCCTGAAGTGGATTCTTATTGGCGAAAAGATCAGATTGAATCACTTTTGGAGAAGTTTCCGGAAGGACAGATTGTCGTTAAAATTAATGGAGAATTGGCGGGTTGTGCTTTATCTATTATTGTTAATTATGATGATTTTGAAGGAAGTCATACGTATAAAGAGGTGACGGGCGATTATACGTTCAATTCGCATGAGGAAGATGGCGATGTGCTGTACGGGATTGATGTTTTTATCAAACCTGAATTTCGAGGGTTGCGTATTGGACGACGGTTGTACGATTATCGAAAGGAATTGTGCGAAAAATTGAATTTGCGGGGAATTATTTTTGGTGGACGTATTCCGAATTATCACAAATATGCGGAAACGCTAAGCCCAAAGGAGTACATCGAAAAAGTTAAACGAAAAGAAATCAATGATTCTGTTTTAAATTTTCAGTTGTCCAATGATTTTTATCCGTCGAGAATTTTAAAAGGTTACTTAATTGGTGATGAAGCGTCGAATGAGTTCGCTGTTTTGATGGAATGGAATAATATTTATTATACCAAACCACGAAAAAAAGCGGCTATCAAAAAGAAAGTTGTTCGTTTAGGATTGGTTCAGTGGCAGATGCGTCGTTATGATGATGTAGATTCGTTGATGCAGCAGGTAGAATATTTTGTAGATACCGTTTCGGAGTATCGTTCGGATTTTGCTTTGTTTCCGGAGTTTTTTAATGCTCCGCTAATGGCGAAACACAATCATTTGTCGGAAGCCGCAGCAATTCGAGAACTAGCAACACATACGGAGGAGATTGTACAGCGATTTTCTAATCTTTCCATTTCGTATAATATTAATATTATCGCAGGAAGTATGCCTGAAATGAAAGGCGATAAATTGTATAATGTTGGTTATTTGTGTAAACGAGATGGTACGGTAGAACGTTACGAAAAAATACATGTTACGCCAGATGAAGCCAAAGTTTGGGGAATGCAAGGCGGCACAGAAATTAAGACTTTTGATACGGATTGCGGTAAAATTGGGGTGTTGATTTGTTATGATTCGGAGTTTCCGGAGCTAAGTCGTTTGTTAGCCGATGAGGGCATGGATATTTTGTTTGTACCGTTTTTGACGGATACGCAAAATGGGTTTTCGAGGGTTCGATTTTGTTCACAAGCGAGGGCGATTGAAAATGAGTGTTATGTAGCGATTGCAGGAAGTGTCGGCAACTTACCGAATGTTCACAATATGGATATTCAGTTTGCTCAATCTATGGTTTTTACACCATGCGATTTTTCATTTCCAACCAATGGCATCAAAGCAGAGGCAACGCCAAATACAGAAATGATTTTGATTGCCGATGTTGATATTGATTTATTAAGAGAATTGCACGAGTTCGGTGCAGTTCGTAACTTGAAAGATAGACGTAAAGACGTTTTCGAATTGAGTAAGAAATAATTTTTTCACTTTTTATTTTTTATGGTCTACATAGAGTAGATTAAAATGATTTATCCAAAAACAGAACTTAAATTTATCAGCGAAGCAGTCGGATACGGAGTCGTAGCGACGGAATTTATCCCTGCTGGCACGATAACTTGGGCGTTAGATAAGTTAGATAGAACTTTCACGCCTGCTGATTTTGAGGCTTTTGAGCCGATGTATCAAGATATTTTGGAAACTTATACTTTCCGAAATAATAAAGGTAACTTGGTCTTGTGTTGGGACAATGGTCGATTTGTTAATCATAGTTTTAATTCAAATTGTTTGACGACAGCTTATGATTTTGAAATTGCAATTCGAGATATTCAACCTGGGGAGCAGCTGACCGATGATTATGGTTATTTGAATATTTCAATGCCTTTTAGAGCAATTGATGAGGGAACAAAACGGAAAATAGTTTATCCGGATGATTTAGTAAAATATCATAAAAATTGGGATAAAAAATTGTTAAAAGCCTTTCCGAAAATTACAAAAGTTCCTCAAGTTTTGAAAGAATTAATTTCAGACGATATTTGGCAAAAAGTGATTGCTATTTCTGAAGGAAAAATAGAGATGGACTCGATTCTTGTTAATTATTATAATCCGAAGTAGTTATTAGTTTTTACTGATATAAATAATTGATTGTGAGTGGCTTGGGGCTAATTACGAATTACTAAAAACTAATTGTTAAAAAACGAATTACTAAAAATTGGAAAAAAGAACATTTGGCGGTATTGAGCCACAATTTGCAGAAAAAGATGCTGCAAAAGTTTGGCTACAATCTATCCCTTTTGACGGGACCAGCACTTGGGGAAAAGGTGCAGACAAAGGCTTCGAAGCGTTCCTTGATGCGACTGAAAATATGGAATTGTACGACATCGAAACCGATTCGGAAGTTTACCAACAAGGTATTTATTTATTAGATGATTTTCCGAAGTTTAAAACAGCGGAGGAAATGTTTGAAGCCGTCTATGAAACGACTCAAAAATTGTTGGGTGAAAATAAGTTTTTGACCTTTATGGGCGGTGAACACTCGGTAAGTATTGGTATTATCAAGGCGTTTTATGAGCATTTTGAAAACTTGACCGTTTTACAAATTGACGCACACGCTGATCAACGTTCTGAATATCACGGCACGCCTTATAATCACGCTTGTGCGGTTTATGATGCAGGACAAAACGCTAACTTAATTCAAGTTGGTATCCGTAGTATGGATATTGCCGAAAAGGAGAATATGAATTACGACAAAACCTTTTTTGCTCATGAAATGCACGGTAATACGGATTGGATGCAGCAATCCTTGGATTTGATGACGGATAATGTTTACATCACTTTTGATTTGGATGCTTTCGACCCCAGCATTATGCCTGCAACGGGAACACCCGAACCTGGCGGTTTGGATTGGTACACAACGTTGAATTATTTAAAAGAAGTATTTAAAAATAAAAATGTTGTCGGTTTCGATATTGTCGAATTAGCACCGATTCAAGGCTTCAAAGCACCACAGTTTTTGGTAGCGAAGTTGTTTTATAAAATGTTAAGTTATAAGTTTAGTTAATCAGCTAAAAATCAACCAGTCCGTCATTCCTACGTAGGCAGGAATGACGGACTTTATTGAATTTTTTAGATTTATTTTTTAAAATAAAAAAAAATGAAAGGTCCAGTATCACAGTTTATAGTAAATCATTACAAACACTTTAACGCAGCGACTTTGGTTGATGCCGCAAAAGCGTATGAAGAACAATTAGCGAACGGTCACAAGATGATGATTACGATGGCAGGTGCGATGAGTACTGCTGAGTTAGGTCGTTCTTTGGCAGAAATGATTCGTCAGGATAAAGTACAGATTATCACTTGTACAGGTGCGAATTTGGAGGAGGATGTCTTTAATTTGGTGGCCCATAATCACTACAAACGTATTCCAAATTATCGGGATTTGTCGCCACAAGATGAGCAAGAATTATTAGACAATCACTTTAATCGGGTGACGGATACTTGTATTCCAGAAGAGGAAGCAATGCGTCAGATTGAAGAACATTTGTTTAATGCTTGGTCAAATGCGGACAAAAGCGGTGAAAGGTATTTTCCGTATGAATATTTTTATCAAATATTATTGAGTGGCGAATTGAAGGAAAAATATCAAATCGACCCGAAAAATAGTTGGTTATTGGCAGCAGCCGAAAAAAACTTACCGATAATTGTACCGGGTTGGGAAGATTCAACTTGTGGAAATTTCTTTGCGTCTTACTGTATGACTGGCGAGTTGAAGCCGTCAACGATGAAGTCGGGGATTGAATATATGATGTTTTTAGCGGATTGGTACCGTGAAAATGCCGTTGATAAAGGCGTTGGATTTTTCCAAATTGGCGGTGGAATCGCAGGCGATTTTCCGATTTGTGTTGTACCGATGTTGCATCAAGATTTAGAGGAAACTGATACGCCGATGTGGTCGTATTTTTGCCAAATTAGCGACTCGACGACCAGCTACGGCTCTTACTCCGGAGCTGTCCCAAATGAAAAAATCACTTGGGGAAAATTGA
>CBFIHR010000125.1:0-8699 GCA_965662365.1 Saprospiraceae bacterium
ATTGCCCTTTTTTAAATATCGGGTTCGGTTTTTCTATTCGATTGTTTCGTTTTTCTTTTTTTAGTTACTGCCAACGTTCTGTATAAGAAGCGTTGCCATCCCGCAGGGTGGCTATGCTTTCTTATACTATGTTAGGCAATGTTTTAGTTATTTTGATTTTTAAATTTTTCATTCAATTGATTGAGGATATTGTTATTCAATTGACTATTATTTTGACGTTGAATAAATTCTTGGATTAAATTCTCAAACTGTGAATTATCTGGATTTAGAAGAGGGTTTTCCGTATTTGGGTCTATATTTCTCAAATTGTTCATCAGTTGATTATCAATGTTTTGAGGTATATCATACTGCTCCATAATTTGAGCTTTCTCTGATTTAAAATAGTCCAATATTTGTGACTTATTTACAAGGTTTGGTAAATCAGGATTAGTAGATTTTAAATCATTATAATACGAAATTACTTCTTCATTGCTTTTAAAAGCAAGTAACTGAGACTCCTTTGAATAGTACACATAAGAGGCTCTATCTAACCCTCCTGTTAAATCCATTGTGCCCGTTGTCCAAAAACCAAGATATGAACTTCCGTAAGTCTCACTCGATAATGATTTAGTTTCTTTTTTAAAGAATCCCGCATTGTTAAAAAATGTGGAAGCATTAATTTCATTTTTTGTTGCAAGCTTATTCATTCTTGTTACTTCAGCAAAAATTCCATCAAACACAAATGCTTTATCGATTACGTCAAGTTTCAAATTCGGGTATCTTGTTCTTAATTCACCAATGTTATACAGTGTCTTTTCATTTAAAGAATAGAATGCATCATCAATATTTACACCGTTATCTTCCCATTCAATTACCCCCATTCCTCTATAAGACAGTTTGATTTGGTATGTGTTTGAGTTAACAAAATCAATCCCGAGAGTTCCAACAACAGGAATACTTGAGCCAATTTCTTGGTTTGTCTCTGAGGAAATCAAATATTCGTCAGTACTAGTCAGTGTGCCATACTTGATATTATTTTCTGTTCCTAGTTGAACGGGACTAACTGTTCTTTCAATAATGATTGAATCTCCTTCTTCACGATAAGCAATAATTCCACCTAAATGTCTATTAAACAGTGCAGATATTGGTTTTGGATTTGTTTCTTTTTTATCGTAGAAGAATGATGGGTCAAATTTGTATTTATTTGATAGAGAGGAAAGAGAAACTACATCTTTTTGATTGTTTGGGTCAAGTTCATAAGCTAATGTCCTTGAAAACTTATCATCGCCTTTTTGTATTATCGACTGTTCAATTTTTGTTCTACCTCCCTTATTTATTGGTTCTCCCCAAGCTCTTACGAATGAATAACGTTCTACTATAATTGTTTTTTTTAAAGTCTTTCCTGGAAATATAGTTTCTGGGTCAAATGCATTTTCACCCTGTTCGGTAGTACTCTTTGAAACAACCATATAGACTTTAATGGTATCGCTTGTCGAATTATGTAAACTTACCTCAATATCTTGCTTTTTAGCCATTGCAGGTATTGATATTAAACTTATTAGAATTATTGCTAATGTTCTCATGTATTTAAATTTTGTTGGTTCGTAATATTGCCTAACGGAATAAGCAGCAACGACGGTGAAGGCATTTATGCCGAACTGGAAGATACTGCTATTGTTAGCGGTTGTTTTATTTTATTTATGTTTATATTATTATGTCTAAGACCATTAGAGTATCTTTCAATGAGGATTTCTCTATTTCCAATTCCTTCGTTGATTGATTGAATTTTATCATCAATATCCGTCATTTTATTTTTTAATTCTAACGACAACGATTTGAGTAATTTTTCTCGATTTCCCAAATATTTAGAAATCCCATAACCAACAAAATAAGATATTATTAAAATCACCAATTTATGAATGGCACTTAGTTTAGCAATAAATATCACAAATATAGGATTTATTGCTCCCATACCTATTAAGTTGAATATATGTTGAATCTTAAAACTATTAAATAAATTATTTTCATCATATTCAGAATATGAAATATATTCACAATAAAGAATTAAAAGTATTCCATATAAAATCCATACTGACCAAAAAATAATTGGTTGATACCATGTAAAGGTATCTTCATTATCTTTCATAGTCATCATTTTTCTGCTATGTGAGTTTTTAGTTTTCTGTAAAACTGTGATTTTTTCCTTAGCCTTACTGATTTCATTTGTAAGTTTTTGGCTTTCTGATATTAACAGAACGTTTTTATTATAATTTTCATCACATTTTTTAAGTTTCTTTTCCCACTCTAATATGGTTTCAGTAACTGATAAAAAAGTAATTTTATCAATATAGGATTTTTTCTTTAAAATAAAAGATGCCCATTTTTTTAATTTTTGGAAAGATGAGATAACATCATTGTACTCAGTTTTATATTTACTTTTTTCTGTTAAATCTATAAACTCATTTATTTTGATTACTCTTTGGTTTATGTTTGATTTCGCTGTTTCCAACAATTCATTAAGAAGCACATACACTTCTTTTTGCACATTGACTAAGTCTTTATGACACGCAACTTCTCCAAATAGATTAGGATTAAGTAATATTGCCTGTTTCAATCCTTGTATAGCATAATTTAAATGACCTGCAAGACTAGCGTAAACGGCTTCTTGGAAAATATAGTTAGCATTGTTGGTGTCAAAAAGTTGTCTTGCTTTCTTTGCTGTTTTCCACGCAACTTCATAGTTTTTATCTACATAATATGACCTTGCTAAAGCCCATAATGCTCGTGCAGTATCAACATTTTCTAATTTAGAAGGAAGTGTAACTGCATCTTTAAAATAGCTTATAGAATTTTTAACATTATTAAGCCTTAACTCAACAAATCCTAAATTTAATAAAACTTGATAATCTGTTTTATCTAGTTCATAAGCCTTTAAAAAACGCTCTTTTGAAATCTCAACTTTATTGTATATAAATAATCGTACTCCTTGTCTTACGAGTTCTCTAGCCTCAGTATTTCTTTTGTTTTCTAGGAGGTTGATAATTCTAGATAAGTTTTTATTGACTTGAATAAGCTGCCATTTTATTTCAGATAACAACTGATTTCCCTTTCTTAATTCCCTATTAACCTCATTGAATTTTGTTTCAATCAATTCTCCTAACCTATCAAACCTTTCACTAGATAACTCTTCTATTTGGATTAATTCTTCCTTTAAGGATGAAAGTTGTTTTGTTTGTTGATTAATTTCTTGGGCTATTGTTTCTGCATTTTTCTGATTTGAATTAATTATGGCTTGAGAACTTTTATTCTGATAAGCTATTTGTTGGTCAAGCATATAAACTAATGCCTGTTCCTTAGCTTCTCCATTGTGTAATAATTTAGAAGCTGGAGAACCTGCATCAAAATTATTAGGATAGTAACCTCCTAAGAAAATTTCTATACTTGACATTTTTCTCGCCATTATCTATATTTTTTTTTTTTCTTAATAACCGCTAACGTCCGCATAAACGCCGTAGTCGCTTTTTGGCGACTATGGACGATTATGCTTTTGTTAGCGACAGTTTTTTATTTTTTTTATAATTTAACTGCTAATAAAACACCTGCCGAGCTTGTAAAAATTGATGTCTTGTAAATGTTATAATTTGGAATAAGGTGGATGTCAAAGTTATTAATCTTAATCTTTTGTATATATCTTAATGAACCTCCTATTAGTAGTCTATTTCTTGGTTCAAAATAGCCCTGTACCGAACCTCCATTTCCTTGAGAATTTTGAATTGTTACTGGGATTTCATATCTACTGTAACCTCCCAATATTCCAAAAGATATTTTGCTTTTTTCAGATTTGCTCAATCGGGTTTCAAAATTAGTTCCAACTGTGGTATGTAAGACCTTATATGGTGCATCTAAGTTTCCATTCTCTTGTCCTGTAAAAAAATTAAAAGAATATGGACCACCTATTAAAAACGAAACTTCACCATTGAGGCATCCGATATTATTTTTTATAATGTTTTTTTGTAACCCAACGCTATGTGCATAACCCTTTGACGGCATGAAGTAATTTGCACCATAATAAATACTTATTTCTTTTTCTGCTTGGGAAAAAACGTTAGATATACTAAAAACAATAACAATAAATAAAAAAATATTTTTCATAAATCTTCAAATTAAAAATGAACAGCTATTTCATATTGAAATAACTATCCATGTTAGTTTTTAGCAATTAATCAAAAATTCCCAATCAAAACCATAACAACAAACACCTGCTTTCGCTTTATGAACTTTTACTTTTAGTTTAAATTCTGCCCAATAGTTAGAGCCGCAATGATCCCAAACATCACCCACGTTGTAGAGGTTTCCTGTAGCGATAGACTGCCAAAACCAATTTGATGAAGCGGTTTTCTTTTCAAATTTAATAGAAAGATACTCTTTACTACGAGTTTCATCTGTATACTCAACTCTTGCTCCATTTACATCATTTGCTCCATATTGATAAAAGTAATAACTTTCAGAATATCTGCTACTTGCTTGTTGTCCCAAATACTCAAGGTCTGATTGAATTTTAAAGCCTGTTACATCATCTTTAAAATCATATTTCTCAACCTTAATGTAAACAAAATTATCTTGTCCTTCGTCATTATCAGTTTCTGTTTCAATATCAGTGTTAGGAGATAAATTAACAGAAGAAGTAATGTCATGCTTTCTCTTGTTCGCAATTAGATGAAGTACATCTGATGTATGGTCATCTAACGCTTCTTGAGTGTTTGCATAAATAGTTAAATCAAGACTATTTCCTTCTCGGTCTTCTAAAGACAAAGATTTTGAAAAGGTCAAAAACTCTTTCTGTTCCTGTTCTTGAACAGGATTATTCTCAATTAATGCGTCCTTATTACAGGATAGAAGAATGAAAATACATGATAACAATACTAAATTTTTTCTCATGTTTAATGAAATTTTTAATGGCTGAACCATTGTTTTTTTGGCAGTATTGCCGTTAATATACTACTATTTCAAAATAATACACTTTTACAAATAGCATCTCTTATTGAGTGAATTTTGGTTATATGTCGTAACCCTGTTTTTTACTTTTGTTATGTGTATTATTTTTTATAATTGTCGCTAACGGTTATGCAGCAACTCCGTAGCCGATTTTTTAATCGGCTATGGAAGATGCTGCGATGTTCTGCACCGTTTTTTAATATTTTTTTTCGTATGCAGTTGCCTTAAGATTGGTAACTACTCCATTTTTTTTATCAATATAAACGTCTAAAAAGTGACAAAATTTTTGTGGTTTTTCATTACATCGTGTATTTAAGTAATATCGTAAATTCCCAAGTACATGTGTGTTTGGTTTTCCCAAAAGTTCTTTCACTTCATCGTTTTTCATGCCGATTAAACAACTTTTATGTTCAAGTAAGAAAGCCAAATCCTCTTTTTTAATTACGAATATTTTTTGACTTTCATCATATTTCCATGCCGTTTCTATAAATTGCTTGTATTTACGACAACTAAAACCTCCATTACTTTTTGAAGCCTGAAAAAGACTACAAGATGATAATAAAGTTAGAGTAATGAAGGAAAATAATATTTGCTTCATCATTCTAAAATTTTATTAGTTTTGAGGAATAAGTTTGATTTCCAAATCTTAATTGGATAAAATACATTCCTTGTGATAGTTCACCAACTTCTTCAATGTACAGTAAATTATGACCATAATTCGCTTGTTCATTTTCTTGGTGAACAATTCTGCCATTAATGTCATAAATAGTCAAATAATAAGGTTGAGTTTTATCAATATTTTCGTATTCTAAAATCACATATTCATTGGTAGGATTTGGATATAATTTAAAACTATTTTCTTGAATTATTTTATTTGTAGATGTTAGACAGCCTTGATAAGTTCTTGTAATATCACCTCCACAATGAGGGCTGATTACTTCGATGCTATCCATAATCCACTCTGCACCAAATTTAGTTGGTTCGTCTATAACTCTGTAAATAGCTTCTATCGGCAAGAAAGGTGTTAATGTTGATGTGTCTAAATTTACATGTTCAAATAAATGAGCATGACCAAACTCATGCAAGCCAATTGTCCAAAAATCGGCTTTTGTTGTATCTGATTGATTAGGATTTGTAGTAAAAAACCAATCGTAATCAAATCCATTAAATATGACATCAACTTCTTCTATATATACATACGTATTATTGTTATAATTACAATAATACAAATTAGCTAATGGGTCACGAGAATATACTAACGTGATACCTAAAGCGGTCGAGTCTATTAAATTATCAGTTGCGGAGGCAAAGTAAAAAGAATTAATATTATCTCCTAATCCTTTAGAAGTAGTAGGAATTTGCGATAATTTCCAATTGATACCACTTACACAACGCCATTGTTTCAAGATATTTTTAACTGCATCGGCAGTATCAGAATTGAAAGTTATACTTTCATGAAGTTGAAACTTAAAAGTATCAGATTGAGTAGCATCAATAAGGGTAGGAAGTATAGCTTCACCTGCTGGATTTCTATAGTTTGTAAGAGCAAAATCTATTTTTAAAACTTCGTTACTTGTTGTAAATTCAGCCAATAAATTATCTTTAATTACCATGACTTTTCCACTTCCCGGTACTTCTCCGTTGTTGTTTGAAGAAAACAACATCACTTTAATTAAATTATCAGACCAATCTACGTCTATTGTTTCTGCTGCAATTGAAGGAAAATTGTTTATAATAGCATCTGCGTCATTAAATAAAACTTCTCCTTCACTATTTCCGAAGTTACTACCATAAATATAAAGTGTATCAAAAATACCTGCATTTAAAGTCAAAGGGCGAATGCTATCAATAACAGGCGGAACAAAGGCACCCCAACTCTGTATCATACTATCAGCAGCCACAACATTCAAAAAATCAATAAAATTACCATTTTGATAATATTCACTTTCGCCTTGCATCGCTGTTTCATCAAAAAAGATATTTGGACTAACTGATAAAAGGTTAGAAATATCCAATTTCAAATGGCATAATTCTTCCTTATTCGGTGTTAATGAAAATGGATTATTGGGATTATTAATTGATGTAACCGCTAATTTTAATTTTGATGCTGTTTCATCGCCAACCGTAAGCGAATAATCAGAACTTAAAATTACAGTTTCTTTAGTCGCTGTAATTTTTCCATTGGCAACCATATTTAAACCCCAAACATTGGGGTCATATTCTAAATAAATTTCAGCGTTACCGAACAAAAATGTATTGGTAAAAGTCGAAACCTCAATATCAAATTCAAAATATTCATCATTTTGCCCTGTAATTTCGGGATTGGCAAATTCATATTCAATTCCCGTTTTCATGCCGTTTCGGCTCGTATTTCCATAGCTTTTCTGACTAATCCATTCTAATAATGCTCTTTCTCTTTTATTTGGATTTATTCGTTCTCGTTTTCGTGTTTTTTGTTCAATGACAGAAAGTAAATCGGTTTCCACATTTTCGTAATGATGAAAAACAGTTTTTGCGGTCGTGCTTCCAAAATGATTTTGGTAACGAATAAACCCCTGTTCACCTTCATAAACTCGAAGTGCTAAATTTGAATTTGAACGATTTAACGATGGTCGAACTGTATTTCTGCAAAAAAATATTCCTTCCCAACCGTCACGTAACATTAAATTGTTCGTAATATCTAATCTTAAACCATTCACATTTCCACCAACAGTTATAATTTCAACTTCGTCATTTGGAAAATCACCTTTTAAGATTTTACTAATTTTTACAATGTGCGAGGTATAAATGATTTTTTGTTCTTCGGGCATAAAACTTTGGCTACTAATAACTTCGCCCTCAAAAATAAATGGTGCATTTTGGATTTTTCGCTCTAAGGGAACTTCGATATATTGAGCATTTAAAGCACTTAAAAATGAAGTAAAAAATAACGCCAATAACAACCGTCCAAGGAATTTTAATTGTTTTGTTCTCATAAGTTTTAAATTTATATGTAAAAAAAAATTGTTTACGTACTGTGTTTTTTGTTGTGTGTTTTTCTGCGTTTAGCTTTTTATTAATGGTGCAGAACGTTTAGTATATGAAGCGTAGCCTGCCGATAGGCGGCTATGATTTCATATACAGTGTTATGTGTTTTTTGTTTCTTTCAAGTATTGGTCAAACGAGTGATATTTATTCAGTTGCCCTGATTTTCCAATGTTAATATACATCTCTGGATTACTTAATAGTCCTGATATAATTAACTCCCTATTCATTGAGTCCGAAACAGTTTTTACTACATTAATCAAATCTCTTTTTTCTTTAAATCTAAAATGACATTCTCCGTCATCGTGTGTAGACAAATTTCCGTATCCGTTCAATTCAATTTCAAAGTCGATTAATCCAAATTCATCCTCTTTTTCAAAAAAGGACTTTACCTCTTGGACGGTTTTCCATTTGGGAAATTCATTTTCAGTCGCCCATCCATACTTCCTATAATTAGAGGCTCCTATACTTACTAATCGAACCTCCAAATTCTCATCGATAGAGTTCAGTCCATTAAGGGTTGAGAACTCTCCTAAGTAAAGTTCAAATTCGTTTTCCTTTTGTTTATATAAGTATACTGCTGGATTCATTTTTTCAATTACACATAACGGTGAGTATAACCGCATGTAGGCACACTCACCAAACTCCGATTAAAGCACGAACGCTGCCCGTGCCTATTGTCGGTTATACATTGTTGGCAG
>CBFIHR010000126.1:0-8609 GCA_965662365.1 Saprospiraceae bacterium
CTTGTTCTTTTGATATTGCTTCCAGATACTATTAAATAATATTCCAAATCCTCTTTAGTATAAGGCATTTCTATATATTCCAAGTTCCTTTGGTATATTTTTCGAATACTTTCTATTTGTTGTTTTTTTTGAACATTACTAATATTGTTAATGTGTAGTCGATAACTTAGTAGAATATCACTTAAATTAGTTCCTTGGTATTTCCTTAATATCCTTGTCCATAATTCATAATCTTCAGCCGCTGTGAAATTTTCTTGATAATAAAACTCTTTTAAAACCTCTGTTTTTGCCATTACAGAAGGATGAATAAATGGACAATTAAATAAACTATATAATTGCAAAATTTTATTATTAGTAGGAACATTAAATGTCTTATCAGATTTTTTATTTCCAAAAATAAAATTAGCTTGTGTTCCGACTAAAGCATATTCTGGATTTTGTTCCAAAAAATGAAACTGTTTTTCCAATCGTTGAGGATGTGCAATATCGTCAGCATCCATACGAGCAATATATTTTCCTTTTGCTAATTTGATGGCTTTATTAAGCGTTTTGATTAGACCTAAGTTTTTTTTATTTCGGATAAGTTTTATTCGTTTGTCTTCGAATGTTTGAATGATTTTTAAACTATTATCAGTTGAACCATCATCAATAATCAATAACTCGAACTGAGTATATGTCTGTGTTAATATACTATTAATAGCCTCAAATAAGTAAGGTTCAGCATTGAATACTGGAAGTATTACACTTATTAATTTAGTCATTTATTTTTTTAAGGAAATTATCTTTAATTTTTATAATATTCTTACACGCTAAATAGTGTTGCTTTGAACTTGATTTAAAAACACACCAAATCATTATTATAGAACCGAGAGCTTCTTGTCTAACCTTAAAATCATTAGAGCATAATCTTAAGATTTGATAAGGAAATGATAAAAATAATTTTTTTAGCCTCAAAGCTTTACTTTGTTTAAGTGAAATATCTCCAAAAGCAAGAATGTTATAATAAGGCAGTAATAAGTACATTGCTTTTCCAAAATTATTTCTTAGACTTTGAAAGTAAGACCATTCAAATCGCTTCTTGGTAATGAAGTGTTTAAATCGTAATCTGTTATCGTACCAAATATCATAGCCTAATATTTTAAACATTAAACCCATTTCCATCTCTTCGCCCATTAGCTGTTTGTTGCCTTTTCTACCCGTCAATGTGAAGCGAAAACCGGACTTCACTAACTTTTCAAAAATAGATTTTTTTATTCCCATACCTGCTCCATATACCACACCAGTTTTTTCCTTTATTATCCCATTGTAGTTATATAAAGCTCCACAAGCATAATAACTTCCTTCCAATTTATTAAACCATTTAGGAGGCACAACTTCACATATCGGCTCACCAACACCTCCAATAGCTGAAACATTTATTTCTCTCTGAAAAATATCAAAGATAATTTGAATATAATCTTCGTTTAGCCAATTATCATCATCACAAAATAAAAGATACTCATACTGAGCGGATGAAATTCCTTTTTTTCGTGCAAAACTAAGACCAGCTTGAGGTTCAAACGTAGTAAAAAAAGGAACGTTACAATCTAATTCTTGCCAAACTTCTTTAGCATACTTAGCAGTTCCATCACTAGAGTTATTATCTACAACAATTACTTCCCACGGAATATGAGGAGCTACAATTTGTTTTGAAAGGTATTCTAAAGTCTGCTTTATCCTTGATACACTATTATAGCAGCATACAATAACTGAAACTCCTTTATTCATATTTTTTAAAAATATTAAAAATACTCTTCTTTAAAATATAAAGAGATTGTCTAATCCCTATTTTTCCTTCATAGATATTTTGAATATATAATATCTTGTCGTTAAAGTGATTAGGATGTATAATGTTTAGGTATGCCACTTCTTGTGAAGGTGTTTTAGAAAAGTAAAATATATTTTGTTTGTACCACCATTCCACTTTTTCATTTTTCCAAATCAATGGTCGAATAATATCATGGAAGTAGAAACCGTGTTTTTCAAATTTTGAAATCCAGTACTCATGCCATTGTTCATTTAAATGATTTTGTCCACCTTGACCAGGTATTGCAGCTGAAAATATAATATTATCACTTAATGAAGTTAATGTTTTAATGAATGTGTCGGCAGCATGTTGAGGTATATGCTCCGCAACTTCTAAACTGATAGCTAAGTCGAATTTCTTATTAAGATTTAATTCTGTAGTTAAATTTTTTTCCAAAAAAAACTTTCTACTGATGAATAGATTCTGTTTGCTTACCCAATCTCCATCGATTCCTAAAATATCTTCGATCTTATTTTTTTTAAATTCGTGAAGCCAATCTCCTAAACCACAACCAACATCAACAACACTTTTAGGTTTAAATAACTCTATCAAAATAGGGACAACTTCCTTGGCAGATTCTCCGTTATGGATATTAGTATCATGTATATACGGTGGTTTTTTTTTCATTCTTATATAAATTCATAATGACATTTAGGACTTACAAAACCTACGATTGAAGTTGACATTTGTTTATTATTCGTCATTCCTTTTACCTTTAATTGTAAGCAATCAATATCTTCAAAGAAATCTTCATAACCATTTCCAAACCATACTGAAAATCTGTATGTACCGTCTAATAGTTTGGGTTGTTGAATATTAATTTTAATTTTTCCTTCACTGGCATATTCTTGATTGAACTTAGCATTTGGAGATAATGTAGGATTATAACCTGTAATAGGCGTGCCCATGTTATTGTAAATAACAAACCCTAATGAAGGAATAAAAAGTTGATTTTTTGAATGATATGAAGCTTGAAGTATGATATTATTTTTGTTTTGCTCTACTTTTAAATATCTAATAATAGATGTTTGATTGTAATATTTTTCATTACCTATGTTATTTTTTAAATATGTGGTAATTATATTATTGATGTTATCTTCCAAAATTTTTTCTCCTTGTTCTAATAAAACACCTCGCTCACACAACTGCCTTACCGCCCCCAAATTATGACTCACAAAAAGCACCGTTCGGCCACTTTTACTTACTTCATTCATTTTTCCTAAACACTTTTTCTGAAACTCCGCATCGCCAACGGCCAAAACCTCATCAATCAATAAAATTTCAGGTTCAAGATGAGCCGCAACCGAAAAAGCTAAACGCAGTCGCATACCACTTGAATAATGCTTTAAAGGCGTATCTAAAAATTGTTCAACACCACTGAAATCTACAATCTCGTCAAACTTTGCTTTAATTTCTGAACGTCTTAAACCTAGGATAGAACCGTTTAAAAATATATTTTCTCTACCCGTTAGTTCAGGATGAAAACCTGTTCCGACTTCTAACAAACTCGCCACTCGTCCTCTCGCTTTGATATAACCTTTTGTAGGCGGCGTAATTTGAGATAATATTTTTAAAAGTGTTGATTTCCCTGCTCCATTCCTGCCGATAATTCCAATACATTCGCCTTCGTAAACATCAAAATTAATATCCTGTAAAGCCCAAAAGGTATCTTCTTTGGAGCGTTGAAAACCTTGTGTTAAGCGTTCTCGTAAACTTAAATAGGAGGCTTTTTGACCGCCTATTTTATATTGTTTCCAAAGATTTCGGACTTCGAGTATTGGTTTCAATTATTTAAGTTTTATTGATTCTATATTATAATAGTTACTAATATTTTTATTTTTCCAAAAGTAAATAAGCCAATTATAAAAAATAGAACAGTTGCAAAACTACTAACTCCCATCAAATCTAAGGGCAAAATATCGCCAGAAAAACTATTTCTCGCCAAAAGCATCACGCCTGTCATTGGATTGAGAGATAAGATATACTTCGCAATCGGTATATTATTAAACATTGTAACAGGATAAATCACAGGTGTTACAAATAGTAAAAATTGTATCATAAAAGGCACAATATAGCGAAAATCCCGATATTTTACGTTCCAGGCGGCAATCATGCAGCCTAAACCGATTGTGGTGATAACGGTCATCAATAACGCCAACGGCAATTGCCAAAGTAAATGAAAGGAGAATACAAAATCAGTCATCACTCCATAATAAATCATCAAACCAATAAACGGAATTAAGGTCATCAAAAAATCGAATAAGGCGACTAAAACGCCCGAGAATGGTACAATTAATCTCGGAAAATAGATTTTTTTAATAACCTCCGCATTGGAAACCATGCTATTGGCAGAGGAATTCAAGCCTGAACTAAACAGGTTCCAAAACATTAAACCTACAAAATAAAAAATTGGTGCAGGAATATTGTCTGTCGGAACATTCAAGCCCTTTGAGAAAAATAAGACAAAAACGGTCATCATCGCCAAAGGCTGCAATATTGCCCACAAAAAGCCTAATATGGTCTGTTTATATTTTACTTTAATATCTCGCCAAGTAAAAAAGTAAAATAGTTCTCGATATCGCCATAGTTCTTTCCAGTTGATGGTGAGTTTACCGGGAGGTTTTATAATATATTCTGTCATTGATTCCAATTACTAATTTATTAAATTGTTACATTCTGAAAAGTTAGAAAGTTAACAATATGTATGAAAGATTAACTTTTTATAAGCAAAAACCTTAGAAAACGGTTATTTAGAACAGTAAGTTTGAGTTCTTAAATTGAAACTTCTCGATAGTTTCGAATTATACTATTAAAAAAGTAATTTGTGTTAATGTTAATTAATATTTCAAATTACAGAATAGTTGTTATCAATTGTAGTTTTGAACCACAAAAGTTATTTAATTCCATCTTTCGCGAATTTCTTTTGTGTATATTTGAGGTTCTTGTCACTCAAATCATTTTAATAAGAAAAACTTCATATAAAACTATATAAAGTTATGAATTTGAACGTAGTTTTTTCATCTTTGGTAGTGTTTTTTTGTATCTCGACCGTGGTTAATGCTCAAATGATCAATAGTACAGACACCCTTTATGGAAATGAATGGATTGATTATTCACAAACTTATTTTAAAATAGAAGTTCCAGAAGACGGAATGTATCGTTTGACTCATGCAGACTTGAATAGTGCAGGTGTTTTTAGTGGAACATCTATTCCTCAAGGTCAAAATTTCCAATTGTTTAAAAATGGACAAGCGATTCCGTTATATGTAAGTGAAACGGGAACTTTCACGGTAAATGATTATCTGACATTTTATGGTGAGAAAAATCGTGGAGAAATTGATAAATACCTTTATGATAACCCCGATTATCAACTAAATCCTGAATACAGTTTATACACAGACACTGCTATTTATTATTTGACTTGGAATAATACGGTGAATCCTAATATCATTTCTGAAATTCCCAATGATTTAAATAATTTACCAGCAAAAGAGGTTTATTGTTGGCATGAAAAGACGCTTGAATGGCATCAGCGATTAAATGGAGGAATAGGAAGAGGCGGTTCGGGCTACGTTAGTGCAAAGTACGATTTGGGTGAAGGTTATTCTAAAAGTGGGTATAGTACGAACCAAAGTGTTAATACAGGACTGAGCCAACGCTATTTAGGTACCGGAACACCGAATGCCCAGTTTGAAGTACAGATATTAGCAGAAAATGGTAATCATTATACAGAAATTCAAATTAATAATGTTACTTATATTAGTGATACTTTTTCTGATTGGGCTGTTAAAAATTACCAGATGTCAGTACCGATGAGTGCGACAACAACTAATTCGCCCGTTAGGGTAAAAGGTAATGCTTCTGCAAATGATAAATACCGAATTGCTTACATAAAAGCGACTTATCCTCGTCAGTTCAAATTTGATAATTCAGATATATTTAAGTTTCAATTAGACTCATCTACTCAAAAGCAATATTTAGAAATTGAAAACTTTAATTATGGTGGTGCTAATCCGATTTTATATGATTTGACGAATAAAGTTTGTATTGAAACCCAAATTTCTAATAATAAAATTTTAGTGACTGTTCCCCCTTCTTCTAATCCGATAGATTTGGTTTTGGTAAGTGATACAGGCTATAAAACGACGACGGTTGAAATGCTAAATTTCTCATCGTTTGCTCCAAATCAAGGTGGAAACTACATCATTTTAACGCATTCAAAACTCTTTGATGACGGTACAGGATTCAATCATGTTCAGGATTATGCCAATTATAGAGCAAGTACTCTGGGAGGAGGTTATACACCTGTGATTGTAGATATTGACCAAGTTTATGCTCAGTTTGGTTATGGTATTGACAGACACGAACAGGCTATTAGAAACTTTGTACAATGGGCGATTAAATATTGGAATTCGGAGTATTTATTTATTCTTGGAAAAGGCGTTTATTATGGAAACTATCGAAATGGAAATGCCAGTTTTGAAGATTATGAGTTAGTACCTTCTTTTGGTTATCCGACTTCTGATAATTTATTAGCAGCGAAAGCAAATACTGACGTACCGATGTTGGCCGTAGGTCGAGTTGCTGCTTATACACCAGATATGGTTCGGATTTATTTGGATAAAATTAAAGAAACAGAATTAGCCTATCAAACGGCATCGCAAACTATAGAAGATCGTGCTTGGATGAAAAACTTCTTACATTTGGGTGGTGGAGATGCTAATATTCAAGATTTTATAAAAAATCGCCTGGTTGATATGGAAGATACCATTCGCCAAAGTCAATTAGGGGCAAATGTTCTGGCTTATTATAAAAACTCAACTAATGCTATTCAAAGTGCTAACTCTGAAGATGTTACGAATCGTATTAATGAAGGTTTAGCTTGGATAACTTTCTTCGGGCACTCCGCTCCGAATACTTTAGATTTTGATATTGGTGACCCAAATCAATATAACAATCAAGGAAAATACCCAATGATTTATGCGATGGGTTGTAATACGAATCGTTTATTAGAAATGTCTTCTACATTAAGCGAAACTTATGTTTTTGTTGAAAATAGAGGTGCAATAGGCTTTATCGGCTCGACGGCAACAACGAGTTTGAGCGATTTAAATGAATATGGAAAGATTTTATATCGTAATTTAGGAAATGATTTACAAGGACAAACAATCGGTCAGATAATGAAAGGAACGATTGAGGATTATCCGTTAGGCGGATATTGGGGAGCTTTGGTAAAACATAATATTCTTTTACATGGCGACCCTGCGATCAAGATTTATCCGCAACAGGGAGCCGATTATATTGTCAATAAGTCTAAAACAATCGTAGAACCCAATTATGTAAATGTTTTACGAGATAGTTTTCAATTAAATTTAGTAATTACTAATATTGGTTTAACGAATGAAGATTCTATCAATATATTAGTTGAACAACAATATCCTGATGGTACGAAAGCAGATTTGAAAACAGTTCGCATAAAAACACCAAAATTTGAAGAAATGTATTCAATTTGGTTGCCTTTGGAGAATAAGGAAACTGTTGGCGGTAACGAATTGCATATTACTTTAGATATTGATAATGAAGTCTCAGAGTTGCCTGCAACTGCGGAAAATAATAATTTTGAGATTATTCCTTTTTCTATTATTTCTAATAGTGCAACGCCAGTTTATCCCTACGAATATAGTATTCATACGCAATCAACCGTTACACTAAAAGCCTCAACAGCAAATATTCTTTCAGAAAATATTAGTTATTATATAGAAATAGATACGACTAAGACTTTTGATAGTCCAATAAGAATTACAACTCAAAAAGAAAGTAAAGGCGGCTTAATTACTTGGCAGCCGAATTTAACGTTACAAGATTCAATTGTTTATTTTTGGCGAATTAGCATTGATAGTACATTTACGAATGGTAATGGTTTTGATTGGCAGTATAGTTCGTTTATTTATATTCCGCAGGGGCTAAAAGGGTGGAATCAGTCGCATTTTTATCAGAAGAGCGATGGTCATTATGTTCAAGTGAGCGTAGATTCATCATCTCGGGTTCAAGTATATGATGAAAGAAGTAAAGAATTAAAAATAGTAAATAGTACTTTTCCTACGATTAATTGGACAGAAGCATCATTATATTTGGATGGATTTAAAGAGTTTGTGTTTTGGCCTTGTAATACTACCGGAAATGAACAGGTCGCCTTAGTTGCTATTTTAGACAAAGATGCTTTGACATTACAAAATAATCCATCAAATGGAATGAACGAATCTCCAAATTGTTGGAATAGTGATTTGCATTGGTTTATTTTTAATTTAAACACAATAACAGAAAGACAAAAGCTAATAGATACTTTGCAGAGCGTTCCTACCGATAATTATGTCGCTTTATTTATCACACAGCGATTAAATCAAACAATGCACGCCAATCAATGGGCAGCAGATTCTACAGTATTAGGTACAAATATTTTTCAAGTATTAGAAGGACAAGGAGCTAATATCGTAAGGAGTTTAGAAATTGAAGAGCGTCCTTACGTTTTAATTTATAAAAAGAATAATCCAAATTGGATAGGATTTAGAGAAGCTAAAGCAGCAAATAGCTCTGAGATATTAGATGTTAATACATTAATTACCGGCAAACAAACCCAAGGCTCCATAACCTCCATCCCAATAGGCCCAGCGGCCTCATGGAGCGATGTAAAATGGCAAGTCAGCGACTACAATTCTACGGAAGATAGCATATCCTTAGATATAATCGGGGTGACAGCAGATGG
>CBFIHR010000127.1:0-1639 GCA_965662365.1 Saprospiraceae bacterium
GTCGTCCGTACCTTCCCAAAAAATTTGCTTCAAACCGTGCATTGCTTCCGGGTTAGATTTGACTAACTTATCGGTTAGCGTTTTAATTGCTTCGTCCATCGCTGCCGCAGATTCAAAAACTTCCGCATACAACCCTTTGGCTTTCGCCCAATCCGCAGTTTGCCAAGAAGTTGCATCAATCGCCATTTGCGACATGGCTGATAAACCAACTTTTCGCTGCACTGCTGGCCCAACGACAAAAGGTCCAATCCCAACAGCTAACTCACTCAATTTTACAGAAGCAAACTTCGTTGCAAAACAATAATCAACCGCCGAAGCAACGCCAACACCGCCACCAACGGCTTTTCCTTGCACTCGTCCGATAATCAATTTCGGACATTTGCGACAAGCATTAATGACATTGGCAAAACCTAAGAAAAATTGTTTACCAGTTGGAAAATCTTCGATACTCGCCAACTCGTCAAAACTTGCCCCAGCACAGAATGTGCGTTCGCCAGCACTTTTCAAAACGATAACTTTTATCGCTTCATTTGCACCAGCTTCATTTATCGTTTGTGTCAATTTTGCCAATAATTTTCCCGGCAAAGAGTTATGCGAAGGATGAAAAAAAGTAATCGTTCCAACGCCTTCGTTTACAGTCAATTCGACTGATCCTAATTGTGTTTTATCTTGCATAGCATAAAAAAGTACCGCCAAGTTGTACTTGGCGGGTTAAATAAATTTTCTATTTTCCAATAATTGTTCAACAGCATCTGCTAACACCATTTTGTAAACATCAAAGTATAACTTATCGTAATAACTAACTGTTTCTTCGATATTTTTGTATTTTCCTTTTACTGATTTTGTAAAAAACAGACTATTTGCATCTACAGGAATGAAGTCAGATACAATTTTATCGTGATTTATCTCCTTTTCAGATTGTGTAATTTCGTATGCTTTTTGTCTAAAATTATTCAAATATAATTGTAAGAAAAAAGGACTTGTATCGGGATACAATAATTGTATGCGTTCCAATTTTTTTGGTGCAATAAACTTGATGATTTTCTCTTCGGGAAAACTAAATAACAACCCAATATTTAGCTGTTCATCCAATAAATATGACGGACGATATTTTAAAACACTATATGAAAATGACATTGTCATGTTATTAGTTTTTTGAGTACTTCTTGAAAGTCCAGATGATACTTTTTGACTTCTAACAAATACGATTTTACTCTAAAAAAATCATCAATTTCAAATTCTAATGAATGAAGTTGTTCCACTACTGAATCTAAGCAATCGTAATCAAAATAATATAGTAAATATTCTATAAACGAACCAAAATTAATAGCCTTAGTTTTGTTTTTGTCAATCAGATAATCTAAAAAGATATGCTTTCCTTTTACACCATCAACCACATTTTTATAACTATCAAACTCAGCATAATCTTGAAAAGATTTTTGAATATCTAATGATAAATCGTGGTCGATTAATACCAATGCTTCGTTTCCAAATAAGATATTAGGTTTACCAACTCTTCTATCAAAGTTTCTAATTAGTATGTCAAATGCAAAAATACTTTCAATATTCAGCCATTTATCATAATTCCATAAATGCCGCTGTTCGTAGCTTAAACAATTTTCAAGATATTCTGAACCAA
>CBFIHR010000127.1:1649-8593 GCA_965662365.1 Saprospiraceae bacterium
TGAACTTTTTAATACTTCAATTAATTCCTCATCAACATAAATTAATGCAGTTTTAGGTACAAATATATCAAGATAATCCGCTAAAATATTCGCAAAAATTTCCTTATTCGTTGGATTATATTGCTCAATATGCTTTTGACCAAAAACCTTAACAACATAATTCCCTTTAATCTTTCCATCTTTATCACCAACAACCATTAAACACGGTAAGGTTGTACCACCAAGCATTGCAGTTTTTTCAATAGTTAGAGCATAATAAACTGGAAGTTTTTCCATTGGTTACTTTATAATTTCAGAAACTTCAATTTCAATATCAAAATGAGGAATAACGACTTTATCACCTCGTTTCAAAATTATTTTTGTCGAATATTTTCCTTCAAAAGGATTTTGATAAACTTCCAATTGTTTTTTGACTAAGTTCACAATCCAATAAACAGGAATTTGATGTCTTGCATATAATCTTGCTTTTTTAGTTTGGTCATATCTCAAAGTAGAATCTGAAACCTCTACTAAAAGATAAATATCTTCTGCTGTCGGATGATTATCTTCATAGTCATTTTCAGAGTATTTAGCAAGAGTAATGTCAGGTTCAGGCTCGGTATGATTACTTAATCGAATAGGATTTTCAGAACGAAAAGTTGCTAAATCCAAACCAATATATTTGTACATTAAACGGACAATTCTTGACACATATCCACCGTGTGAACTATTTATCGGACTCATTTTTATAATTTCTCCATTTATTAATTCGACTCTTTCATTCGGTTTTAATATTCCAAATTCTGCCATTTGGTAATATTCATCTACTGTTATTAGCCGTTTTTCTTCCATTACTTCAATCATAATTGTATAATTTTAATTACGAATAGTACAATTTAAGGAAAAATCTTGTTTAATCTTGAAAAATCTTACTCAAAACTTTTAAGAGTCCGCTACCGATTTCCTAAAAACTTCCCGATACACCTCAAAATACATTTTGTTATAATATCGTACCGTATGTTCTGCGACTTGATACGAACCATCAATTTGCTTTGAAAAATACAACCCTTCAAATTCGTCTGAAATAAACGTTTGTCTCAGTGCTTCATGTGTAAATTCCTGTTGCGAAAGCGTAATTTCGTAAGCCTTCTTTTTTAGCTGATTCAATAACTTTTGTAATTCAAATGTATCAGTCTTAGGGAATAAATATTCCACTCGATTTAACTGCGAAGGTGCAATGAAAACTACTTTTCGCTCTAATGGAAAAGTTAATAATACGCCTATGTTGAGTTGTTCATCTAAAAATACAGACGGACGATATTTTAAAACACTGTATGAAAATGGTTTTCGCATCTTATGATGTTTAAATGTTAGAATGTTAGAATGTTAGAATGTTCAAGTGTTGTTTGGAAAAAACAGTTTAACAGTCTAACAGTTCAGCAATCATTTTAAAACATTCTCACAATTCCCAAAATACCCAGCATTTCCAATCGCTTCAAATGTAGAATCTGCCGTTTTGCGTTTAAAGCGTTGTGCTAAAACATAGCCGTCCGCATCATTTTTATCAAAACCTTCCACAATCACCGCATCAAATTTTTCATTTTCAATCGTGACGATGCCTTCGTAGGCGATGATTGCAAAATCGGGTTTTTCGTCCATCTTTTGCAAATGCTTTTGAGCTTGAATTGGGCCTTCTTCTACTTTATCCGTTACAAAACGAACGATTTTAATTTCGCCATTTCGTTGAAATAAAGAAAAGGCAATCAACAACCCTTCACTATCTTGAATTGAACCGATGCCATGATCCAATCCCTTGAACATCAATTCTACTAAACCTTCTTTCGCTTCGTTTAAATGTTTCATTCTATAATTTGTAATAAAAAAATCAGACTACCATTTTAAAGTTAGACAAGATGTAAGGCATTTTAAAAATGCCTTACATCTAAAAATTCGTGTAATTCGTGCTAATTCGTGTCCGAAACTAACCCTGATTCAACTTCCTAACCATCGTCAAAATCGTAGCAATCGCCACCGTTTCGCCAGTTTCGTCATAGACATCGACCAAAAACTTCACGATACCTTTGGCAATATCATCTTTTTTCTCTTGATCAATTTTCTCCTTTGCCGTAAATTTTACGCCAATCGTCATACCTGGATAAACTGGTTTTGTAAAACGGCAAGATTCCAAACCATAATTCAATAAAACTGGCCCTTTTCGAGGTTCGACAAACAAACCTGCGGCTTTCGATAAGACAAAATAACCGTGTGCGACTCGACCTTCAAAAATTGTCCCGTCGAGTGAAGTCGCATCAACATGAGCGTAAAAATTATCGCCGCTGACGTTGGCAAAATTCGTAATATCGGCTTCTGTCACCGTGTGTTTATGTGTGAAAACCGTTTCGCCAATTTCGATTTCTTCAAAGTGCTTTCTAAACGGATGAACCATCGCTTCTTTGTACTTCGAGCCAGGTTGAAAAACATTGGTAACATTCGTAATCGAAGTCGGTGTACCTTGAATCGCACAACGCTGCATAAAGTGTTTAACACCACGAACACCGCCCATTTCCTCGCCACCACCAGCACGACCTGGGCCGCCATGTACCAACAACGGCATCGGCGAACCGTGACCAGTACTTTCTACGGCAGATTCTCGATTTAAAATCAAAATTCGGCCATTGTGTGACGCTGCACCAACGACAAATGCCTTTGCCAAATTATCGTCATTTGTCGCAATCGAACTGACCAACGATCCTTTGCCCATTTGCACCAATTCCACGGCTTCGGCCATTGTTTTATACGGCATAATCGTGCTGACTGGCCCGAAGGCTTCGATTTCGTGCGAGGCTAAATTTTCAAAAGGATTAGTATTTAAAAATAAAGTCGGCTGCATAAACGCCCCTTTATTTCTGTCGGCATCAATCACCTCAAAGTCACCTTCCAAACCACCATAAACAATCTCCGATGCTTTACTTAATTCCTCAATGCCACGACGGACATTTTCGACTTGATTTTTATTAATAATCGCCCCCATTCGGACATCTTTGTTGTTTGGATTGCCGATAGTTGTCCGTGCTAATTGTTTGCTTATCGCAATTTGAACGGCCTCCACCAAGTTTTCGGGAACGATAATTCTACGAATTGCGGTACATTTCTGCCCGGCTTTCGTCGTCATTTCACGGCGAATTTCTTTGATAAATAAGTTAAACTCTTCCGTACCCGGAACGGCATCTTCCCCCAACACACAAGCGTTCAAAGAGTCGGCTTCCATCGTAAACGGAATCGAATTGTTAATCAAATGCGGCATCGCTTTTAACTTGCGACCGGTCGAAGCCGACCCAGTGAACGTCACCACATCTTGCGAGTTTAACGGCTCTAAAATCCCTCGCCCATCGCCACAAACCAGCTGCAACGCTCCTTCGGGCAAAATCCCAGATTTGATAATATCTTCCACAAAAGCCTGTGTCAAAAACGAGGTATGTTCTGACGGTTTGACGATGGCGGGCATTCCTGCCAACCAGTTCACCGCACACTTTTCTAACATGCCCCAAATCGGAAAGTTAAACGCATTGATATGAACCGCCACACCACGTTTGGGTACTAAAATATGCTGTCCGATAAATGTCCCATTTTTTGATAAGGCAGCATGTTCGCCTTCTACAAAATGCGGTTCGTTACCAAATTGCTTACGCAAACTCGCATACGCAAACAGCGTCCCGATACCACCTTCAATATCGACCCAGCTATCGCTTTTGGTCGCACCAGTCAAGTAAGACATCGGATAATATTTCTTACGTAAATCATTCATGTGTAAGGCCAATGCTTTGAGCATCAAACCTCGCTGCTGAAACGTCATTTTACGTAAGTTTTTATTACCGACTTTTCGAGCGTAATCCGCCATATCACCAAACGACAACCCTTCGTTGCCACATGTCGAAATAACTTCGCCCGTTATCGCATTGTACTGCGGAATGCCATCGCCTTTGTGTGCTTGCCATTCGCCTAAAACGTAATTCTTTAATTTTTGCATAGTATTTTGTTAGTATATTTTAGATATTATTTTTGTCGTACAGCTAATTTCGTTCAACAATAAACACAAATAATAGTATTAATGAAATTGGGAAAATAATTAATGTTGTTACGACCATTCCATAACCTATTAAATAAATAATTGGTGAATCAATTATGTTTTGTTGATTGAGGTATAAAATAAGTCTTCCAATTCCGTAAAATAATAAAGATGTAATCAACACTTTTTTGATAAAGTTTAACCGTTCTCCTTTATTCAGTCGATTGCTTTTGTTTAAAGCAAAATAAATTAGAAAAAGTATTGATGCAGAGAAAACAATTAACGACGTTACTAATAATCCCATTCCGATTAATGATAAAAAAGGAGATTCGACAATTCCTTTTTTTATTAGGAATAAGATTAAATAGCCAATTCCAAAAAGAACGATACAACCTAATTGGAAAAGCAACGTCTTCCGTATGTTTCTATTTCTACGAAATGTATTCATGCACACAAAAATAAGACTTTTGCTGGATTAAACTAACGGCTGTTAGTCTAATCCAACAAAAGTCCAATATTTGATAACCCTTTATTTAAAAACTGCTTTTCTAAGCCTTAACCAGTATTTTTAATAATTCTCTTCAATCGTAAACTCCAAATACAACGTATCCCCTTCACAAGTATGTTTCGCATCTTCCAGTTTGAAATAACCAAAACCAACCTCCTGATTATTGAGTCTAAGACTACCCCGAGCCAATTCCCTTGTACCAAAACTCAACCAGTGCTGCATATTCATCGTCATTTTCATTTCAACAGGAGGGAAAGTCTGATTGACAGCGATATTATTACTAAAAGTCATATTTTTTTGAGTCGCATCAACTAAATCTCCATTATAAAAATCAATAGAAATTTCATCGGGTTGATAATCGCCTAAGTCTTTAATGACCGGAACAAGCCATACATGATGTTGTAATGAAAAAGTATCTAAATGAATCGTTTTGTACTTGTAAGTACCTTCAGGAAATTGAAATCGAAAACCGCCTAATTTTTCCCCTTGATGAATATCCGTATATACATTGGCAATTGCCCAACTATCCAAACCTAAAAAACCAGCTTTATAATCTGTATCTATTTCAAAATAGCCATTTTCGTCTGTAATGCTGCTTGATAAAAAATCATAACTATACCCTTCATCGTTCGTATATTCCACCTCAACATTAAGCCCTTCCAATGGATTTCTATCTTTAAAATTATCGACAATAATCGCTTGCCCCTTTATTTTATCAGCCGTGAACGGCTCAATACAAGTCGTAAAAACGAAGAGGCTACAACCTATAATTAGGTATTGCATAGATTTTTTCATCATTATCTTATCCCTTTTTTAGAGTTTTCTATCGTTATTAATTATTAAGTGACGGCACTTCCTTTCCTTGATAAAGGCGGCACAAAAGTAACTTTTTTTATTAATTCTATAGACTGACCCTGACGAAATATTGACTAAGCAGGTCAAAGTCACAATCTCGATAACCGGATAAGGTTCTAAAACTTTTTAGGCCGCTAATGTACTGACGGAGAAAGAACGACCAAAGTTAAAATACTCACTTTTTCCCACTTGACCCCTTGTTTTAAGACCGAGGACGATTTCTTTTCCCACGGAAACCCAATTTTTCCCAAGATTCAGCAGTTTAGCACAAATCTAACTTTACAAAAGTTCAAAATCATCGTAAAGTTACCCTGCTTCCACCAATGCTATCTCCGCTTCTAAGTCGCTGGTGTCCGCTTCGGGGTTTGATTTTATCATTTTTATCCGTGATGCGTTCCCGCAAATAATAGAGGACGAGTTCTTGCACGGCTTTGCAGTTCAAATCAAATTCTACGTTGCCAGACCTGACAGGTTTTGAAAACCTGTCAGGTCTTTTCTCCGTCGGCATTTCACTCGTATTATTGGATCACTTCGCCTCGATAATCACGCCGACCTTTGACGTTGCCGACTTATCGTGATGCATCACCAAATCATTTCGCCCTTTCGTATTAATAAAATGATTGGGAGCATAAAAGGTATTTTTCAAAAAGTCCGATAATATATTTTTGTTAAATTCCTCGTGTTCCTTAGGGTTGACTTGCGTCAAAAGTAGATTCAGTTCCTGTTTGAATTGGTCAATTTCCGCCCGATTCGGTTTCACTTTTAGGAAGGCTTTGTTCAAGGCTTTACGTATGGTCAAGTGATTCATATTTAATATTTTATTTCAATTTGATTTTCAAATGTATCAAATATAAACGGTAAAAATAAGATTGTCAAATACAACTTGGCAGTACCTTAAAAAACTTTAGCTTTGCAACTAAAATCTAAAAAAATGCAATCAACCGATTTGGCGAAAGCCGTATATCACAAAATGATGGAAACCGACTACTGCACACAATGGCTGGGGGCAACGCCAGTTTTTATCAAAGAAGGCCACTGCCAACTAAAAATGACGGTTCGTAAAGAAATGCTAAATGGCCACGGGATTTTGCATGGCGGCATAGCGTTTACCTTTGCGGATTCTGCTTTTGCCTTTGCGGCTAATTCTTTTGGTCGGGTCGCTGTTTCGATTAACAGCAATATGATTTTTTCAAAAGCAGCCCAATTAGGCGAAACGATTTTTGCGGAAGCCAAACCCTTAAACATCACCCACAAAACAGCGGATTTCGATGTCGATATTACGAATGAAAATGGCGATATTTACTATCGTTTTCGGGGGACGGTTTATCGGAGTAGTAAAAATGTAATTGAAAATGGATAATTGCCTGCCCCGAGACCTCGGGGATAATTGCAAATGCCACACAGTCTAAAAACTAAAAGTAGCTCCGTCATGCTGAACTTGTTTCAGTATGACGGGAAAGGGTTGAGGTATCTACTTAAAGAGTTGTTTTTGTTGAACCCACCCCAACCCCTCCCTAAAAGGAGGGGCTTTAAAAT
>CBFIHR010000128.1:0-8458 GCA_965662365.1 Saprospiraceae bacterium
TACAGCGTACCGACACTGTTTGACTCATCAAAGTCCTTGCCGCTCACTAATGGGTTGTAACACATTGATTTTAAATAAAATATACTTTAAGAAATTTAGTGCCTGTCCCGAGACCTCGGTGGTTGATGCGTATGCGAAGCCTCACGGGATTTTTCAAAGAACCATTTTTTTAATTTTTTTTAAACAATGAGTGGTGCTACACTTGTACTGTTTTCAACCTTTCAAATCATTGGAAACACCGTTCCTAAATAAATTAGTAATCTATTATTAAGAACGATATCAATATTGTTCGGTAAAGTCCAAAGAGATTATTAATTTCAAGGCTAAGATAATTTCAAGCCTAAGAAAAATGCTAAAAAATGAAAGAACGAATTATTCAAATACTGAAATGGGGCGGAATTGGTTTTATCTTCTTTTTTCTGGTGTTGTTGATTTTGGCACAAGTCTATGAGGATAAAATTGGTGAATTGGTGGTGAAGGAGCTGAATAAATCTTTAAAAGCACCGATTACGGTGGAACATGTAGATTTGACTTTGGTGCGAACATTTCCTGATGCTTCTGTTATTTTGAGTCAGGTGTCTATGCCTGATGCAAAAAACGGTATTTTGTTAAATGCAAAAACGCTTTCGCTCAACTTTGGTTTTTTAAGTCTTTTTCGAGACGAGATAGAGATAGAATCCGTGATTGTAGCAGATGGTGCTTTGAATATTCTGAAAGGGAAAGATGGTAAAGTTAACTATGACGTCTGGATTGCATCTGAGGAAAGTTCAGGTGATGAAAGAGAGGTACAGATTGATTTGCAAGATGCGACTTTATTAAATATTTATGCTATTTATGAAGATAAACAATTTCAACAATCAGGGATATTACACATCGAATCTTTAAAGCTTTCGGGTGCATTTTCGGCACAAGAGTTTGAATTAAAAAGTGCAGCCGAGATGGAAATTGAGGTGTTAAATACAAAAGATGGAGAGATTTTGTCTGGCCGGCACATTGCTTACGAAATCGTTGCAAAAGTCGATTTGGAAAAGGGAATATATAATTTAAAAAATACCAACCTTTATGTGGAAGATAACAAATTTACGGTCAACGGAAAAGTAATAACTAATAATGATTTTACAGATTTTGATTTGTCTTTGAAAGGGGTTGATGGCAATTTATATTCGGTGATTTCATTGTTGCCTAAAAAGCAAATTACGGCTTTGGAGGATTTTAGTAGCCGTGGTAATTTTCATGTAGAATCTACGCTGAAAGGTCGATTGAGTAAAACATCAACCCCTGAATTTGATTTGACTTTTGGATTGAAAAAGGGTTATGTCAATAGTAAACGATTGCAAAATGAATTGAAGAATGTGTCGTTTGAAGTGCGAGTGGAAAATAGTGAAAAAAGTACGACTGGAAAGGGCTTTGTGGAAATGACGGCGTTTGAGGGCGAACTGCTGGGCGAAAAGCTGCAAGCAATGCTTTTTGTAGAGGACATTGAAAATCCATTGATTGATTTTAGGTTTCAAGGGAAAATCCCGATGGAAGCTGTTTTTGGATTTTTTGGTGATGAAGAGTTTGTGCAAAATGGTAGCGGTGCGATGGAGTTTAGAAATGTTGTTTTGGAGGGGTACTATAAGGACATGCTATCTTTGTCGGGTGTTCGAAATATTGTGGCGAATGGTTTGATTGTTTTTGAGAATATGAGTTTGAAGATCAAAGACGAACAATTGAGCTTGTCCGAAGGCGAAATTTATATCAATAATAATAACCTTCAAATCAATAATCTCAACGTCGAAGTGGCTCAAAATGATTTACAGCTCAAGGGAAGTTTTCAAAATTTATTGCCTGTTTTGTTAAAAGATTCGACGACTACAGAAGATGTGAAATTGATTTTTGATACGGAAGTCAATTCAGATAAAATTGATTTGGATAAATTATTGGCTTTTGTAGAAAAAGTACAAGAAACACCTGAAAAACCACAAGCTATCTCTTCCCGTAGCGAGACTTTGACCGAAAAAGGGGACGTGACGGCTTCGCTTTATTATGAGTTCCTTAAGTTATTTGATGGGGATTTTGTGGTCAATGTTGGTGATTTTAAGTACGATAATGTAGAAGCAAAAGGCAGCACGGGGAATTTGACGGTGGATAATGGTCGAGTCGTTTTACAAAATGTAAGTATTGACGATTTTAAAATAGATAAAATTACGGCTAAAGATTTTACTGGCAGTTTGGCGTTTCAAGGAAAGATGATGCTTGCTAAAGAGGTAGCAGTGAAAACGATGGGCGGAACGATAAAAATAACCGCTAATATTTACTTAGGTGAAGAAACGTTTTTAGATGGTTTTATTGAATGTACAAATTTAGACGGTTACACGTTATTCAATCAACTAGATAATTTTGGGCAGAATGTCTTAACGGATAAGAATATTCGTGGTGACTTTAGTGCAAAAATTCGATTGAAAAATTATTGGGATAAGGACGGAAATGTGCTGTATGACAAGTTGTATGCGTTGACCGATGTAACGATTACGAATGGTGAAATTGTAGATTCTGATTTATTTACCAATTTTTCAAAGTTTGTAAAAGTCGAAGATTTGAAGAATATCAAGTTTACCGAAATGCGTAATCAGTTGGAGTTTAAAGATAAAAGATTGACTATCCCAGCGATGTTTATTCAAAATAATGCTGTGAATATGACGATTGCAGGCTGGCAGGATTATGACTTAGATTTTGATTATAAAATTAAAATCAATGCAGGGCAAACAATTGCTAATAAATTCAAGCGATTCAACCCTAAACGAAAAGCGATAAAGGCTAAACGAGATGGTTGGTTCAATATTTATGTGCGTGTCTTTGGCGATGTCGAAAACTATGATTTTGAGTATAGTAAAAAAGAAGTCGAAGCAGCTTTAGAAGCGGACATAAATCGAAAATATAAACAAATTCAAAACGATATTTTGACCGAGTTTCAGGCAAATGTACTCGAAGAACCGGAAGATTGGCAAAATAATGAAATAGACGAAGATTGATAATCGATACAAAATCCATTTAAAATGAATCTGTTCCTTTTCTATGTGTTCATTATTGGATATATTTTAATATGTTTTTTTAATAAAAAATTAGTAAAAATATTTTATTGACATTATTTTGCTATGTGTAATTGTATGTATGTCAATTAGATGTGAAGGTGTTAATATGGATATATACTCAAAACAATCACGTTGGAAAATCTGGTTTTTATTTGGAGCTATTCTAATTGTTATTGCTTCCTTATTTTATACAAATAGCGTTGCCAGTCGTCTGGCAGATGCTGAACGAGAACGGGCAGAATTGTGGGGACAAGCGATGGTTGAGATTCAGAAAGGGCTGAATGATCCAGATTGTGTTGGGGTCGATCCGAGTTGTTTGGATCTGAATACGGATTTTATTTTTTCGATTATTGAAGGGAATAAAACGATTCCGGCAATTATTACAGATGAAAGAGGAAATATTCAATCTTCCGTTAATCTGAATGAAGAAAAAGCGGTAGAAGATACCAGTTATTTGCCGAAGCAACTGCGAGTTATGATGGCTCAAAACGAGCCGATTATTGTTGATAATGGTTTTGACAGGTTATTTTTGTACTACAAAAATTCCACTTTATTAACATTGCTGATTTACTTTCCTTATTTTCAATTGGGGCTGATTGTTGTGTTCCTATTCATGGGATATTTGGCGATAAGTGCGGCAAGACGAGCGGAACAGAATCAAGTCTGGGTCGGTCTTGCTAAAGAAACAGCTCATCAGTTAGGTACTCCGATTACGGCGATTGTCGCTTGGATTGAAAACTTAAAATTAATCATTGAAAATGAGGTAGCGCTTGATATGTTGGACGAGTTTCGGAATGACGTTAATCGGTTAGAGTTAATCGCTGAACGATTCTCGAAAATTGGTGCCGTTCCTGAATTAAAGCCGAATAATATTATTGAAATTATTGAAAAAAATATGGCGTATATGAAAAAACGTGCGCCTCGAAGAGTGGTATTCGAATTTCCTACGATAGCAGAGAGTGAACCGATTACAGCAAAATTAAATCCTAACTTATTTGACTGGGTTTTAGAAAACTTACTGAAAAATGCGTTAGATGCGATGGAAGGTAGGGGCAAGATTACCGCAACCGCATTTGAGGACGACGACTATGTGTATATTGATATCGAAGACACTGGTAAAGGAATCCCGAGTAACAAATTTAATTCTGTTTTTAAACCTGGCTATTCTACCAAAAAACGTGGCTGGGGATTAGGGCTTTCTTTGACACAACGTATTATAAATATTTATCATAATGGCAAGGTGTTTGTCAAACAGTCGGAAGTGGGAGTTGGTACAATATTTAGAATACAATTACCAAAATAACAGCTGTTTATAAATTATTAAAAAATTATATGTGTATTGGATTTAGGTTTTAACTAAAAATAAATTTATAAACAAAAGAACGGCTACGATATTGAATCAATAATTATTTTAATTATAGACAAGTACCTTAAAGAGAGAAAATATGCCTTTTTTTTACATTAATAAATATAAAAAAAAATTATGTTTCATTTTATTATTTTGCCCGTTTTTTCTTAATGCGACGACAACACCTGATGACGATGGGCTGGTGATAACAGTCATAGATGAATCGGGTAACCCGATGGCAGCTGTTGCGGTTTATAATAAAGCTCGTGGATTTGTGACGACAACAAATAAATTTGGGGAAGCTAATATTCATAGTCTTAGCTACGAAGATTCTCTTACTTTGACTTACTTCGGGTATTATCCTGTCAGTATTACATTTGGAGATTTATTGAAACAATTCGGACGTGTCGAAATGCAATTACAACCTGTAGAATTACGAACAGCAGTTATCAAAGGGTATTCAAGAATTGAAGAGCGTTTGTCGAATATTCCTACCAGAATTGATATTATAGATCGTAAAGAAATTGCATTAATCAATCCGCAAACAACGGCAGATGCGTTATTAAATACCGGAAATGTGTTTGTCCAAAAATCACAAATGGGTGGTGGAAGTCCTGTTATTCGTGGATTTGAGGCGAATAAAGTGTTAATTGTAGTCGATGGTGTTCGTATGAATAATGCGATTTATCGTAATGGACATTTGCAAAATGCGATTACGGTAGATAATAATATGTTGGAAAGTATCGAAGTTATTTATGGTCCAGCGGCGGTGATTTACGGTAGTGATGCTTTGGGCGGAGTGATGAGTTTTAGGAGTAAGCGTCCTCGCTTAGCTTTGGAAAATGGGCAGGAAGAACAGTTTGAAGGAAGTGCATTTGTGCGTTTTTCATCGGCTAATAAAGAACGTACTGGACATTTTGATTTTAACTTTGGTGGTCGCAAATGGTCCTCTTTGACGAGTTTCACAGTTGCTAATTTTGATGATTTGAGAACGGGGTCTGTTAATCGCTCGGAATATATTGATTATGGCAGACGATTTTTTTACGTTGATAGAATCAATGGGCAAGATTCGGTTGTTCGTAATGATAATCCGTTGGTGCAAGTCGGGACAGCTTATAGTCAAGTGGATTTTATGCAAAAAATCTTATTTCAACCTCGAAATGATTTGAATTTTTTGGCGAATATTCAATATTCTAATTCGAGCGATGTGCCTCGTTATGATCAGTTGAGTGAATCGACGGTTTCGGTGGTTGACGGCATTCGTCAAGAGGATTTTAGATTTGCAGAATGGTATTATGGGCCACAAAAACGATTTTTATCCTCGTTGACTATGGAGTATAAGCCGAACGACAAAAAAGCATTCGATGTACTTTCCGTGATTTTGGCGTATCAAAATATTGAAGAGGATAGAATTGTTCGTCGTTTTGGTCGTCTTGCTCGTTCGCATCAAGAAGAAGACGTACATGTTGGGAGTTTGAATGTTGATTTTGTTAAAAATTTCGCTCAAGAAAAACAAGGTTCTCAAATAGTGGAAAGCCATCGATTATTATACGGTTTAGAAATGAACTATAATCGGGTCAATTCATTGGCTTACAACGAACACGTTGAAACGGGAGAAATTGATTTTGATGCGGTGACTCGCTATCCTGACGGAGGAAGTAATATGACAATGGCGGCAGCTTATGTGGGTTATCGTCAGAAGTTTAGAGGAAAATATACGATGAATGTCGGGATGCGTTACACCTTTGCCTCGTTACAATCTACCTTTACAGATACATTGATTCAACTACCGTATAGTGAGATTTCATCTGATTTGGGAGCATTGACAGGAAGTTTATCATTGATTTGGGAAGTAGCGAAAAACACAACGGTAAATGTATTGGCTTCGACTGCTTTTCGTTCGCCGAATGTAGATGATTTTGGTAAAATTCGTGCTAACGGTGGTTTTGTAACCGTCCCTAATCCAAACTTGAGTTCAGAATATGCCCTAAATGGCGAAATGAGTTTGACACAATACTTTAATACAAGTCCACAAAACAAACGAAGTTCAATTAGTGTCACAGGATTTTATACTTACCTTTTTGATGCGATTGTTCGGGATTTCACGACTTTAAACGGTGTCGATTCGCTATTGCATTATGGCGATTATTACACCACAACTTGGAATACCAACGCAGGTACAGCTTATATTTATGGCCTTTCGGCAAATTTAGACCTTGCATTAGGGACACATTGGAACTTAAAAAGTAGCTTCAACTACATCAAGGGTTGGAATACCTTCGATGATTCGCCTTTAGCACACATTCCGCCAGTATATGGTCAAACGTCATTGAGTTATGTTCGAGAACGTTTTCAGTTTAGATTTTTGGCTCGTTACAATGGTTGGAAAAATGCCGAAGATTTTGACTTAGCAGGAACGGATAATTTAGATTTAGCAACCGTTGACGGTTCGCCTTCATGGTACACTTTGAATGCTTACGTTACCTATCATTTAGATAAAAACGTATTTTTTACTTTAGCGTTTGAAAATATTATGGATGTTCATTATCGACCGTTTTCTTCAGGTGTTTCAGCGCCTGGTCGTAATGTGATTTTGTCTTTGAGAACGAAGTTTTAAGAAATGTTAAAAGGAATATAATAAAATAATAAGAGGGTTTTGCTTCCGAGCAAAACCCTCTTATTATTTTATTTTGACCAACCAGTAAATTTATTTTTATTTTTGTGCTGAATCCCCTATCTTAAAATCATCTTTTACAAAACTCGGTAATTATCACACACAATTTCCCAATTTTGACCTAAAGTTGTTTGTTACAATTACCAAACACCTTGTGTTTTATCTGATGCTGACGCAAATGCAGAAAATATACATTGGGGAGGAACTTATCCGTCAACTAATACAAATCATGATAGGGATATTGCTATTGGAGGAGATTATTCCTTTGTATATAGAGAATCAGTATTAGATGTTCCACCTCCTTTAGCAGAAGACTTAATTATTGCACATGAAGTTGGGCATCAGTTTGGTCTTGATCATAGAGATGTTGGTTTACCTATTCCTGAATTTCCTAATATTAGATTAATGAGTGCAGGAGGAAATAATGCAGGTGCTGCACTAACAAACCGTTTTATTGCAAGACATCTAAATCTAATTCGTTCAAGAGTGAACAGTCCTGGTGAACTTTAAATAAAAATTATTATGAAATCTATATGTATCAAATCAATCGTTATCGTAATAATATTTTCTTGTATCAACGTTAAAGTTATTGGGCAGGACATAACTATAACATTAGAAGTACTTAGTAATGTAATTCACAACATTGAACCATTGTTTTATCAAGTACAAGTTCAAAACAATAGTGAAACAGTTCAAGAGTCTGATATTTCTTTTGGTAGTTATCGTACATTAGAAATGTACCATAAGACGTCTAAAAAATGGATTATACTGGAGGATTCAGAAAAAACGAATCAATTAAGATTTAATCCTACGGCAAATCAAGAATTCCGTTCAGGCATCAAACCTCGCAAATATTACATTAAACCTCAACAAGAATTTATAAATCAGTTTGTGTATTTTCCATTTAAGGGGAATTTTTACGATTCTTTTGAATATTTATTTAGAGAAAATGATACTGTAAAAATTCGAGTGGCTTGTGAATTTGATAAAAATTCTGGAGAGCAAATTATTTCAAATGAGATACAAATTATCATAAAGAGCAATGATATAAATGAAGTTCAATATTTAGAAAAAAAGCAAACTCCTCATTTTCTTTATGAAACAATTATACTTCAATCGTTTGTTGGGCATTTTTTTCCAAAAGAAAGTGTGAGTTATCCTTTAGAAGCCGGATACTTCCTCGAAAATTATCCTAACTCAAAATATGCAGCTTGGGCAGATACACACTTAGCTTGGAATAATTATTTGGTGGCCGAGAAAAATCAACTTGAGGCAAAGTATGGTTTAGTACAGGATTCTATACAGGCAGTAAATGAAGCTAAAACTCTAATTATCCAAGCAGAAAGGCATTTAGAAAGTGCC
>CBFIHR010000129.1:0-7998 GCA_965662365.1 Saprospiraceae bacterium
AGGAAATAATCTTCCAAGCTGGAATATACTTTCCTAAATTTAAAAAATTATTTTCGAATTTGGAAAACATTCTCCCAAAGTTGGGAAATAATGCTCCAGCTTGGAGAACGTTTTCCCACAAAAAAAATCCTTAAAACGAAGTAGCGTGGACAATCCTATGCTTGTGAAAAGGCCTTTTCCATTCTCATTTGGAAAATTTCCATTAAAAAGTTGGTTGATGCGATTTGCAGGAAGGAAACTATCGTGATGGAACTGCTCCTGCTATCTGCAGGAAAGCAATCATCGCGGACTTAGGGTAAAACTTCAGCGGTAGCAAGGCAAAAAAGCCTTATCACCGCTAAATCTCGAGTATGTTCTATTGATCGCTAAGAAGCAGAACACTGTATTTATCAAGAATTTTCAATTACTTTCTACCCTTTACATTAATCAAATTTTGTAGTAAAAAACTGTTATTTTTATGAGATACTACATTAAGTTGTAGAATAAAGGAGCGTATCTTTTAAAGATATTCTCTTTTTTTATTAATTTAAAATATACTCTATGAAAAGAGCAATAATGATTGTCATGCTGCTACTACCCTTATATAGCATAGCACAAGACAAAAACTTACAGATACTACAAAAGGTTATCGACGGCAGAGACCCTGTAAGTATCACGAAATTAGATTTAAGTTGGAACGACCTCACCTCCCTTCCGTCAGAGATTGCACAACTACAGAACTTAACAGAGTTATGGTTAAGTGGTAGTGAGTTCACCTCTCTACCGTCAGAACTTGTACAACTGAAGAACTTAACAATGTTGGTTTTAGAAGCAAACGGTCTCATTTCCCTGCCGTCAGAAATTGGAGAACTGAAGAACTTAACAGAGTTATGGTTATGGGATAACAATATCCCTTAAGCAGAACGTCAAAAAAATAGAAAGCTGGCTTCCTAACTGTAAAATTAGATGGTAGAATCCGTATTTTTAATCAATAGAGAAACAGTATAAAGTAGAACAGCAGTAGGAAGATATTCTTGCGGCTGTTTTTTTGTGTGGTAAGGGAGATTTTGAACTCACCCCCAGCCCCTCTCTTGGAAAAAGAGGGGAGTTAAATGCCTGTTCTATACTTGATTTGAGCTGAGTGCTGCTCCCTTTCCTTTTTAAGGGAAAGGGGATTCAACAGAATAGTTATAAAAAAATCGTTATTTTGCGTATTAAAGTGTCGTCACTCTCCAGAGTGACACGACATTATTGATTAACATTTTTTGACTACTCTGGAGAGTAGAGGTACATCTTATGAAACTACAAACCAAAATAGAATTTCTTAAAGGTATCGGACCGACAAAAGCAGCAATGTTGCAGAAAGAGCTGGGAATTTTTACGTTTGGCGACTTATTGCAGCACTACCCTTTTCGGTATATTGATAAAACGAAATTTCATCGGATCAAAGATATTCAAAAAGATACGAACGAATCTATGCAATTTCGTGGAATTATACGACGAGTCGAAGTAAAGGGAGATGGTCGTAAAAAGCGGTTAGTAGCTCGATTTCGGGACCCTTCTGGTGCGATGGATTTGGTGTGGTTTAAGGGGATTTATTTTATTGAAAAATCGTTGGTCGTTGGTTCAGAGTATGTGGTGTACGGAAAACCAGCGTTCTTTGGCACTCAACCGAATATTGCTCACCCAGAGATTGAAGTGGTTACTAAGAATAATACGGAACTCGCTCCAACAATGGATGCCGTTTATCCGACAACTGAAAAACTCAAAGGCAAAGGCCTCGATCCGAAAGGCATTCGAAAAGTGATGGGCATTTTATTAAATCAACTGACCGAAGCCGACATTCCCGAAAACTTACCAGAATATGTGATTAAAAAACTGCGTTTCCCCTCTCGATATGAAGCCTTAAAACTGGTACATCAGCCTAAGAATAATGCGGAAATGGTTCTGGGTAGAAATCGCCTAAAGTTCGAGGAACTCTTTATGATGCAAATCAAAATTTTGCAATCAAAAGGACGAAATCAAATTGCCTATCGGGGCTGGCAATTCGGAAAAATTGGCGAGCATTTCAACCATTTTTATTTTAATAAATTAAAATTCGAACTCACCAACGCCCAAAAACGAGTCCTAAAAGAAATCCGAAAAGACTTAGGTAGCGGCATTCAAATGAATCGCTTATTGCAAGGTGATGTCGGAAGCGGCAAGACTATTTGTGCCGTAATGTCGATTTTGATGGCTTTAGATAATGGTTTTCAAACTTGCCTAATGGCACCGACTGAAATCTTGGCACAACAACACTTTGATGGTATTTCTAAGGATTTAGAAGGTATGGATATTACACTCGGTTTCTTGGTCGGTAGTGTCAAAGGTAAAAAACGAAAACTCCTTTTAGAACAAGTCGCTAATGGCGAAATTGATATTTTAATCGGCACACATGCTTTGATTGAAGATACGGTTGTTTTCAAAAATTTAGGGTTGGCGATTATTGATGAGCAACACCGCTTTGGCGTAAAGCAGCGAGCGAAGCTCTGGAAAAAATCAAAACCTAATCCACCACATGTTTTGGTTATGACTGCAACGCCGATTCCTCGAACTTTGGCCATGACGGTTTATGGCGACTTGGACGTTTCTGTTATTGACGAAATGCCGCCCGGGCGTTTGCCGGTCAAGACCGTTCATCGAAATGAAAGTCACCGTTTGCGAGTCTTTGGCTTTATGAAAGAACAGATTGCGAAAGGGCATCAAGTTTATGTTGTTTATCCATTGATCGAGGAATCAGAAACCTTGGATTTGAATAACTTAATGGAAGGTTACGAGTCAATTTCTCGGGAGTTTCCAATGCCACAATATCAGATTTCGGTCGTTCATGGCAAAATGAAAGCTGCGGACAAAGATTTTGAAATGCAGCGTTTTGCTCGAAATGAAACGCAAATTATGGTAGCAACAACAGTTATCGAAGTTGGTGTTAATGTTCCGAATGCGACGATGATGGTGATTGAGAATACGGAACGATTTGGTTTGGCACAACTGCATCAGTTGCGAGGTCGAGTCGGTCGAGGTGGCGGCGAAGCCTACTGTATTTTGATGTCGAGTTATAAGTTATCCAACGAAAGCCGACACCGAATCAAAACAATGTGCGACACGAATAATGGTTTTGAAATCGCAGAAGCTGACCTCAAACTTCGGGGCCCTGGTAATATTGCGGGAACGCAGCAAAGTGGTATTTTGAATTTAAAAATTGCAGATTTGTCGAAAGATGGCAAAATTCTAAAAACAGCTCGTGAAATTGCTCGACGCATCGTCGAAGATGATGTAAATCTGGAACGTCCCGAGCATTTGCCATTGAAGCACTATATGGACTTTGTAAGTAAGGCTTGGAAAGGTTGGAGTATGATTTCGTAATAAAAAAAGCGTGACTTCAAAAATGAAATCACGCTCTTGCTAATATATTGAGTTTTTCGTTTACTTACGAATACCTAATTTCTCGATCAATGCACGATACTTCATGATATCTTTCTTAGCCAAGTATTTCAATAATTTTCTACGTTTACCTACTAAACGCAACAAAGAACGACGACAAGAGTGATCTTTTTGGTTGTTTTGTAAGTGTTTAGACATTTCGCTAATTCTGTATGTAAACAAAGCGATTTGTCCTTCGGTAGAACCGGTGTTATTAGCATCTCCGCCATATTCTGCGAAGATTTCCTCCATTTTTTCTTTACTTAAATAAACTGCCATTATATTTTTTTTAAAGGTTACCAATGTTAATCATAAAGATTAATTCTTAGCGGCTGCAAAGATATGTTTTTTAATGAGTAATTATTAATTATTACCTATTATTTTTGCCACTCAAGCAATCAGTTATTAATTATTAAAACTAAGAACGATGAAAGCCACAATTGAAATTAGCATGTATCCGTTGAGCGATGACTATATTGAGCGAGTATTAGATTTTTTGAAAATCTTAAATCAGTATGAAAATATCACTGTCGAAACAAACGGGTTGAGTACTCAAGTTTTTGGTGAATATGAGGAATTGATGGAGATATTGAAAATGGAAATGTTTAAAGTCTTGATGGCTCAAAATGCAATTTTTGTCCTTAAAATTGGAAAAGGAATTTTAAAATACGCAGAAAGCTAAATTACACACATCATTTTCTGTGTTGCAATGACCATAAATTTTGCCTTAATCGTTTCAATCTCGACACTTTTACGGATCGCTTAAATAAAATACTTATTAGAAACAGTGTCGAAAATAGTCGAAAATTGATTATTACAAGCGTTTTTCAAGGTTCGGCTGATTTTTGTTTTAAGTGGAATTATAGTAAATTTCATTTTTGAAGTTTTCGTATTAAATTTAGATACCATCAACTATGAAAAATTCTGGTCGATATATAATCTTATTTGTCACTTTAACGATAGCCGGAAGTGTGATTTGGTACCTGCGGAGTATTGTTGGTTATCTATTGATTTCTTGGGTGTTATCGCTTTTAGGGCAGCCATTTTTTAGATTGTATAAAAAGATTAAAATTGGAAAATTTCGAATAAATCGGAACATTGCAGCAGGTATGACGATTTTATCCTTTTTAATCATCATTTCCTTAATCATAGCCCTGTTTGTGCCTATGATTTTAACACAAGCACGGACGATTTCAGAAGTAGATTTCACAGCTGTTTGGCAAAGTCTGGAAGAGCCGATTGCACAAACAAATCAACGAATGATTGATGCCGGTTTGCTCGATCCGAATAAGGCTTCACCGCTCGAAAGCCTTCAAACAGAAGTAACTGATCAAGCCGGAAGCATGATTTCTAATGTCTTTGGTTCGGTTTTGTCGATTACATCTTCCTTGATTATCGGTTTATTTTCATTGGTATTTATGACGTTCTTTTTCCTACGAGAAGACGGTTTGATGCAGAATTTTTTGGCGGCTTTTGTTCCAAATGAATTAGAGCAAAAGCTCTTCAAAGCCTTAGACGATATTCAAAACCTGCTCACACGCTACTTTGTCGGTGTATTCGGGCAGATTACGATTGTCACGCTGGTCGTTACTTTAGGATTATCGATTTTAGGAGTTGAAAATGCGTTATTGATTGCCTTTTTTGCGGCTTTAGTCAATGTTATTCCATATTTAGGGCCTTTGATCGGAGCGACATTTGGCGTTTTTATCGCTATCACTTCCAACCTGGAAATGGATTTTTATACCCAGATGTTACCAATGATTGGTAAGGTGATGATTGTCTTTGCTTTTATGCAAATGTTGGATAACTTCGTTTTACAACCAGTCATTTTTTCAACCAGTGTCAAGGCACACCCGTTAGAAATCTTTATTATTATTCTTATTGGTGCCCAAATTTATGACATCATAGGAATGGTCTTGGCGATTCCGACTTATACCGTCATTCGCGTGATTGCCCAAACGTTTTTGATACAATTTAAAGTTGTTCAGCGAATGACGAAACGGTTGAATAAAGACGAAGCGAATTAAAAATTTTGAAGAGGTAGAAATTGCTGTCAAACAGTTACTAATAGAATGAAATTTAGGCGACTAACTATCTAACCTCCAAAATTTCCACCCGTCGTTCTCCTGCTGCATCGACGCTATACACCGAATTTCGTTTATCATTTGCTTTATCACTCACCGAAATTGCTGCTTTGGTTTCTCCGAAAGGGGAATTAGAAATTTTCAATTGACCATTATTTAAATACATTTTAAAAATACCATTACCGTAGGTATTAAAATGATTGCGAACACAATCGACCCGCCGTTTTGATAAGTTCAGATTATAATCCGTTTTAGCGATCGGTGAAGCGAAGCCTTTTAGTACGATTTCAATTGTTTCGCCGGCTTGTAAATGTTTGAGTAAAATGGTCGAAAAAGCCTCTAAATTATCATATCCATTTTTTATTTTGTTGTCAAAAAAATTATTGATTTCATTCGTAAAAATAGCCTTTTCGGACGCTGAAAGCGGTGCGGTGAATTTTCGTACATACTCCGATTTTCGAGCATAATAACTTTGGTAAGCTGTTGCGTAATCTACGTTTGTTGTTGTTTGTCTTGTTCGAGGGTTCGGTTCGTCATTATGAAAATAAAGTGCTAACGGCAAAAACTGACTCAACTCCTCCAGAGGTGTTAGAGGTTGTTTGGGTTCAGTCGGTTTGTCTGTTATTGGTGGATTTTCTGTAATTATTTTTGTCGGAATTTCGGTAGCGACAACTGGCGGAATTTCCGTCGGAATTTTAGGTTTTTTAGGTTCTTCAGGGCTTTTGTCGCCCAATTCAAACGCATAAATATCAAAGCAACACGAGCCTTTTGTCAAGCTCAAACTCCCTTTTCGGTTAGAGGAGAAATAGCCAGTTTTGCTGTCGGCATTCAAGCGAAAATAAACATCGTTATAACTACTATTCAGCGGATAACCAGCATTTTCAATCTTCGACCAACCTCCTTTTTTACGTTTTACTTTATAAATATCCAACTTACCCAATCCACCATTTCTATCTGAAGAAAAATAAAGTGTTTGTGTATGATTATCATAAAAAGGCGTAATATTTTGAGTAGCGGTTTTATCGTCCAAAAATTGCATTTTAGTAGGAGTTTTCCATTTGCCGCTTTGCAATAATTCGCTTCGCCAAATCGTCATTTTACCGCTTCTATCCGATACAAAATACAAGTAAGTTTTATTATCCAAACTATCAAAGGCAATCGTTGGATGCGTATTTGTACAGCCTTCTTTATTAATTTTTGAATGAAGTTTTTGAGCGGTTTGCCACTTGTCATTTTCCTTTTTTCGGTGATAAATTTCGCATTGTTGTTGTCCATTTTTCGATACACAAATTGTGTAATAGACTTCGTTTTCATTTACAAAAAAAGCATTGGCGGTACTTTTTCCTTTCGTATTAAAACGCTGTTTGAGCGGCAACCCCTTTTCCTCATTTTGAGCAATAATTAGTTTTGAAATATAATCTTTTTGCTTTTTTTGATTTGTTATTTTGAAGCGATACGAAGAATAATACAAGTCCTCTCCTACCCTTTGTGCCGCAAAATCTGGATACCTTGTATTGATAGATTTTTCTAAATGTTGAATATCAATTTTAATCGGATTTTGCTTCAATTTTTGAGCATTGTCGATGGCTTGTTGTGCTTGTCGCAAATTATATTTTTGTGCAATTTTTTGAGCGGCGTCATAATCGCCCAAAGCCATTTTAGTATCGAGCCAGCCATTTTCAAAGTCAAAAACCTTAGAGGTTTGTCCTTCTTTTTCTATTTTGGTATAATAATAATCGGCGATTTCAAACAACTGATACCCATAAGCCGCTTCCGCTAATTTTCCCCAAAGTTCAGCCTTAGATGAGTCAATCTGCATCGCCATTTTAAAATGATTGTACGCATCATACATTTCATTTTGAGCCAAAGCGTTATCGCCCGCTTTGACGAATGCTTTGTAGGTTTGTGCATTGGTGCAGATGGGTGTAATTATTACTAAAATGGCGATGACAAAATATTTCATTTTTCAAGTTTTAAGGAGCAACCCTTTTATAGTATGTAATAAATTCGCTTTCTATTTGATAATCAATATTTTGTGGTATAATTATACTTATAACACTTCAAAAGAATCACTTGATATTTCTTTTAAAACCTTAATATCACTTAATTTATAATCTCCTCGACTACCAGAAAGCATAATATTTCCGTATTGTTCATAATCTGCCCACGGCGTGACAAAACGTGGTTTCTCATCCTCGAAGTTGGTGAAAAAAGCCCATTGAATGACCAAGTGACTTGCTTTATCAACATAAACGTGATATTTATTTTCAGGTGTATCGCCGACATTTTCGAAAGTCAATTGTAGGACATCAACGGCTATTTCATTAACTTTATCTTCTCCGAGATATTTTAAACTAAGCCCGGAATCTTTTAATTTATACGGCATTACCAGCCAGTAAGAATCATTAATCCAAACGGATTTTCCCTTGTTTAATAATTCTTGTAATTCGCTTTTATCTGTGACTTCGACGCCATC
>CBFIHR010000130.1:0-7916 GCA_965662365.1 Saprospiraceae bacterium
TTTGCCCTACCCTTTTCTTGAATCTTCTACCAAGATAATTAACGCTCAAATTTTCAAATTTTCGAGCTTATTCGTTCGTACCGTCTGCCTGTGTGTACATACAGACAAGTATATCGTTAGCCGCTCTTTTCTTTTTCATCGAAATAAAGTTTGATAGAGATTTCGGGCTAAAAATAAACTATCTATTTATTTTTTAGAAGGTAATATTGAAAAAGTCAGACTACTTATGCGATAAGAAATATCAATACGATTATAGTATTTATTTCGGAATAGGAGTTTACTCAAAAACGAAATGAAGCCGTTGAAAAATCGATATGAACTAATGATATATTGGGTAGAACGACAATAATACCTCCTATTTAGAATATTTTTATTCAAGCAGTCAAGATTTAATTTCACATCGTTTTTTCATTATTTTTGAGCTACAATTCACTAATTTACAGATATTTATATCTATCCTCAATTGTATTTTAAACAAATATTATTCATGTTTTCTAAACTTTAACGTGTATCTTCGAAGAATTACCGCTTTTAAAATTTAGGTATTTGACTAAATTTTGCAAATTTTGTAAAATACTTACATGTATTATTAAGTTAATATACATACGAATAGAATATTTTACATAAAATCTAAATCAGAAAATCTTAACAAATCATCGTTCATATAGCTTTTTTAGATTTTGTGATTTCCTATTGAATAATATTGTTTTTGTTTAAAATCATTAGATGATGAGTCGAAAATTTACATTAAAGCACGCTTGGCTCGTTTTGACTTTCTTTTGTGCCTTTGGCATTACGACTGTTGAAGCACAAGATCCACATTTTTCGCAGTTTAATTCAGCTCCGCTGCAATTGAACCCAGCAATGGCAGGAGTTTACGAAGGTCAGTTCAGAGTTGGCATAAATTATAGAGATCAGTGGGGAAGTGTTCTGCCGACTGTTCCGTTCAAAACACAACAAGTTAGTTTTGATTTCAGAGTTTACGCCTTTAAAGATGATTACTTTGCTATTGGGATTAACTTATTGAATGATCAAGTTGGGCAGGCACGTCATACAATGACACAAGGTCACTTCACGGCTTCTTTTATGAAAAAGATTGTTGGGGGGAGAGGTTATCGTTCTGATCAATATTTGATTGCAGGCGGACAGTTTGGTTTTGGACAACAAGGCATCAACTGGAATACACTACAATTTGCACGTCAGTTTGATGGACAAGCTTTTGATCCTGACTTACCAAATGGCGAGTTAACGGCTGATCAAACGACAATGTATGGTGACTTGAATGCGGGCTTGATGTGGTACGGTTTATTCGGGAAACAGCGTAGTGCTTATGCCGGTATCGCTTTCCATCACTTAAACTCTCCAAACGTTTCATTTAATAATATGGACACGGATCCATTGTATATGAGATATACATTTCATGGTGGCGGAGAAGTTCCGCTTAATCGTGAAATGACACTTTTACCAACAGCAAACATACAACGTCAAGGGCCTTCTTTCCAAACAGTAGCCGGTACGGCATTGCGTTTTTCTACTCGGGAGTGGGATGAGTTCGCACTACGTTTTGGGCTTTATGGTCGTTTGGCAGGTCGATTCGATAATAGCGTTATGACAGATGCAGCAATTGTTTACACAGCTTTAGAATGGCATGATTGGATGTTGGGATTGAGTTTTGATGCCAATGTTTCTTCATTAAGTGCTGTCAGTGGCGGTCGAGGTGCGTTTGAACTTTCTTTGACTTATACAAATCCTCCTGCACGTCGTAGAGGTTTGTTCTGTCCTGTATTCTAAAAATAGAATCGGTTTAAAAATTTTGAAAAAGTGTTTCTGATTTCAGTCGGAAACACTTTTTTAGATTTATCCATTTTGAAAAAATTAAACCGGTTTAATTTGTAAACAATTCAACGCTCCTACTATTGCCCTTGTCTTGATTTTTTACGTAATTTACGGTTGAAACAAGCCATCAATCCTGTTTCTAAAACGTATAAAAACGATGCGATGATAATTTATAAAAATCAAGAAAAAGACTTAATCATAGAGGTAGTCAATGAAATTAATCAAGAGATTCAAGACCTGCTCTGGGAAATGAACTGGGGAACGAATGGGCCTATTTATCAAAAAATAAAAAATTCAGATAAGGATAATAATATTCGTCAGCCGCATTTTTTTCAATTAAAAAAATCCAATCAACTTATCGGAATGTGTACCGTAAGTCAGCGGCCGATGTGGTTTGGTGAAGAGGAGATAATGGCTTGTTATCTTCAACATTTTTCAGTTAAAAAGGAGTTTCAAGGCAACAAATACAGTCAATTACTCATCGACACGGCAAAGGAATATTTTGAACGGATTATGAAGATTCCGTTTATTGGTTATGCCTATATTGAAGGTAGTAATATTCGATCGCAAAAAGCAGCAAAATTCATTGGTTATGAATCCGTTAGAGATTTTAGAACGATACTATTCAGTCGTCTTTTTCCTAAAAAACAGGCGAATATTCGACGTTATAAAACGACTGAAAAAACAACGATTTTAAATCAACTAAAGACATTTTATAAAAATTACGGCTTTGTTCATTTTACGAATACGTTTCACCATGATAATTATTTTGTAATGGAGCGAAATGGCGAAATTGTCGCTGGGGTTCAAGCGTTTCCTGTGGAATGGAAAATACTGGAAATGCCCGGTTTTGTAGGAAAATTAATTATGAACATTGTCCCACATCTTCCGATTATTGGTCGCTTATTCCAACCTAAAAAACATCAATTTTTAGTATTCGATAGCCTTTTTTGTCAAAAAGGACAAGAACAAGATTTAGTACAATTATTAGAAGGCACTTTAGCGGAATTAAATCACTATTCTGGCTTACTTTGGTTGGATACCAAAGACGATTTATTTAAAAAGTTAGAGGCATTAAATCAATGGGGCATTTTGGATAAAGTTGAGGGTAAATTGCCTGTGACGACCATCGCCAAAATCCATAATTTACCAAAGGAAAGAATTGAGGCATTTAAGGAAATGCCGATGTATATTGCTGGGTTTGATAGTATTTGATGGTAACGTGGGGCAAAGGCGTGCCTTTGCCTTAATGTTTTTTTCTGCCAACTTGGCAGCACTACCGTTTATGTCGTTCATAATACGCCATTGTTAATCGAATTTTTATATAATCCAATTCTTCATTTAGCGTTTTGTAAATTTTTTATAATATATTATTTATTAAGAATTAAAATAGAACCTAACTTTACAGTTAATAGACTTTATTACTTTCCAAATTATTTTCATAATTTGCAGTAATATGGTAGTAAATCCATTTTTTCATAAAAACGTAAACTTGATTCTTTATCACTTATAAAATTTTGCCCTACAAAATGTTTCATTCAATACAACCTTCTTAGTCTTACGTAAAGTTAAAATTTATAAAGCTATAAAATATTCTTTTCGACCAAAATGATTACGAATGCAAGCATACAAAAACTTATTTTCTGTTATACTTTTTCTTTCAATAGGTCTGATTTCGTGTGAATCAACAGATAATATTGACAGACGTACCATTATTTTGGAAAAATTGCAAAGTAAAGAATGGACGTTAAAAAGAGTAATTACTACGGATGGTGATGAAATAGATTTTATTCCGCAAACTCTTGAATTTATATCTGATTCAGAATTAGAGTATATAAGTGAAGAACCAATAGATTCATTCATAAAGGAAACTTATTTGTATTCCATAAATTTAGTCACATCTCATGATTTTGAATTTAGTATTTACCTATCAGCAAGAAACGAAATGCTTGATGTTATCACACTTACTGATAATGTGTTGGTAATTAATACAAAAGATATCAATCTATTAAACGATAAACTATTTATCTATGAATAAGATATATAGGAGATATTCATTAATCGATTTTCTAAGATTTGTTAATCATTTCATCATAACTTTTTAAATAAAAAATATGTTCAAATACATCATATATTCATTCTCATTCATTACATTATGCTGCTTTACCAACAAATTAAATGGACAATCAGCACCTGGTTTATTAGGGAAACGTCTTTGTTTATCTTATGATTTCAATACACATTACAATTATATGTTGGGCGATTCTCCATATCGTAACTTATTAACGAACAAACATCTTTTCGGAATCGATTTTATTTTATCTCGTACACTTAGTATTGGACTTGATTATGGCTTTCACAATGAGCGCTTGGATAATGTTATTTTTGGACCAGATAATCAATATTTAAGACATAATTTAAATAGTAATGAAATTGGTTTACGGTTAAAATATTTTCCTGTAACAAGTGGAAGTATTACTCCGATTGGTCCTTATTTACAATTTCGAGTGTTACACTATAGTTACAGTAGTGAAATGGAATTTATCCCATATGACATTACTAATAACTTGGACGAATCTTTTGCTTTTTTATTTGAAGAAGAATCTACGATAGCAGGTTCATTTGGTTTTGGTCGACAAGGAATTATAACCAGAAATATTATTTACAATATTGGTTGTGAAATGGGACTTGTATTAACTCAAAATGCTCCGAGAAGTTCTCTTAATGCTCCTCAAAAAGATATAAGAGATAGTTTAATTATAGGGAATTTATTTAAGTTGAAAATAGGAATTGCCGTACCGATTTATTAACAAGCTATATTAAATCTTAAGTATGTGAACAAAAATAAGCACGTACTTAATTATAAGCTAACCTTAGAGCAATTAAACGAAATTATACAATAGCCACACTATTAATACTGTAAAGGAAAAACTCTTTTAAATCTCCCATTTTCACTAAGTACAACTTATACCAATCCATATTTGAAATTGGTATTATACAATACTACCGTTTATGCCGTTCATAATACGCCATTGTTAATCGAATTTTTATATAATCCAATTCTTCATTTAGCGTTTCGTAAATTTCCTTTGCGGAAATAGGTTCTGCCATATCTCGAATCACATCTAAGATGCGTTGCATTTCCATTTTTTTGACATAGCGACCGAGCTGAATATTTTCACCGTTTTTGTACAGACGAGCAAGATGCGAATAAATCGTATTGATGTTGATTTCTCGTTGTTCTGCGATTTGTTCTGGTGTGAAACCTTGTTTGTAAAGCTGTAAAGTGATTTGATAGGTTTCGCCTCTTTTCAGTTTAGGCTTCTTTTTGGCAGTCGATTTTATCAGTTTGACAGGCGTTTTTTCGATATTATTTTCAACCAAATAAGCCTCGATTTTCGTCATAAACGCTTGACCGAATTTTTCCATTTTGAAATTACCAACCCCCGAAACGGCTAACATTTCCTTTTCAGTTGTTGGCGTATTTGCAGCCATATCTTCAAGCGTTGCATCAGAGAAAACGAGGTAGGGTGGAATCCCATTTTCTACCGCAATTTCAGAACGGAATTGTCGTAAAATCTCAAATAATTCGTTTCTCGCACGTTCTCGCACAAAGCCAGAAGGCGTAGAAGTTGATTGAGCGGCTGCTTTTTGTTTCTCTTTTCTTTTGCTAATCGCAGATAGTTTTACCAATTGCACTTTATAACCATCAAACAAAACTTTCTTACTTAAATCATTTAGTTTCAACGCATTTTTTTCATCATAGGCAATATCCAAATATCCCAAATGAATCAATTGCTGCATAAACTGCTGCCATTCATGTTGCGAATGATTCGCACCAGCACCATAAGTTTTGATTTTATGATAATTATTCGCCTTGATTTCGTAACGATTTGAGCCACGCAAGACATCAATTACCATTCTCATTCCGACTTTTTGCTTCAATCGTGCGACAGCCGACAAAGCCTTTTGAGCGATAACCGTCCCGTCAAAATGCTCAGGCGGATTTTTGCACACATCGCAGTTGCCACATTTTCCATCAGAATAATCATTAAAATACGCCAACAACATTTTACGACGACAAATAAAGGCTTCCGCATATTCTTGCATTCTGTCGAGTTTAGCGAGTTGCAACTCACGTTGTCCGCTTTCTTCGGCAAACTTCCGCAAGTTCATCACGTCCGCAAAACTGTAAAACAAAACCGTATCTGATTGCACACCGTCACGACCAGCACGACCAATTTCTTGATAATAGCCTTCAATATTTTTCGGCATATTGTAATGAATCACCCAGCGTACATTCGATTTATCAATGCCCATTCCGAAAGCAATTGTCGCACAAATAATCGGGGTTGTATCATTAATAAATTCTCGTTGAACTTTCGACCGTTCTATCGAAGCCATGCCCGCATGATAAAAATCTGCTTTGTAGCCTTCGCCTTGAAGTTTCTCCGCCAAACTTTCGCACGCCTTTCGGCTCAAACAGTAAATAATCCCGCTGGTATTCGGTCTATCTTCCAAAAACTCACAAATCTGCTCAAACCGTTTTTGTCCTGCTTTTACCGTCAAACTCAAATTTGGTCTATCGAACGACGCTACGAATTGTTTGGCTTCCGCCAAATTTAGCTGCGTCACGATATCCTTTCGAGTCGTTTTATCGGCAGTTGCCGTCAAGGCAATAATCGGAATGTGTGGCAATTGCTTTTTGAGGAATCGTAATTTGGTATATTCTGGGCGAAAATCATGTCCCCAAGAAGAGATACAATGCGCTTCATCAATCGCAATCAAATTAACAGGCAACATTTTTAAAATCGGTGTAAATGCTTCTGACACCAGCTTCTCCGGCGAAACGTATAATAACTTCACTTTACCATTAAAACAATCATCTTCCACTATTTTTTGTTGCGGATAATCTTGCGAACTATTCAGAAATGCGGCAGGAATTCCGTTTGCCTTCAAGCCCTCAACCTGATCTTGCATCAAGGCAATCAACGGCGATACGACAATTGTAATGCCTTTCATCGTAATCGCAGGAATTTGATAACAAATCGACTTTCCGCCACCAGTCGGCATCAAGACTAAAGTATCTTTTTTGTCAAAAACATTTTGAATAATCTCACCTTGCATCGGGCGAAAGGAATCGTAACCGAAGTATGCTTTTAAGGCTTTTTTGGCAATTTGTAAATTCATGATTTAGTGAATCGTGATTAATTGATGATAATCGCTAATTTAAGGTTATTAATTACTAAAAACATATATTTTTAGAAGTTTTACTGTTGCATTAATTTTCACACTTCAAACTATTTCTTCTTCTTAAACGTCAAAAAGTTGCCTCTTCTTAGATAAAATAGTTCTAAAAGTGTACTATCAATGTCACTGATTCTCGCAACACACTTCTTCAATCGCCGTAGTTTAAAAGTAATCATATCGAGGATTCTATAGCTTTTACAAAACCCAAAAACTACTGCAATGATACAAACTCGAAAATGACTGATGAACACCTACTAAGGCGATGTTATGAAAGGTAGGATAAAATTATTTTTTACAAATATATCAAAAAAAACAACCCAACTACGATATTAAGCTGTACGCATTTATTGTAATTTAGCGATATGGAAATTTACAACTTTAGAACGACCTTATCCGTTACAAAATCAAGTGATAAAATCACGCATCAGACGAATTTAATGAGTATCGGCTCGTGCTTTTCGGAACATATTGGCGAGCGGTTATTAGATTATAAATTTCCAATTGTTATTAATCCTCACGGTATTTTATTCAATCCAATTTCTATTGCCAATTCGTTGATACAAATTATTCAGAATCAGCAACTTGTAGAGGATGATATTTTTTATCACAATCATCGTTGGCAAAGTTTTTGTCATCACGGTCGTTTTGCGAAAGCGGATAAAAAGGACTGTCTAAATGCCATAAATCAATCCATTAAAACGGCACATCAACAGCTTCAAAATTTGGATTTTCTAATCTTGACTTTTGGCACAGCGAACGTTTTTGAATACAAAAAAACTGGTCAAATCGTAGCGAATTGCCATAAAGTACCGAATACGGAGTTTGAGCGA
>CBFIHR010000131.1:0-7654 GCA_965662365.1 Saprospiraceae bacterium
GTCACCATTAATAATCGGTAAAACTGGAATATCTTTGACCGTAACATTAAATGTAAAGGCTTCTCCAGCTCCACATTCATTGATTTGTACGACGGTTACGGTATAATTTCCTTCTGTTGTCCAATTAATATCGACAAATTTACCATTATTAGTTAGGGTGCCACCGCCGGAAATTGTCCAAATAAAATTATTACCAGTAGAATTATTGACGGCTTCGTAAGTATTCGTGCCGACACAAACCAACGTATCGCCCAAGACCTCGGAAACTGGTTGAGGCTCACAGCCTAATTTTGCAGCAAAAATATCATTTGAGCCATTACTCGAAATCGTGCTGCTATCAAAAACTGCTGTTCCGTTGAAGCGTCCAGCGGTGAAAATATCACCTTGCGTATTGACAAAAATAGAATTGGAGACCGTGTTACCACTTCCGCCACTTCTTGCCCATTCTAACGCACCGCTTGGACTTAATTTAGCTATAAAAATATCTTGACCGGGTGCTTGTAAAACTGTTGAATCGATTGAAATAGAATTATTAAAAAAACCTGCGATGTAAATGTTATTTGCTGTATCTACTGCAATTCCACCCTCGCCATCTAATCCGCCACCACCGAACTGTTTTAACCATTGAAATGAACCAGCAGCATTTTGTTGAACTACAAATACATCTTTAGTTGATGGTGTTGTTGATTGAATCGACACACCGCCAACCGTTATATTTCCTTGAAATTCACCATATAAAGTAATATTGCCATTATTATCAATCGCCATATCAAACTCGTCGGGTTCTTGAAAGTTTCCGCCGACATTGAATATAGGTTGAACGCCTAAAAATGTTCCGGATAGATTATATCGTGCGACTCTCAATCCAGGCGAAGAGAAATTGACCGAAAAATCATGGTATAAAATATAAACAGTATTATTCGCCACTTTAACTCTTGCCGGTAGGTAGTTGGCAGATGCAGGATTAATTGCAATACCGAATTGCTCATTTCCGTTTGTATCGTATTTTACAAAATAGCTACCAATAGAATTGATATTTGGATTCGGAACAATGATAGAACCGAAAGTTGTCACCGCAGATTTTTGGCCAACAATGTAAACATCGCCATTCGTATCTACAGCTATATCATGTGCTTTATCAAAATCGAAAAATGGGCTATTATTCGTATTGACACCAGTTCTGACCCATTGTACAACGCCATTTGCATTATATTTTACGGTATAAATCGCATTTTGTCCAGGACTCGAACTGACGGTTATATTATCAAATGTCGCTGTATTACGAAAGTAACCTGTAAAATAAGCATTTCCATTCGCATCGACTGCCACTGCTTCACCAATATCATAATCTGAAGGACCGCCCGCATTCCGCAACCAAACTAATGTACCCGTAGAATCATATTTTGCAAAAAAAGAATCTTCATTTCCAAAACTTACAATCGTATCAACAGGTGTTTCTATTGTTCCCGAAAATATACCTGTTACATATACATTTCCTTGATTATCAGCGGTGATATCTCTTGCCTCATCACTTGCCGTTAGACTGCCGATTTTACTGGCCCAGTTCCAAGTTTGTGCGTTTGAATTAACTGAAAATAAGATTAGCCAAAAGCTAAACAGCAGTTGTATTGTTGTTTTCATCGTTGTGGATTTTAATGTGTATTACGTAAACATTGAAAAATCCATAAAGGTTTATGGCGTAAGCAGGGCTGTTGCGCTTTCGCTGTCGGTTTAGTATCTTGTTTTAATCTGCATATTTAATAATCAATTCATCTTCAAGTTCAAAAGCGGATAATAATTTTTTTATTTTATTAAATTTAGTGACACTGTCCATATTTGACTCAACATAATAATTTTCAGTGATTTGCATTGGTTGCCTCAATAGGTGCTTAAAAGATGCTTTTTTTAAAGAAATTGATTCTCCTATATCGGTAGTAAAAAAAAAGTTCTGGCTGAAGATCGAAAAGTTGTATAATAACTTCTCGATAAAGTTTAGATACTTGTTTAATAGGTAGTTTATTATCAAAAAATATAATGTATTCTAATTTTTTGTGTTTTGGCTCTTCTGCTTCAAAGATGTTAGTTTCACTATAGACATCGGATTCTTTAATCTCAATATTGGGAAAACTCCATATTTTAAGGAATCTATCTGTCAGTAGAACAAATCTCTCATTAATTTTATCTTGATTCCAGTTATCAATTTCTGATAGAAACTTATTGAGCCACAATCGGCTATCTTTATAGCCATACTTAGGTAAGTCCCGTTTTTGTTGAAAAGTTTTGTTACCAAGTTTACCATTATTTCCTGATAAAGTTAAATTAGCTATTGTGTGTAAATAGTTTTCTTTGATACTGTTAAATTCTTCATTTCCTAATTCAATTTTCCATTTTGGATTTGGGTTTTGAGGGAAAATATGTTCTATGGTAATATCGTCATTGCCTAAGACTTTCACAAACTCTTTGTTGTCATAGTTTTCAAGTCTTTCTAAGAGGTAGATTCTATTTTTTGATTTTATATTGTAGACATCTTTTAATCTTAAAGAGTCAATAACTTCTTTATCTCTTGGGAAACGTTGGCTTCCTTTTCGCTCAAGTAACCATTTTTTTAAGGAATCTGTATAGTTATTTTCGTCAATTTTGTCATACAATAACATAAATATTTTATTCAGTGCATTAGTCGGTAGCCCTACGATGAAACGTCGAAATGTATAAGCTTGAACAAAGTTAAGCATATCAATAAATTGATCTTTGGTGATAATTTCATTATAGAAGTCATCATAAACTTTCATCAAAAAAGGGTATGTCACATTAATTTCTAATCTATTAATATATTCTAATTCTCTACGGATTGTTTTATCTTTTTCGTTTTTCGGATTTACTAATTTATTGTAGTGTTTTGCTAATGATTTTAACTCTTCTAATATACTTTCTAGTTCATTAATAGTCCCTGTTGGATACTTTTTTTGAAACTCTTCATAAACTTTTCTTTTATTGGGTATTTTAAAGTTTTTCAATGTTAAATAGTCCCGTATAAAGTCAGAAACTTTACTGACATTTTTATATTCATCTTTAGCTAATTTCTCAATAATTAACCAGTAATTTCTATAAATTCTCTGTTGCTTATCATGTTTTAAACCCATTAAAATATAGTTGCGAATTAAGTCAGCTTGAGATAATTCTAAACCTGTTGAATTAAGACTTTCAAATATTCTTTGGGGGTTGTCTTTATTTCTATCTAAAGAAATTTCTACAAACATTAACTTAGAAATACCAAGTAGGATAACATCAATATTTTCTTTAGTGATGCGTTCTTTTATATAGGAATAATTCTCGATTAGTTTTGAATAATCGTTGTACTCCTCTTTTCCTTCATTTCTTAATAAATATCTTAAAACTTCATTATTATTTTCGGTCGGTTTTAACTTTAGTTTTTCATTATCAGGAGCATATTTATTTATCAGATAAGTTTCGTGGATTTCATTTTCTAATCCTTCATCGTTTATATCTTGTGCAAATTTATACAGGGCGATGTAAAGTAATGTGAGAGTCGTAAGTCTTTGTTGCCCATCAATAATAGTTAACTCTTTGATCCGTGAAGATGTGTAGATATCGTCATGTATGTAAACAATACTACCAATAAAATGAGCATTCATCTCATTTGAAGAACCAACATCAAGAATATCATCTAATAATTTTTTACATTGGTATTTTGTCCAGTCGTAGTTGCGTTGATATACAGGAATTACGAATCGGGTTTTGTTTTGAGATAAGAATTCTTCTACTTTAGTTTCATTTGCTTTCATCGAAACTTTTATTTTTTAAAGTTTTAAATAATGTTATAAATATACGAAAGCATTTTTATTATACATTTTTTTCGTAACCATATTTTTATATAAAAAACGTCACAGTGTTTTGCTGTGACGTTCCAACATATTTTCAAATAAAAAATCGGTGTATATCTTCGAAATCAGTGGGCGTATTAATCCAAAATCACCACTTTTCGATACAACGTAATCAATTCTGTATCAATTCGAAACCAATAGACGCCACCTTCTAAATTCCGAACGTCAATCAAAACTTCATTAGAACCGTCGTATCGAATTGGCGATATGACAACTCTACCTAACTGGTCAATTGCATCTACTGAATACCAAGTTAAATAAGGCGGTACTCGCAGCGTAATAAAATAACGTCCAGGATTCGGATATAAGAACAAACCACTTTCTAAACCAAATGGAAAATCATTTGATAAAGGCGTTACGCCACAAATATTTTCAGATTCGACCGAATAAACACCCGACGAGGAAGGTCGAAAAGTGAAATCGGTTGCATTATCCAGTTCATTGCCGTTCAAATACCATTGCGAAAGCGTTGGATTACTGGAGAAAAGTGTGTCATTGACGAAAGTGACTTGTGGTCGAGGTAACGGATTTTCGACGACGACGGTTGTAGAAACAGGATTGCCGTTGCCACAAAAATTAGATGCAAAAACACTCACGTCATAAATACCTTTGTCTTGCCATGATATCAAACTACTATTTCCTAATGCCGAAACTGTTCCGCCACCGTTTACCGACCAATTATAATCAAAATCCGAACTGCCAGAAATTGAATAAACCGCATCTGAATTACGACAAACTAAGGTATCGCCAACGATATTTCCATCAACGTCTGGTGTGTTGTTTTCTACTAAAATTTCTAATGTTTTTGTGGTCGAGCTTCCACATTGATTAGCGACCGATAAACTCAGTGTTGTTGTGCCAATTGTGTTAAAATCAGCCGTAGTTGTACTGCTATTTGTTGTCACGGAATTACCATTATCAATCGTCCAATTATACGTCCAACTCGTTACGGTAGTGGCAATAGAATACAAAGCTGTTTCGCCATTACAAACTTGCGTTGCTCCCGAAATATCTGCCGTTAATTGTGGTGGAATTTGTACCACAACGGTTTTCGTTCGTGGCGTTCCTAATGTACCACAAATATCTTGCGGCGTGACGGTGATTGTGTGTGTACCTTCGTCTGTCCAAACGATGGTAGCCGTATTGTTTTGTTGCGTCAAAACGCCTCCGCTTCCCAAAGTCCAGTTATAAATTATTCCATTTTCTACGATAACCGAATAGGTTTCGGTACCGGTACAAACGGTATCAGTACCTTGAATAATTGAGGTTTGATTAGGTATATCTCGCACGGTAATTTGTTTCGTAATCGTGTTGCCGTTGCCACAATCGTTTGATGGAATAGCGGTGATTGTATGCGTGCCGGGAGTGATCCAGTTGATATTGGCAACGTTTCCTAAACCGGTAATTGCTCCACCGCCAGAAATTGTCCAAGTGTAATTAACGCCAGAAATTTGTGGTAAACTATAAGCTGAAATCCCCGCACAAACGACCGAATCACCAACGATATTTTGCGTAATATTCGGCACGGTTTCGACTACAACATTGGCGGAAGCTGACTGTCCGTTTCCACAAAAATTCGTTGGAGTGACAGTCAAAGTTTGGTTGCCTAAAGTCGTCCAGTTGACTGTATTTCCGTTGACGGTTCCGCCAGTTGTTGCCCAGGTGTAGTTCGTGGCGTTGCTTGTCGCAATATAGATTTCGGTATCATTTTGACAAACGTTTAAATCGCCCGAGATTGTGGGTTGATTTGGTACGTCTAAAACCGTAATGTTTTTTGTTGTTATCGGTGAAGTTCCACACGAATTCGTCGCAGAAATACTCAACGTTTGTACACCAGTTGTATTCCAATTGACATTGACCGCATTGTTATTTGGTGTAATATTTCCACCGTTAGATAATATCCAATTGTAGGTAATTCCACTTTGTAAAGTCGTCGTGAAAATATCCGAAGTATTTAAGCAAGTGCTATCTACTCCTGTAATAGCAGTCGGTTGAGCCGGAATTGTATTGACGGTAACTTGTTTGGTAATCATGTTGCCGTTGCCACAATCGTTAGATGGAATGGCCGTAATTGTATAAGTTCCGGCAGTTGTCCAATTGATATTAGCGGCGTTATTTAAAGCCGTAATCGAGCCACCACCCGACAACATCCAAGTGTAGTTTACGCCGGTTATTTGCGGAAGCGTATAAGTCGAAATTCCTAAACAAACGCTTGTATTCCCAACGATATTTTGTGTAATATTCGGCACGGTTTCGACTACAACATTGGCGGAAGCTGGCTGCCCGTTTCCACAAAAATTCGTTGGGGTGACAGTCAAAGTTTGGTTGCCTAAAGTTGTCCAAGTGATATCGTTTCCGTTGACGTTTCCGCCAGCTGTTGACCAAGTGTAATTTGTTGCGTTGCTTGTCGCAATGTAAGTTTCGGTGCTATTTTGACAAACGCTCAAATCGCCTGAGATAGTCGGTTGATTTGGTACGTCTAAAACCGTGATGGTTTTCGTTTGTGGAGCAGAAGTGCCGCAGCTATTAGAAGCCGTGACGCTTAATATTTGTTGTCCGATTCCATTCCAGTTGACGGTTGATGTATTGATATTTTGTGATAAAACACCACCATTATTTAAGTTCCAATTGTAAGTCAAACCATTTTGTAAAGTAGTCGAATAATTCGTTAAGGTATTTAAACAAGTGCTATCTGTGCCAATAATTGTGGTCGGTTGTGACGGAATATTTTGAATGGAAACCGTTTGATTCAAAGGTGTTCCAATACCACACTCGTTGCTTGGTGTGATGGTTAAAATATGATTGCCTGCGGTTGTCCAATTGATATTCGCTGCATTATTTAAAGCCGCAATCGAACCGCCAGAGCCTAAATTCCAACTATAATTTACGCCACTTTCTGCGGTAATGCTGTAGCCTTCGAGCGTTTGACAAGCGTTAAGGTTTCCGGTAAAACCGACTGGTTGAGATGGTACATTTTTTACCGTAATTTGTAGCGTTTGTGTATTGCCGCTTCCGCAAATATTCGATGGTGAAACGCTCAATGTATGCGTTCCGACAGTTTGCCAATTCACAAAAGCGGTGTCATTTATAACGGTTAAAACACCACCACTTGAAAGTGACCAATTATAGGTATTTTCAACTGCTAAAGGCACAAAATATTGTTGATTTGTGTTTAAACAAACGTCATTGTCTCCTTGAATCGGTGCAGCTTGTGGAATATCCAAAACGTCAATTTTTAATGATTGCTGCGGACTTGTACCGCAGATATTTGAAGCGGTGACGATTAGCTCGTTATCAGTCGAAGCGGTCAGCCAAGTAATATCTACGGCGTTCGCACTTTGTACCAATGTACCATTTCCCGAAAGGGAGAAATTATAAGAAACATTTGATTGTGAACTAACAGAATAGGTTTCGGTTGATAAACAAGCTAAAGTGTCGTTGGTAGCGGTTGTCGTGATTGTTGACGGTTGGTTTGGAATATCCAAAACCGTTATGGTTTGACTTCGAGGCGTGCCTAAACCACAATCGTTTGATGGTGTTGCCGTTAAAACGTAAGTTCCGGTTTGTGTCCAATTGACATTGGCAGCGTTGCCACTTTGTGTCAAAATGCCACCGCCAGAAAGTGTCCAAGTATAATTTACATTTGGCGAGTTTAACACCGAATAATTATAAAAATCTAAACAAACCGTTGTATCGCCAAAAATCTGTGAAGGCTGATTCGGAACATCATCAACGGAAACAGTCAGTGAGTT
>CBFIHR010000132.1:0-7218 GCA_965662365.1 Saprospiraceae bacterium
ATCAAGAGGAAACCGTAACGATAAAAAATATTATTGCAGATTGGACAAATGACGCAGACTTGACGGCAGCTGTGACTTTGTTGGGGTTGAATACTTGGCAGACAGAGTTAGGAACGGCCAACAGTACCTTTGACGCAACCTATCTTGATCGAACTCAGGCGGAGGCTCAAAAGTCGCTCACGGCTTCGGTGTCTGAACTTCGCCCTTCTGTCGAAGCAGCTTATCAAATTGTCAGCAGTCATTTGACGGCTAACTTGATTGTCAATCCTTCAATGGATTTGACGGAAACGGTGGCAGAGGTGAATAGGTTGGTGGATAAGTATAATTTGGTGGTGAAACGAAGATGAGGCATTAAAAATGAAAGTCGAAGTAAAGTACAGTTGAATTTATTCGGTTTTGATTTTTTTAGTCGAATAAATTCGACTGTACTTTTTAATAAGATAGCTTTATCAAAAAAAATATCAATACAAAACAAAAAACAGCGTCATTAAGGCTGAAGTAAAACAAAGGCTGTCCGTTTCACTTTACTCAATTTTATCTAACAGTTCTTTGGGCAGCGATTTAGAAGCATTTGCACCCAGTGCTTTGATTCGTTCAGCACGGCCAACTAAGGTATCCCCAAATTTTTTGGATTCGGTAAGTTTATTCATCGCCCCTTGATAAGCGACTTGTGCGTTGTTTAAGCGTTTCCCAATTTCTTGTAAATCATCTACAAACAAACAGAATTTATCATACAACAAGCCACTTTGTTTAGCAATTTCGAGGACGTGACTTTTTTGATTTTCTTGTTTCCAAATATAAGCTACCGTTCGCATTGTTGCCAAAAGGGTAGAAGTCGTCACAATCACAATATTCTTATCCAAAGCCTCCAAGAATAAGTTTTTATCCTCTTGTACCGCAATCGCAAAAGCTGGTTCTATCGGTACGAACATAATCAAATAATCAGGCGTATTGATTTGATATAATTGTTCGTATTTTTTACTGTTTAAATCTTTTAAATGTTTACGAATACTGGCAATGTGTGCCTTTAGGTAATGTTTTCTATCTTCTTCATTCTCAGCGTTATAATACGATTCATAAGCGGTTAGAGATACCTTTGAATCAACCACCAGTTGTTTATCTTCGGGTAAGTTGATAATGAAGTCAGGGCGTTTGTCTTTGCCTTCTGTATCTTTGAAACTTAGTTGTGTCTTAAAGTGAATATCTTTGGATAAACCGGCACGTTCGAGCAGCATTTCTAAGCGATATTCGCCCCAATCGCCCTGTGTTTTCGAGTCGCCTTTTAGGGCAGATGCCAATTGACTGGCATCGGAACTTAACTGCATATTCAACTCCCGTAGTTTTACAATCTCTTCTTTCAAGGAAATTCGGTCTTTCGTTTCGTCAATATAAGTCCGTTCAACACGTTCTTCGAACGCTTTGATTTTTTCTTTTAAAGGTTGTAAAACGGTATTGAGGTTCTCCTGATTTTGAGTCGTAAACTTTTGGCTTTTTTCCTCCAGTAGTTTATTAGCGATATTTTCGAATTCAGTGGTTAAGCGTTGCTGCATTTGTTCCAATTCAGCTTTTTGCTCTCGGAGTTTTTGATGCAAATTTTCACTAAATTGCTCTTTCGCAGCCAGAGCGTTGCTCACTCGTTCGTAATCTTTATGATAATCAATCAATTCTTTTTTTAGCTCAATAATTTGTGTTTTAGCATTTTCGTGAAGTTCAAGTAAGACGTATTTTTCATTCAGGTCTTTTGTAGAAATCAAGTCTTTTTGAGAAGCCTGAAAATCAGCTTTAAACTTGAATTTTGCGATATAAAAGGCTGTAATTGCACCGATGATTATTCCGATAATCAAATATAAGAGTTGAATTTCCATTTTGTGAGTAGTTATTTGGTTGATTTTTTATTAAAAACGTATAGTTTGCAAAATACGAAAATTCGATTATCATAAGTATAATAATTGAATAAATACCTACTTTTGAGCAAAAAGAAGGCGTTTGATAGAAATTATCAAATAGGCTGTACGATAGATTTAGGGGTTTTATTCAAAAAAACTTCAAATTTGTGGCAATAACTAAATTTGTATAGCGATTGTAGGAGGCAAATACTTACTACTGAACCTTAACAAAAAATACCTTAGGATTGACCTCATCCCCAGCCCTTCTCCTGAAGGAGAAGGGAGTCTGTCCGTTTGCATCGCAGGCGGGCAGACTTAGCGTTAGAAATATTGATAACGCTACTTTCTGTTCCCTTCTCCTTTAGGAAAAGGGTTAGGGATGAGGTCTAAATAGTAACGGTACTATAAAAATGTCCAGTAGCAAGATACATATATTAAAGAATCATATAATTTTCTTATAATCAATTGATTACGAAAACATCTAATTTGATATTATGACAATTAGTAACTTTATAAAAAGAGGCGTAGAAATAAGTCGAAATATGAAAATTCGCAATCTAACGCCAATTGATTACCAGCGAAAAGTGTTGAAAAAATTAGTCAGAAAAGCCGGTGCGACGGCTTTCGGTACACATTATAATTATAAGCAGATTTTAAAATCAGAAGATTTAATTCAACAATTTCAAGCAAGTGTTCCAATTTTTGATTACGATTCCATACATGATGAATGGTGGCATCGGACACTGAAAGAAGAAGCAAATATTTGCTGGCCGGGCAAGATAAAATATTTTGCTTTAAGCTCTGGAACTTCGGGCGCACCGAGTAAACATATTCCGATTACGACAGATTTGATTCGCTCACATCGTAGAGGGAGTCTTCGTCTGGTGACTTCTCTACCCAACTATAAAGTACCGACAAGTTTATACAGCAAAGGTATTATGTTACTGGGCGGCAGTACGGCACTGGAGCATAAAGGTGGTTATTATGTCGGAGATTTGAGTGGGATTACAGCGAAGCAAGTCCCTTTTTGGTTTCGGCCTTTCTACAAACCTGGGGTCAAAATCGCAGCGGAAAAAGACTGGGAAAGCCGCATTACGAAAATTGCAGAAAATGCTCGAAACTGGGATATTGGAATCATCGGCGGCATTCCTTCTTGGATTCAGTTATTAATGGAACGAATTATTGAGTTTCATCAGGTCGATACGATTCACGACATCTGGCCTAATCTTGAAATTTTTGTTTCGGGCGGTATTCGTTTTGAGCCGTATCGCAAAAGTTTTGACCGACTTTGTAACCGACCTTTAAAAGTGATGGATACTTATTTGGCCTCTGAAGGCTATGTATCGATTCAGCGTTATCCTGACGCAGACGGTATGACGATGATGTTAAATAATGGGGTTTTCTTTGAATTTATACCATTTACGGAGGAAAATTTTGATGATAACGGCAAGTTGATTGGAAAACCTCAAGCACTGACGATTAAAGATGTCGAAGAAGGCGTAGATTATGCTATTGTAATGAGTACAAATGCAGGGATTTGGCGTTATTTGCTTGGCGATACCGTTCAGTTTGTGAATAAAGCAAAAAGTGAAATCATTATCACAGGTCGCACCCAACATTTTCTAAGTATTTGCGGGGAACATCTCTCGGTACTCAATATGACAGATGCGATAAAAATGGTTAGTGATGAATTAGAAATTGATGTGTTGGAGTTTACGGTTTCTGGTATTGAACACGAAAACTTTTTCGCTCACAAATGGTATATCGGCTGTGATCAACCGGTTGATAAACTGCTCTTTCGAGCAAAATTAGATGCGGCCTTAGAGGAATTGAATGCAGACTATGCAACAGAACGAACAGCCGTTTTGAAAGATATTATAGTTGACATTATTCCAACCGATATTTTTTATAAATGGCACGCTAAACAAGGAAAAATGGGTGGTCAAAATAAATTCCCTCGGGTAATGAAAAAAGATAAATTTGCCGAATGGGAGGCATTTGTAAAAACAATCAGTCAGAATAAAGCCGATAAAGTAACTGGGTAATTTTATTGATTCTATCAATGACGTTTCAAACATAGAAAACAGCTATTCAAAAAGCTATATCGCTCAAGGATATGGCTTTTTTAGTAGTAATAATGTATTTCTGTTCAAAATCTATGTACAGATAAAATATTATATCTAAATTAGCATTGAAAAGAGATGGGTCGCAATTATTTAATTTTCAATTAAAAGTAAATGCAACTAACAAAGCCATGTTAAAACCAACTGTAGAATCGTATTTTACATCGTTTTCTTGTATCTTTTCACTGTGCATAGACATATTAGTAAAAAAAGATAAGTTATCCTCACAGTTTCAGCTTCATCTTAAAAAATACTTACCTTTTTGCAAAATTAGTAATCAGTCATATTTAGGCAGATATTACTTTTCTACAAATTGTTGATAATTATATGTTTAATAAAAGCATGAAGTTTATTATTATTGTGAAATAAAATTGATACTATTCAAGTGATAATTTAGAAAAGTCTAAAAAAACGTGATATTTTTATCACTTAAATCACTTCCTATTTTTTTAATAAAAAAAACATTTATATGAAACTAATGAATACGCTGTATTTACTGTTAATAGCTGTATTGTTGAGTACGAGTACGGTTTCAGCCCAAAATATTATTTTGGGTTCGGGTACGACTACGAATACAACTACGACAGCAAGTCCTATTAACATCTGGTATCGTAGTTTGCGTTATCAAGTAGTTTACACGGCTGCGGAGCTACAAGCAGCAGGAGCTGCACCTGGTCAAATCCAACAATTAGGTTGGTATGTAACGCAAGTTCCAGTAAACAGTATGCCGAATTATACGATTAAAATGAAGCATACGACAGCAACAGATGCTTCGGCTCACGACGGTGTGGGGTTGACTCAGGTTTATAATAACTCCTTATACACTCCAACTGCGGGTGGCTGGGATATGCTTACGTTACAAACCCCTTTTGTTTGGAACGGTGTAGATAATATATTAGTAGATGTTTGTTTTGACCAAGTAAATCCTACCTATAATGCTTCAGGGCAAGTTCGTACTTATGCGGCAACAAATGGATCAAGATATATTAGAAGTGATGTAAGCTCACAATGTGGTTCAACTACATCAGCACCACTTCAAGTAAAGGCTCAAGTAAACTTTTTTATTCAAAGTGGACCGCCGCCGACTTGTTCAATGATAGAAGGTGGAACGATAGCCGCTACTAATGTTACGGCATCAAGTGCAGATATCGTATGGGATTCTACGAATACACCAGCCTACTTCTTAATTGAATGGGGGCAAACAGGTTTCTTGCCAGGTGCAGGAACATTCGATACGACTTCAAGTTTAACGTATCCTTTAACAGGATTGACTCCGGTAACAAGTTATACTGCTAGAGTTAGTCAGGTTTGTGGTACAGCAGTAGGAGATACGAGTTATTCTCGTACGATTACTTTTATGACACCGTGTGCTACTTTTATGGCACCGTTTTCTGAAAACTTTGCGAATAATGCGACTCCTCTATGTTGGAGTCAATCTGCAACTATAGGTGGACCATGGGTATTTACAGGAAACCCTGGGTATCTTGCATCAGGAACACAAAGTCATACTCCTGATGGTTCTTCTTTTGCTTGGATGGATTTCTCGGGTACAGATGATAATGTAATATTAGAAATGCCGAATGTGGATATATCCGCCTTATCTTCTCCATCGTTACAATTTTGGTTTAAGAGTGTCCCTACTGCAAATCAGCCAAACAACATTATGAGAGTCGAAACTTATGATGGAACAGATTGGAACTTGATAGGCACAGTTCAGCAGAATTCACCAGACTGGGAAATTCATAATATATCATTAGTAGGTTCTGTTTATAATGGAAACTTAGTGAAAGTACGCTTCGTAGCGGATACGGATCCTTTGGGTTCAACTAACTTCTTTTACAATGACTTAATGTTAGATGATATAGAAATTGATAATCCTCCTGCATTTGATGCACAAGGTGGTAATTTAATAGCACCTATCATTGGCGGTTGTAATGTTTTGAGTAGTAATGAAACCGTTACAGTTGAGATATTAAATGTAGGGTCAGATACATTGACCTCTGCGTCGGTAACACTGACACTCAACGGGGCTCAAATTGCCTCTGGAATATACAATGGTCTTATTCTTCCAGGCGATACGGCTAATTACACTTTCTCAAATGGATTAGACCTTTCAGCTGCGGGTACTCAAAACTTTGTAGTGATTGCTTCTGCATTACCAAATGAAGATGTTCCTTGGAACGATGAAAATGTTGTTATTAAATATAACGATGGTAATTCGTTAGTATCAAGCTACCCTTACGCAGAATCATTTGATACATGGAATACTTGTCAATCAAACTGTATTGATAATGGTTGTGGAACGTTCGGTCAAACAAGTGGCTGGAGAAATCAAATTGGTTCAGATGATAGTGACTGGAGTGTTAGATCTGGCTCAACGCCTACCGGTGGAACGGGACCAAATGGAGATAACACAAGTGGTCAAGGTAAATATTTATACACAGAGGCTGCGGGTTGTTCTGATTTTCATTTGTTGACACCTTGTTTTGACTTTTCAAGTATTACTTTCCCTGAATTATCATTCTTTTATCATATGAATGGTTCTTCAGTAGGGACACTAACAGTTGAGGCAGATTCAACTGGTCAAGGTAACTGGGTAACAGTTTGGTCAATAACTGGTTCTCAAGGAAATAGCTGGCAAGAAGCAGAAATCGACTTGACGGCTTTCCAAGCTTATACAACTAAGTTCCGTTTTAATGTGAATATCGGTTCAGGAACTTCATCTGACATTGCAATCGATGATATTTTGATTCGTGATGTTCCTCCTCACGACTTACAAGTAACAAGTGTAATCGGGCCTTCAAACGGCTGTGGTGACGAGAATGTATTTATTGATGTAACTGTATTTAACTATGGTTCTGCTGTCGAAAATGATTATACGATTACCGTGAATCAAACAGGTTTAACAACGAACTCTATTTCAGTAAATGAAACTACAGTATTGAACGATGAGGACTCAATTGTCGTTGCTGTTGGACCTTTTAATACTGCTTTGGGTGGTGTTGTAGATTATACAGCAGACGTTGTTATTAATAATGCAACAGATAATGTACCGAATAATAACAGTGGTACTTATCAGCATGAAGCGTATGCTTTATCTTATCCTCAAGCAGTTGACGGTACTCGTTGTGGATTCGGTACAGTTGACTTAGGGGCGACAGGTGTAGCAACAGAGTTTTTCTGGTACACCGATTCTTTAGCTACTGATT
>CBFIHR010000133.1:0-7198 GCA_965662365.1 Saprospiraceae bacterium
TATACGTCGAGTGCGAATGCACAACACCTTTAATATCCGTTGCTTCGATTAGTTTGTGTAATTTATTGGCTTTCGCTTGTCCCGATTTTTCGGTGACGGCAATAATAGATGCGGCATTTTCACGCAATTCGGGCGGAATTACTGGTAAGTTTGCTTTCGCAAAAACAGCTGCTTCGTTGTCTAAATTTGTAAAGTCAACACCTGAACATTCTGCAACAAAAGCTTTTAAAAACTCCCGAGTTCCAGTGTATTTAAATAATTTAGAACCAAATTCATTCGGTGAACAAGTCGTAATTTTTATAGGAAAATCATTCGCATTTTTACAATGATAAAAAACAGCATCGGTTTGATTCAAGAGTTCCAAACCTGTTTTTTTACTAAAAATCGTTTGAATATCGTTATCCGTTCCGACCAAAATCTCAATTTTTTGCACAATCGGCAAACGGCGACGCATCGCACCCGTCAAACTCACTTTCGCATCTGGTAAGATTTTCTCAATTTTTTCAATCAGTTCCAACGCATCATTTTCCAAAGTTGCATAACGAAACTTGTCCCTTGATTTAAGAAAATACTCAATTTTCTTTTTCAAATCCGCTTGCGTTTTTTCGCCAAAGCCTTTGAGTTTTATCAAGCGATTTTCATTACAAGCGTACAAGAGTTCGCCTAAAGTTTCTGTTTCTAACTCTTTCCAAATTACCCGAACTTTTTTTGCACCAAACCCCTTTATTTTCAGCATTTCTTGAATACCTTTTGGCGTTTTGGCTTTATATTCTTCGAGCTTTTGCATCTTTCCAGTGTCGATAATTTCACGGACTTTTGCCGCTGTTGATTTACCCAAACCTCGCACTTTGGCAATCTCTGCATCAGACATTTCCGCCATCGGTGAATCGACTTTACGGATGGCAATGTAAGCGTTTTTATACGATTTCGTCCGAAACGCATTTTCGCCATATAAATCCATAAATCCACCTAACTCATTGAAGTAATTCGCTATATCTTTATTTGTCAACATCTTTTTTTATTTAATGAAAATCCACGAGGTTTCGGGACAGGCACAGATTTGACGGATAAACACAGATAGAATATTTACGAAACTTTTGAAAGTTCAGCAAACGAAAAAAAAATTCAATCTGTTTTCCCATCACAAACCACACAAAGGTCGCATTTTTATTATAAAAATCCATTTAATCTGAAAACCGTATCTTTATAAAATTGAAGGTAACTTCATTATTCTTCCAAAATTTTCAATACAAAATATTCATATATGAAACGTAAATTATTAATGTTTCTACTGCTTTGCTGTATGCATAATCTTCATGCACAGTATGATTTTCATAAAGTTTATACAGACAGTATAAGTACGGATTTTTTGACAGCGAAGCAACTGTACACCTACAATGAAAGTATCATTACGGCAGGTTCACATACGTTGGCTTCGGTCAATAAACAAGGATATATCAACTGGGCAAAGAACGTTTATGTGGATTCCTCTACTATAAATTTTGCTTTTTTTCCGATAGAATATCACGAATTAGTTTCAACGCCAGATGGTGGATTTATTGGTTTGAGTGATATATCACTTTTAGGAATTGTCAGTCGATTCGATTCTTTGGGCAATGAAATTTGGTCAAAATCAATGAGTCATCCTACGTATAATGTTATCCCTCAAACTATTTTACGAACCTCCTCTAATGAATATATTTTAGTAAACAGTTCTGTTCAAAGTTCTTCGGTCGCATTCCATGAATGGCGAAAAATCGATATTAATGGCAATGTAATTTGGCAAAAAAACTACCTTATTCCAAATGGATTTTGGCCAGAAATCATCAAAGAAAATGGCTTAGGGTATCTTCTGGGGTCGTTAGACGGAACGGTCGCACAGATAGATTTTAATGGAAATGTGCTTTGGATAAGAGAACACAGTATGCGTATTGCGGACATTTTTCCGATGGCTAATAATGAGTATATCATTGTTGGTGCAAATCCTGGTTATTACAATCAAATTTGGTCACGACTGACGAACACAGGAAGTCAAGTTTGGACAAAATTATTTCCGATATCTCTTGTCTGGGGAAATAATATTTTTCTATACACAGAACCTTATCAACAATTGAATGATGGTAATATTATGGATATAAAAGCCATTCCGTCATCAGCCGGCCCCAATATTTGGGATATTTCAATGAAAAAACTCAATACACAAACCGGTAATGTGATGTGGGAAAAACGATACGTTTCAAACCTGTTGTCTTCGGGCGTGATGCACCTCAGAAGTTATGCGATTATTACCGATAGTATTTTTAGTGCATTTACGTTTACTTCTCCGATTTTGAACCAAAATAAGTTTGGTCATTATATGAGAATTGATGTCGGCTATCATCCGAATCCGACAGGTTGTGTGATACAAGATATTCCGATTATAGCGAATCAGGATACGACTATTACGCATTTGCCAGTTCAGTCATTGCTGCAATTTACACCAGCTTCTATTGTTCAAGATACCAATTTAGTTATTATTGATGTGCCTTTAGAGGCAAATGTTGTTTGTGAAAATGGTGTAGCAGCGAACTTTGTCGTTGATGATTTTTTACTTTGTGTCGATGATTGTATCACGGTTACAGACAGTTCTTCAGGAGCAATCACAAGTTACGAATGGACGTTTTTTGGTTCAGATACAACTTATCATTTTACAGAATTTCCGCCACAACTTTGTTATCCAGATTCTGGTGTTTTTTCGATTCAATTAGTCGTCAGTGATGGTTTTATGAACGACACGATGCGGAAAACAATTCGAGTTTTTGACTTACCCGAAATTGATTTGGGCAATGATACCACACTTTGTCAAGGTCAATTTATCGTTCCTATTTTTTCGATTCCGTATGCTAATTTTAGTTGGAGTACAGGAGCGACAACGCCCTTTTCTTTAATTAACAACAGTGGAACATATAGCGTTGAAGTCACCGCTGGCAACTGTTACGAAACCGATACCATTGATGTAATTTTTTATAATATTCCCAATATTAATTTAGGAAACGACACCACTTTTTGTAATCAAAATAGCTATAACATTATTCCGAATACGGTCAGTAATGTGAATTATTTGTGGAATACAAACGATACGACTTCGAATCTTTTTATTAATAATTCAGGGGTTTATACGTTGACTGTTACGGATACGATAACCAATTGTCAAGCAACGGATAGTGTCGAAATTAACCTCAATCAAACGGCTATTTTTGACTTAGGAAATGATACCATTATTTGTCAAGGAGAAAGTATTTTATTAGATGTTTTTACACCGAATGCAATTTATTTATGGAATGATAATTCGACGGATTCTATTTTATTTATTAATAACTCAGGCACATACTCGGTTGATGTTACGGTCAATAATTGCACGACAAGTGATACGATAAATATAATTGTTGCAGATTTACCAACGGTTGATTTAGGAAATGACTCGACTTTCTGTAATGAAATTGAATATAATTTGATTGCTAATACATCGAATAATGTGAATTATCTGTGGAATACAAACGATACAACTTCCAGTATTTTTATTAATAATTCAGGCATTTATACGGTTGTCATTACTGATACTTTAACGAATTGTCAAGCAACTGATAGCGTTGAAATGACTTTTATTCAAACGAATTTATTTGATTTAGGCAATGACACAATTTTATGTGATACACAAATTTTGCAGTTAAACGCTTTTGTTCCAAATGCTAATTATTTATGGAATAACGGTTCAACTTCGAATGAAATATTGGTAACGAATAGCGGTTTATATTCGGTTGAGGTATCGATTGATGATTGTGTGGCTTCGGATATTATTAACGTCAATTTTGTGTCGCCAATGAATTTGAATTTGGGCGAAGATAGAACTTTGTGTAATGACGAAACGCTTGATTTAGACGTTTTTGATGCGAATGCTCAAAGCTATTTATGGCAAAATAATTCGACGAATTCTGATATTTTAGTCAATCAAGCTGGAACTTACTTTGTCACCGTTTTTTACAATGAAAATTGTCAAGTAAGCGATACGATAATTTTCACCGCCGAGGGCGAAATTGAACCAACTTTGCCGAATGATACCATTATTTGTCAAGACAATTCGGTGACCTTAAATGCGTATCAACCCAATGCTATAAGCTACGAATGGCAAACGGTTGAGGCTTATTTTCAACAACATAATTTGCAAGATAGCGTCATCATCGCAACACTTCCGGGCGAATACAAAGTGACGATTAGTAATGAGTGTCGAGCGTTTACCCAAACGATTACAATCGAAGAGGAAGATTGCGGTTGTTATCCTTACATTCCAAATGCGTTTACGCCAAATAACGACGGCAACAACGATATTTTTGAAGTTTATTCTAATTGTTTTTTGAGTAATTATAATTTGAAAATATTCGACCGCTGGGGCGGAATTTTATTTGAAACCGACGATGTTAATAAAGGTTGGGACGGAACAACACAAGGTCAGGAATTAAAAAATGGCGTTTATGTCTGGATTTTGACTTACGACGCTCCGAATGAAAAAGGCGTGATGGAAAAGTTTGTGAGCAGTGGAAGTTTGACGTTGATAAAATAAGTGCATAAATCAAAAATGCCGAATTTTCACTACGAAAATTCGGCATTTCAATTAAAAAAACGCCATCTGACAAAATCGAATTTCATTTTTTTATAAAACAGCTTTTTTACGTTTATACGTTCCGCTGTAAGTCGTTTTCCATTCTTTATTATTCGATGATTTTTGCCAGACTTGAATTACTGTTCCGTTAGTTTGTTTTCTATAAATAATTCTATGATAAATCTTTTCACCGTTGGCGTTCGTAGAACTGGTTTTCAAGGTCAACTTATCATTTTTGAAAGTTCCTTTGAAGTTCAATTCATTGCCGAAATCATCAGACCAAACCTGTAACCAACGTTTGTTTTTTTCATCGTAACTAAAAGTAGAATGTGCCTTCAATCCGTCAGTACCTTTGAAATTTTCCTCCAACGTACAAGTTCCGAAAACTAATTTGATTTTGTTTTCTCCTATCAGGTCACCATCTTTTGAGAACAACTCCCAATCACCAATCAAAAAATCCAATTGTTGAGCAGCGTCCGTGTTACAAACGATTTGGCTTTGAGCAGGAAATTGAAAGAGTAACAGGAAACTGAATAAGACCGAGTATTTGAAGATCGTTTTTGTCATTTTTGAAGTTTTTAGATGTTTTTTTAGTTGATATATATACAGTACGTATATTTCTGTGTAATTGTTATGATTTTGTTAATGTTTTTTTGTTTTTTTAGTTAAACGGTGGATTTTAGAAGCTAAACGACAAAAAAAGTAGGAAGAATAGGGTGAGAAATCAAAAAATGGAAGCAAGGGCGAAAACCCTTGCTTTCAAAGGACATTAATAGCTTGAATTAAAGAAAAATTATAATTTCATTTAATTGCATAGCAAAGATGTGATAAATATCTTTACCAAATACCTACACAAATGAGGGTGTTTTTACAAAAGTGTAAAATTTAATTTCTAAAAATCCGGATTCTGTAAATAAGCTGTTTAGCTATTGAACATTTAAACCAGCTTGTTTGTCATAATAGTGTCGATTTGCGTCAATTTACTATTTTTCACACCGTCCGAGAAGTGAAAAAATAAGGTGACTTCGTCTATTTCTCTCCGTCTGACTGCTATTCTATCATTATTGAAAAATGTTAATTTCACAACAATACAAAAGCTTCAAACTATACTTTTTATGAAGAATTTACACCTACTAACAGTTTTAATGATTGCCATTTCAAGTATCGCTGCAAATGCACAGTATTCAACCTTAGTTTTAAATTATGAAAAATCGTGTTTTGGTGAGAATGAGCCGCTTCCTGCTCGTAAAAACTTTGTTATCACCGGAGTCGCTAATGCTAATATTCCGTACGTCGAAGTAGCGATTTATGAGGGAGAACATAAAGCAGGAGATTTGCCTGTTTATACAACTTTTTGGAAAAGAGACTTGAATAGCAACTCGCCGAAATTTACCGTGCCGATTAATCAACATTTGCGTGAAGAGAAAGCTTATGACGTATTAGTAAAGTATTATCGTGTAGCAACGGACGGCGAGCAAACGGCTCTAAAAGCGAATTTATTCAAAACTTTGGATGCTTACATTGATCAATCTTATAAATTATCTAATTCGAAAATAGATTTTGAAAAAAATGCCAAAAAGACCGTGGCGGACTTGAACGAAATCGTAAAAATCGGTATGTCGCAATATCGTCACCGTACTCGCTTTACATTTGAAACCTTCTCCGATGTTGTGATGATGAAAATTAATCAAATCGAAAGTCAATCGCTGAAGGAAGTATCAAATGCGAATGCTGCTAACGGAAAAGACGCAGGAACTCGTGTGATTTTCCGAGATAAATTGATAAATGAATTGAAGGAAATGCTACACACCGAAGTGAGTCAATATTTGAATCGTGAGTTGTACATTATGGTGGACGATAAATTTATTGAAGATTATCCGACTGAAGAAATTCAAAATTCATTGCCCGTAAATATTGGTTATGGCGGTGCTTTATTAAATACGAATCCTGAGGCGTTTAATTATGCCGCTGCACCTTATCTGGGCTTATCTTTTCCTTTCGGGAAAGAAGGAAGTCAGTCGAAATTTTTACAACGTTCTTCATTATCATTCGGGGTTTTATTAGACCAAAGTTTGATGGACAGAGATAATATTGATTACACTGGCCCGATTTTTAACGTTCCGGTTTATGGTGCGTTGGGGTATCGTGCATTTCGCTTTATTCGAGTGAACGCTGGAGTGACGGTTTTAGAAAATGTATCTACTTCTAATATTCAAGTTTACCCGTTTATTGGGGTTAGTGCGGAGTTGAATCTGTCGCTGTCTTTGGCAAAAGAATAAACCGATAAGCGTTTAACAGTTCAACAATTTATCACATGAAAAAGCTAATTTTTACCTATATATTTAGTGTAATCACTTTATCAATTGTAGCGCAACAAAACGCTTACAGTTGGCGAGTTGGTGCGTACAGCGGTTTCAATATTTATCGAGGTGATTTGAATAGTGACCTCAATCCGTTCGAAGTTCGTCATCCGTTGAATGATGTGTCGTATGGAGGAAGTTTGGAATATAGTACGAAAGGTTTTGGGTTAAAATTATTGGCGACTCGTGGGATTTTTCGGGC
>CBFIHR010000134.1:0-7037 GCA_965662365.1 Saprospiraceae bacterium
GTTAAGTCTATCTTTTTTGCATGTCTTCCCATATAGAGGACAAATTTATGTTATATTTATTTTTGAACCAATACTTAGGTAGTTTTAGGTTTTATGTTACCAATAGCTAATTCAAATATTGATCAATTATGCTTGTTCGTTTTTTAGCCGTCTTGAATTTTGTTTTGTTGCCTGTATTTATTATTCATTTATTACTCAGAATTTCCCAAAAATTGATTTTACGTAGAAGAAAGTCCCAATTTTTTAGGAATGATCCATTAATTTATAAACTCAAAATCAATTGGTAATTTTTATTTAAGCATTAAATAAGTTTCAATAAATTGATTTTATTTTTTATATAAAAAATTGATTTTCAGTGAATAAAGCTGTTAGATTTTTTAAAAACGAAAGCTGCTATCCTGAAATACAAAGGGTCGATTCGTAATCAATTTCTCAAATTACTTCAACGCCAAAAATAATTCCTTACCTTTGCAGCGTTTTAAACCAGTTATTAACAATCAATTTTAAATAAAATTAAATTACACTGACCGCTTATTGAGTATCAACTACTTGATACATTAACAATTAATATTGATAACCATGTTAGAAGATCCTTATAGTTATGATTCGATACTATACCAAACAGCACGGCGAATTAGTCGAGTTGGAACGTTACGAATCTGCACACTGGGTCAATATCACTCCACCTTTTAATCAAGAAGAATTGGAGTATTTGGCACAGGAGTTAGATATTCCACTCGATTTCCTTACAGATTCCTTGGATATTGATGAGCGTTCTCGTTACGAACGAGAGGACGATGTTCGATTGATCGTACTTAACACACCAGTATTAAATAATGCAGATGAACTGAATTCAGCGATTTATATCACCGTTCCTATCGGTATCATCTTGGTCGGCGAGTTGATTATTACGATTACGGCTTTTGAAAATCCTATATTAAGTCGCTTTTTGAAAGGGAATATTCGAGGGTTTACACCTTTAGATGCGTCCTTATTTGTACTGCAAATTTTTGAGCAAAATGTTTATCGTTTTTTGACTTGTTTGAAAGATTTGAACCTAAAACGAAACCTTTTAGAGCAAGAATTATACGACTCGAGTCGAAATCGAGAACTACAAGAATTATTACGAATCGAAAAAAGTCTGGTTTATTTCGTGACTTCTTTGAGTGCAAATGAATTGATGAAAATGAAGATGCAACGTACTAATTTATTACAAGTAAAAGGAGATGAAGATAAGGAAGATTTATTTGCGGATATTATTATCGATAATTCGCAAGCATTGGAGATGGCCAATATTTATACCAATATTTTAAGTGGAACAATGGATGCTTTCGCTTCTATTATTTCAAACAATTTGAATATCGTCATGCAACGACTGACGTCGATTACAATTGTATTAATGGTACCAACTTTAATCGCCAGTTTCTTTGGAATGAATGTGCAAAATGGTTTAGAAGAAGAACCTTTTGCGATTTATTTAATCATAATTGTGTCTTTAATTTTGTCAATTCTTGTAGCATGGGTTTTTAGGTCCAGAAGGATGTTTTAAGCTGTTAAATGTTGGTTTTCAAAAAGTTAGCCGTGTTTATCCACATTTTTATAAAAGTTATCCACAAAATAGCTATGTTTTGTGGATAACTTTTTTGTATTGATAATCAACGGTTTATGTAATTTATCCACATTTTGTGGAAAACCACTTCTTTTTTTTCTTGTTAATTCGTCATAATTTAGACCTCAGTTATGAAATAAGATTCATTTAGTCTTTTTTATAACTTCGATTTGAGAAGAGCCTAAAATCTACACTTACAGGACTTTTGAATTATTAGCCATCATTAGTACTTAGAGCTTGTAGAAATCGCAGCAAACTTTTAGATAGCGTAATACATAGTTGACCAGACAGCTATTCTTATAGTGGTCGTCCTAAACTTATGCGTACTAAAAAAAGAAACATATTGTTTCGTTTTGTGGCGGTTCAATAAGAAAAATAAATTAAATTCACTTTTACATAGAGTATATATTAGTTTAAAATAAATCAATTAAATCATAAAAAATAACAAAAGAATGAGTGCAGTTATGGAACCAATGTTAAAGGAAAATCCTGGTCGTTTCGTACTTTTCCCTATTGAACACGACGCAATTTGGAAAATGTATAAGCAAGCGGAAGCGAGTTTTTGGACAGCGGAAGAGATTGATTTACAGCAAGATTTGACAGATTGGGAAAACCTAAATGATGGCGAAAGGCATTTCGTCAAGCATGTCTTAGCGTTTTTTGCAGCGAGTGATGGGATTGTCAATGAAAACTTGGTGTTAAATTTCATGCGTGAGGTACAAATTCCAGAAGCCCGTTGTTTTTATGGTTTTCAAGTAGCTATTGAAAATATTCATGCAGAGGTATATAGCTTGTTGATTGATACTTATATCAAAAAAGAGGAGGAAAAAACCTTCCTTTTTAATGCCATCGAAACCCTGGATTGTGTAAAGAAGAAAGCTGGCTGGGCAATGCGTTGGATTGATAATGCTCCGACTTTTGCTCACCGATTGATTGCTTTTGCAGCAGTAGAAGGTATTTTCTTCTCGGGTAGTTTCTGTTCAATTTTCTGGTTAAAAAAACGTGGTTTAATGCCAGGGTTGTCTTTTTCCAATGAGTTAATCAGCCGAGATGAAGGTTTGCATTGTGATTTTGCTTGTTTGTTGTATTCTATGTTAGAAAACAAGTTGGATCAATCAGAGGTACAGGCGATTATTACGGAAGCAGTTGAGTTTGAAAAAGAGTTTGTTTCAGATGCTTTACCAGTTTCATTAATCGGTATGAATGCCGAAATGATGTGCGAATATATCGAGTTTGTTGCTGATCGTTTGTTAAATTCATTGGGTAACGATAAAGTTTATGGAACGGCAAATCCTTTCCCGTGGATGGATTTAATTTCGTTACAAGGAAAAACTAATTTCTTTGAAAAACGTGTCGGTGATTATGCGAAAGCAGGAGTTATGGCGAAGCGTGAAGATCAGGTATTTTCATTGGATGAGGATTTTTAGTAATTAGTGATTAGTCACTTCATTTAACAATAAAAAAGTGTGCGTCAAATGATTGATAAATAGAATTATCCGTTTGCTAAGCTTTCAAAGTTTAGTAAACGGTTAGTAAATACGATCAACCGTCTGCCGTGAACTCCCGAAGTTTCGGGATAAACTATTCAAAAATGCAAGTAATCAAAAGAAGTGGTATAAAAGAAGACGTGAGCTTCGATAAAATTACCGCAAGAATCAAAAAACTGGTCTATGGATTAGACCCAGATCATATCAATTATATCGAAATTTGCAAAAAAGTTATTCAAGGGTTGTACGATGGCGTGACGACTCAAGAACTGGATAATTTAGCAGCCGAAACCGCTGCTTCGATGGCAACGCAGCACCCTGACTATAACATCTTGGCGGCTCGTATTTCTATCTCGAATTTGCATAAAAGTACCAGTAAGTCATTTTCGGCTACGATTAAGAAATTGTACGATTATATTGATCCAAAAACAGGTCAACGTGCAAATTTAATCAGTGATGAAACGTATAAAATTATTAGAAAAAATAAATCAGTTTTAAACTCTGCTATCGTTTATGATAGAGATTTTAGCTTTGATTATTTTGGATTTAAGACTTTAGAACGAGCGTACTTATTGCGTTTGAATGGTCAAATTGTAGAGCGTCCGCAGCATATGATTATGCGTACTGCTGTTGGGATTCATGGCGAGGATATTGAGGCCGCTATCGAAACTTATAATTTGATTTCTGAAAAATGGTTCGTTCATGCTACTCCAACATTATTCAATGCTGGGACACCTCGACCACAGTTATCAAGCTGTTTCTTATTGTCAATGACAGATGATTCGATTCCGGGTATTTTTGAAACTTTGTCTCGTTGTGCAAAGATTTCACAATCTGCCGGTGGTATTGGTTTGAGCATTCACAATATACGTGCAAAAGGTAGTTACATCAAAGGAACAGGTGGCTATTCTAATGGTTTAGTACCGATGTTGCGTGTGTATAATGATACGGCTCGTTATGTTGATCAAGGAGGTGGAAAGCGTAAAGGCGCTTTCGCAATGTATCTTGAGCCTTGGCATGCTGACGTGATGGAATTCTTGGACTTAAAGAAAAATCATGGAAAGGAAGAACAACGTGCGAGAGATTTATTTTATGCGATGTGGATTCCAGATTTATTCATGCAGCGTGTGAAAGATGGCGGCGATTGGTCATTATTCTGCCCGAACGAATGTCCAAATTTACATGAAACTTATGGTGGAGAATTTGAAGCTCTGTACCATAAATACGAGCGTGAAGGCAAAGCACGTAAAACGATTAAGGCACAAGACCTTTGGTTTAAAATTTTAGAATCTCAAACCGAAACAGGTACACCTTATATGTTATACAAGGATGCGGCCAACAAAAAATCTAATCAAAAGAATTTAGGTACAATTAAGTCATCGAACTTGTGTACGGAGATTATGGAATATACTTCTCCTGACGAAGTTGCTGTTTGTAATTTAGCATCGATTTCTCTACCAAAATTCGTTAATAATAAGGAATTTGATTTCCAAAAGTTATATGAGATTACAAGAGTAGTGACTCGTAATTTGAATAAAATTATTGACGTCAATTACTACCCGATTGAAGAAGCGAAGAACTCAAATATGCGTCACCGACCGATTGGCATTGGTGTACAAGGATTGGCAGATGCGTTCATGTTGATGCGCTATCCATTTGATAGTAAGGAAGCACGTAAATTGAACAGAGAGATTTTTGAAACGATGTATTTCGCATCAATGTCTGAATCTTGTGCGATTGCGGAAAAAGATGGAGCGTATTCTTCTTACGAAGGTTCTCCGGTTTCACAAGGAATTTTTCAATACGATATGTGGGGCGAAACGCCTTCCGCACGTTGGGATTGGGACGCCTTGAAAGCCAAAGTCGCTCAATATGGTGTCCGTAATAGTTTGTTATTAGCACCTATGCCGACTGCTTCGACGTCGCAGATTTTAGGAAACAACGAATGTTTCGAGCCATACACGTCTAATATTTATTCTCGTCGTACCTTATCTGGTGAGTTCGTGGTGATTAATCGTCACTTATTCAAAGATTTAGTCGATTTAGGATTATGGAATGAAGATATGAAAGAACGTTTAATCGCTGCTAACGGTTCTGTTCAAAATATTGACGAAATTCCACAAGCTTTAAAAGATTTGTATAAAACGGTTTGGGAAATTTCTCAACGAGTGATTATTGACATGGCAGCGGATAGAGGAGCGTATATTTGTCAATCGCAGTCAATGAATTTATTTGTTGAAAGTCCAAACTTCAAGAAGTTAACGTCGATGCACTTTTATGCTTGGCAAAAAGGATTAAAAACAGGAATGTACTATTTGCGTAGTAAAGCAGCAGTCGATCCTATCAAGTTTACATTGAGCCAAAAACATCAGCGAAAATTTGAAGGAGCGAAAAAAGAAGCTGTTGCTGTTGTGGAGGAAGACGCTGCTGCTTGTCGCTTAGACGATCCTGATTGCTTGATGTGTGGGGCTTAACTTTTTATTTAACTTTTTTAAGGTCACGCCAGCTATTTATTTTTAATATTAAGGTCGGATACTTCGGTGTTCGACCTTTTGTTTTTTTGAGCAATGGTATTAATTTGTAACCTTTCTGTGGTTATTTGTTGAGCATTTATAAGAATTGAGGATTTGAGTTGCTTGTAGAATTGTTCTTACAAAATAGTTTGAGTAGTTTAAGCAGTTCGGAGGAACTACTTAAACTACAAAACTATATGATGAAATTATTGACATGTTTTCGGTCTATCTCCAATCTCTGAAGCTACCCAAAGTTCATTCAATAATTTTTCATAATAATCCAATAATAAATTTGTCATATTTAATTCGATTGATATACGACGATATTCGCCACCTTTTTCGGTTTTCGAATGCTCATAAGCACCGATACTGATAGGGACTTCCATGAAATCCAATTGCTGTTTCACCGTCCAAGCCCTTGCGATGCCTAACTCCATATTATTTTGTAGGCGATTTTTAATCTCTCTTTCAGTCGTTTTATTATGTACTTCTTCATTAGTCAAATGACGGAAAGGTGTTCCTGCCGGAATATCCAGTGAGCGTTTATAACTTGCTCCTCGAAACGGATTCCCGTCTGTATGTCCTTCGATATAAACGAAGAAATCTTCTTTACACCGCATGTTTGACTCACAATATTCTTGTAAAACTTTTGTATCGACCCAGGTCGAAATCTTTTGGTAATATTCTGGATCGCCCATTTTTGCTAAGTCGATATTTTGACACAGAAAAACTGTAATATTGTATTTCACGCCGATATTTCCAAGCGGATAATAGGAAACAGTTGTTTCGCAAGGCAAATCAGGGCCATTCAAATCACCATACATCCAACCTGCCGATAATGGTCCAAAACGTTCTCTTTCTTCGTTTGTTTTTTCACGAGCTTGTAGTACTAGTTCCCACCAGCGACAATCCCAAACTTTGATGCGTAAACGAGTCAACGCACAATCAGTTTCTTTGTCTAATTTGACGTTATGCTTTGTCATGTAGGCATCAATTGCATCTAACCACGGCTGACCATTGACGCAAGTCTCAAAATGTCCTTTGATAATATAAGATTGTACTTGCTGAATAGGATCACAATAAAAATAGGCTAAATCAGATTTTTCTAGAAGTGTGTCGCCATCAGCAATGTAGGATTTCCAAAGCTTTCTAAGAGTTGCTGCCTCTGCAACATATTTCGGAGCAAACTCCTTTAATTTTTCGACACGTTTCGATAATTCTGCACTTAATTCAGGCTCAAAAGACGATTCGATTTCCTCAATTTTTTCCACCATCGCTACGCCTTCGCTACAAATATTGACTAAACCATTCATTGTATATGCTTTGATAATATCGGCTTTATCACAATATTCATAACCAAAATCAATCGATAATAGAGTATCTTTTTCTAAAAATTCTGCCCAGGATTTATCTAATATTTTTTTGTTA
>CBFIHR010000135.1:0-6979 GCA_965662365.1 Saprospiraceae bacterium
CGATTTGTGAATTTCAAAACCTGAATTGTTTAGTTCTGAGGCAGTTTGCCAAAATAATTTCACTTCATTGGAAGGGGTGACTTTTGCCTCAAATTTGATTAACTCTACAGGTAGATTAGCATCACCTTTGACCCAAAGTTGAAAAAAATCAGCATCAGGAATATTGATATTATATATTTCCATTTGAGCACTTGAAGAAGGAATCCAATGCAATCCACTACTTCCGCAAACATGAACTATATTTTGATGTAAGGATGTGGCAGTATTAAAACACCCGCCCCCTGCATTAACAGTTATATAATTAGCATTTGTACCTATCCAATGATCATTAATCGCATTGTCAGGAGTCCCTCGGTGTAAAGGGGTATTACTTTGAATCCTTGAGATAATTGTAGCATCAGTAGAGGTTACATCAAAATTTCCAGTACTTGAAGAGATGCGAACTATCGAGGTTTCAGTTAAAGTCGCTAAAGTAGTTGGGTTGAGTATTCCTCTTGTAGCAGTTGTTAAGCTTGTTCCTTGAGGTAATTCGCCTACTCCATCACCAAAATCGATTGCTATTTGAACATAACCGCTTGCATCTACATAAGTGTCAAATGTATTGCCTCCAATGTTAAAATAATAGATTCCAGCACTTGCTACTGCTGCTGCCTGATGTAAAGAGGTAAATGGGGCTCCTGATGTTCCCGTCTGACAATAGCCAGAATTTGCTGTCAATAATAGCAGCATAAAAACTTTAAATAAAGTTTTTTGTGATTTCATAAAGATTGATTTGTTAAATAGTTATTTAAAATTATTCGAATACATGAAAAAAGTTGTGGAGGTTGAAATGTCCGACCATTTCAACTTCCACAGCTGTGATATTATTAATTAAAGATACTACTAATAAATATATTTTATCACATTTTTTTTAGAACCAGAAGCAGTTATGAATGCAAAGTATGATTTATTATTAAAAAATAGTTTTTGTGAAAGCAAATAAAAAAATGTGAAATCACTTCGGAAATTTAAATTATTATCTATTTTGCTATTATTGATTATAATAATAGATTAAAAATATTTTATTCACAATATAAAGGTCGATAAAGGTAATAATAATATATTTTTTCGAATATATCTAAGGGGTATAATATTGTTATAATGTGTTGTAAGCCCCTGCTTTAAAGTGTCGATTCTTATCAAAAGGGTTTCTGCTTGATTTAATTTTTTGGTAGATCGAAATACTTGTTGATTACTTGTTTATGATTCCCTATGTATGGATTTTAGAGTAAAGCGAGTGATTGTATAAAAAGGATTAAAACAAATGAAATCACCCCGATGATTCAGGATGATTTCATTTTAAAAAATACAAATAAAGTGTAATTTATCCCTTCAATAGTTTTCTTGTCAACCTTGTGTTGCCAGTATCGACTACTAAGAAGTAAACCCCTTTTGATAATTCAGGTAATTCAAATCTGAAGTAAACACCATTTGGTGTTCGTACTTGATTGACGATTAATTTTCCTGAGGCATCGTATAAACTAAAAGTTGTTTCTTCGGTAAGAGATGCATTAAACGCAATATCCAAATAGTTGGTAAACGGAGAAGGATAAACATTTTGGAAATCCAAATCAGTATCAAATCGTTTTAGAATAATAATGTCAGAATAGAAGAAGGTTTCGTTTTCTAAGACGACTTTTAATCGGAAGTAGTATAGATTTTTCACTAAGTTACCTGGCCGAGAAATATAATTTGTTAAGTCCATTGTACTGCCTTGTGCTGTTGTTTGTCCGTAGAAAGAAAAGTCTTTGGCATTTTCGGATATTTCTAACTCAAAGTGACTACAACGATATTCTGGTTGAGTTGTCCAAGTGATATTTGCACGATTATCGTCGGCGAATACGCCTTCGAAACTCCTCAATATGGTTTCCAGTTCACCGGTAAATACTCGTATTTGAAAATCATCAATAGCGACGCCTTTTTGGCGACCGGTTGCATTAGTTTTGAATGCGAATCGGAAAGCGACATTGGCTTGACCTTCTAACTCCTGCATATTGTAGGTGTATTTTTCCCAGCCGCCACTGACACCTGTAAATAGGGCAGAGCCGTTTTCGAATGATGCACCGCCCGAGGTTAGCTCGAAGTTGTACCAATTATCTCGTTTGTCTCCCAAGACTTGCCAAGATTCTCCACGGTCAATAGAGTATTCTACACGGAAGCCGTCCCAGCCGTATTGTGTGTTGTAGTTGGCCCAAAAACTTAGTTCGTAAATACCAGCTTCTGAAAGGTCATAATTTGGCGTGTAGAGATAAGTTTCGGTATTGTGTTCGTACCAATCATCGTTTAGACCGATGACCCAGGCGTTGCTGCCGCTGTTGACGCCTTCTTTACCAAAGATTGTTGAGTTGCCTTTTTCCCAACTGGTACCCGAAATGGTATAAACACCAAAGTCCTCGTCTGTGCTTTCAAAATCTCCACCAAATATAGTGGCTTCTGGCGTATAAGGAATGGTGCGGTCTGGTAGTATTTTGATGTTTTTACTTGCGGTCAATGTATTATTTACCGTAAGGGTAGCGGTATAAGTTCCGATATTTTGATATTGATGCGTTGGTGAGAAATTGGTTGAGCTGTTATTGTCGCCAAAGTCCCAATCGTTATTGATAGCGTTATAAGATGTATTGGTAAATACACGATTTGTTTGTAAATAACCGACTTGTTCTACGTCAAATCGAGCGTTAGCAGGGGAGCGAAAATCGGTTGTGAATAGACCTCGTCCATGTGTTGCAGCGACGATTAAATTATCCGATGCTCTATATTTTAACATATCGACTCGTACCAAAGGCATTCCATTGTTATTAGGTAGCCATTGCGTATTTCCACCATCTAAGTTTTCTGTTCCCCAGACTCCGGCTTCGGTAGCTAACAAAACTTTATCGGCATCGGTTGGGTCAAAAATTGCCCAATTGACGGGCATATTTGGTAGGTTGCCCTCTACGTTTTGCCAGGTTTGTCCGCCATCAAAAGACTCAAAAACGCTGGCAATATTATAATTACCCAGAGTTGCGAGCATATGATTCGGGTTGCCTTCTTCTTCGATAACAGAGGTCACCGTACCGCCACCAAAAACATTTATAATTGTTGCGGTTTTGTTCGTGCCTTCGTGTGCATTATCAATCACACCAATTTGGCCACCGTTCAAGCCGAGATATAGCCGGTTTGGTGTATTTGCCGACAGGCCGACATAGCCCATTCGTCCTTGTTCAAGATTATCAATGGTGACTAAAGTGCCTGTGCTTCCTGTTACTTTAGGACTTACACGAAAATAATCACCGCCATTACCTGCTAAGGCGTATAAGATTGAGCTGTCGCTGTCATAAGTGGAGGGATTGATAAAGAAAGCCCCGGGGACAGTTACACCGCCTGGAAATGATTGACCGCCATCATAAGAAAATAGATAATTTCCATTTTGCCAAGATATGATTTGGTATTGAGGATCATTTTGGTCAATATGACAAAACGCTCCATCGGCACCAAATGCCCTTGAAGTCGTAATTAAACCAAAACCATCGAAACGCTGTGTTCCATTATCTTGAGCGCCTGCTAAGAAGTAATCTTTATACGGATCAGGGTGAATGGCACAGGCATAAAATTGTGTTACATTATAGCGTTGATTTCTATCTATCCATTTCATATTAGAAGGGTATTCTGTGGCATTTCGACAAATATAAATGCCGCCATCGTTGCCCAAATATAAATTATCGCTGTTCAAATCATCGAATACAATGGCGTGTTGATCAACGTGAACATTATCGCTGCCAGAGTTTGAAGCTGGAATTGAGGCCCAGTTTCCACCGCCATCGACACTAATCGCATTTGTCAAAACTCCCGTTACCACTCGATTTTCACTTTTCGGGTCAACTTCAATCGTCAAGTTGTACCAAGCTTGTGCATTATAAGTAAAAACTGGGCCATTGATATTTGACCAGCTTTGTCCTGCATTGATGGACTTGTGCATTCCAATACTGCCGTTCGTAGCTGTTGAAATGGAATAAATAACATCTGGGTTAGAATCGGCTACGGCTAATTCAATTCGTCTTCGTCCTGACGGGAAACCACTTAATATTTGCCAATCGCCGACACCTCCGGCAGTCAAGCCTGCGGAGGACTTATAGACTCTTGAAGTGCCACCTGCTGCATGACCGGCAGAGGCGTACATGGTACCGTCAGGAGCTATTTCTAAATCGGTGATATCATTACGTCCAAAACCTGCTTGTGATCCAAGTACTTGTGTCCATGTTTGGCCACCGTCATTACTACGCATTAAACCGCCCAAAGTAGCGGCAAATAAATCGCCTGAAATAGGATGAATTTCTAAACGAATAGTGAAATAAAAGGTCGGATTGTTGGTAGATTGTAAGTACGTCCAGTTTTCTCCGCCATCGCTGCTTTTCCAGATGCCTTGCCCTCGGAATGAGTTTGAACCGAAGTAGCCTTCACCTGTACCAAAGTACATTTCTTGTGGGTTATTGGGGTTTTGTGTCATAGCACAAATGGTTAGATTTTGGAAATAATCATCGACAATTTGCCAATTTGGTTCTGTACCCGTGATATTATCAGATTTCCAAAGGCCACCCGAAACGCCGGCTGTCCAAATCGTCTTACGGTCAGGATCATTTTTATCTATTAAGATAGCTCTTGTTCGACCACCGACTTGATACGGGCCACGTTCTATCCATTTGGCTGTTGCCAAATCACTGTTTCTGAGCTGACCTTGTGCCTCCAAAGTGCGGACATAATCATAGACTCGTAGTAATTCATTGCTGGGGACTTCACCTGTGAAAGGGTCTTTGATGACGTTGTATCGCTGTTCGATGGCTTTCTCAATTCGCATTTTTTTGTCTTCTTTGTAATCAATGATTTCAAAGTCGTTTTTTGGTGTTGTCTGCGATTGAAAAATACCAAAACCCGCTATTCCCAATATGAAAAAGGACAATAGCACCATGTAAGTTTGCTTCATAATTACTTTTTTAAATAAGAAAAATAGTATCTGATTTTTATCACATTTTATCCTTTAAGAAATATCGATTGATATTTTTATAAAAATTATTTTTTATGCCGCATCGTGCATAATTACATATAATTATTGAGCTGTTGAATTGTATTTGACGAGTTTACCTCGATGCTTTGACATTACGAGACAAGTCGGTTGACGATTTTACAGCACATTATACCTAACGATTTAAAATCATTAATGTGTTGGTAAAATATCTTCTATTGTGATACTTAATAAAGTGGTATGGAAGGAAGTCAAATTGGTGATTATTCCTACTTGACGATAACGCAAATATAAAACGTATGATTGAAAAAATGGTTGTAAAAAACTGCTTTTCGACTTCGGTTGCCTGCATTTTGGATAATTAAAAAAAAAGGTGGATTTTGCGAAAAATTTAGAATTATGACAAAGAATGTCGATGAAATATGGTCGATTTTAATAAATCTATTAAAAACACACGAAAAGGTTTTTAAAATCGTATCAGATACAGCAGATAAATTTGAAGTTATCGGTACAAAATCTGTGATGCAGGGCAAGCAAAGGGTAGAGGGGCATTATTTTGCGACCTTGATGCCAAAACCTAAAGATGTACGATTGTATTTCTTCCCTGCGTACACACATGCAGATGAAATTAAATCGTTGATGAGCGAACCCGTGGCTAAACTCCTAAAAGGAAAAAGCTGTTTTCATATCAAAAAAATGGATGATGAGATACGAGAAAATCTCAAAACAATTATAGCGAAAGGTGTTGAGTTGTATCAAAAAGAGGGGCTTTTATGATTGATAGTTGATAATTGATAATAGACCGTTGCGGTCATTTTTCAATTTTTAATTCTCAATTCTCAATTAGAAAAAATGTTATCAGAAATATGGTTTTTGTTGCGGAAAGATATTACGCTCGAATTGCGACAAAAGTATGCGATTAGTGGAATATTATTATATGTGTTGTCCACGGTTTTTGTGGTGTATTTGGTTTTTGTACAACTCAATCCGAGGGTTTGGAATGCAATGTTTTGGATAATTATTTTATTTGCTTCTGTGAATGCGGTGACGAAAAGTTTTATGCAAGAAAGTGGTTATCGAGCCTTGTATTATTACTCGATTGCGAACCCGATAGCCGTGATTATTTCTAAGATTATTTACAATACCTTGCTATTAGGATTTATGACCTTATTGACGTTTGGTTTTTTGAGTTTGGTGACCATAAATCCTGTCAAGGATATGCAACTTTTCTTGATTACAATGCTTTTAGGAAGTGTTGGTTTAGCAATTACTTTGACGTTCATATCTTCGATTGCCGTCAAGGCAAATAACAGTGCAACTTTGATGGCAATTTTAAGTTTTCCTGTTGTTATTCCGATTTTAATAACATTAATCAAACTTTCAGCAGTATCTTTGCGGCTGATTCAAGATACGAGTTACGGACAAGATATTTTGTCGCTTTTGGCAATTGATTTAATCTTGATTTCGGTCGCTTTTATCCTATTTCCATTCGTTTGGAAAGATTAAATTTTGAGTATAATCAACCTGTCAGGTTTTCAAAATCTGTCAGGTTTGAGCTAACATAATGAATAAATTATGATTAAAAAACATTGGTGGAAAGGTTTATCGGTTTTGATTTTATTGTATGTGTTTATTGTAGGAATGCGAACGCCTCTGGCACAGGGGATTTCGAGTTCTTATCCGATTAATATCAAATCTGGTGAAATGGTAACCTTAGATGTTGAAGGTTACAATACTTATTATACAAAGGGGATTAATAATGCTTTTTTAAAATTAGATTCTATTCATGCGATTAGTCCGAAGCAAATTAAGATAATTGATGATAGAAATCTAAAAATTACATTCATCATTCCGAATGAATTACCGTACAATGAATCAATTAGCGAAGCGACGCTTGTGGTCAATAATACGCTGAAAGGTTACGCAATTTATCCGGATGCTGTT
>CBFIHR010000136.1:0-6915 GCA_965662365.1 Saprospiraceae bacterium
TGACCTGAACTGAGGTAGTAACTTCCAAAAAAGGAGATAAATAATCGACGTTCAAAATCTGCACTTTAATACGGAAGCAAAACAAAACACGATATAATTGTCATTAAGAATTTCATATTGATTATTTTTGCAGTCAATAAAAAAATAACTTTAGATAGAAATAGACGCTATGGCAAGAATTGGGACGGACATAAATGAGGCGGTAGAATTATTAAAAAGTGGAAATGTGGTGGCGATTCCGACAGAAACCGTATATGGTTTAGCTGCGAATGCGTTGAATGAATCGGCGGTAAAGTTGATTTTCTCAACCAAAGAACGGCCGATGACAAATCCGTTGATTATTCATTTGCCGAGTCTGGAAGCAGCTCAGAAGTATGTTCAAGATTTATCACCTTTAGCCAAAAAGTTAGCGAGTGTTTTTTGTCCAGGCCCTTTGACCATGGTGCTACCAAAGAAGAAAATAGTACCGAACACCGTAACGGCAGGTCTGCCCGATGTAGCGATTCGAATTCCGAATCATCCATTGACCTTATCATTATTAAGAAATATTGATTTTCCGTTAGCGGCACCGAGTGCGAATCCATTTGGTTATATTAGCCCGACCACGGCACAACACGTTGCGAATCAATTAGGTGAGAAAATTCCGTATATTTTAGATGGTGGCTTGTGCCAAAAAGGTTTGGAATCGACAATTGTCAGTTTTCAAAATAATAAGGTTGTGGTCTATCGTTTGGGAGCGATTGCGTTAGAGGATTTGGCAGAAGTTGTTGGGGTAGAGAATTTGATTTTAGATAATTTAAAACTGGAAAAACCGTTAAGTCCTGGTATGCTGCCGTATCATTACTCGCCTCATACACCGTTGCATTTAACGATGGATTTAGAAAATGATATTTTAAATTATAATTTGAATAAAATCGGTATTATTACCTTAAATAAAGTTATTAAAGATGTGCCGACGAAACATCAAATACAGCTGAGCAAAACGAATAACCTTAGAATTGCAGGGCATTTATTGTATAATGCAATGCATGAGTTAGATGCGTTGGCGTTAGATGCGATTTTTGTTGAAAAAATGCCTGACGAAGGTATTGGAAAAACAATGAATGATAGATTGAAAAGGGCAGCGTACAAACGGCAACAATAATTTTTTGGGAGGGCGTATGATTTTTCTGTACGACAATTATTATAAAAAATTCCCAGTGTAAATTTAAAAAACGTATCTTAGTGTCTAAATTACACTTAAAATGTGTAAAAAAGCAGATATTAATAATAGCATAACCATAACAAAAATAGTCAAATCTGTGTATTGATAAGGGTTTGGCTATCCAATTCTATAAGAGAAAAGAAATTAGTAAATGACTAAGCGAATGAATAAAACCAAGATTGTAGCAACTGTTGGACCTGCCTCAAGGTCTTATGAAAATTTATTAAAATTAGCGAAAGCAGGGGTAAATGTATTTCGTCTGAACTTTTCACACGGTTCACACGATAAGCATTTAGAGGTGATGAAGAATATTTCTAAAATCAACGAAACTTATGGCACACACATTAGTATTTTATGTGATTTGCAAGGGCCAAAGTTGAGAGTCGGAATAATGAAAGATGGTGGTGTCGAAATCAAAAATGGCAGCACGATTCTTTTTACAAATAAAGAAGAGATTGAGGGTACGGCAGAAAAGGTTTATATGGCTTATGAGCTGTTCGCCAATGATGTAAAAACAGGGGAGAGAGTCTTAATCGATGATGGAAAGTTGGTCTTAGAAGTATTAGAAACAAACGGAAAAGACGAGGTGATACTTAAGGTGATTCATGGTGGCATCTTGAAATCCCGTAAAGGAGTTAATTTACCAAATACGAAAATCTCTTTACCGTCTTTGACTTCTAAAGATGAGAAGGATTTGGCTTTCATTTTGACTAGACCAGAGGTAGATTGGATCGCATTGTCGTTTGTACGTTATGCTGAAGACATGACTGATTTGAGAGAACGTATACAAGCACAAGGGCATTCGGCTAAGATGATTGCTAAAATCGAAAAACCAGAAGCATTAGAAAACATCAATGAAATTATTGATGCAACGGATGCGGTGATGGTTGCCCGAGGAGACTTAGGGGTTGAAGTGCCGATGGAACAGTTACCGTTGACGCAGAAGTTCATCGTAGCGGAATGTGTGAAACGTGCGACACCTGTTATTGTGGCAACACATATGATGGAAAGTATGATTGAAAATCCAAGCCCAACTCGTGCAGAAATTACAGACGTTGCGAATGCGGTAATCGATGGAGCTGATGCAGTGATGTTGAGTGGGGAAACTTCAGTTGGTGCATTTCCGGTGACAACGGTTAAGAAAATGGCTCGAATCATCACAGAAGCTGAAAAACACGAAGATGTTCACTACAAAGGATTGATTCCTTCTCGTGATTCCGGAACATATTTGGCAGATGCGATTTGTTATAATACGTGTAAAATTGCAGGAGAAGTTGACGCTTCGGCAATTATCGCAATGACTGCTTCGGGATATACAGGATTTAAAATTGCGAGTAATCGTCCGAAATGTCCGATTTATGTATTCTCACATAATCGCCATATTTTAGCTCAATTGAATTTAGTTTGGGGCGTTCGTGCTTTCTACTATGAGGAGCAAGAAAATACAACTGACGAAACTATCGAAGAGGTTCAAAATATTTTGAAAAAACGAGAGTTTATCAAGCCAGGAGATATTGTGATTAATACAGGTAGTATGCCTGTACACTATCATTTAAGAACGAATATGCTTAAAATTTCTACAATAAAATAAATAGATTTGCTGAATTATTCAGCTATAAATACTTGTTAGTATCGTTGCAATATGCACACTTTATAACGGATAGTATTTATTGATATCATCAATATTTTATGCAAAAGCCATGTTTTCAAATTATCGAAAACATGGCTTTATATGTTGTAGTATTTTGTGTTAAATAATTACTCATTATTAGCAATATATTAAAATTAAATAATACGAATGCATCGATTGATAAAATGTAAATTAAACGAAACCTTTATACCTATTTGGAGTGGCAGAGTATCAATCCTGTTTTATTGTCATTTAATTGTCAAAGTGCATTTAATGTCAATTATTTCATACCATTTTATTCCTTTTTATACCAAATAAAATTCTATTAAGTCGATAATTATCAAATTCTAATGTGTTTATTCGAGTTTTTTCAAGTAAAAGTTATTTGTATTCATTTTGTGCAGTGAAAATCAGTATGAATTGGGTATTTATTATTTTGCTTTGTATTAAATAATTGAGTAAATTTGTTACTCAATTATTTGTTATGATAGAGGCGTTAATTTCATCGAAAACCAGAATAAAGGTACTACTTAAATTTTTTTTAAATAGTACAACAACTTCTTATCTAAGAAGTTTAGAAGGTGAATTTGGCGAATCAACAAATTCAATTCGATTAGAATTAAATAAGTTTGAAGAAGCCGGTTTATTATCGTCTTTTAGCAAAGGCAACAAAAAAATTTTTCAAGCAAATACAGCACATCCCTTATACAATGAAATTCACAGTATCATCTTAAAATATGTCGGTATTGATAGGATCATCACCAATGTAGCAAAACGTTTGGGTGACTTAAAATGTGTTTATCTGGTGGGTAAGTTTGCAAGAGGATTAGACAGTAATATTATTGATTTGATTTTTGTGGGCGACGTAGATAGGGATTATTTAGTAAAATTGATTACTAAAGTTGAAGATTTGATTAGTCGTAAAGTAAGGTATTTGGTTTACAGTAAGGAAGAGTTTGAGCGTTTGAATGAAGGAGATTTTGAAACGGAACCTTTATTACTTTGGAAAAATGATTAAAATAGGCTTGTACAATTGATTATCTTGCTACCGTCTATAATGACGATTAATTTGAGGTCAAGGTGCTAAACGCAGTCGGATAACAACCTAAAAATGATATCACTTATTGGATATTGTAATGAATTGTTTATATGTTTGCGTTTTGTTTTAAGTATGAGCAATAGGACTTAACAAACAAAAAGTAGATATATCTAATATGGCGAATGTTCAAACGACTATTAATCAGTTAGATGAGAATAAACCTCGATGGTTCGCAGTTTATTCTGCATTCAAAAAGGAAAAATTCGCCAAGAAGTTTTTAGATAAGAAAGGTATAGAAACCTATTTACCGCTCCAAAAAGTGGTGCGAAAATACAAGACTAAAGTTAAAAAACTTGAAATTCCTTTAATTAACTGCTACTTATTCGTTCGCATTACAAAAAAAGAATACGTCAAAGTTTTAGAAACGGACTATATTTCTCGATTCATCAAGATTGGTAAAGATCTAATTGCTATTCCAGATGTTGAAATCGAAATAATGCAACGGATTTTAGGAGAGAATGTAGCGATTGAGATAGAACAAAATATGTTTTATCAAGGAGATGATGTTGTAATTACTCGAGGCAGTCTAATGGGGTTAACAGGAAAATTAGTTGAATTTCATGGTAAAGAAAAAGTAGTCGTGCAATTAAATACGATTGGCTATTCGATACAAATGGAAATGGATAAAAGCCTTTTAATGAAGGCAAAATCATAAAAGTGATTGAATACATTTTTGATGACTAATTAATTGAAAAATAAAAAGTTATGTCCAATCAGGGCAAACTTCGTTTTCGGTGGCTTTCATTGAAAACAATCATATTAAAAAAATTAGACTTTAAGTCGATTTAGACTTATTGACGGCGAAGCCGTTCAAATTCTTGACACTAATCCTACCTATAATTTTATACACTTTTAACTTGAATTTCATCACATGAATATCACAGTCGTTGGGACAGGCTATGTTGGGTTAGTCACAGGAACTTGTTTTGCAGAGACAGGAAATCAAGTGCTGTGTATCGACATTGATAAAAATAAGGTTAACCGGATGCGTAACGGAGAAGTTCCGATTTACGAACCTGGGTTGGAACTTATCTTTAGAAGAAATACAAAGCAAGGTCGTTTGAAATTTTCAACTGACTTGAAGGACGGGGTTGAGCATGGTGAAATTATTTTCCTGGCATTGCCTACACCTCCAGGTGGTGACGGAGCCGCTGATTTATCGTTTGTAATGGGCGTTGCGGAGCAGTTGTCAACAATGATTACGACATACAAAGTCATTGTGAATAAAAGTACAGTGCCTGTAGGGACGGCAGATAAAGTCTCTGCTATTTTAGCTGAAAATTTAAGTCAGGATTTGTTTGATGTCGTTTCAAACCCGGAGTTTTTGCGAGAGGGGGTTGCAGTTGATGATTTTATGAAACCAGATAGAATTGTCGTGGGTACTTCATCTGAAAAAGCAAAAATAACAATGGAGCGATTGTATGCGCCATTTGTACGTCAGGGAAATCCTATTCTCATAATGAATGAACGCTCGGCAGAAGTAACTAAATATGCTGCCAACGCTTATTTGGCTACAAGAATTTCATTTATGAATGAAGTGGCTAACTTTTGTGAAAAAGTTGGGGCAGATGTAGATATGGTTCGTAAAGGGGTGGGATCTGATAGTAGAATTGGAAAACGGTTTCTATTTGCAGGTGTTGGCTATGGCGGTTCTTGTTTTCCAAAAGACGTACAAGCATTAGTTAATACTTCTGACTCTTATAATTATGATTTTAAAATTTTAAAATCAGTCTTAAAGGTGAATCGTATCCAAAAATCTATCTTGGTAGAAAAGCTACAGAAATATTTTAGGTACGATTTGAGTGGTAAAACATTTGGGATTTGGGGTTTAGCTTTCAAACCTAATACGGATGATATTAGAGAAGCACCTGCTTTATACATTATAGAAGAGCTATTACAACTTGGTGCGAAGGTTAAGGCTTTTGACCCAGAGGCGATGGAAAATGTCCGCAAAGTTTTTGGAGATAGAATTGAATTAGTGGAGGACCAGTACGAAGCATTGATTGGGGTTGATGCCTTAGTCGTTGTTACCGAATGGAGTGTTTTTAGAACGCCGAGTTTTAATGTAATGGCACAATTGATGAATAATAAAGCCATTTTTGATGGTCGAAATGTATTCGACTTAATAGAAATGCAAGAATTAGGTTTTCATTATGAAAGCATTGGTAGAACTAAGATTAATTAATATTAATACAAAAATAATCTTTAAAAAAACTGATTTATGAATATTCCAATGGTAGATTTAAAAACGCAGTATCAAAATATCAAAGATCAAGTTGATGCAGCGATTTTGGAGTGTGTCAGTTCTACTTGGTTCATAGGAGGGCCGAATGTTCAGTCTTTTAAAGAAAACTTAGCAAAATATTTAGATGTAAAACATGTGATTCCGTGTGCAAATGGAACAGATGCGCTACAAATTGCAATGATGGCAGTTGGACTAAAGCCGGGGGATGAGGTTATTCTTCCTGCCTTCACATATGTTGCCACTGCAGAAGTAATTGCACTTTTGGGATTAAAACCGGTAATGATTGATGTTGAAATAGATACATTCAATATCAAGGTTGATGAAATTGAAGCTGCTATAACTCCAAAAACTAAAGCGATTGTTCCGGTTCATTTATTTGGACAAATCGCTGATATGGAGTCGATTATGACTATTGCTGAAAAGTATAATCTTTATGTTATCGAAGATAACGCACAAGCAATCGGTGCGGATTATACTTTTTCTGATGGTACGGTGAAGAAAGGAGGAACAATTGGTCATATCGGTTGTACGTCTTTCTATCCTTCCAAAAATTTGGGTTGTTACGGTGATGGCGGAGCGATTTTTACGAATGATGAGGCTTTAGGGAAGAAAATTCAGATGGTCGCTAATCATGGACAAAGTCGTCGTTATTATCATGATGAAATTGGTGTTAACTCTCGTCTTGATGCAGTTCAGGCTGTAGTTTTGAATATCAAACTACCGCTGTTAGATGGCTA
>CBFIHR010000137.1:0-6621 GCA_965662365.1 Saprospiraceae bacterium
GGTGATTTGAATAGTGACCTCAATCCGTTCGAAGTTCGTCATCCGTTGAATGATGTGTCGTATGGAGGGAGTTTGGAATATAGTACGAAAGGTTTTGGGTTAAAATTATTGGCGACTCGTGGGATTTTTCGGGCAGAGGATAGAGCGAGGAACCGTAATGGCGATTTTATTGCTCACGCTAATTTTAATCGCTCTTTGAATGTCGAAAATCAGTTGTATGATGCGTCGATTATGGCGACTTTTTATAGTGATAATGGGCGATTATTGTCCAAAACGGCTTTTGTAAGTCCGTATGTTTCGATTGGTTTAGGTGGAACAGCTTTTGAGACTTTTGGTGATTTAAAAGATGCGAATGGACGATCATATTATTATTGGTCAGATGGTAAGATTTATGATACGCCCGAGCAGTCGCTCCCGCCAAATGTCAATGAGTTACAACGTGATTTTGAGTATGAAACGAATTTAGAGATTTTAGATCCAGAAGGTATATTTTACTCTAATTTGGTTTGGAATATTCCGTTTGCTATTGGTTTGAAATGTAGAATTACGGATAGATTAAATGCGAATTTAGAGGTGTTAGGTCGTTATACGTCAACGGATTATTTAGATGGTGTAAGTATCCGTGGCAATGTCGATGATAATGATTTTTACGGTATGATTTCGCTTTCGATACACTATAATTTTGGACGAAAGTCCGAGGATTTTTTACCGCCAACTTTTTATACTTCTGGGGAGCGGAAGGAGGTCGAGACGATAGAAACGAAGGAAATAAGTACGGTTAGCGAACGACCGACGAATGAATCGGAAATTGAATTGACAAAAACTGAACTGAAAATAACTCCCAAAACAGAGGTTGAAAGAGAACCTCAAAAGGTAGAACCGGAAAGGGTTTTGGAAGTAGAAAAACCTACTACAACCGAGGTCGAAAAGATAAAAACGGAAACAGCAATTGTGGAGGAATCGACAACTATTATTGCGAAAGCAAAAGAAAAAACGGAAAAAATCGAAGTTGTCGAAGTGCCAAAAGGGAAAGTCGATACGTTAATTGTTGAAAAAATCAACGTTGTAGAAATGCCAACTTTATTGTTAAATGACAAGGGTTTCAGCGTCGAAAAGCAAACGTATTTGGAAGTGCAGCAGACTCGATTAGAAGTCGCTGAACTGAATGAACAGGCAAATGCTTTGTTGAAAAATTATGAGGCGATAAAAGCCGATAGTTTTGTGATTTTAAATCAAAAAATTGATGTGCTGAGTGATAAATTGGAAGACTATCAACAATATATGATTCAACTGGCTATTCGAGGAAACTCGGATTATACAACGCCTGAAAATCAGGCAATTGAACGAGAAGTTTCGTCATTGGAACAAGAAACGGAGGCTTTGCGTCAGAAGTATCGAGTCTTGGTGTTAGGCGAAGAATCGCCGGAAGTTGTAGAAACGCAATTAGAGAAAATCCGAAAAGAAAACGAAGTCAATAAAGCGAAAATTCAAGCCTTGGAGGCCGAAGTTGCTGCTTTAGAGCAACAGAAAAATGAGGCTACGACAAATGAAAAAGGCTCCGTTGAATCTTCAAAAACGCTGAAAAATATTACAAATATCGAGCATATTGTGGTTGGTGCTATTAATCCTGACACCGCTCAATATATACGAGGTTCGGCGGCGAATAATACGGTTATTCCTGTTTTGTCGGATTCGATGACAGCAGTTGTCAATATTTATGAAGCGAAAATTCAATCTTTATCAAACGAAGTAAATCGACTAAATACAGAGGTGATTCCTGAAAAAGATCAAACGATTCAGTTTTTGAATACCAAAGTGATGGAGTTGCAAGGTGAATTAAAAGGCATTAAAGAAACGAATAAATATTATGCGGATTTATTTCAAAAACAAATCGCTGCATTACAACAAGAAATTACGAAATTAGGTAAAATAGAAACGAAAGTAGTTGAAAAAGTCGTGCAAGTACCCGCTGAACCTACAAAAATCGTTTCGTTACAGGATTTGGTTAAAGATTTTGGTGTGACGAATATTTATTTTGATAATGGCAGTACAGCGTTGAAAACGGAGTTTAACGGGCAGCTCAATCGTGTCGCTTCGATGATGCAACAGCACCCCGAAATCGTAGTCATTCTAAAAGGTTACACGGATAAATCTGGAAATTCAGCACTGAATTTGCAATTGTCTAAAAAACGTGGCGAGGTGGTAAAAACTTATTTAACTAAGCAAGGTATTTTGGCCAGTCGCATTGATGTCCGTTATTTTGGTGAAAATACCGCAGGTACGGCTAATGATGCGTTTTCTCGTAGAGTTGAAGTACAAATGTTGATTAATTAACGATGAACGGCCGCTTTGCTGACACAAAATAAAAAGGCAAAATTCGATTTATCGAATTTTGCCTTTTGTTTTATAACGATTGTGTGAAAATATTTTGAATCAAGCCGAGCTGTCAATCGTCTTTTACTCCAACGGTATGAGAAATATTCATCCCGCTAAGAATCACTTCTAAAATGGGATCTGCCTCGGGGTCGTATCCTTCTTTGATGTCGATATCGTACATTTTGCTGAAGGTACTCCAGTAAGTTGCTGAAAATCCACCTCTTAAATCTTTAACTAAGTCGTACATTGGAATGTCTAATTCTCGCTCAATCATTTTAATAAGGATTCGGCCTTGAGTACGAGTGAGTTTTTTTAACGGTTCTTTGAAGTTATCTTCTAATTCTTTTTGTAATCGTTTGATATGTTTTTTACGATTGCGTTTTTTCATATCGTTTGTAGTTTCCTCTAACTCACGGAAAAGGCGAATCGCTTCAACAGCATACGGATAAACTTGATTTGCATGGTAACGCATTCTGAGGTAGTGACGACGTTCTTTGCTGCTTTTGAATTTACGCATCGAAGTCACGGAAACATCCTCTAACTCTGCCATAATAATGGTGTCTCCTTCCTCTGATATGATCACAGTCACGACTTGTCCGTCGATTTCTGTTTTAAATGTTTCTCTGGTTTTTTCTTGAGTCGTTGTATCCTTTTTTTCTTCGGCTACTTTTTGGCTAAAAGCAGTGAAAGATATTATCATCAGTGCGAGTAAAAATACAGATTTTTTCATAGTTGCATTTTTGAGTTTAACTGCTTTAATAGCAATTGGTGTTTACGAGTGTAATATGCCAAAATTTATTCCAAGTGAGGTGTTTGTGAATTTTAGGGTTGTAAATCAAGGAATTGTAATGCAAATCAACCTATTGTTTTTATTCCTGTTGCTTTTTGTCGTTTCCTAAAAATAAACCTAAAATTATAATTTCACGCTCTTACTTCAGACGAATATATCTGATAAAGTGACCACAAAAATTGTTAATCTTTCGCTATTTTTGTTGATGTTTACAGAAACTTTCTGCATAAAATTTATTTATAAAATGTTTTTTATGCAATTGATATTATACTGCAACAGTGGTATTTTGTTGCTAAATTGTTAATTCAACTTTAAATGACACGAAAAATATTTATAATTTGCTTGTTGACGAGTTTTTCAAGTATAATGTTCTCTGGCTGTTTTACGCCTGACGATATTAAACTAACGGAAGCTCAAAAAAAACAACATGTTGACTCCATTTATCAGTTGGAATACAAACGGTTACAACCGATAATGGATGAGAATTGCGAAAAGAATTTTGATAAATTAGTAAATCGTGCTGTTGATTCTTTAGTCAATGTCTACTTGGATTCTACTAAATATGATTATTAATTTATTTCGAGATTCATTTTCGAGATCCGTTTTTTTAAAACTTTATAAAGAGCCTTTAAAAACGTACTAACCTACCTGCCGATAAGAGGAGGTAGGGCATCAATTACAAACTAATATGAAACGCATTTTTTATTTAATATTTGCTATCAGTTTTTTAATAAGCTGTGTGCAAGGCGAACCCGAATTGAATAAACGTCAGGCACGACAAATTCAAAAAATGATCGAGTACAAGGTCGATTCTTTGCAAAAGGCACAGCAGAAGATTTGTTATCAAATGGTTTTAGCCGTTGCCGAACCTAAGGCCGATTCGATTATTATGGAGTTTGAATATGAAGCGATTAATGAAGCTTTGGATAAACCTCAAAAACCGGATAAACCTGAAAAGCCTAAGGTGGAAATTCCAGAATTTGAAGAATAACTCCAACAATATAAGGTATCAGCGTCCTTAATCGTTTTCTCATACTGTTGTATATTCTACTACATATTTTCTTAGGAATTGATCTCATTTGATTAGATAAAAAAGGTCAATAAATGCCTTGATAAGCTGATTTTTAATTTGTAAAAATACTAAAGTCAATATTAGGTTAATGATAAACTTTATTATAAAAGTTTGATAACGAGTTGATTAGGTCAATTTTTACAAAAAAATCGTAAAAATAAAAAACAAGTAGTAATTTCGTTATGTAAATCATTATTAATAAAAGTCTGAATCTAAAAATATACTTCAAAAAATATACTTATGAAAAAAGTGCTGACGTTTTCTTTGATATTAGCAATGACCTTTTCATTGTCATCATGTAAATTTCCTTCAGGTGCGAATGCTTCAAAAACCATTAAATGGCAAGAGATTGAAAAAGTCGCTAAGAAAAAAAGTAAAAAGAAGAAAGTCTTCATCGAAGTTTACACAAATTGGTGTGGCTGGTGTAAACGCATGGAGAAAACGACTTTTAATGATCCTCAAATTGCACGGTATATCAATACACATTTCTATGCTGTGAAGTTTGACGCAGAATCACGCAAACCGATATCATTTCAGGGGAAAACGTTCAATTACTCTACTGCTGGTCGTCGAGGTCGGCATGAGTTAGCGACTATGTTTATGCAAGATAATGATAAAGTTGGTTATCCGACGTTGGTGTTTTTGGATGAAAATCTGGAAATTATTCAGGCGGTGCCGGGTTACCGTTCGAGAGAAGAGTTTGAAGTTATTGCTACTTACTTCGCTGAAGAACATTACAAAACAACGCCTTGGTCGGAGTATGAAGAAAATTATCAGCCTGTTTTATAAAAAATAAAAAAATACGTAAAAGGCGTTCAAATTCAATTTTGAACGCCTTTTGTATGTTTTTAAAATACTACTTACCTTTCGGACGTTTAGAGTTATTGAGGTCGGAAGTATTGACGTGTTGAGGTGTTGACGGTTATCATTCAGATTTAAACATCAACACCTCAACAAAACATCAACATCAGAATAAAACAAAGACATGAAACAATTATTGATCACCTTATTTTTAGTAAGTATTTTTCAGATTAGTTACGCACAGAAAAAAGTCAATTTTACGGAATTAGATGAGTTCAATGGCGTAACACATGTTCGTTACGAGCAAACACCTTTTACAGGTATCGGAATTGGTTATTTTGGTAATGGTAAAAAATATCGTCAAATTCCTTATAAAAATGGTCGTGCTAATGGTTTGGCTAAAGAATGGGACATTCACGGTAATCTTGTTGCGGAAGCCGAATATAAAATGGGCGCAAGATATGGTCGAGAAACGCAATATTATGATAATGGTAATAAAAAGTTGGAAGTTTTTTATCAAAACGGGAAACCAACTGGAACGGTAACAGAGTGGTATGAAGACGGCAGCATCATGTCGAGAGGTGAAGTCTTGAATGGCGAATATTTGGGCAAACATACTTGGTGGTATCCGAATGGACAAACCGAACAAACGATTGAATATCGTGGCGGTGTTGCGGAGGGAAAAGTACAACTCTGGTATGACGACGGAACAATGCGAAAATCTACAGATTTCAGTAAAGGACAGCCGAATGGTAAATCTATCGAATGGTATCGCAATGGTCAAAAAATGAATGAATCGGAATATGTCAACGGTACTTTGCATGGCGACTTCAAACATTGGAAAGACGATGGAAGGCTATTAGAACTAAAAGTGTATGATAATGGGGAAGTCATTAGATTTGAAGATTACAACAGTGCTAGTTTACGAACTAAAAATGGTTACGATTATATTTTTAATTTATTAAACGCCAATTTTGTTATCTCCATGCGAGGAGACAAAGTAGAACCTGTCAGCTCAGAAGGTTTGGCGTTTTTTGTTGATGGTTCGATTGTGCAGTTTTTTACGATTCCTGTGAGTGAGTTTAAAGGCGAAAGCGAAGAAATTACGGAGGAGGAATTGTGGAAACGCTTTATTGAGGATGAAAAAAATCGAGTAGAATATCAATTAGATACAACGATTGAAATTACTCAAAAATCATTTTCATTAAGTGATGAGAGGGGTAAACCTGGTATTTTTTGGCGTTTTGATTTGCCCGTTGCAATTACAAAAGGAAAACTAAAAATCGTGCAAGAGCAATATATTGCCTTGAGAATCGGTGAGCAAATTATTCAAATCAATGGCTTTGTTCTGAATGCGAATAACCCAGAAGATGTGGAAAAGGATTTAGCGAAAATCATGAATTCTTTGCAGTATTTTGAGAAGCCTATTGATATCGTTCAGTATGCTAAAGATTTGTATAAGCAGTAGGATTTTGACGACGAAACCGTGTCGGTTTTTAAAAACTGACACGGTTTTCAACAAAAAAGTGAACGACTAAAAACTTAAAAGCAGTTTCCGTTAAGTAGGTGTACGACAGTTTCT
>CBFIHR010000138.1:0-6546 GCA_965662365.1 Saprospiraceae bacterium
CCATTTTAAAAACCTTATAGGTTTATAATCAGATAATTACGTTTTGTTTATTATTGATACAAATTAGTAAATTTACCAACGTCTAAAACAATTCAATAATATGAATACAAAGGCAAAAATCTCACTGATGAAATTTTTGCCTTCTCAATTCCTAATTTATCGGCCGACTAATGCCCCTTCTTCTTTTTGTGTTTCAACACTTTCGCTTCGGTATAAAATACAGTTTCCTCTGCAATATTTTTCACCAGATCTCCTACCCTTTCTAACTTACGAATTGTCGAAGAAATTTTCAATAATCGTTCTGTGTTGTTTGGATTTTCTTTAATTAAAGCCGTAATAATTTTAAATGAATTATCTGTAATTTCATTAATGGTTGCATCTTTACCAAAAATCCATCGAGCCAGTTTCGTATTTTCAAAATTAAACGCATGAATAGCGTCATCAATCATTGATAAGACGGTTTCGACCATTTCCGTATAACGTAATTTTTTTAACAACTTTTTGTCAAAAGGTTTTTCCATTTCGACCGTATATTTTGCAATCGCTTTAGCGTGATCTCCTATACGTTCCAATTGTGTATTTACCTTAAGCGTCGCAATCACAAAGCGTAAATCTACGGCTACGGGTTTGTACAGTGCAAAGATTTTTTCGCACTCTTTATCAATACTCAACTCCATTGCATTCACACGATTTTCGTAATGTATGACTTCTAAAGCTAAACTTTCATCATGCTTCAAAAAAGCCGTATTCGCATTCGACAATTGTGTACGAACAAGCTGCATCATACCGACAACTTGATCTTTTAATGCCTCTAACTGTTTATCTAAATTTGACATTTTTTATGTTCCTGTATTATTGAACGATTTTTCTATAAAAACTTGGTGTGTATCAAGTGTATTAACCAAAAAAGATGAAGTAGCGGCAATACCGAAACCTCGGGATACCAAGGCTTAAAATGATTGAATTTTTATGCCTTTCGATTCTTTTGTGATTCAAAATGATTTTATAGGAAAACCGCTTATATTATTGAATTATTAGATTGTTTGTCATTACTTTTTTATGAGAAAAAATAATTTGGTAATTGAATAATTTAATTGATTCTTCCTGTGATATAACTTTCAGTTAAGGCTTCCTTGGGATGCGTAAAAATATGTTTAGTTTGTCCGTACTCTACCAGCTGTCCTTTGTAAAAAAAAGCGACTTTATCGCTAATACGTCCTGCTTGTTCCCTATCCTCGACCGTTACAATTATCGTATATTTTTGTTTCAATTCAAAAATTAAACGTTCGAAACGACTTTTTGCACTACTATTTAGGCAAGAAGTAGATTTATCCATCAAAATAACCTTAGGTTTGAGTATCAAGGTACGAGCCAGGCACAATAGCTGTTGTTCTTCTACACTCAGCGCATCAATAGGCTCTTGTAACCGCTTGTGAAACTTATCCCAAAGATGAATCTCCATCAGGGCATGACGTATCCTTTGATGAATCGTCCTTACATCTGTAATCTGATTAAGGCGTAAACCCAACGCCAAGTTTTCATAAATAGACATCGAAAACAAATTAGGAGCAGAAAACACCATTCCGATATTTTGGCGTAACTTGACCACAGACATATTCGCTGTCGATTCATTATCTAAAAAAATTTCACCCGTTATTTTATAACTTAAATCTTGATTAAACAGTCGATTAAACGCCCTTAGCATGATTGCCTTACCATGTCCTGAAGGGCCAAACAAAGCAATGACTTCCTTGTCTTCAATCAACATATCTATATCTCGCAAGACAATTTTACTACCTTGCGACACCCGAATTTTTTCGACTTTAATAATATGTTGATTAGACTCTTTCATTTTTCTTATGCGACTTTTTCAACCATTGACTTAGCGTTGTTGATATAACTGAAATAATAATAATCGTAACAATTACCTCTACAATATCTGTTGTAAAACCTGCTAATAATAATACTATAAGAATTTCTGAAAATGCTCTTGCAATAATATTAATTATAGCAGCAATAAAAAGTTTTATTTGAGACGGAATCAAAACCATAATAGCCGTTCGATAACGACTCGCCCCGAGGCTATATGCTCCTTCTCGCTGATTGTATGGAACAGACTGTAAAATACTAATTATTTTATAAATTAGTTTCGGAAGTATCATTCCACCTAATGTCAAACTAAGAATAAGTAAATTTCTGAAAATACCGGCGTCTAAATGCATCAATTTAGATGCTAATCGTAACAATAAATAACCGTAAACAACGAATGGAATATTTACTAATATTTCTATTAAATTAAACCCTTTTTGCCGAGTCTTCGAGTGAGTAAACTCACTCCAATATATAGATAAACTACCACCTATTATCAATGCGAAATGAATACCTACAATGAAAATCAGAAAAAGTCCCGTTATCAAATTGAATCCTGAATAGGCTTCGTTCGAATAAAATGTCAAATATTGAGGAGCGTTAACAATGTAATTATTTAGCGTCACATACTCGAAAATAGGATATGAAAACCAATACAACCCAACACATAACAGGCTCAATATCACGAAATAGAATGGAATCAATTTATAACCGTACTGATATATCTTACTCACCTTGAAATACTTCCCCTTTTATTGAATAATGTTTTTTACTGCATGATACACTTTTAAGTATTTTGAAAAGCGGGGCAAATTTAGTTCTAATCCTAATCTATATCAACAAGTTATACTTTAAGTTAACGTTAAGTTTAGAACACTGGTAATCAACAAGTTTCTTGAATGTAAAAAGCAAAAATTAAGTGTCAAGCCCCCAAGTTTCAATTGAGATTGAAAGATTATTTCTTCGCTGCTCCCTATAACTAAACAGAAACGTTAAATATTAATCAAATATATAGCCTTTATAAAATTTATCGTTGTATGTTTACGTAGTAATAATTTGGTAACATAAAACTAAAAAAATTAACAAATCGCTAATATTTCATTTATTTAAAATTAGCAACTTAATAAATTACTATCACAAAAACGAAAATGATGAGAGCTATTCTACTTTCATTTATCATTAGTATTACCTTATCTGCCTGCTTAAATGAGCCACAACTGCCCCCTTTAACTAATGACTATTCATTAAACGATCGTATTCCTTTGTCCTTGCTTGAAGAGGCTTCTATTAGTCAAGAAAACATCCATATCGCTTTTGCTGAAGTGAAAGAAGAATCACGCTGCCCCATAGCCTGGCAGTGCCTTTGGGAAGGAGAGGCAGAAGTCGAACTCACTGTAAAAAAAGGAGATTTTATAGAAAAAATTCGCTTAAAATATGACGGCGGCAACTGTACAGAATGTGGAAATACTGCAACAGCTTTCGGATATAAAATTAAATTAGAACAATTGTCTCCTTTTCCTGACGAAACATTTTATGCTCAAAAACCTTTGGATTTTAACACCTATAAAATCGTCATTACTGTCATTAATGATAATGATAAAATCTATTTGTAGCACTAATTGCTGTAATTGATAAATTGATAAATTGATAAATTGATAAATTGATTTTTAATAAAAAGCAAAAGTCCTTCTATTTCCTGACCAAAGTCACGTATATGGTACTTTTAGACACTTCAAATTGTTCCGAAATTAGCGTCGCCAGCAAAATCTACAGCGACGAAATCAAATTGCCGAATCGCCTATTAAACCCATCAATTCCTTGCAAACCACCCGTATGAATTGCTACGATCGTCGCCCCCTTTTCAAAAAAATCTTTTTCAATCAAATCAAAAATTCCAAACAGCATTTTACTAGTATAAATCGGTTCTAAAGGTATCTGAAATTGCTTTTTGAAATTATTAATAAAATCAATTAATTCGGGTTTAAATTTTGCATAACCGCCAAAATGATAATCCGTTATTAATTCCCAATTTTGATAATTTTTAGCATTTTCACCGAGTAGATTTACAATCTCGTTTTGTAAAAAATCACCTCCTTTCAATGCTGGAAATCCTAATATTTTCCCATGATTGTTCGCTCCTGTAATCAAACCTGCCAACGTACCGCCAGTACCAACGGCAGAACAGATGTAATCGTAATTGAGGTCAATCTCTCCGACGATCTCTGCACAGCCTTTTACAGCCAAAATATTGCTTCCGCCTTCTGGCACAAGGAAAAAATCGCCAAATTTAGCCTTCAAACCTTGAATAAATTCGGATTGATCTTTATTGCGATAAGCAGAACGACTCACAAAATGTAGCTGCATGCCGTTCGCTTCTGCAAATTGTAGCGTAGGGTTTAAAGGCTCGACTCGCTCTCCACGAATAACGCCAATTGTATTAAAACCAAAGGCTTTTCCAGCAGCTGCGACCGCATAAATATGATTTGAAAATGCCCCGCCAAACGTTAGTATTTTCTTGTATTTTTGGGCTTTGGCGCTCGCCAAATTATATTTTAGTTTTCTAAATTTATTCCCCTGAATGGTCGGATGATTCAAATCCTCTCGCTTGATGAACAATTGAAGTTGCTTTATTTCGGTGAGTTGACTGTTAATTTCTTGTAAAGGTGTTGGAAGCATTTCAAAATAATTCGTTTTAAATATGATGTAGTCTATTACATTTAGAAAAGGTTTAAACAAAGCCTAATTCACCCTTATTTAGAGCAAAAAAAAAGCTATCTGACGACTAAAAGCAAGCCTATTACTTGTTTACAAAGATTGTATAATTTTTGACAATTTTTCTTCAATTTTTAATTTATGACTTTAAATACAGATTATTATTAATAATAAATCAATTATTTAATTAAATTTGTTCTTAGTAAAATTTGCAAGTACATTAATTTAATAATTAAACTGCTTTAAAAAGATTATTCCGACTTTTTTGAAAAAAAGTAAAATCTTGTAAATGAAGCGTTTATTCAATCAGACACAAATAAAATATCAAACCACATAATATGTGGTGATAGCCTCCTCTCTATTGTATTGCAATTAAAACTTGGTAATAATTTTTATGAAATATAATATTTTATTTTTTTTATTTAATAAATCAATTTTTATGAAATCACTAAACACTTTATTTAAAGTACTGATGGTGATGTTGTTAACAGCTGGTTCTGTCTCTGCACAGTACGTTACTGTTGGTTCCGCTACAGGAACAAACACGACTACGGGAGCTGCCCCTATCAACATTTTCTACAGAAGTATGCATTATCAAGTTGTATATACCGCAGCGGAATTGACTGCTGCTGGTTTTCTACCGAATGCAACTATTCAAGAATTAGGTTGGGATGTTACTGGAACGCCTCTTTATGCATTACCGAACTATACTATCCGTATGGATCACACGACTAATACAAACGGGTCAACTAACATTCCTACTGCTGGTATGACGCAGGTGTATAACTCGGCATCTTACGCTCCTACTGCAGGTGGATTTGATATGTTAGTATTATCAACACCTTTTATTTGGAATGGTACAGATAACATAGTTGTTGATGTTTGTTTCGATCAAGTTAGTCCTACTTACAATTCTTCTGGACAGGTAAGTACCTACAACGCAACTACTGGCTCACGCTATGTTAGATCAGATGCAAGTTCTCAATGTGGTGTTAATACGACTACAACTGTAGCATATAAGCCTGTTGTACAATTTTTGATTTCTAATGGATCAGCTCCAAGTTGTGCTATGGTAGATAACCCTGTGACTGCAAACAACGTTACGGCATTTACAGCAGATATTACTTGGACACATCCTGGTACACCTGTAAGCTACATTGTAGAATATGGTCCTGCAGGATTTGCACCTGGTACAGGAACAACAGTAACGCCTACGGCTTCTCCTGCTTTGTTAACAAACTTGAGCCCTGCTCAGGATTATACAGCGAGAGTACAGGCGGTTTGTGGTACTGCTGTTGGAGATACAAGTTTTGCAGCTGCTGTAAACTTTACAACACTTTGTGCTACATTCACAGCTCCTTATACAGAAAACTTCGCTGGAGGTGCTACACCTAACTGTTGGTCACAATCTGCAGTAGTTGGTGGTCCTTGGGTCTTTTCAGGAAACCCTGGATATGATGCGTCTGGTTTACAATCACACACAGCAGATGGTTCACATTTCGCATGGGTAGATTTCTCTTCTCCAAACGATCAGCAAGTTGTTCTTGAGGTAAATACTGTAGATGTATCTGCATTACCTTCAGCGGCATTATCATTCTGGCACTACAGTAATTTTCAAAGTTATTTAACAAGTTCTTCAAATAACTTCCTTTATGTACAAGCACAGGATGCTGGAGGAAACTGGGATACTTTGGCAACTATTCAGCAGAATGACCCTGACTGGCAGTTCAAGTTGTATGACTTAGGAAATTACATTAACAACGGTTTAGTTAAAGTACGTTTCATGGCGGATTATGAAGGTACAGGTACAGCATTCTATAATGACTTAGCTATTGATGATGTTAAGATTGATGCTATGCCTACTGCGGCTTGTGCTCCTGTAATGGCTCCTGATACGACTGACTTTGAAGACGGTGGTGCATTGAACGCTTGTTGGGAACAAGCAGATACAACTTTAGATAATTT
>CBFIHR010000139.1:0-5914 GCA_965662365.1 Saprospiraceae bacterium
AATCAATTATTTGTTTATAATCGCCTTTATGACTCTAATTATCATTAACTCAAAAGACAGGTCAAAGACTCCAAAGCTATAGCTGATTTGTGTGGCGGCACTTCAGAAGTACGCTACGTTTTTTATTTAAATACATAATTAATAATGGTTTAATATAGAATAAACTTGTATTGGTTGATCGTAACTAATTATATTTGTGCTTTAATATTTACAATAAGGAATGAGCGAAACATTCAAAACACTAAAAAAAAGCTATGGAAAACTTAAATGCTTATTTAGAAGCAAATAAAGAACGTTTTTTAGCGGAATTATTCGATTTATTACGAATGCCTTCTATCAGTGCAGACTCAAAATACGCTGGCGATGTTCGTAAAACAGGTGAATTTATTAAAGAGAAATTAATCGAAGCTGGAGCCGACAAAGTAGAGTTGTGTGAAACTGCCGGTCATCCGATTGTTTACGGTGAAAAGATGATTAACCCTGATTTACCAACTGTTTTGGTTTATGGTCATTATGATGTTCAACCACCAGATCCATTAGATTTGTGGGAAACGCCACCGTTTGAGCCGACTATTCGCAATGAAAAAATCTACGCTCGTGGAGCGTGCGATGACAAAGGTCAAATGTATATGCACGTCAAGGCGTTTGAAAGTATGATGGCGAATGAGGAACTGGCTTGTAATGTCAAATTTATGATTGAGGGTGAAGAGGAAATCGGTTCTTACAACTTAGAAACTTTCGTCAAAAATAATGCAGAACGTTTGGCTGCTGATGTGATTATTCTTTCGGATACGTCAATTATTGCTAATGATTGCCCGTCGATTACGGTTGGTTTGAGAGGTTTGTCTTATGTAGAGGTCGAAGTTACTGGCCCAAATCGTGACTTACATTCAGGTGTTTATGGTGGAGCTGTCGGGAATCCTATCAATGTTTTGTGTGATATGATTGCGTCAATGCATGACGAAAATATGCACATTACTATTCCGGGATTTTATGATGATGTAGCAGTTGTAAGCGATGCTGATAGAAAAGCGATGAACGAAGCACCGTTTAGTTTGGAAGACTATAAAGCAGATTTAGAAATCGGTGATGTTCATGGTGAAAAAAGCTATACAACTTTAGAACGGACTTCTATTCGTCCGACGTTAGATGTCAACGGAATTTGGGGAGGTTACATCGGCGAAGGTGCAAAAACTGTTTTGCCGTCTAAGGCTTACGCCAAAATTAGTATGCGATTAGTTCCTAATCAGAACTCAGAGAAAATTACTGAAATTTTTCAGAAACATTTTGAAAGTATTGCACCTGCTTCTGTAAAGGTAAAAGTTACGCCACATCACGGAGGAGAACCAGCGGTGACACCAACGGATTCTGTCGAATATAAGGCAGCAAGTCGTGCTTACGAAGCGACTTTTGGTAAAACACCTATTCCAGAGCGTAGCGGTGGAAGTATTCCGATTGTTGAAATGTTCGAGCGGGTATTAGGTATTAAATCAGTAATGATGGGCTTTGGTTTAGATGCTGATGCGATTCACTCACCAAATGAATCTTACGGTTTATTCAATTATTATAAAGGTATCGAAACGATTCCATACTTCTTTAAATATTATGCGGAAATGAAAGCGTAATTATTTTTCAGTACGCAGTTTTCAGTTAGCGATTGTTATAATCTGTAATTGCTATACAAATTATGTTACGACCTACTGAAAACTGCTAACTGAAAATTATCTCGGTGGCATCGGTAAAAATGCAGATGTTTTACGCATATATTCTTTGTAGCCAGGTTTTGATTTTTGTAAATTCTCCTCTAACATCGCCACACCAGAAACAAAACGTAATAAAAAATTCATAAAAATAGGAACGAAAAAGTACAACCAGCCGCCCTTCGTACCTAATGCAAACATAAAATAGCCCCACCAAACCATCGCATCACCAAAGTAATTCGGATGTCGAGTATATTTCCATAAACCTTTATCCATTATTTTACCCTTATTTGCAGGATTTTTTTTGAATTGACTAAGTTGCCAGTCACCAACAGCTTCAAAGAAAAATCCAACTGCCCAAAAACCAATTCCGATATACTCAAAAAGCCCTAAAGATTCAATATCACTTCGGTGCGTAGCCCAGAAAACAGAGGATAGAATCCACAAAATTACACCCTGTAAAAAGAAAACTTTGAAAAACGAAAACCACCAATAACTTTCACCGGCTTGTCTCCTAAACTCTTGATAGCGATAATCTTCTGGTTGACCAATATTTCGACTGCCAATGTGCCAAGCTAACCGAATTCCCCAAAGTGTAACCATCACGGATAGTACTTGACCTCGGATATGATTAAATTCATAATCAGTAGCCAAACCAAAGTAATACCAACACATTATCACAAAGCCAACCCCCCAAAATATATCAACAATACTGGAATCTTTAAGCTGTAAAGAGAGTAACCAGAGTAAAATCATCATACCTAACATCAAAGCAAAACCATGAAAATTAGCTTCACCGATATATAGTGAAATTAATGAGCCTAAAACTAAAAATCCGCCTAATCCTGCTCGTATAAATGTTGGTTTCATCTCCATTTGATAATGTTATTTTATTTGTAATATTACGATTGTGAAGCTACTCAAAAAACGGTGAAAAGCGATTAATGTTTAATGAAATATCTAAACGCTTATTGTGCAAAAAATGAAAGCGAGTATTAAATTGAAAATTAAATTCATACTCCTCGCTTCCTGAAATATCGATAAAAAATGCTATAAGCTGCGGGCTATATCCATAAATTTGTTCAAAGCATCTACAGAAGGAATAACTTTAACCATATTTTTCGTGGCATTATTTTTTTCTAATCTCGTTCGTAAAGACACTGCATCTGCATTCACTAATTCAGCTGCTGAGCCAACCCCCGAACGAACCAACAGCTCTGCAAACTGCCGACCGATTCCTTTTATACGGAATAAATCTGCCATGCTTACCCAAGTATCAATTCTTTTTTGAGGAATACCAGTGGCCTCCGCCAAGGTCGCTCGAGAAGAATCTGTTGCTCCTTTTTTTAATAATCCCTCAACTGTTGTCACACCTGCAACCTCTAATTTCTTTTGAAAAGCAGGTCCAATACCTTCTATTGAACTAATTTTTGCCATAATCTTATTGTTGTTTTAAAGTAAATCGGTTGGTGTCTAAGTATTTGATAATCAATTGATAATTAATTTTAATTAAATAATATGTATAACAGTAGTTGTTTTTATATATTACAAAAGTAAAAATATTAATGATTATTATTATATGAATAGTCCAAATTTGTATCCTTATTTTTTAATAAAAAATACCGTACGAAAGTTAAATAAATGGATAGGTTCAAATGAGGAAAGAGGGATATAGTTTTAAAGCGGTGTCAATTATTTATTTTAAATAAAAATTGAGGTTACGAAACCTCGAAAGTGTTGCAATCTCGATTTTCGTAACCTCAAAAGTATAAAAAATTATATCCTGATAAAATTACTAATTAACCTAACTCAGAAACTCGAATCATCGTATCCTCAACTTCATGTACCAACTCTGTAAAACGAGGCGTTCGTTTTAATTCTCGGTTGCGTTGATAAGGTAAATCAACCTTAACATGTTCTGCAAAGTGCGAAGGTGCAGATTTCAAGATATAAATATCATCGCCGAGATACACTGCCTCCGAAATATCATGCGTTACAAAAATGACCGTAGGGTGTATATCCTGCCAAATATCGGCTAACATATCTTGCATTTGTAAACGAGTTTTTACATCTAAAGCTCCGAAAGGCTCATCCATTAAAATAATATCTGGACTTGCGAGAAGGCTTCGTGCAATGGCAATTCGCTGTAATTGTCCACCTGAGAGCGTTGGATATTGAGCGTATTTTCGTTCGTGACCGGCTAAGCCTACTTTACGAATCATCTCCATTGCTCGTTCTTCTCGTTCCTCTTTAGACATACCTTTGAATTGTAAACCTAACGCAACATTATCCAAAACAGACATCCAGGGCAAAGAGGAGTATTGTTGAAAAACCATACTCACCCGATTGTCACCGCCAACAGCTTTTCCACGTACAAGAATTTCGCCCGAAGTAGGTTGTTGTAAGCCAGCGATATATCTTAATAAGGTAGATTTACCACTTCCTGACATTCCTAAGATAGAAACAAACTCTCCTTTTTCAGGCTTATTTTGAACTAAAAAACTCAAATTCTTAATAATATAAGATTGTCCGCCGTCATAACTTTGGCTAATGTCACGCATTTCGATGATGTTTTCTAATTCGGTATCTTGAAACTCAACCATTTGTTATATTGATTTTATTTAGTTTTTTACGGATAATTTACACTAACGAAGTTAAGAAAGTATTTGAAAATTAAGTATTTTGGACATTTATAATTTATATTTCATTATTCAAGGGGAGATCATCAATATAGAAATATGTTAATTTATTTTTAATGTTAATATGAAAGCCAACTATGAAGCCAAAAAATGTTTAAAATTGAGGCTGTAATTTAAGTTGACTAACTGTTCACTACAAACAAAAACTACAAAGATTCATTAAAACTCGTTTTATATAATTCAGTTGATTGACTATATTGACAATCAACTATCTTTGAATAAAAATCTTAATATGCGAATAAGTTGCTTACTTATTTTATGTGTCATAAGCTTACCGAGTTGTTCTGTGTTAGATGATTCACCGTCATTTGAGGTGACTCAGTCTGGGCTACATTATTATTTTCATGAAAAAAATGATGGAGTCAAGCCACAAGTTGGCGATGAAATCCATTATAATATGACTGTTCGGAAAGGTAGGAAAGAGCTAAATAGCAATCATAAAAAGGAGATCATGCCTTTATCGCCTAAGAAAAATCCGATTTTACAGGCTTTCAAAATCATGGGGCTGGGCGATAGTATGACAATTGCTGTTTTCGTAGATTCTCTACCACATTTGATATCGGGACAGTTTGAGCCAGGCGATACGATGTTTGTAGATTTACAAATCACGGACATTCGCAAAAAGCAAGAAGTTGAGGAAAAAATCAATGAAATGCTGGATAAAGCCGATAGAGTTACGAGAAATGTCAGAAGTCACATCAAAAATTTTATCAATGGAGAATTACCTTGTACAAAGACCGAATCAGGATTACAATATCTTGTGGAGAAAGAGGGAGAGGGGAAAGCTGTTAATACAGCAAATCGTGCTTCTTTGCATTATGCGGTTTTTTTACCAAATGGTCAAGAGTTAGAATCTACTTTTCGTAAAGGCAGCCCAAAAGCATTTTATTTTGATAAAAAAAGAACCAGAGCCGTACCGGGTTTTTCTGAAGGTTTAGCTTTGTTGAATGGCGGAAGTCGAGCAACTTTGATCATTCCGTATGACTTGGCTTATGGTGAGCATGGTAGAGGGCCGATTCCTCCGAAATCAGATATTATTATTTATGTGGAGCTAATGGAAGTATATTGATTGACGACTTAATTATTGCATTGTTTGGTCTTGAAAAATAGATTTGTCGAAACAAATCCCTTCATTTACTTACAGTATAAAATATAGAAAAGCCACAACGTATTTGATGTTGTGGCTTTTTGTATATCTGCTATTAAAAAGAATAAACTGCTCCAATACTTGGAATAATTGGTAACTGATTGACTCTTTCGTATTCTATACGATCGAAATAGAAGATGTTTTCACGGTTATACATATTTGTGATACTTCCTGTAACTTCTAATTGACTGCTACTACCAAATTCATAAATATACTTGATAGATGCATCTAAACGATGATAAACTGGTAAGCGGCCAGAGTTACGGTCATTAGAATAGATAATCCCCAAATCGCCATTTTCACTAATAATATCGGTATCAATGCCATCGGAGAATGGTAAGTTATTGTAAAATCCTTGTGTCAAAGTG
>CBFIHR010000140.1:0-5797 GCA_965662365.1 Saprospiraceae bacterium
TGATCATATTGTTATTGACATCAAAACGACTCTTTTAGACAATGGTACTTTAAAATTTACTTGTCGTAATAATCATCAATCAGAATCGAATACGGACAATTTGACGAAAGGAATTGGTTTAGAAAATGTCCAAAGACGTTTACAATTATTGTATCCCGATACGCACAATTTGACGATTATTAGTGATGAAAATTGGTACGAAGTCAATTTAGAATTAAAACTAGCCGTTTGCTAAATTAGTAAACTGTTTTTTTAATCATTCAATAATAGAACAATTCAATAGTTAATCAAATGAACTGCATTATTATAGAAGATCAACCGCCTGCACAACGAATTTTAAAAAAGTATATCAAAGATATTGGAACATTGACTCTAAAAGGTACATTTTCAAATGCGATTGACGCCACGACCTTTCTGAAAACAGCATCTGTCGATTTAATTTTTTTGGACATTCATTTACCAAAAATTTCGGGTATTGATTTTTTGAAAATGCAGCAAAATCCACCACCTATTATTCTCACAACGGCTTTTGCAGATTATGCCTTGGAAAGTTATGAGTTCAGTGTTGTGGATTATTTACTAAAGCCATTCTCATTTCAGCGATTCGTTAAAGCGGTATCGAAAGTCCCCGTAAAAACGATCGAAAATACGATTTCGCCACAGCGAAAAGCTATATTTATCAAATCAGGTTACGAACTAATCAAAATCACGATTGATGATATTTTATACATTAAATCTGATGCAGATTATACCGAAATTATAGTCGGCGATAAGAAATATTTATCGAATGAATCACTTCGATATTGGACAGAAACATTAGACAATCAGCAGTTTGTACGAGTCCATAAATCGTATATTATTAATACACAAGAAATTAAAAAAATTGTTGGTAATCAATTGTTTATCAATAAAGAAACCGTTGTGCCGATTGGTCGAGCGTATAAAGAATCATTTATAAATAACTTTGTAAAACTTTAAAAAAGAATTATGTCTAAACCATCAAAACTCGCTATTCAAATGCGAGTGATTCACCGTTATTTGGGTTTTCTTTTAGCGGGAATTATGTTCGTTTATGCCCTTAGCGGTATTGTTTTAATCTTTCGAGATACAGATGCGTTGAAGAAAAAGGAAACGATTGAGCGACAGTTAGAACCAAATATTGCCGCAGCAGATTTAGGAAAAACGCTGGAAATGCGTAAGTTTCGAGTAGAAAAAGAGGAGGGCGACTTCATTTATTTTAAAGATGGAACATATAATAAATCTACCGGCGAAGCAACTTATGTAAAAAAGGAATTACCGCTAATTTTGGATAAAATGACTCATTTACATAAAGCAAAATCAAGTGAACCATTATTCTTTTTAAACATTTTTTTTGGACTTGGTTTACTGTTTTTTGTAGTTTCCTCGTTTTGGATGTTTATGCCGAGTACGTCGATTTTCCGTAAGGGAATGTATTTTACAATCGGTGGAATTGTGCTGACGCTGCTGTTGCTATTTTTATAAAAAATCATCAATTCAGATAACTCCTGGTCGTATTTGGAGCAAAAAAGTGAATTTATAAAAAATAGAGGATTAATCTAAAATCTTATAAGTTTGTAATCACGTTATGAACATTTTATTATTGAATAGCAATTACTTATGAACTACAACTTTGATAAACTTATCGACCGTCAGCACACGAATGCACTCAGTGTTGAAGGCTACAACGACTATCTTTTTGGAGGCATCGACAACTTGAATTTACCGTACACAGCGGAAGAGTTGGTCAAAATGTGGGTAGCTGATATGGCTTTTGAAATCGCTCCCGAAATCCTTGACGCACTTAAGAAGCGAATTGACCACGGGATTTTGGGTTATACGATGGTTTTTGATAATCAATATCCAGATGCGTTTTTGAATTGGACAAAATCACGGTACGATTGGGAATTTGATAAAGCACATTTACGCAATTCGCAAGGAGTCATTCCGGCTTTGTATGCCTTGATTGATTATATCTGCAAACCGAATAAAAAAGTGTTGATTATGACTCCTTCGTATGCTTTTTTCAAACACGCTGCAGATTATAATAAGGTCGAATTAGTCTATTCTGATTTGATTTATGAAGATGGAAATTATACAATGGATTTTGCGGATATTGAACAAAAAACGGCTGCGGAAGATGTCGCTTTATGTATATTTTGTAATCCGCATAATCCGACAGGTCGAGTTTGGAAAACGGACGAATTACAACGTTTTGGAGAAATTTGTTTGGCCAATGATGTGATGATTATTTCGGACGAAATTCATTGTGATATTTTGAGGATTGACCAAAAATTTACGCCTTTAGCCAAATTATTTCCTGATTCTGATCAAATCATTACTTGTATGGCACCGAGTAAAACATTTAATTTAGCCGGTATTCTGTTTGCTAACGTGATTATTCCGAATGAAGCCCTTCGAGCAGAATGGAAAAAACATCATTTAGGTATCGAAAATCCGTTGAGTTTGACGGCAGCACAAGCGGCTTATGAACATGGTCAAAATTGGCTGGATGAACTAACGATTTATTTGGATAATAACTTTGATTTTTTACAAGATTTTTTAAAAACACATTTACCAAAAGCAAAATTCACCATACCAGAAGCGACTTATTTGGCGTGGATTGATGTCAATGCGTATTTTCCGAAAGGTGAAAATTTAACGCTGTTTTTTGCTGAAAAAGCTGGCGTTTTGTTAGAAGGAGGAAATATGTTTGTGTCGAATGCGGATGGTTTTATTCGATTGAATTTGGCTTGTCCGAAGGCGATTTTAGAGGAAGGTTTGAAGCGAATTAAGGCTGCTATAAAGATTTGAATCTTTATTACGTAAAATGAAGGACGAAGCCGTGAGGTAGAATTTTTAAACTTTGAGAATGATTTGGAGTAATTAAAAAGCCAAATTTCTTAACAAAACCCTAAATGTTCGGTACAAAACCTTAAAAAGAGCGAATTATAGCGACTTCTATCGCTATAATTAGGTTCGTTGGATTATAAGCGTACCTTTGTGCTTTATTAAATTACTAAATTATTATAATGCAAAAAGGTACAGTTAAATTTTTTAATGAATCAAAAGGATTTGGATTCATTGTTGAGGACGGAACAAACACAGAACATTTTGTACACGTCTCAGGATTAATCGACGACATTCGTGAAGGCGATAGCGTTGAATTTGAACTAACAGAAGGAAGAAAAGGATTAAACGCAGTTGACGTTACAGTTCTTTAAATTCATTTTGAAAGTATGCTAACTTTCAGAGTTAGTTCGATATAAGAAAGTTTTAGTTTTAGAAAAAAAGTATTAACTTTATTATATACGAAGAGGTTATCTCCAACGAGGTAACCTCATTTTTTTTGTCGTTTATCAATTTATTTTGATCATAAAATACGTTTAATACTTAGTACGCCCATTCGACATAAATAGTGTCCTCCATCCAGCCGAATCGAATCATCGAAAATCCCCATGGAAGTGTCTTTAAAATTAAATCGAATGTTTTTTGCTCGACGGACAAGGTCCAACCTTTTGATATTTTGACAAGTTTCCCTTCTCGTTTCAAGAATGAATTTCTAAAACCTTCGACCGAAGCATTTTGCATTTTTTTCCAACGATTGATACCAGCTTTAATCAACTGATTACAGGCTTCTTTTTCCTCTTCGGTCAGCACAATAATGGAGTTAATAGGTTGTTCGATTGGAATACCACACATGATTTTGCTAAGAATTAGTTGATGTTCTAATGGCGTTGGATTTCCTGTGGCGATATAGTGAATCATATAGGCAGCACGGCAGGCTGATTCCAAATCCTTGAATTTTCGTTTTTCGGTAAGATCGAACATTTTGAAAAGGTGTGGAAAGAAGACATTCAAAATAGCCACACCAGCGTAATCAATATAAATTGCAGTATCTTTTAATGGTGTTATTGGTTTTTCTACCACAGCAACTGGTTTATCGTCGATGGTGACTTCATCTGCTTGTTTATTCATTCTTGCTAATACACGACGGAGTTGTTTAACAATATTGGATTGTTGCGGTTTGTCGCTCATTGCTTCGATGATTGATTTGAGAGATTCTTGAGTTGTTTGATTGGTCGTATTAGAAAGTATTTCTACCATTGACACGATAAAGTGCTGTACAAAACCAGCTTTATGTGTCAAAATTGTAATTTCGTTAACGACTCTCAATATGCTAATTATCAATGTTTTATGGTCAATAACTTGTTTTAAATCTTCTAAAAATGGTAAGATTTTTAGACCAACTTTGGGTTGTAAAGTTTGTATTAAAGTCGTAATAATTGGTTCGGGTAATGTTGTCAACCGTTTGCTATATGTTGGATTATCTAATATTTTGCGTAAAGCAATTTTTAAAATATTAAGATTTTTAATGCCTTGCAGTTTAATGGTACGAATAATATCTGCCTCCGTAAAATGTTGATATTCTTTTGGTAACGTATTGTATTTTAAATAATAACTAATAATTTCGATATTAGAATCGAAGGGTTGATTTGCTGTTTCTGGAAGATCAACGCTGGCAGGTTCTGTTAAAATTTCAGGTTGTTGTTTGAATCGGATATCATTAAGAATGATTTGCTTCAATGCTTGAAAACGATGTTGTTTGAGTTGAATTTGTTTTTCTGCATATTCCAGTAAGGCTTGTTGGATTTCGCTTTGAGTTTGACCAGTTTTTTTTGCAAATCGCAAGTAAGCCTGTTGTGTAAATATATTGACATTTAATGGTTTAGGCGTATTAGAATAAGCGACCAGTGTCAGTTCCCAGCTTTCAATTGACGACATAAAATCATTAAAAGTCAAAATAATGGTACTGATATAACCGAACATATTTGGCTCAACCAAATTCATCAATAATATTAGATTCTTTTCTTCTAACAAATCGGTTAGAATCGTTGCAGCATTTTTTTGTGCCATAATTTTATAGAATGCCGTTTTTACAGCATCCGGGTAGTAATGAACAACCTCTTGAAAATGTCGGTTAAATTCCGTTCTTGTCAGGTTTTTTGACCACCAGTTATTGGTAGGATTTTCAATAAATTGTGTCAGAAAATCTAAAAAACGAGTAGCATTCACGAAGTATTCTTCTTCTTCTTCTTTCTCTATCGGATTTATGACAACAACTGAAGCTAAATAATCTTCAATCATGGGTAAATAATAGGTGTCATCAATCGCTTTGAGATCATCGGAAAGCGATTGAACGAACGCCTCTACGTTTAATTCATCTGTCCAATTATCTACGAATTCACTAAATAAAAAAGTTGATTCAACTTGACCATATTTTAATTGATGTCGTATGGCGATTTGATATAAATTGATTGTTTGTGGTGTTGTGAGATTTTTTTCTAAAGTATTGATAAATAAAGGTTTAGTGACTATTGAATAAGTTAATCGCTGTAAAGTTTCAATAGAAATATTATTTATTAATCGTTGGATGATAGTGGTCGATTTACCAATTCGAGTCAACAAAATACGCAATTGTCGAGGTTGATTATCCAACAGATTTATTAATAAAATTTCATGGCTTTCCATTGGTTGAATGAAATAGCCGTTAAGCAAATAAATCTCTAAAATGTCTTCAGGTCGATAGTTTAGTTGAATAATTTGTGGTTTTGATTCCTCGATTTTATTTGTTGTAATTGGTTGCAGTTCTTCGCTGAGCGGTTTTTGCAGTTCTTTTTGCTGTTTTTGTAGTTCTTCGTTGAGCGGTTTTTGCAGTTCTTTTTGCTGTTTTTGTAGTTCTTCGTTGAGCGGTTTTTGCAGTTCTTTTTGCTGTTTT
>CBFIHR010000141.1:0-5702 GCA_965662365.1 Saprospiraceae bacterium
ATTATGAAGTCGAGGAAATCGAAAAGCACGAAGTTGACAATATTGCGGTGAGCTCTACTAAAATCAGAGCGGCAATCCTGGAGGGAAATGTTGGAATCGCCCGAAAATATCTCAATCATCCGTTTTCGATGGCTGGAAAAGTCGTTCACGGAAAGCAAATCGGGCGACAAATTGGCTATCCGACCGCTAACTTAGAAGTCGAACGACAGAATAAAATCATTCCGAAAGCTGGTATTTATGCCGTACACATTCATCATAATCATCAACGATATGATGGAATGTTATACATCGGTCATCGACCAACATTAAATGGTCAAAGTCAGTCTATTGAGGTCAATTTATTTGACTTTGATGGCGATTTGTATGGGCAAACACTTTATGTTGAGTTTATCGAAAAAGTAAGAGAAGACGCAAAATTTGACTCATTGGACGCACTAAAACGACAAATCACGATTGATAAGGAAAATACTGTAAAAGTTCTTGGTTCAAGTCATTGATAATCTAAGTCGTTTTAAGCGTTCCTACGCAAAACCAAATTACTAAAATCACTAAACTACTAAAATCACTTAAACTAAAATATTGAAAGTTGCAATTGTTATATTAAACTATAATGGTCGAAAATATTTAGAGCAGTTTTTGCCATCCGTAGTGAAATATTCTGATGAAAAACTGGTTGAAAATAGTTTTTTCACGCCAGAAATTATTGTTGCAGATAATGCCTCAACTGACGATTCTATCGATTTTTTAAAAACGACTTATCCGAATATCAGCAGGCTACAATTAGACAAAAATTACGGTTTTGCAGAAGGCTATAATCAAGCACTAAACGAGGTTAAAGCTGATATTTATGTCTTATTAAATTCTGATGTCGAAGTGACTCAAAATTGGTTAGCACCGATAGTAACCGTTCTAAAAATGAATCGGACCATAGTGGCTTGTCAGCCAAAAATTCGAGCATTTCATAATAAAACACATTTTGAACATGCCGGTGCAGCTGGCGGCTACATGGATTCGTTGGGCTATCCGTTTTGTCGAGGTCGTTTATTTGATAATGTGGAAGAGGACAATGGACAATACGACAATCAACATGAAATTTTTTGGGCAACTGGTGCCGCCTTATTTGTCAAAGCAGCACAGTTTCATAAAATAGGTGGATTCGATGGCGATTATTTCGCACACATGGAAGAGATTGATTTGTGTTGGCGATTGCGAAAAGCTGGTTATCAAATCATGGCAGTTCCGCAATCGACCGTTTATCATGTTGGCGGCGGCACATTGAGTACCGAAAATCCCTATAAAACTTACTTGAATTTTAGAAATAACTTAATTACTATTCTGAAAAATGAAAATGACTGGAAAGTGTATTATGTTTTTTTCCTTCGCTTAATTTTAGATGGTTTGGCGGGTTTAAAATTTCTAACAGAAGGTAAGTTTCAAAATATTTGGGCGATTATTAAAGCTCACTTTTACATCTATTTTCATCCAATCGTTATTCTACATAAACGAATGAAAGCCCAGCAACACATCGATGAGATGTATATTGGCGAAAGCCGAAAAAAAGGGAAAATCAAAGGAAGTATCGTCCTAAAATATTATCTACAAGGCAAAAAAACATTTAAGGAATTGTAATAAATAGATTTACTAAACTTTTAAAGTTTAGTAAATCTGAAAGTTTTAACCTCTATCGTATTGACAACAACCGTGAAGATTCTCATACACTTCGTCTTTTGCTTTTACCTTGCTCGTATCATAACCGACTGCGGCAATTTTTTGATGAATATCCGCTAAGCTGATAACTTCTGGATTATACTTAACCGTTATTTTTTTGGTATCAACATTCCAAACGGCAAACTTAACGCCATCCACATTTTTCAGGGATTTTTCAATCGTTGTTTTACACATTCCGCAGTTACCTTTTACTTCAAAAGTCGTAACTTTCCATTTTCCGACTAAGGGCGTTTCTGCATTCAACGTGCCTCCGATAAGGAAGCAAAGTGTTAGAATTATTGCTATTTGTTTCATTGCTATTTTTTTATTTTAATTAAAAATCAGTCACAAAGTTAATGGATTATAAAACAAAAGTTATGTGATAAATTTTATTTCACAAGATTTTAACCTGGCAAAGTCTATATTCCTACTTAATAATTTTTATCCTAAACGAAATCTACCTATTTTCACAAACTATTTTCAAAAAATAAAACAGTTCAACAATTTAACAGTCTAACAATTTTTACGAAAGATGCGAAAAAAATTATTAGAAGTCATTGATTTACAGACCTATTTTTCAACCGAAGAAGGAACGACCAAAGCAGTTGATAAGGTAAGTTTTACGATTTATCGTGGAGAAACCGTCGGCATTGTCGGTGAGTCTGGCTCTGGAAAATCGGTAACCTCCTTGTCGATTATGCAGCTAATTCCTTCGCCTCCTGGCGAAATAGTTGGCGGACAAATTCTGTATTATCCGAATGATAATAACGAGCCGATTGACTTATTGCAAATACCTGAATATCAAATGCGACAATATCGTGGTAACGAAATCGCTATGATTTTTCAAGAACCTATGACTTCGCTCAATCCTGTTTACACTTGCGGCAATCAAGTGATGGAAGCTATTTTATTGCATCAAAAAACATCAAAAACCGAAGCGAAAAAACGCACTTTAGATTTATTCAAAAAAGTACAATTACCTGATGTAGAGCGAGTTTTCAAGGCTTATCCGCATCAATTATCCGGTGGACAAAAACAGCGTGTAATGATTGCAATGGCGATGTCTTGTAATCCAAATATTTTAATCGCTGACGAGCCAACAACCGCTTTAGATGTCACTGTTCAAAAACGAATTTTGGGTTTAATGTCCGATTTAAGTAATGAAATTGATGCGTCGATTATCTTCATTACCCACGATTTGGGTGTGATTGCCGAAATCGCTGACCGAGTAATCGTCATGTATAAAGGCAAAATCGTAGAACAAGGAACCGTCAAAAATATTTTCGTCAACCCGCAACATCCTTACACAAAAAGTTTGTTGGCTTGTCGGCCGCCCTTAGATTATCGAATGAGCAAGTTGCCAGTCGTCGCTGACTTTATGAATGTAAAAAATAACGATGACGGCTCCATCGAAATTACCGAAAAAAAGGCTTCCTTGACGGAAATTATAGATGCTGCAAAGGTAAAACCCGAAGCGACTATTGCACGAATGAAGCAGTTAGAAACACAACAACCTATTCTGACGGTGAATAATTTGAAAACTTGGTTTCCGACCGAACGCAATTTTTTTGGTAAAGTCAAAAAATACGTCAAAGCCGTTGATGACGTGAGTTTTGAGGTTTATCCCGGCGAAACCTTAGGGTTAGTCGGTGAATCCGGCTGCGGAAAAACAACACTTGGACGAACAATTTTAAGACTGACCGATGCTATGGACGGTGAAGTCATCTTTGAAGGAAAAAATATTCTGAATTTATCACAAAAAGAATTAAAAGCTTTACGCAAAGATGTACAGATTATCTTTCAAGATCCGTACTCCTCCCTCAATCCTCGAATGACAATTGGTAACGCAATCATGGAACCGATGCAAGTTCATAATATCTTAAAGAACAACGAAGAACGAAAAGCTAAAGTGATTGAACTCTTAGAAACAGTCGGTTTAGAAGCTCGACATTTTCAGCGTTATCCTCACGAGTTTTCGGGCGGACAACGACAACGGATTTGCATTGCACGAGCTTTGGCTTTAAACCCTAAATTTATTATTTGTGACGAATCGGTGTCCGCCTTAGATGTTTCGGTACAGGCTCAAGTGCTGAATTTACTGCTGGATTTACGAGATAAATTTGGGTTTACCTATATTTTTATTTCACATGATTTATCCGTTGTGAAATTTATGAGCGATCGAATGATTGTAATGAATCAAGGTAAAATTGAAGAAATTGGTATCGCAGACGATATTTATAATTCACCTCAAAAGGCTTATACACAAAAGCTAATTGATGCGATCCCGAAAGGACGAATTGAAGATATATTAGCGAGAAGCTAAAATAAAATTAAGTTTTTTATCATTCCTCTAAAAAAAATCCGTCATCCTTTCGATTACAAAAAGAATGACGGAAAATTTCAGTTTTCTAATCCGTTTTGTCCGACTTACTATCCAATCAAAAATATTGCTGGTCGTTTATGTAAGTTTGGAATTTTTGTTTTTGCCCAATCCGCAACAGTTTTCGTAACAATATATTCTGTATCCAGAGTCAAATCAGCTGCGATACAAAATCGGGTTTGCGGGCGAAGTGTTTTCAGAGCCGTTTCTATCATTTGTTGATTGCGATATGGCGTTTCTATAAAAATACTGGTTGTGCGAGGTGCTGCTTGCTCCAGTTTTCGTAATGCCCGAACACGCTCAGGCGTTTTTGGAGGCAAATAACCATGAAAAGTAAATGACTGTCCATTCATACCCGAAGCCATCAACGCCAACAAAATCGAAGAAGGACCAACTAAAGGGACAACCTCAATACCTTTTCGGTGTGCCAAAGCTACGACTTCTGCTCCAGGATCCGCTACACCAGGGCAACCTGCTTCTGACAATAACCCGATATCATCACCGCTCAAAGCCGCTTCCAAATATTCTGAAATATAATTGATTGGATTATGTTTATCCAATTCGTGAACAGTTATTGTGCTTAGCGGTTTTCCGATACCAGCAGCCTTCAAAAAACGCCTTGCTGTTTTCGCACGCTCAGCGATGTAAGTTTCTATATGTTGGATTTTCTCAACAACATAGGGCGGAATTGTATGCAAAGCCTCGTCTCCCAAAGTTGTCGGAATCAAATAAAGTTTTCCTTTTTTCACCTTCTATGTATTACAGTATTGAGAGTGCTGAGGCCTTGCGTGTTCAAGATAAACACATCGACACCTCAACCCCTCGACACATTTTACTCCTCAATAATATCCCAAGTATGATCAGCTAATAATCTGACTTTAGCAACAAAATCAGAAAACGGCATTCCTCTTCTGCCCCACTCATTGGGTGCAACTAAAGAAACAACCGACTCGCCACTCTCCTTCTCATACAAAAAATAAGCATGACCGATTTTCGGCTCAAAACTCATTTTTGCTAAATAAATATTTTCTGAAATTTCCTTACGTTTCTTAATCGCTTCCGCCTGCTTTACCAGTAGCTCCATTTGTTTATACAATTGAGCCATTTGCATATCCGTCTGCTGTTCCATTGCAGCCAACGCATTTCCTTTCACCCGACCTTCATCAATCGGTTTGATCACTGACCCACCGACCGTATGTGCGTAAGGTAATAATCCTGGGTTTTCCGCAATTTTATCTTTATCAATCGGATTGATAAACTCCTCTTTTACTTCCTCTTTACCGTTTTTCTCTTTTGCCATAGTAGTATTAATTAATCAATGCAAAATTAAATGATTTTCAGGGCTTTTTGTTGTAATACAAATAGTAATTTTGGATTTTCGTTAAGCCACTCAAAAAACCGATGACTTAACTAAAAAGTCGCATATTGTTAATTGACTTTAAAATCCTCAATACTTAAAGCATTATTTTACGCATCACAACTAAAAAGATATGAATCGTATTTTATTTTCGCTTATTATTATTTTCGCTTTCGCTAAATGTCAACTAGAATCCCAAACCGCTGATAACCAAAATATTACACCTCAAAAAGGTTTAAGGATTCATCAATCTACCGT
>CBFIHR010000142.1:0-5617 GCA_965662365.1 Saprospiraceae bacterium
GCATTTACAACTTTGGGCGTTTTGCATCAGAGTTTACAGCGTATAATAAAAGTGGTAAGGCGTTCAAATTAAAACATATCAAACATCCTGACTCGAATACATGGATTATTAAAAAAGCGAATAAACTCCATAAAATATCATACATCATCGAGGATACCTGGGATACGGATAAGGATAGAAGGAATTCCGATGATTTTATCTTTGAACCTGGTGGAACGAATATCGAAGCCAACGAAAATTTTGTGCTTAATAATCATGGTTTTTTTGGTTATTTCGAAGGATTTAAACGTCGAGATTATTATGTAGAATTTGATAAGCAAGAACAGTTTTTTGGTGCGACTTCGTTAGACAGAGTTGGAGGCGACTCGGATACAGACGTTTTTTATGCTCAGAATTATATGGATTTGGCTGATGCACCGATTATGTATTGCGACCCTGATACCACGATTGTGAAAGTCGGAAATGCGGACGTATTGATTGCTACTTATTCGCCGACAGGCAAAGTTAGTTCAGACTTTATAGCGACGCAAGTTGGCCCGATTTTACAAGCACAAAAGGAATACTTAGGCGGAACGTTGCCCGTGGATAAATATGTTTTTATTATTTATTTGAGTGATGACACGCCTTATTCTGGTAAATGGGGAGCTTTGGAGCATTCGTATTCATCGCTGTATTATTTACCTGAAATGGATCCTGAACAAATCGCTCAAACGGTGCGTGACGTTGCGGCTCATGAGTTTTTTCATATTGTGACGCCTCTGAATATTCACTCGGAAGAGATTCATAATTTTGATTATATCAATCCGAAAATGTCGATGCATTTATGGCTGTATGAAGGCGTGACGGAATATTCGGCTGGTCATGTACAGGTGACTCAAGGCTTGATGCCGATTGAGTCTTACTTGGATGTCATGGGCGAAAAAATCCGTAATGCTCAAACGTATGAGGATAATTTGCCATTTACAAAAATGAGTAGGAATGTATTGACAAAACACAAAGATCAGTACGGAAATGTCTATGAAAAAGGGGCGTTGATTGGAATGTGTTTGGATATTCGTTTGCGTCAATTGTCGAATGGTGAATTAGGATTACAAAAGTTAATTCAAAATCTTTCGACTGAATTTGGTAAAAATAGAGCCTTTAAAGACGAGGAGTTATTTGAGATTATCACAAAGTTAAGTTACCCAGAAATTGCGGACTTTTTTAACCGTTATGTCGCAGGGAAAGAAGCTTTGCCGATCGCCGAATATTTAGCGGAAGCCGGTATTACTTATTATCCAAAGAAAGAAGTCAACGATATTTCATTATTTGGCGGTGACCTGAATAAGTTTATTGGTGTCGATTATAGCCGAATGGGCTTTAAAATCGGAAGCGCTGCTGGTTTAGATGCTTTCGGTAAAGATTATATTGGATTCAAAGAAGATGATTTTATCAAAACTTGGAATGGTGAAAAGTTGACCTTTGATAATATCAACGAAGTTTTAGGTAAATACGCCGGGACAGCAAAGGAAGGAGATATTTTATCAATTACGGTAATTCGTGATGGAAAAGAGGTAGAACTAAAAACCGAAATTATACCGATTCCTATCGAAAAAGAACACGTAATTTTATTATCTGATAATCCGACCGCAGAGCAAATGGTTTTGCGTAAGGCTTGGTTGGGGGATTATAAAATGAAAGAGGAGATGAAGTAGTTTTTTTGAACCTATCCCCAGCTCTTGCCTTAAAAGTAGAGGCTTGGGGATGGGTTCAAAAAAAATCGACTACTTAAACAAAATCGCCCAAACCATTTTTAATTTTTGTATGAATGTTGTTTTGATTTTTTTATTAACAATTGATTGATAATCAAATACTTGTCCTCTTTTTAAAATCTTGGTCGTGAACTCATTTGAGGAGGATTGCCACTTTAGTAAAAATGTTTTTTTGCCTTTATTGTGTCGAACTTTTCCCGTTGATTTTGAGCCAAAATGATACACTCGACTGGCCGAAACCCCTTTGAAATATCGAACGCCTGCCGCCCATAATTTTCGAGAAAAATCTGGATCAGAATACATACCTGGTGAAAATTCTACACTATATCCACCGACCAAATCCCATAAGTCTATGTGTACAATATTCGGTGGCCAAGTCGCTCCTTGCCAATCTTTTTTTACGAAATTATTATACTCCTTTAAAAGTTTCTCCTCTTTGAAGTTGTTTAGATTATTGCCATAATCTTTTACGATAACACAGGGATTGCCAGTATCTGTAGGTTCAATCATTGTGGCGGAGAGAAAAAAGTCGTTGTGTCCGATGGTGTCAATTTCTTGTTTTAATGGTAAATCCCAGTCTGGACAAGCGTACATATCGTCATTGAAGTAACAGATATACTTGGCTTTTGCCAATGATCGAGCCGCATTTAGTCCGAAACAGATGCCGATGTTTTCCGTTGCATAAACGTAATCAAGGTTGATTTGTGATTTAACCCATTCCAACGTGCCATCTTTACCTTCGTTAATAATCACAATGATTTGGTGGTCAAAATGTGCATTTTTTTGAATACTTTTGATGCAGAATTGCAAGTACGGCAGGTTGTTCCAAGTTGGTAACAAAATGGAAAATAATGGTTCCGTATTATCGGATTGTTGGATTTTTTGTATCATTTTTTATAAATATCGAATCACAAAGCTACTTGTAAATAATTGAATGGCAAAAGGTACAGAAGAAAAGCAAAAAAATCTGTAAAAATTAGTAAAATCTACTCCGATAATAGGCGAGTAAATAAGTGTTTAATGATTATTAAAACCGTAAAAAAGCGTCAATTGTCAAGGTTTTGGGACAGAAAATTAAGGTTTGATTTCTTTTTGAACGCTTTCTCCACCAAAAGAAATTATGTCAAACTTGAAAACGCTACAAGGTGTTATTAAATATTTATTTTGAAGCTAAAATTGCAGTAAATTGTAATAAGAATGAAAATAGCACTTATATATTATAGAATTACGCTTCGAGGAGGTTTAGAGACTCGTTTAATTAATTATACAAATTATTTGGTCGAAAAAGGTCATGACGTGACGATTGTTTGTGCGAAAGATAAAGGAGAAGTGACTTTTCCACCGTCGGTCAAAATTGTTCGTTTACCTTTGAGAATTGTGCCGAAACCTTTGCGAATGTTGGCGTTTAACTTTCGGTTGAAACGCTATTTTCAAAAAAAGAAATACGATTTTACCTTTTCCTTAGGTCGGACGTTTTATCAAGATGCTGTTTTAGCACCGAGCAATCACGAAGGGTATTTACGAGCAATGAATAAGTCAGGCAGGCGAATTATTGATTATGTCGAGCATTATTTAGATAAAAAAACGTGTGAATATAATGATTTGATTTTTGCAGCGTCTTCGATGATAAAAGAGGAAATGATTGAGTATTATGGTGCAAAACGGGAAAATGTTCATGTCTTGTTTCCACCATTAAATACGCAAAATTTTACTCGACCGAGTGAAGCTGTCCGAAAAATTATTCGTCGAGAGTACAATATTGAAACGGATACGAAGGTATTTGCTTTTGTGTCAGCAAGTCATAAACGCAAGGGGTTGGATATTTTATTAAAAACGTTTGAAGGATTACAAAATGAAAACGTTTTGTTACTTATTGCAGGTTATCCAGATGTGAAAACGGCTTTGCCAAATGTTCGATTTTTAGGTTTTTTGAGTTCGCCAGAAATAATTTATCATTTGGCAGATTTCACGGTTCATCCTGCGAGATACGAGCCTTTTGGTCAGATTATTTCAGAATCGTTAGCTTGCGGTACGCCAGTCCTGGTATCTGAGAAAGTAGGGGCGAAGGAGGTGGTTACACCCAAAACTGGTCAAGTTTTATCTACGTTAAATCCGGATCATTGGGCAGAAACTTTGAGAAATATTAACCGTTTGGCTTTCGATGTACCAGAGGATTTTGTGGAACAGAATGAATTGAGTTTGGAGCAACATATGCAGAAATTGATGCAAATTTCGATGGTGAAAATAATGGCGTAAATACAAGTGTAAGGTATATTTTTGACACCTTACACTTGCAGGAAACTATAAAACATCTGTCTTATCGTAAACACATGTTTCTATAATTTCTTCATAATAATCTTCATAAAAATGAATGATATTTTGAATGTCAAATTGTTTTGCTTGTGCCAAGGCATTAGTTTTAAATTGTTGTAAAGTAGCGTCGTCTTTCAGAATTTCATAAGCATAATTGGCCATTTCTTCGACATTGCCTAAGTCACTCAAATAGCCGGTTTTACCATGAATATTGACTTCGGGTAAACCGCCTACGTTAGAGGAAATCACGGGAACTTCACAGGCCATTGCTTCGAGTGCAGCCAGACCAAAACTCTCGCTACCAGAAGGCATAATAAATAAATCAGCTATGGCTAATAATTCCTCGATAGCATCTTGTTTTCCTAAAAATCGTACTTCGTGACATAAGCCGATTTCTCGACACATCAACTCTGCATTGTATCTATCCGGTCCGTCCCCAACTAAGATAAGTTTGCAGGGCATTTTTTGATAGACTTTTTCAAAAACACGAACGACATCGCTTACTCGTTTGACTTTACGAAAATTAGAAACGTGTGCTAAGATCCGTTCGCCATTCGGGGCGATTGCTTTTTTAAAATGGTCTTTATTAATAGGTTTGAATCGATCAAAATCAATAAAGTTATGAATGACCCGAATATCTTTATTTGTTTCAAAAACGGTTTGTGTCTCTGCTTTTAAATAATGAGAAACAGCAGTGACTCCATCTGATTTTTCAATTCCAAATTTGACGACAGGTTTGAAAGCTGCGTTTTTACCAACCAAAGTGATATCTGTACCGTGAAGTGTGGTGATAACGGGAATATAAATACCTTCTGTTAATAAAATTTTCTTGGCTAAATAGGCCACGGTTGCATGCGGAATTGCATAGTGAACGTGTAATAAATCTAATTTCTCATACTTGATAACATCAACTAACTTACTGGTTAATGCGGTATCATAGGGGGCGTATTCAAATAAAGGGTAATCAGAAGCGTTGACTTCGTGATAAAATAAATTTGCATGAAAATGCTGTAATCGAGCAGGTTGACGATAAGTAATAAAGTGCACTTGATGCCCTCGTTTGGCTAACCCTTTTCCTAATTCAGTTGCAACGACGCCGCTTCCTCCGTAGGTGGGATAACAGACAATACCAATTTTCATAATGTGAATATCCTTTTAGCTGTGTTTTTTATATTGGTTTCCATCTTATGTATATTTATACATATTTTATTTTAGACTTAAAGTATTACAAATAAAAGGCTTTAATTGTTTTTATGAACGAACTATTCAGACCTTTTAGCTTTTTTTGACAAAAAACGGTGTAACACCCGAAGGTGCTACACCGCATAAAATTTAATTATTAAAAACTTCAAGTCTTATTTTACGATAACGAAACGTTTCGTAGCGATTTGACCGTCAGCGATAATTTGCATAAAGTAAACTCCTTCTGCTAAGTTCGATAAGTCGAAACGCATTTCTTCAGCAGTTGTATTACCGGCATTACGAGTTTCTAAAACACGACCAGTTACATCTGCAATTCTTACTGTTAAATCAACAGATTTGTCAAAAGCGAT
>CBFIHR010000143.1:0-5466 GCA_965662365.1 Saprospiraceae bacterium
AGTTTTTTCTTTTGCCTTGATGCAAAAGCAATAAAAATCAATTATGCCGATAAAGGTGTAGATTTGTTTTTTATTAAAATTGTATATATCAATTTTGTGGAGAAACTTTTGTGTCTTTTGATGCTTTTGTGGTTCAATATGATTTTCATAAGCAAATTGTTCTTTTTTATTTTTTAGTTAATTAGTCCATTATTTGGAAACTTTTGGATTAGAACAGGTTAATATTCATTTTGGAACGTATTCGATATTGTCTAAATAATACGCAAATTCTTTCGTATCATTGTATGTTTACAATTTTACATATTCAGACTGAGTAAGTAGGGGCAATTTGTTTCGACAATAAAAATAATATAGCCGTCTAAACAAGTACTATAACCGGCTTATTCACAGAAAAATCAAACGAACTAATGAAGGTAGATGAAGCAACGAAGGCTTTTGTGGCGACAACAATCAATCAATTATTAACAAAAGGTGGAATGGATAATTTCGCTATTTTTAATTTGAATTCGGATTATTACATTCAAATGTCGGCTCAACCAAACACGGATCAAATGTACTGCGAAGCGGTAAGTAATACCTTTATCAAATCAAGTAATACATTGAGCGAAAGCCAGATGAATGATTTATTGACGTTAGGTTGGGAAGCACCTGTTGACAATGGGAATTATAGCCTGATGTATGATATCAACTCCGATGCGGACACGTATATGTTAGCGGAATTGATTTGTAAGACAGCAGATAAAGTGTATTTCCGTTCTTCTTTTGGCAAAAGTCAATTGACCTTGAATTTGGAATAGAACACTCAACTCAATTGTTCTAAAAACCACGCTTTCTCCAGTAATGATTTTTCGTTTTGAATGGCTTGACATAATTCCTTTTTAGCTGTTTTGTCATAAGGATTTAGGCGGATAAGCTTTTGAGTGTATTTTACCAGTTTTAAGTAATTATCCTTGTGATAACCTAATTTTTTGTGTCGATACAAATAGATTTTAATACTATCTAAAAGCGATTCTAAGGCTTTTTCGGCTTTGGTTTCATAGTAGATTTTTAATAAAATTACTTTGGCGTGTAAGGCGTGCAAAACATCTTTGAAGGTGATTTTTGATAATAATTCTTGAATTGCTTCGTATTGATTTTGAGATTGATACCAAAGTGCCAAATTGAAGTAATAAGTGTCGTGTCGGTGTGAGGATTCAATGTACTTTTTATAGGTTTCCATAAAGTTTTTTGTCCATTCATATTCCTTTAGTTTTAGTCCTGCGATGGTGATATTATTATAAGTAAATCGTGATAATTCACCTTTGATAATAAAAATATTTTCATTTAAACCCATTTTGTACCATTCAAAAACTTCCTTTAAATAAGCCGCTTCTCCATTATTTAAACGGCGAATACAATAGTTGATCGCTAATAAAATAATGTCTCGAATTTCATTGATTGGAAAGGCTTTGAAATTATCTAAGATCAAGGTTTTCAGTAGTTTATAGTTAGTTTCGTGTCCTGTAGTAAGGGCTTGATACGTTTGATAATAAATCTGAATGGCAGGAATATTGGAATAAAATCCTTGTTCTAAATAGGTTAAGATTTGTTCTAAAAATGAAATATCATATTTTGTTTGAGTCACTGATTTGTGTGTCAAAATGCTACAATGCCATTTCAAAACATTGGCGATTGCATAAGTCGTAAAAGTTGATGCAATTTCTTTTAGGGGCATTTTGGCGACACGACTTTGAGTTTTTAAAAATTGATATTGCTCTACTTGAATCTGATATTCATAGAAATGGAGTTGCTCGTTTTTTAATTCTTGTTTATTTAAAAGTTTAATGGTTTTTTTTCGCTGCGTTTCGAAGGGTTTTGCTAAGCCTCGTTCTTGTAGGTTTTTCAATAGTAATAATTGTTGTCGAACTTCATTTTGCTGTATGGTTTGCCATATCAAAAACTGTCGCAGCTGCTGCAAAAGATAAGACATCAAGTGTCGTATTTGCTGGTCGTTGTACTTTTTTGCTGGGAATAAATATTGAAAAGCGGCTTCTTTTGTGAAAAAATCATCTGTTGTTTTTTCCCTAAATTTGTCTATCCAATCCAATAATTCTATCAGTTCAGGTCGATTATTAAACAAGGGAGAGGCTAACCAAAGTCGAAATTGATTAATTTCGACATGATTTAAGGAGAAAATATATAGAACCAGTGGTGCTTTTTCCATAATTATAATTACAATTTTTTAAATATTGTAGTATAAGTTATTGATTTTCAGTGTTTTTTAGATAGAGATGAATTTGAGTAGGTTACAAACTTAAAAAAATGTAACTGTATTTTATAATCATTACAACTATATTTGTAAGAACAAATCATAATTAAGTTACTATTCAATAAAACTAAATATGAAAACATTACAAGATATATTGATTGTATAAACAACCAAAATGCGATAAAATCCTAATTTTTATGAAAAAGATATTCCTACCAATTATTATCATTTTCGTTTGCTTACTAAATTCCATGAATTTAGCGGGACAGCATTGGGATTATTTATACACACCTCCTGTTGGTCAACTTATTAACTCGCATGTGACGATTGATCAACTACCTGATGGCAATATGGCGGTTTACAGTGAGGGTTATACGCATCTTCTGAAAATCGACTCTTTGGGCAATTCGACTTGGCAACCGATTAATGATATTGGAGTAATTCATCCGATTGTAGGTTTAGAGAATTTTTCTAAAGATAATTTAATTGTTACAGCAGATAGCAATTTCATTTTTGTTGATGACAATAACGATAATAATAATCAGCCGTCTTCGGTATATCAACAGGTGCATATTGCAAAATTAGATGCGAATCTGGATACGATTTGGGCAGAACGTCACGATTATTTGTTCTCGTTTGGTTCTCAATATATTGTGAATGATGTAAAGCAATTGAACGATGATAATATCTTGGTTGTCTTGTTCAATAATAATAATGACAAAATACAACTTATCAAGTTTAGTTATGCGGATGGCAGCATTATGTGGCGAACGAGTCATTTTAGTTTAGCACCGTCTTATGGTTTGCCTTACACTTATGTCGGGAAAGAGATTGTCGAACATTTTGATGGTTCGTTGACGCTTTTATCACAAGTTTCGGTGGACTCAACAGGTTACATTCGATTGATGAAACTATCCTCGACGGGAACTTTCTTATGGGCGAATAATTTTACGCCGACAAGAGTATTAGGTTGGGCAGATAGCGAACGAACATTGGCTATTAACTTTTTTGGAGAGTCTGTTTTTAGCTTTCGAGAATACGACCCGATAACGAACGATTATCAAACGGTGGTTGTCAAGGCTGGTGTAGCTGGTAATGAGATTTGGCGAAAGCCTATATCACAAACGCACGTCTATGATTTGGTCTGGTCATCGGATAATGAGATTTTGGTCTGTGGTCAAGCGGCCAATAATGCGAATCAGGCGGCAATTACGAAGTTAAACAATAACGGAACAGTTATCTGGGATAAGGTTTATTTGGAGCAGTTTGGAGTTAGTACGCAGGGTTTTCACTTTCAGCGAATCATGGAAGTGGATAACAATCATTTCTTTTTGGCAGGAACGACCACAACGATTTCTGGCGAGAAAATCTATGCGGCAATGATTGACTCTATGGGAAATACCTTTACTAATATTATTCACGGAAGTGTATTTCATGATGTTAATAATAATTGTGTTTACGATGCAAATGAAGTGAACCTAAACGCACCGATTTTGGTACGTGCGACTCAAGGAACGGATACGATTTACACGATAACCGATACTTTGGGGAACTATTCGGTTGCTTTACAACCCGGAGTTTATCAGATTCAACCGATGACGTTTAGCAGTTACTGGAATAGTTGCTTGTCGCCTTTTATTCCTTTAGCGTTGGACAGCACCGCACAATATGATATTGGCTTACAATCGGTCATTGATTGTTCGGACTTAAACGTATCGATCACGACACCGAATCTAATTCGTTGTTTTTCCAATACTTATCATGTTGACTATGCTAATTTTGGAACATTACCCGAAACGGGTGTGTATGTTGAAGTTGAGATAGATACCTTTTTAATTGTTGATACGACTTCTATTCCTTATACGAAAAGTGGGAATATCTATACTTTTTTTATTGGTGATTTGAATGTCTATGAAATTGGACAATTTACGATAGATGTTACCGTGAGTTGTAACGCATTTCTGGGGCAGGCACATTGTGTGGAAGCGAATATTTTCCCTCAGCAAATTTGTTTACCAAACAATATGGTTTGGAACGGAGCAGCAATCAAAGCTCAGGTTAATTGTATTGGTAACGATTTAGTTGAATTTAAAATAGAAAATATTGGTACTCAAGCAATGACACAAGCTCGTCAGTATCATGTTATTGAAGATCAGATTTTGCCATATCAAGGAATCTTTCAATTGCCAGCAGGCGGAGATACTTCTTGGACAATGCCTGCAAATCAAAATGCCGTATATGTTTTACGAGCAGAACAAGAATTTACGCACCCGAATGCGGACGATGAGGTGTCAGATTTTGCTTTCGGTTGTAACAGTGATGATTCGATTCCGAGTGTTCCGATTAATCAGTTTCCACTGAATGACAGTGAGAACTATGTAGATATTGATTGTTTGGAGAATGTCGGTTCGTATGATCCAAACGATAAACAAGGGTTTCCTGTAGGTTATGGCAATCACCGTTTTATCCGTCGAGGCGATGAGATTGAATACTTGATTCGTTTCCAAAATACAGGTACTTATTTAGCATTTAATGTCATCATAGAAGATGAAATAGATACAGATGTCCTGGATTTGTCCACATTAAAACTCCAAAATAGTAGTCATCCGTTTTCGTTAAGCATCGAAGACGGCAAGATACTTAAATTCCTATTCCTTAATATTATGCTGCCGGATTCCAACACCAATGAACCGGAATCTCATGGTTTCATTCGTTTCCGTATCGGACAAAAAGCGAATAATCCTTTGGGGACGGTCATTGAGAATTCGGCAGATATTTTCTTTGATTTTAACGAGCCTATTATTACTAATACTACGTTTCATACGGTTGGCGAATATTTTATTCAAGCCGTATCAACGCAGCCGATTGAGCAACAATTGGCAACCGTCAAGATTTTTCCTAACCCATTTTCTGAACAAACCACCATCGAAATTGAAACGGATAAACGCTATCAAAATATGACGCTAACGGTTTATAATCTGATGGGACAAACCATTAAAACCATTCCATCGAATGGCAGTAACCGTATGGTTTTGGATAAAAGCGGCATGACAACTGGCGTTTATTTTTATCAAATTCAGGCGGAAGGGTTGGTGTTGGATAGTGGGAAGTTGATGGTGCAGTAGTTTTTTGAACTCACCCCCGAGGGGTTGGGACACGGCCCCCTGTTTGAGTCAGCAGGTGACTTGAAGTTACCTGCTGACTTAGCTTCGACCTCA
>CBFIHR010000144.1:0-5275 GCA_965662365.1 Saprospiraceae bacterium
GGGCCAATGCCCATGTATAATGGATCTACACCAGCTACCGCACAAGTCACCAAACGAGCAATCGGTTCAAGATTTAAGGCTTTTACCATACGTTCGCTCATCACTAAAGTAAACGCTGCACCATCTGACATTTGAGAAGAATTACCTGCTGTCACCGAACCGCCATTTGCAAAAACGGCACGCAAACGAGCCAAACCTTCTGGCGTTGTATCACGGCGAACACCTTCGTCCATGCCAACTGTCCAAGTTTTCTCTTTACGTTTATTATTTTCTACATAAATGTGCTTTACGTCAATCGGCACAATTTCGTCATCAAATTTTCCTGCGTCAATTGCTGCCGCTGCTTTTACGTGCGAATTATACGCAAATTCGTCTTGTGCTTCTCTCGAAATTCCGTATTTATTCGCCACGGCTTCCGCAGTCAAACCCATACCGACCAAATATTCAGGCGTTTTATTCGCAAAGCGATAATTCGGAGCGAGTTTGTAACCAGTCATCGGAATCATACTCATACTTTCCGCACCGCCAGCAAGGTAAACTTCGCCCATTCCAGCGTTAATTTTCGCTGCTGCAATCGAAATTGTTTCCAAACCCGACGCACAATAACGATTTATCGTCATGCCAGGTACTTCTTTTCCAATCGCCTGTAAGGCAATCTGACGACCAATCTGTAACCCTTGCTCTCCCTCAGGATTCGCACAACCGACAATAATATCATCGACCAAATTCGGGTCTAAATCAGGTACTTGTGCCATCAAGTGTTTAATCACGTCCGATGCAATATCATCCGAACGATAAAATCGAAAGCCTCCTTTTTTTGCACGTCCAACTGCCGAACGATAGGCTTTTACTATATATGCTTGTTGCATTTTTCTTTTAGATGTGAGATTTTAGATGTGAGATTTGAGACAAAAAGTACAAGGTTTAAAACATCGAATACAAGATTATTTTGATTACATATAATTATATGTTTTTTAAATATCCCATATCTCACATTTCAAATCTCATATCTTATATCTCATATCTCACATCTCAAATCTATTTTCCTAATGATTTTCTAAATCCGTCAATCATTTTTTGGACTTCATCAATTCTGTTCCACAAATCAGTTACAATAACTTTTGAACCAATATAACCTAAGTCGCAGGCTAAAATAACTTGTGTTTCTAACTCAAAAGATGAACCCATTGCTATAGTCATAAAGTGAGACGTATCTTTATCGGTTTCTCTTCCACATCCTTCTGCGATGTTTGATGGAATAGAAACTGCGGAACGTCTTATTTGTGAAGTTAATCCATACATTTCCTCTTTTGGAAAATTTTGTGTTACTTCATAAATATCCTTTACTAATTGACGTGACTTTTGCCACACGTTTAATTTTTTAAAATCGTGCATTATGTTAAATTTCTGTGTTTAATATAAAGTGTGAAAATAGGAACTACGTCTCACACCTCATATCTCACATCAAAAATCTAATTTCTCAACGGCTTATTCGTCGTCAACATGTGTTGAATACGTTGCAGTGTCTTTTGTTCACCACAAAGACTCAAGAACGCCTCCCGTTCTAAATCCAACAAATAACGCTCTGAAACCATTTGCGGAGCAGTCAAATCTCCACCACACATAACGAAAGCTGCTTTTTGAGCAATTTTCGCATCGTGTTCAGAAATATACTTTCCTAAACCGAAACTCGCAATTGCCGTATATAACGCACCCAAACCTTGACGACCTAAAACCATAATGTCGGTTCTTTCAGTCGGTCGAGTATAGTTATTCGCCAAGCGTAGCACTTCTTTTTTCGCTTCCGCAATATTGCGTTGCGTATTCATCACGATTTGGTCTTTTTGATTTAAAAGCCCAAAGTTGAAGGCTTCGTGTGCGGAAGTTGCAACTTTTGCTTGTGCAATTGTCGTAAAACGGTCGATTAAAGACGGAATTTGAACGCCATCTTTTTTGAAATCGTCCGATGCACGAACCGCAAACTCTTTCGTTCCGCCACCGCCAGGAATCAAACCAACACCGACTTCTACCAAACCAATGTAAGTTTCTGCTGCCGCAAATGCTGCGTCACAGTGCATCGTCATTTCGCAACCGCCACCCAATGTCATGCCTTGAATCGAAGCGACAACTGGCACCGATGAATAACGACAACGCATCATTGTATCTTGGAAAGTTTTCACCGCAAAATTCAATTCATCGTATTCTTGCTGCATCGCCATCATACCAATCATCATCAAATTTGCACCGACAGAAAAACGTTCGCCATTATTTCCAATGACCAAACCTTTCCAGTCGCCCTCTTCTGCAATATCAATTGCTTTATTCAAACCTTGAATAACGCCGCCGCCGAGTGAGTTCATTTTACTTCTAAACTCGAAGCACAAAACGCCATCACCAATATCGTGTAAAACCGATTCTGCATTTTTGAAAATAGGTGTTTTCTCACGGTAATTATCTAAAATGATAAACTCATTCGCACTCGGTAAGGCTTGGTAAGATTTGCTTTCTAAATTGTAATATTTACGAATACCATTTTCAGATTTATAGAAAGTGGTGTGACCATTCGCCACCATCTCTTTCACCCAAGCCGCAATCGATAAACCGTAACCTTCAGCCGTTTCAATACCTTTTTCGATACCGATAATATCCCAATATTCAAAAGGCCCAAAGCCCCAAGCATAACCTGTACGCATCGCATCATCGACACTATAAATATTATCTGAAATCTCCGGAACACGATTCGCAGCATACGCAAACAAACCGCCAAAAGTATCACGAGTAAATTCGCCACCTTTATCCTGTCCGTCGAATAAAAATTGGATACGAGTTTTTACATTATCGGCTTTTTTCGCACCTTTTAAACTCGCAATATTTGGCTTTTGCGATGGTGCATATTCCATGGTATTGAGGTTCAACGCCAAAATTTGACGCTTTCCGTTGCCATCTTTTGTCTTTTTGTAAAAACCTTGTTTTGTTTTATCGCCTAACCAGCCATTTTCTACCATTTTGGTAACAAAATCTGGCGTAACAAAAAGATGATTCATCTCATCATCAGGACATTTTTCTTTCAAAACGCCAGTCACTTTTACGGATGTATCAATACCGACCAAATCACCCAAGCGATACGTTCCAGTCTTAGGACGACCCAAAACCGTTCCTGTCAAACCATCAACTTCTTCGATGCTTAGTTCGTATTTTGCAGTCGCTTCATAGATTTTTGCGAAAGCATAAATACCGATTCTATTCGCAATAAAACCTGGCGTGTCCTTACATAAAACGGTTTGTTTTCCTAAATAAACATCGCCATAATTCATTAAGAAATCAACCACTTCTTGACTGGTGTCTGCGGTCGGAATAACCTCGAACAAACGCATATAACGTGGCGGATTAAAAAAGTGCGTTCCACAGAAATGTGCTTTAAAATCAGCACTTCTGCCTTCTGCCATCAAGTGAATCGGAATAGACGAGGTATTTGAAGTAATCAACGACCCTTTTTTACGGACTTTGTCCACACGCTCAAAAAGTTGTTTTTTGATATCCAAATTTTCAATAATCACCTCGATAATCCAATCTGCATCTTTGATTTTATCAAAGTCGTCAGTAAGGTTTCCTGTCGTGATTCTACCTGCAAATTTCTTGTCGTAAAACGCAGCAGGACGTGCTTTTGTCGCTGCTTTTAATGCACCGTTTACGATACGATTACGTGCCGCAGGATTTGCTTTTTCTTCTTCCTTTAGGTCAAACGGCACAATGTCTAACATCAACACATCTAATCCAATATTGGCAAAATGTGCAGCAATGCCCGAACCCATTACCCCCGAACCTAATACGGCTACTTTGTGAATACTTCTACTCATATTAGTTTTTTTGCCAACGGCGATGCCGTCGGTTAATGATTTCGCTCCGTTGGAGCTTTTAGTTTTTTTGTTTATAAATATGTAGCGGCGACTTTAGTCGCTGTGCTGTATAGTTTTATACCTGTCGAATAAACTCGACGGTACTTTTTTACCACCTTGATACCTTGAAAATACACTGAAAGGACGATCGAGAAAGTAGGACAACGGTAGTTTTAATTGCGTTTCTATTGCTTTGCTTTTCATGGATAATTTGAAAAATTTGGTGTTATCCTACTTAATCTTTCATTGGAAGTTCAAAACCTTTAATTATGCTATCTAAATGATTTATAATTTGGTTTTGTTTTACAAATGTATAGTAATTTTTAGATAAATTCTGTAAAAAGTCAATTTTTCAGAATATAAAACTATTTATGTTTTTTTAGTTTACGAATTTATCACTCAAAGTCAAACTCAAAGATAGAATCCGCAATTTTTGATAATTCACGATATTGCAAGTCAAATAAATATAAATCATCCTTTAAGTTTTTATCTGTACCATGTAATAATAATATTAAATTTCCATAAGCATCTGAACCAATGTTTATACTATTTGGAGGAATAAAAGGTAGGTCTTTTTTAGCTTTCTTCGTTTCTAAAATAATATGATTGCAGGTTCTGCTAATTCGTTTCTTGTTTGATTTATCAAGAAACGGATGTAATTGGAAATCAATATCTTTTTCATTTGAATAAGCACCTCCTCCATTACGTTCTATCATTTTTTGTTTAAACAATGGAGGAAAAGTTACGTCCAATGCAACTTCAGTTTCTTTAATGTATTTTTCTTCTACAGGAAATGGCATTTTCTAATTATATTTAATTTAGTGAAATAATCTTTTACTTATACATCAATATCTGAGTGTTATTTATTGTACCTTTTAAATTTCAGTACTTATTACAGATTCAATTTTAAAATCAATATTTCCCCAGTCAACAGATATTTCGTTGTTAAAGTGATTGCCCGTTTTTAATGACAGTATTTCATTTGGATTGTCATCCTCACTAAAACCAAAAATGATTTCATTACTTATTTTACCGCCATATTCTTGCGGTAACGAAACTCCATTATAATCTGTATTCAATGAAATTTTTGATTTATATCCTGTTCTACTTGAATTTGATTTTCCTTTGTCAAAGTCTAAATATACAGTTTGAATATATCCACCAAGTTCAGTATGAAAATAAACTTCTGATACTTCAGGTCTTATTCGATATTCACCATCAAAATAAGTCAAAATAGCCTTCGCTTCTTCCTCAATCGGTTCAAACTGTTCCTCCAAACTATCCAATTCCCAATTCTGAAAAATCTCAATCATCGCCAAAACTTTTGTTTCATTTTTAGTAATGGTAATGATAGATTTTGATTGTACTTTTTGGTGTTG
>CBFIHR010000145.1:0-5127 GCA_965662365.1 Saprospiraceae bacterium
AAAATAAAGAAATAATAGTTTCCAAAGTTCCAATCAAAAAAATCCGAAGACATTCTGAATATACAAAGCGGGATCAATGTGATTATTGGATGGAATTTGTAGAAGTAGTAGTGGATAAGTCCAAACAAGAACCGAATAAAGTTTATCTATACAGTTGGGATCTAAATGAAAAATATCGATTAGTTCCCTGTCCTTAATGTATGGAATTTAAAAACATTTAAAAAGTCATTTTTGATATTAAGCCCTCATTTTCTAAAGTTTGAAAATGAGGGTTTAGAATTTTTGTTTAAATATGAATTGAATACCATTTTTAATTTTGATAAAATTAATTTTATTGTTGTTTAATTTTAAGTTAGCCGTTTTGACTTTATTGGCTGACAAATAAATTGCATTGTTTAAAAATTAATAAATTGATAGTTTTATTAAAAAAAATAAACTATTATTTGGATTTTATTGAATTGTGTATAGATTTGCATTGCATTTTATAACAAATTAAGAATTTATACATTTTTAAAATAGATTATAATTTGCAAAATTTTATTCTAAATATAAATCAATCTTAATTATGAAATTCGTTGTCGTCATTAACATCATTGTGGTCATTTTAGACTTTACCTAATGGTGAGACAGAATTTTATATGCTAAATATCAAAACGCCTTTCTCACAAAATGAGAAGGGCGTTTTACATATATGGATAAATTTTAGTCAATCGTGACTAATTGATAAAATAAGAAGTGGAAAAGGGTCGGAGACTTTAAAAATATCTTGAAAGCATCTGATTCTTAAAGCCAAAATTTAAAAAATGGAATTAAATAAATACAGCAAACGATTAACGCAAGATGTTACGCAACCTGCTTCACAAGCCATGCTTTACGGTGTCGGTTTGACGGAGGAGGATATGAAGAAAGCACAAGTTGGTATAGTCAGTACTGGCTATGAAGGTAATACGTGTAATATGCACTTGAACGGACAAGCAGAATTGGTCAAAAAATCTGTCGTCGAAAGTGATTTGGTCGGTTTGATTTTTAATACAATCGGAGTTTCGGACGGTATCTCGAATGGCACAAAAGGAATGCGTTACTCGCTGCTTTCTCGTGAAATTATTGCCGATTCGATTGAAGCCGTTGCTGGCGCTCATTATTATGATGCGTTGATCACGGTTGTAGGTTGTGATAAAAATATGCCTGGAGCGATGATGGCTTTAGGTCGCTTAAATCGACCTGGGATTTTGTTGTATGGCGGAACGATTTTCTCGGGTTGTTGGAAAAACAAAAAGTTAAATATTGTCTCTGCTTTTGAGGCTTTAGGCGAGAAGCTACAAGGCACGATTTCGGACGAAGATTACAAGGGCATTATTAAAAACTCTTGTCCAAGTGCTGGGGCGTGTGGCGGAATGTACACCGCAAACACCATGTCCTCGGCTATCGAAGCAATGGGAATGTCAATTCCTTATTCTTCTTCAAATCCTGCATTGAGTGCAGACAAGACTGCCGAGTGTCATGATCTCGGAAAGCATATCCGCAACTTGATGGAAAAAGACATTAAGCCTCGTGATATTGTTACGAAAAAAGCATTAGAAAATGCGGTAACGGTTATTGTTGCTTTGGGTGGTTCTACGAATGCAACCTTACATCTACCTGCCATTGCACACGCTTTTGATATTGAATTTACCTTAGATGATATCCAACGCATCAGTGATAAAACGCCTTATATCGCTGATTTAAAACCAAGTGGAAAATTCTTAATGGAAGATTTATACGAAGCGGGAGGCGTTCCTGCGGTAATGAAATATCTTTTGGAAAAAGGATTTTTACATGGCGATTGTATGACGGTCACTGGGAAAACAATTGCAGAAAATTTAGCCGAAGTTCCTGATTTTACAGAAAACCAAAAAGTGATTGTCCCGATTGAAACGCCAATTAAACCGAGCGGTCATTTACAAATCTTGTATGGCAACTTAGCCGAAAAAGGCTGTGTTGCAAAAATTACTGGAAAAGAAGGTGAATTTTTTGAAGGTCCAGCAGTTGTTTTTGATGGCGAAGAAGATGTCATTGAAGGCATTGCACAAGGAAAAGTCAAAAAAGGAAGTGTTGTTGTAATTCGCTACGAAGGTCCACGAGGTGCACCTGGTATGCCTGAAATGTTGAAGCCGACGTCTGCTATTGTCGGTGCAGGTCTGGCGAAAGATGTAGCATTGATTACAGATGGGAGATTTTCGGGTGGAAGTCATGGTTTTGTCGTGGGGCACGTTAGTCCTGAGGCACAAGACGGTGGTACGATTGCCTTAGTTCAAGATGGTGATATTATCCGATTAGATGCTGTTAATAATACTATTGATGTATTAATTTCAGAGGAAGAGTTGGCGACTCGAAAGGCAAACTGGCAACAGCCGCCTTTGAAAGCGACTTCTGGAGCATTGTTAAAATACGCAAAATTAGTGTCTTCAGCCGATAAAGGTTGTGTGACGGATTTATAATTTAGGGCAGACGACAGACGGCAAATAGCAGACGATTTTTCCCGCTCGCTGTTCGCCGTCAGCCGTCAGCTGTCAATCAACTAACATGGAAGCTTTAAAATTAGAAGCGAAGCCCAAAGCAAAAATTGAGAAAGATATTATTTCTGGGGCAGAAGCAGTTGTACGCTGTTTGTTAGCCGAAGAGGTCGATACGATTTTTGGTTATCCTGGCGGTGCAATTATGCCCGTTTATGATTCGCTTTACGATTATCAAGACAAGATTACGCACATTTTGCCTCGACACGAGCAAGGGGCAACACACGCTGCGGAAGGGTATTCACGAGTGCTACGCAAAACCGGTGTTTGTATGGCAACTTCAGGACCCGGTGCGACAAACTTAGTCACTGGAATTGCAGATGCAATGATGGATTCTGTTCCGATGGTTTGCATCACAGGTCAGGTTTTCAGTAAAGTTTTGGGAAGTGATGCGTTTCAAGAAACAGACGTAATCGGTGTGACAACGTCGATTACAAAATGGAATTATCAAATTACTAAGGCAGAACAAATTCCTGCTGTTTTTGCGAAAGCATTTTATATCGCTAACTCGGGTCGACCTGGGCCAGTAGTGATTGATATCACGAAAGATGCTCAACTGCAAACGTTGGATTTTTCTTATGAAAAAATGTCGAAAATTCGTAGCTATCGCCCAAAGCCAAAACCGAAAGAATCAGAGTTAGCAGCCGCTGCAAAACTCATTAATGAAGCAAAACAACCCATGATTTTAGCAGGTCACGGCATTCAAATTGCTCATGCACAAGATGTTTTTCGCAAGTTTGTAAAAAAGACGGGAATTCCTGTTGGTAGCACGATTCATGGTCTGGGTTCATTACCAAATACGGATGATTTATTTGTCGGAATGTTAGGCATGCACGGCAATTATGGCCCAAATTTATTATCCGCAGAAGCCGATGTCGTTGTTGCTATCGGAATGCGTTTTGATGACCGAGTCACTGGTCCTTTAGATACTTATTTGCCGAAAGCAAAAATTATACATATCGAAATTGATAAATCTGAAATTAATAAAAATAAATTTTCGGAAGCACCTATTCATGCTGATGCAAAGTTAGCACTCGAAGCTTTATTGCCGTTGGTCAAAGAAAAATCATATCCTGAATGGTTGCAGCGATTTAGAGATTGCGATGCGATTGAGTACGAAAAAGTAATTTACCGAGATACACACGCTTCACCGAAGGGCGAAATTCGAATGGGGCAAGTTATCAAGGAAGTATCCGACCAAACGAAAGGTCACGCAATCATTTGTACGGATGTTGGACAACATCAGATGATTGCAGCGAGATATTATAATTATCAAGATGTGAATCAATGGGTTTCCTCGGGTGGTTCTGGTACGATGGGGTATGGCTTACCTGCTGCTTTTGGGGCAAAATTAGCATCGCCTGATAAGGATGTAATTGCTGTTATTGGTGATGGCGGTTTTCAGATGACAATTCAAGAATTGGGGCTATTAGCTCAGTGGAATGTCGGTGTGAAAATCTTATTATTAGATAATACTTTCTTAGGAATGGTTCGTCAGTGGCAGCAACTATTTTTTGATAAAAGATATTCTTCTGTTCATTTGCAAAACCCTGATTTTGTGAAAATCGGAGAAGGTTTCGGCATACCAGGAAGAAAAATCACTGACCCTGCTGATGTGCCTCAAGCGATTGCCGATTTATTGGCACACGATGGTCCTTTCTTATTGCATTGTCAAGTAGAAAAAGAAGAAAATGTTTTTCCAATGGTGCCAAGTGGAACACCTGTTTCGGGAATACTTTTAGAACCGCCAACTAAATAAATTTACCTCATCCCTGACCCTTCTCTTAAAGGAGAAGGGAATAGCACTCGAAAATGTTAATTTGGTTAATTCAATATTTGACTTTTGAGAATTTTCAAAGTTTCAATTGGTTTTACCATGGTATAAAAATTCGGATTTGTCCCCGTCTCCTGAAGTAGAAGGGTTAGGGATGGAGTAAAACCAACAAAAAAATGAAAGAATATACTATATCTATTTTTACAGAGAATGAAATCGGCTTGTTGAGCAGAGTCGTGACGGTTTTTACGCGTCGACATATTAATGTGGAAAGTATTAATGCGTCAAAATCGTCTATGAAAGGCGTGTATCGTTTTTTAATTGTGGTTAAGGTATCGGATGAAATGGTCAAAAAACTGGTAGCACAATTGGATAAACAAGTTGATGTATTAAAGGCATTTTATCAAGATGCATCGGAGATTGTGTATCAAGAGTTGGCATTGTATAAAATACCGACAGCGACTTTCAAAAATGGTAATGATATGGAAATGTTGATTCGTTCGCATAATGCTCGAATTTTAAGAATAGAACCAGAGTACATTGTTATCGAAAAAACTGGTCATCAACACGAGACGCAAGCCTTTTTCAAGGCTTTAGAACCGCACGGAATTTATGAGTTTGTGCGTTCAGGACGTGTGGCAGTTTCTAAACCGATGGAGCAATTAAATGCGTATTTGAAGTCCATTGAAGAAGTAGAAGTTGCGTAAAACTGAGTTGTACTCAGTTCAAATATTTTTCAATAAAAAATTTAATTTTAATAATTATGTCAAGTATAACTTGGCACTACTTTACAAATCACTA
>CBFIHR010000146.1:0-5031 GCA_965662365.1 Saprospiraceae bacterium
TGTCTTTTTTGATGTTGGAGTTTTTTTATTTCTATTAAAATTAACTATCTTACTCGAAAGAAGTAAAAATGTTTAATTCACTTCTTCTTACATTAATTTTGTTATTATTATCTATAAATACATAGCGGGATGCATGCAGGTTTGTTGTTTGCATTCTTATGTCAAATCAATTAGAGAAAAATGAGAACGTACATAACTGACATAATTCCTAAAATTCAAAGATTCTCACAAAAATTAGACAATCTAACTTTATTGATGAATCAGCATTGGGTTGCAATAGATGATATTGAAAACACAAAAAGCGTTTATATTTTCAGAGAAAATAATGAATTGCTAATCGCCTTAAATGGAAGAGTTGAACGAGCTAAATGGGAATATTTAGGTTTCAACTCTTTATTAGTTGAAAGAGGAAAAGATAGTTTTTTATTCAAGCACGGCTTCTTTGATGAAAATATCCTTGCCTTAAAGCTTGATAGTAAAAATGAGTATGTGTTATTAGTCAATGAAACGAAGTTTAATTTAGAGATAAACTCAATTGATTCAATAAATCAATTTTTAGAAGAGAAATATTTAAATTCTGGTAATAGAGACATTATATCAAAAGAAAAAGAATACGACCCCAAAGTGATTCTACCTGTTGATTTGGAATATAAGATAATTAGAAAGTCAGAAGCATGGGCATTCTCTACTGGAAAATACATTAAGCACGAAATAATTTTCGAAAATTCAAAATCATTAAAAGGGGAATTCTTTTTTGCAAAAAAGACAGGTAAGTACTTTCACATAACAACAACAAAAACTTTTTACTTCGGAAATATTGGAGAATGTATCTACAGCCTTTATAAATATTTAACTCAAAAAAATAAAAACTGAAGCTAATAATACGTACTTGGCGTTATCTTCAACTAGAAAAAATGAAGGAATATCTCAAAGGCTGGGTAACCCAAATAAAGGATTACAGCTTAAAACTAAACAAACTATTCAAATTGTATAACTACCCTTGGGTACTGATAAATGAAGCTAACGATTTTACAAAAATATTTTTTCGATAAAAGGAGAAATTGATTATCTCTTGAAATGAAGTTATTTCAGATGTTAACAGAATACAAGACTTTTTAAAGCCTCAATTCCCTGAAGAATTGAAAAAATAATATATGTTGCCAACAAAAGCATAATCGTACATTCTGATTAAAAATCGGGACGGCGTTTGTGCATAACCATTAAAAAAAACTTACCCGGGTAAGAAGGTCGCACAGAAATAAAAAAAAACTTCAATGCTTCTGTATTGGAGTTTTTTTTAGTAAAATCAAAAAAGTAACTTTGAGAATTATTAAATCAATGAAAGTCAATGACGAAACAAACCAAACAGTTTCAATACGAAATACAGTCTTATCAAGAAAATTGTGTCCACAACATTGTCCATCTTTTTGATAAATTTCGACAAAAAGAGGACTTTAATGAGGTCTTAACTAAACATCATAAGGATAATAATTACGATTTTCCTGTAAGAACAGATTCCAAAAATATTGATGTAATGATGGAAACAGGAACGGGAAAAACGTTTACTTTCATCAAAACCATTTTTGAACTCAATAAAAATTTTGGCTACAAAAAATTCATCATTCTTATTCCGACCGTTCCGATTCGTGAAGGAACTAAGACGAACTTAGAAGATACCAAAGAATATTTTAAAAGCTACTACGCCAACGAACAGGAAAAGGAAATTGAGCCTTTCGTTTATGAAGGTGGTAATATTTCAGCGGTAGTACAATTCATCAATGCTACGAAGTTATCTGTTTTGGTAATGACTCCAAGTTCATTTAATAGCAAGGATAATATTCTAAACCGACCTTTAGAAAGAGATATTCATAATCCTGAATTATTCAAACAAAATACGAAGCCGCCAAAATCCTTTCTGGAATGTTTGAAACGGCTGAATCCTATCGTCATCATGGACGAACCGCACCGTTTTGAAGGGGATGCTTTTAAAAAATACTTTGAAGGTTTTGAGAATTATTTCCTGCGTTTTGGAGCAACTTTTCCAAAAAAGAAAAATAGTTTGCACTTATCCAATGTCGCTTATGTTTTGGATAGTATCTCGTCGTTTAGGCAAAGTTTGGTCAAGAAAATTGTGGTTTATACGCAAGATATTATTGAAAATAAAGACACACTTATTGGAATTGAAAAAGTGGGTAGCAAAAATAAAGCTATCGTGAGCAGACTAACCAATGGTATTATTACTCAAATAGAGTTAGGAATTGGCGACAAGTTCAATGACAAAAACATCAAAAGAATTAACAAAAACTACATTGTCTTTACAGATGGAACAAGGGAAAATGTAGAATATTCATTGTCTGATGAGTCTTTGCGAACAATGATTCAGCAAACCATTAAAATTCATTTTGAAAAAGAAAAAGATTTATTTGAAAAAGGCATAAAAGCACTGACCTTGTTTTTTATGGAAAGTGACACCAAATTGTTTCGTGGTGATAATCCTAAAATTAAAATCTTTTTTGAAGAAGAATATATCAAGCAATACAACGAAATCGTAAAAACGTTAGATACCAATTCTGATTATTATAAATATCTTCAAAACGATTTTGATATAGACAATGAACTACAAGTTCACAAAGGCTATTTTTCAGGAGATAAAGGAAACGCTGACGCAAAAATCAAAGCAGGCGTTAATGAAATTCTACAAGACAAAAAGAAATTATTATCGTTCGCAAGTCCAACTCGATTTATCTTTTCTATTTGGGCATTACAAGAAGGTTGGGACAATCCGAATGTTTTTACGATTTGTAAATTATCGAATCAAGGTAGTGAAATTTCTAAATTGCAACAAATCGGGCGAGGTTTACGCATTTCAGTCAATCAAAATTTACAACGAAATACGCTCAAAAACTTAGACGACGACCAAGAGGAATTTTGGAAAATCAATAACCTTGATGTTGTCGTTTCGAGCAAAGAACGTGGTTTTGTAGAAGCGATTCAAAAAGAGATTTTAAGTAATTCGTTCTTAGTATCTGAAGTGTTCACAGAACAAGAATTGACTAACATCCTAAAAGAAAAATCGGGTTTTGATGATGATACAGTCGTGCTATTGATTGACGATGTGCTAAAAGATAATAAACTCATTATACGTAAAGCAATCGTAAACGGACAAAGAGTTTATGAAAGATCTCCTGATTTTTCTAAGCTGCTAAAAGCCCAAAATCTACCCGAAGAACAAACAAAAGTCCTTGAAAATCTTTTTGCAACGGATACAAATGCTTATGTTCAAAAAGCAGAGAAGAAAAAGCCTAAGAAAAAGGTCTTCATCAAATCAACGCATTTGCAGGAGTTTAAAAATCTTTGGAATACCATTAATAAAAATGCGTTTTTTGTATTAGACAACCTGACGGAAGCTAAGGAAAATCAATTGATACAAAATATTAAAGCAGAAATTGAAGCCTTAAATATTGATGAAATCTTGTTGCAAACGATTCGAGCAGAACTCAAAGCGGATAAACTCGACAAATTAGACGCTATTTCTAAACAACTGAAAAGTGCCGTTTCACACAAAAGCAAGGTCAACTATTTGGAGTTAGTGCGTAATTTATCGAATAGTACTAAAACGCCTATTGCTTTTGTCGTTAAGATTTTTAATGCGTTGAGCGAGGAGTTTAAAAATAAAATGTTATGCAATAATCCCGAACAAGCACAACGAGAAATCAAGGAAATTATTCATAAAAACTTAATGGCAATGCTGAAAGCCAACGTCAAATATGATAGCATCAACGGCAAGGTTTTACCGAATGTCTTTGAGGAAGAAAATGGAAAAACGTACTTAAAAACAGGTAGCGTTGGGAAGTTTCAAAAGACCATTGATAAAGATTTTTCTTTGAAAGAAAAGTGGATTTTTGAAGAAGTGATTGAGTATGATAGTAACTTTGAGTTGGACATCATCGAGCAAGACCCTGATATGGAAAGTATTGAAATCTTCGGAAAATTGCCTAAACTCGAAATCAAAACGCCTTTAGGTAAATACAATCCTGACTTTTGTTATACGATTAAAACGACCGAAGGCAAACAAATTTTCTTAGTCGTGGAAGCGAAAGGTTATCAATCTTCTACCAAAATTCCGACCGAGCAAAAGGAAAAAATCGAATTTGCGAAGAAGTATTTTGAAGCACTCAACGAACATTACAAAGACCAAAACATCAAAGTTTCGTTTAAAGAACGGATCAATAGAACGCAGTTAGCAGCGTTGATAAAAAATGTATAAAATAACTGACGTTTACTAAACTTTTGAAGTTTAGTAAACGTAGCATTAGACAAATCAATGAAAGATAAACTTATAAAAGAAGGCTACCATATATTAGAAACAGAAAACACGGAAAATAAACTGTTGAACTTTCTAAAAGAACACTATCCGAGCGTCATCCGTGATAATGAAATCAACCTCAACGAACTCAAAGCCGCAGCAGGTTTGCCGATAGACGAAAAGGTGAACGGTTACGGGCTTAACTTCGTCGGTAGAAACTTCGCACGAGCAAAAATCAAACAAAAAACCGAACAAGAACTTAAACTCAATACGACGTTGAGTAAAAACATCGACACCACACAAAACCTTGTGCTGAAAGGCGACAACCTCGATAGCTTGAAAATCCTCAAAAATCACTACACAGGTAAAATCAAGTGTATCTACATCGATCCGCCTTACAATACATCAAGTGATGAGTTTGTTTATCCCGATAAGTTTAACAAAGAAGAAGCCGAAGTTTTAGGGTTTCAAAACTTGAGCGAAGACGACTACGACCGCATGGATTTTTCTTTTAAATCTAAAAAAAGTCATAACGGCTGGCTCGCTTTTATGTATCCTCGCTTACTCTTAGCACGAGATTTACTCTCGAAAGATGGCGTTATTTTTATTTCTATTGATGATAATGAACAGGCAAATTTGAAGTTGCTTTGTGATGATGTGTTTGGGGAAGAGAATTTTTTATCGCAAATTACTTGGCGTAGAACTGATAATCAACCAAACATTGG
>CBFIHR010000147.1:0-4868 GCA_965662365.1 Saprospiraceae bacterium
TGAAGATAGTCTTTGAAAAAAGTGATATTGACTAAAAAAAAATCGGAATGTTTAATTGTACCAGCTACTATTACTTCACCTTGGCTGAAAGCCTTCGGAATCATGGCCAGTAAAAAAAATCCCATTAATAGATAACGGATAGTTGGTTTTTTGGTAATTGTCTTCATTCTTGTTTTCTATACTGTTTTTTAGGTAAAATTATTTTCTGATAAATTAGACTTTTATGGAGACTAAAGTGACTATTTCACAGAGTTTAAGCAGAAAATACACAAGTAATTAACTTACTCTTAACAGCAACGAGGAGTATTTTTAGATATTTGCCAGGCAAAGTGCAAAAAATAAGTTCAACGATCAGGTTTACTTCAACTCGAAAATAAGCCTGATTTTGAGAAAGTCGAGGTTATTCTTTACTATTCACGAAAGGTAACCGATAAGTATAATCGGTTGACAGATAAAATTTTATTATCTATTTTCTAACAATCGTCCTCGTTTATAAAATTGTCGTATTTGGACAACAAATATATAAGAAATCGTTCAAATATTGGTCAAAAAAATATGATTACAATGCTTATTACTTCTAACAAGTGCGGGGACTTTATCGAGTAATATCGAGCGCACAAAATCTACGCTGAGGCTACTGTGGGAAATTATTAAAAAAGATCAAGAAGCAACATTCTTATTTATTTAGGTTAAGATTTGATAATCTTAAATTTATTCCGAATATTTAGGTTTTAATCTGATATCGCACTTGTTAAGTAATCGGTCATAAATAAATATGAACGGCTACTTATTACTAATTGTCTATCAAATACACCATTATGCAAGAATTAGATAGTGTTCAACTAAATTTTGATAATAGCACCATGATGATCATGAACATCAGCCTGGGATTCATCATGTTCGGGGTTGCTTTGGGCTTATCATTAGAGGATTTCAAGCGATTGATGCAAATGCCAAAATTGGTAATTGTGGGCTTTTTCTCCCAGTTTTTGGCTTTGCCATTAGTCACTTATATTTTTGTTTGGATAATTCAGCCGATTCCAAGTGTCGCTTTAGGATTATTTTTAATTGCAGCTTGTCCAGGCGGCAATATCTCCAATTTTATTTCCTCTTATGGCAAAGCAAATGTCGCTTTATCCATAACACTGACCGCAATAGCGACTTCAATCGCCGCTTTTTTAGTACCTATTAATTTTGCACTTTGGGCAGGTTTATATCCTGATACGGTTTCTTTATTAAAAGAGGTCAATGTATCATTTTTAGAATTACTCGGTACGGTTTTTATGCTTTTGGGCATACCATTGATTATTGGCTTATTTTTTAAGTATAAATTTCCGGAGTTAACTAAAAAACTTATCAAGCCGATTAAAACTTTGTCGTTATTGATTTTTGCCACGTTTATTGTTTTTGCATTATTAAAAAATGGCGCCTATTTTATTCAATACATCGGTATTATATTCTTAATCGTTTTTGCTCACAATGCTTTGGCATTACTGACCGGTTATAGCATCGGTCACTTTTTTGGTTTTGATACGCCGACAAAACGTACCTTAACTATCGAAACAGGTATTCAAAATGCAGGTTTGGGCTTGGTCATTGTCTTCCAGTTTTTTTCTGAATTAGGCGGCATGGCTGTCATCACAGCTTGGTGGGGCATTTGGGATATGATTGCTGGATTGATGTTAGGATTTTATTGGTCGAAAAAGAAGTGAGCATAAAACTGTTGAACTGATGAAATATAAAATTGAATTGCTCAAAAAACTACTACTGATTAGCTTCTACCATTTATTATATTAAAAAAACATCTATATTCATTCGGAAATATTTAAGAACGCCATGGCATTTTGCTGTGGCGTTTTGCTGTTAGGTTAGATTTATTAAATGATCTAAAATGAATTTACATCTCTAAACTATAATAAACTTATGCTGTTCAAAATCCATTATTAAACACATTAAAATTCAACCTAATGAAAAAAAAGCTACAACTACTTTTTAGTATTTGGTTATTATCCCTTTCCTTTCAATCTACGGCTCAAACCTGGAATTGGGCGAATAGTTTTGGTAGTATTTCAGGCGTTGACCAAGTCAATGATATTGCTGTTGATGCTTCTGGAAATTCGTATGTAACAGGAAGTTATAGCGGAACAATTCAGACACCTGTGGACACGATAACAAGCATTGGAGGTCAAAATATTTTTACAGCTAAATTTGATTCGACCGGCAATATCGCTTGGTTACGTAGTGCCGGAGGTAGTAGTAATAATTTTGATTCTGGAAATGCTATTACGGTTGATCACTTAGGTAATGTTTATGTGACTGGTGATATTTTTAACACCGTGACTTTTGATACGATTACGATCAATACAACTGCTAATGGGGCAAGTAGTTTTTTAGCAAAATATGATTCGAATGGTTCAATTCAATGGGTGCGTACAGGTGTTCCGACAGCACCTACTTTTTTCCTATTTAATACGGCTCTTGATGTAGCGGTCGATGATTTTGGTAACATTTATGTTGTTGGACAACGAACTGATGATGCGGTCATTTTTGGTTCAATTACGTTACCTGGCACTTTTAATAATTTCACTTTTTTAGTAAAATATGATCCGAATGGGAATGAACTTTGGGCCAAGGCTCCTTCTCTCAATAGCTCCCCCCTCAAAATCGAAATTTATAATAACCAGATATATTATTTTTATAGTGAATTTAACAACGGTTCGGTCAAGTTTAAAAAGCTTGATTTTCAAGGACTTCCATCATTTACATCGCCATCATTACTGGATTTTAACAATGGTCTATCAAATCAATCTATTAATTTTAAAATTTCTCAGAATGGAAAAATTAACATATCGATTCAATTATTTTCTTTTTTTACCGTAAACAATACACCGATTAACTCGAGTAATGGTAATTTCGTTATTACACAATTTGATACAAGTGGCGTTTTTCAGTGGATAAAGCAACTTGGAAGTTCCTCTAATGGTTTTCGAGGCGGAATAGCCGTAGATAGCTTGAATAATCTTTATTATACATCTTCATTTGTGAGTACGATAACGGTTGACACCTTTACGGCACAAAGCATAGGTCAAGATGTTTTTGTGGTAAAATTAACCGAAAATGGCGATGCTGTTTGGCTACGAACGGTAGAAAATGGTAATTCTACGATCAACGCCATTGATATTGATAACAGTGGAGATGTTTATATCATCGGTAACTTTAATGGAACAGCTATATTTGACGATAATCAAATACTTAGTAGCAGTACATCAGATGGTTATATTGCAAAATTAGGTTGTGAACCACAAATCGTCGCCGAAGTCTTAGGTGATACCTTGGTATGTTTAGGAACAACAACTTATGAAGCGATTAAACAATCCGTTGGTAATAACTTCCTTTGGAGTGTTTCTGGTGGCGGAAGCGTGAGCAATAATGGTAATACTGCCACTATTAACTGGACACAAACTGGGGTTTATACCGTAACCGTAACACAATTTAACGATTGTGGCTTAGGTAAAGCGTTTACGTTCAATGTTACCGTAAAAGATATTCCAATTTTACCAATTATAAATGGCGACTCCACCGATTGCTTGGGTTCAGCAACTTATAATGTGACGAATAATTTTGATTCCGATAATTATACCTGGACAGTTTCAGGAGGCGGGAATTTATTTCCAATTGGTAACACCGCAATTGTAAATTGGGCAATCAGTGGAAATTACGATTTGAATGTTATTGCGTCCAATATTTGTGGTGCAAGTCCGACCGGAACTTTGGATATTGATATTTTTGAAATCCCAACACAACCAAGCCCAATTACTGGTAATACCAATGTTTGTGCGAGTACACAAACCTATTCGATTCCATCAACGAACAATGTTGAATACACATGGTCGCTAAGTTCGGGCGGAACGATAACCTCTATTGGAAATATCGCAACAATTAACTGGACAACCGCAGGTACACACACTTTGAGCGTTACGCCTTTTAACGAATGTGGCGTTGGTTCGGCTCGAAGTATTTTGGTAACAGTAACACAAGTGCCGCAACAGCCTTCGACAGTTGTTGGAAATTTGACGGTTTGTAAAGGGTTGCAATCGTATTCTGTCATTGGGAATACTTCCACTTCTTACAATTGGACGATTTCTGGTGGTGGCAATATTTCTGCGGCTAATAGCAACGCAACCGTAAATTGGCAAACCGTCGGTACTTATACAATGACGATCACGCCGTCTAATATTTGTGGTGTCGGAACGCCTCGAACCGTTACAGTTACGGTGTTAGATGTTCCAAATCAACCAAATGAAATTTTAGGAATTGATACCGTTTGTATCGGAACACAAAACTATTCCGTTGCACCACAATCTGGTACAAATTTCAACTGGCAACTCTCAAGCGGTGGAACAGTTTTACCAAATAATAACTTAGCAACCATCAACTGGACAACTCCTGGCACACATACGATAACCGTCACGCCATCTAATAGTTGTGGAAGCGGACAAGCAAAATCAAGACTAATTTTTGTCAGAAATACCAATGCACAAATCACCACAATTTCGGGCGAAGATGAACCGTGTTTGAATATCGAAAATTATTCTGTTCCGAATATTGGCGGTTTAACCTATAATTGGAATATTTCAGGCGGTGGAACGATTACAGAATTAGGAAACACCGCTTTTGTCGATTGGGTAAATGCAGGAATTTACACATTGTCGGTTTCAACTTCTGACGGTTGTTCTAACTCACTGACTGTTTCCGTTGATGATGTTCCGAATCAGCCTTCACAGATTTTTGGCAATACAACGGTTTGTTTAGATTTTTATAATTATTCGGTGTTAAACTCGCCAAATGTAAATTATACTTGGACACTT
>CBFIHR010000148.1:0-4759 GCA_965662365.1 Saprospiraceae bacterium
TGGTTATTATTTTTTTTGTTCCATTTTGAAAGTTACTAAAACCAACGTACTTTTAAATTTTAGTAAACGTAAAACTACCAACCTAAATCATATAGAGCCGGATATCATTTTTATAAAATGTGAAGAATGAAGAACGATTTGATTCGGCAAGAAGTGAAATTTTTGGCTTGATAATTCATTATCTCACACATCGAATTGAGTTGATTGATTTTCATAATGCAATTGATAAATTATCGGTTTCTGAAACTATTTCAAAAACTAAAATGCTTGAATATGCAAAAAGAGCAATTTTTTACGAAGCATTTGAATATTCAAAAGGAATGAAAGGAGAGCAAAGAAATGCGGTCAAAAATAGGATGAATTGTTTTGTTGAAAGTTGTGAAAAAATATTGAATAAAAATGGATAAAACATTAATAGAAAATAGTAAAAACTTCGGTTTTCCGATAGATAGAGCGATCAAAATGATTCGCTCAAAATATAATAATGCTTTTAAGCAATTAGGTTTTGATATTACGACTGAGCAATGGGTTTTGATTGAAAAATTGTATTGGAATAACGGTCAGTCGCAGTCTGATTTGGCAGACGGCAGCTACAAAAACGCTCCGACGGTTTCTCGAATTATTGATTTATTAGCCAAAAAAGGTTTTGTAGAAAGACAACGTTTTGAAAATGATAGACGACGGTACAAGATTTTTCTTACGGAATCGGGTAGGGAAGTGGTTGAGGCTTGTTATCCAAAAATTTTGGAATTGCGAGAAAGCGGTTGGCAAAATTTATCTGATGAGGATTACGAAAATTTTATAAGAATCATCAATCAAATTGCAAAAAATCATTTTTAGAATGGTCGCTTTGCTTGACGGAAAATGAAAGGTCAAAAACAATAAAGTTTTTGACCTTTTTTATTTTAACCGTCTGCTCCGAAACCTCGATGATCAGCCGTTATTTAATTTCCATAATCTGACAAGAATTTAATTCGCATTAAGTGAATTTCGTCTATGGTAATATCTTCATCTTTCAAGGCACGGTAAGCGTCGTCGATAGAATCGGTTTCTGCTTCTTTGAAATAATCCTCAATTTCTTCTGCCGAATATTCGTCAACATGATCAGCTAAGTAATAATCCAAATTTAGTTTCGTACCGGAGGAAACTATCATATACATTTCGTGATACAAATCTTCCATTGACAATTGATTTGATGTTGCAATATCTTCTAATGGAATTTTGCGGTCAACGCTTTGAATAATAGCTACTTTTTTACCGGATTTATTGACAATTGACTTGACAACAAAATCTTCTGGTCGAATAATATCGTGTTCTTCGACGTAAGCCTCAATCAATTTTCGGAATTTCCGACCGTAGCGAGTTGCTTTTCCTTTACTAACGCCGGTGATATTGGCCATATCTTCGGTTGTTGTCGGATAGCGAGTCGCCATTTCTTCTAAGGACGGATCTTGAAAAATGACAAAAGGTGGAATATTTTTTTTGTGAGCGATTTCTCGACGCAAATCTTTTAACATTTCTAACAAAAGTGGATCTAATGCCGAGGAGTTAGAATTTACCTGATAATCGTCGGCTTCTTGTGCCGCTTCTGCTTCGAAGTCGTGGTTGAGGGCAATTTCAAATGGTTGAGGCGATTTTATAAATGCTCGACCTTTATCCGTTACTTTCAATAAACCATAACTTTCGATGTCTTTTAGTAATAAATTATTCAATAAGGCTTGTCGGAATACCGAGTTCCAAAAATGCTCGTCATATTCTTTTCCACAACCAAATAATTCCATTTCGTTATATTGAAAATCAGACATTACTTTTGTCTTTTTACCAATAACGAAATCAACCATTTCTTTAATTAAATGATTTTCATTCAAGACTTGAACTGCTTTTAGTGCGTTTTGCATTTCATCTTGAACTTGCAGTTTTTTCTTAGCTGGATATTTACAATTATCACACAAGCCTTTTCGATCACAGTCAAATTCTTCACCGAAATAGTGTAATAAAAAGCGACGACGACAAGAGGAAGTTTCAGAATAAGCAATCATTTCATTCATCAACTGCATCGTCATTTCTCGCTCAGCGACAGGTTTATCTCGTAGAAACTTTTCTAAACGATGAATATCTTTATAAGAATAAAATGCGATACAGTAGCCTTCCAGGCCGTCACGTCCTGCACGACCAGTTTCTTGGTAATAATTTTCAATACTTTTTGGAATATCGTAGTGAATTACAAAACGAATATCGGGTTTATCGATTCCCATTCCAAATGCAATTGTCGCTACAATGACATCGACATTTTCCATCAAAAAGTCATCTTGAACCTTGCTTCTGGTTTTAGCATCTAAACCTGCGTGGTAAGCGAGCGCTTTTATATCATTGACCTTCAACATTTTGGCAATTTCTTCTGTACCTTTTCTACTTTGGACGTAGATAATGCCAGATTTGCCAGTATGTTTCTTGATAAACTGTATAATTTGACGCATTACGGCGTCCTTTTTCCCTTTTGGTCGGACTTCGTAGTAGAGGTTATCACGATTAAATGAAGAGATAAAGACATTGTGATTCACCATGTTAAGGTTCTTAACGATGTCTAAACGAACTTTGGGTGTGGCCGTTGCAGTCAAAGCGATGACTGGCATTTTATCTGAAATGGCATCAATCATTATTCGGATTCTGCGGTATTCAGGTCGGAAATCGTGTCCCCATTCAGAGATACAATGTGCTTCATCTACGGCAATAAAGGAAATGTCTACATTTTTAAAAAACTCAATGTTTTCTTCTTTCGTCAAAGTTTCGGGTGCAACGTAGAGTAATTTCGTTTTCTTGTCTATAATATCACTTCTGACTTCTCTAATCTGTGCCTTCGTTAGTGAAGAGTTTAGTACATGAGCAACATTATCGGATTGACTGTAAGCTCGCACTAAATCGACTTGATTTTTCATCAAAGCGATTAAAGGTGATATAACAATGGCAGTGCCTTCGAGCATTAAAGCGGGGAGTTGATAACAAAGTGACTTTCCGCCACCGGTAGGCATAATAACAAAAGTATCTATTCCTTCTAAAACACTACTAATAATGGATTCTTGATTTCCTTTAAATTTATCGAATCCAAAATATTGTTTCAACGCATTGTGAAGGTTTTGGTTTGTCGCAATCATTTACAATTAAGTTCTTTCTTATTCTAATTAATATCGAATCTTCGTCCTTTATTTAAGTGTCGATTTTACACAAAAGTCGATTCATTACTCTGTGTACTCCACAAACTTTAAAAATAAAGATAAAGAAAAATATGTAATTGACTTGAATTATTTATTAAATAAATTGGTTTTGACAATTAACAGAAAGTTAAACTGGAAGGAGGCTGTAAACAATAAAATTTTATAAAGTTACTTGTTGACTATGCTTTTATTTTTAGAAAAATACCTTTTATATACAGGTTTTCGCATCCAAAACTGAATATACAAAATTGGATAGAAAATTATATCCATCATTTTGCCTAATGGTGTCGTATATCGAATATCGTCAATTATTTCACTATTTTGACTTTTTAAATTAATAATTCGGTGTTTGTGTTGCCAAGTTTTTAGGAAAAATGGCAGTTTTGTACCTTTATCAATGAAATAAATTTCGTCTTCAGTCTCTTTTTGATCAATAATCAATGCGTCCCAATCTTGACTCAAAAAACCTTTACCTAATCTTATTTTAACTTCATCTCCCTTCATCGAGCCATCAAATTGACGCAAAGTCAAGGGTAAAAAAGGTGGCTTTAAGGCTAAAAATAAATCCTTATCAAATCGACTAAAAACAGTCTGATAATCTTGTTCCACTTGAGTTTTGATAATTATTCGCATTTATATTTTGATAGTTAAAAGTAGTGTGAACAGAATCGTCCGTGTAATTTTGTAATGGATATAATAGATATATGATTTTTTTGTTTAATAAAGAATTAAAATTTATTGAATTTTGAATATGGACTTGTCTATCGTTTTATTTCCATGTAACTTTTGCAAAATTACTCATTATTACACACGAAAGGAAAGCGGAAATAATCTTATGAAAAATTCTGGTTCTTCAAAAATTAAAAAGGAAATCTATGAAAACAGTATGGTCAATCGCAATGCTTTTGATGGTCGCAATCACGGCTTATTCACAGCAGTCTATTGAGGAAATAATGGCTCTAAAACCTGAAAAAATTGATTATTATGATGATTCAGAAAATGAGTATTATATAAAAATGCCTTATGCTAAAAGCAATATCGAAACGAAAAATCTCCCAACAATTGATGATTTAGATCGCTTAGTCAGTATAGATTTGGTTTACACCGAGTTTAGGCGTTCGGAGCGGTTTAGTCAACCAAAATTAAATCGTTATCGGTTGCAGCGATTAAAAAAAGTAATGCCGGAAATATTTGAGTTAGAAAATGTCACTTGGAACATTATTGAACAAACTGGCCCTACGACAATGGAGGAAGCGAAACGATTGTATCATGGTTTTGTGATTAATATTGCAGAGGAACGTGGTCGGGAGGAAATCAGTTATATTGAAAGAATCGTGAATGAAGAAAATGAAGAGTCAATTGACTCTACGGTTTTAACGGTTTTTGAACGAAATAATTGGAGCGAAATGCTTATCACAGCGGATTTAACAGGGAGTATGTCGCCCTATGTCGCACAAGTGTTATTGTGGTTTAAGCTCAACAATATTGATGAAAGAGCGAAGTATTTTATGTTTTTTAATGATGGAAACAGTACACCTGATGAACAA
>CBFIHR010000149.1:0-4698 GCA_965662365.1 Saprospiraceae bacterium
CCAAATCAAAAAACTATTTAATACATACATTTAATTAACATTTTAAAACAATTTTATGAAACAGATTAACCATTATTCTAAAAATCGGCAAAGCGATTTTTACACAGCGTTACACAGCGTTACACAGCGTTACACAGCGTTACAACTTGGTACAGCGTTTAATTTTGCTTACACTTTTACTACTTCCAACACTTATGAATGCTCAAACGATAGCCAATAAAGTATGGGAAGCAAACGGAGGAACACCAGCTGATGATTTAACTTATCAAAAATCTACTTTAGACAATTCGGATAATTTAATCATTGTTGGTAACACGTACACAACAGGACAAGAAGAAAATGTTTGGATTGTAAAGTATGACCCTGAAGGTACTTTACTTTGGCAATACGAATACAACTATGCCAGTAACGGACGAGATTATGCTACGAATGTAGTGACAGGTACAAACGGAGATATTTTCGTTACAGGAAGTATTTTTAATGCTGTTTCTAATACGTTTGACTTTCTAACTTTAAAATTAGCTGCAAACGGCACATTACTTTGGACAGCAACACACGATGCAAACAACTTTGATGATGTGGCAGCAGATATTGCCTTGGATAATAATGGAAATATCTATGTAACAGGTGGCAGTCAAGTCAGCACCACAGATTGGAATTATACCACTATTAAGTATAATTCATCAGGGACATTACTTTGGTCACAACAATATGATTATGCAAACTTGAGAGATGTAGCCGTCAATATTGAAGTAGAAGGTAATAATGTTATTGTGACTGGTGCAAGTGCGAATACACCACAAGAATGGGATTATGCGACCGTTCATTATGATGATAATGGAATCCTTCAAAATACAGAACGTACCGCTTCGGGAATCACAGGATTTGACCAACCGATGGATATGGTTCAAGACGATAACGGTTTTATCTACATCACAGGTCGAGGTACACAAAATGGTACAAACTATGATATTCAAACCGTCAAATTATCATCTACACTAAATGTGGAATGGGTCGTTAATTTCGATGGAGAAGGGTTTGAAGATGGTGCTGCTGACCTTGAATTAGATGCTTTTAAAAATGTTTTTATTGTAGGCTTGACTCAAAATAGCAATCTAACGACTGATTTATTAGTTGTAAAATATGATGAATTAGGTAATGAACTTTGGCGACGTACTCGCTCCAGCGAAACAGGAAATGCCAAAGCAACAGCTGCCAAAGTTAATCCTGACGGTAGTATTATCGTCACAGGCGAAGTACAAAATGGCACACAAATCGACTTCATTACTTTAAAATATGATGCAACAGCCGCTTTACAATATATTGACCAAAATCATATATTACATTTCCCTGAATTGGGAGCTGGTTCTTCTGTTACAATAGTACCAACAAATACTATTTTCAGCTTTTATCAGCCTAATCATCTATCCTCTCAGGGAAATAATGATTTCTTAGTGCTTCAAATTAATGAAGTAACAATTACGTACAATCATCAATCGTATGTTGGTAGTGGCAATGTTATTAATTCATGGATTCGGAATAGTGCTTCGGAAGGATATGAAAGTACTATTAATGTTGATGACTTAGAACATAAATGGTGTGAACTATTGTCAGCCAATAGCCAACAAGCAGTCACAAAGACCTATTTGTATAAGATAGTCGGTTATCACGCTATTGGTACTTCTACCGCTAACTATATACCTAATCCAACGGCACAATGGGATTGGTGGGGCGTTTCTCCTTTAGGTGGAAATCCGATTTGTCCTTATACATTAGTGGTAAATGGTACAATTACAAATAATGATGAAGTCGTTGTAAACAATGAAAATGAATTAAAAATATATCCTATACCAACGCATAATAGTGTGAATATAGAGTTTCTGCTGGATGAAACCACTGATGTAATGTTGGACATTTTTGATTTGAATGGACAGTTAATAAAAACAGTTTTGACAGGTCAACAAATAAAAGGACAACATAATATTAGTGTGTCTTTAGATAACATACCTACGGGAATTTATCTTTGCCGTTTACAAGCGGGTAATAAAATATCGACTCAAAAAATCGTAAAAATCAATTAAGAAATTAAGGGCTTATGTGCTGCAAAAATGCAGTGTATAAGCCTTTTTAATATATGTAAAATGAAAAAAATATTTTTATTTCTACCAGTACTTCTCTTTATTATTTCATGTTCTGATGATGAACCTATTTGCAACAATAGTGACTGTATAATAGAGATAACTTGTCCTCGTGAGGCGTATATTCCTGTAGAAGATTCTATTAGCAGTTCTTGGGGAACACAATACAATAATGTAGATGGAACACAACAGGCTTTTTCTACAAATCCTAATAATTCAAATGAATTGGTATATATAAACACCAAGATAGTGGATTTTTTAGCTACTTATCAATTATTTATCTATAACAAAGGCACCAAACAAAAGCAGCTAATTTATGAAAGTCCTGGTCTTTATGGTTTGAATGCACCGCTCTGGAGTCGTGATAATTGGATTTATTTTAATAGTAACAGTCATATATTCAAAATAAAAAGCGACGGAAGTGATTTGACACAAGTTACTTTTGGTAGTTACATAAACAGGCTTAGAGCGATAACATTAGATGGTGAAGAATTAATTTATTATGATGATTCATCATTCAGTTTAGTAAAAATTGACTTAGAAACCAATGAAAATAAAGTGTTTCCAATAAATACAGAAGCTGCTTTTGATGTGACGATTTCGCCTGATAATAATCAAATGATTTTTTTACAAGGAAAAGCTACAGGAGGTTCTGATATAATTAAATACAATTTTACAACAGAAGAAAAGGAAATTATTTTTGAAATAAATGATGCTTCAAAATTTGGTGTTTGCTGGAGTAAAGATGGTGAGTATATTTACTGGTCTGATATTTCAGGTCTATACCGTTTAAATGTATCTAATAACTATGCTGAAAAAATTACTAAACATTTTGGTTCGGGTTTGAGGTATGAATATCCACATTTTGATAATAATGGTACGCTTTATTTACGAAAAGAAACAGCATGGAAATCTGGTGGAAATGAAATCAGCCTAAAAGGCGAAATCATCGAATACGACCTAAACACTTGTACGGAAATAGACATTTTTGAGTAGTTTTCACACAATCAATCCTATCATTCACAAAATGTGATTCTCAAGAATGGTAGAAAATTGAGATTTTGAATAATAAAAATTGATGATGATGGTAAAGGGATTTATTGGTGTTTATTGCTGTCGTTTACAGGCAGAAAATGAAGTCTTTACCCAAAAAATTATTAAAATAAATTAATAACCTAAAGCCTTCTTTGCTTTTGTTTGAGCAAAGGAGGCTTTTCAATTTATAAAAAAATGAAACAAATATTCTTTATATCAATTCTACTCCTACTTCTCACAAGTTGTTCTAAAGACGATATTATTTGTGATAATAGTGACTGTTTGACCGTTTCACTTTGTGAACCTGATGAATGTTCTGAAGTAGATAATGGGAGTTGGACGCAAACTTATACATCTGCCGATACTTTACATTATTATCTTGAATTTAAGCCAAATAGCTCTAATGAATTGATAATTATTCGAGCCGTAAGACGTATTACATCACAAGGAATACCTTATTATAAACAGCAATTAATAAAACATAACTTGCAAACAAAGGCTGCTACAAAATTACTTGAAGCTAATAATATAGTAAAAGCTACTTGGCATACAGATGGGCAGATATATTTTTTAACAGAAACTTCTGGAGTCTTGGAAAGGATAAACGATGATGGAACTAATAGTACTATTGTATCAAATGAACCTATTAATGGCTTTATTTTAGAAACCGAAAGGATAATTACCTTCATAGCTAATAATGAAACAAAAATTATAGATTATTTAGGGAATGAACTTACAAATGAAGGGATACAACTTGGCTTAATTTCTCCTGATAAGTCGAAAAAAGCACAAATAAGAATTATTGATGATATTGATAATACGAATAATTACTCTAATCTAAGTACATATGATTTATCACAAAATACATGGGAAAATATTTTTTTGATAAAAGAGTATCTGTACGAAGGCTTAACCTGGTCACCTGATGGTGCTTACATCTATTGGACTGACCGCTCAGGTTTAAATCGTATTCATGTAGAAACTCGAAAGGCAGAAATGGTTAGAAAAAATTGTGAGAGTGATGAGTTGCTTAAAGTTACTTTTGATAATCAAGGAAATTTATATGCTATTCGACGTACTGGAAAAGTCTTAAATGGTCAAGAGTATTTTGAAACTCGCCCTGTTCGTTTTGATTTTAATAATTGCATATTGGAAGATATTACGCCACAGTAGGCAAAAACGGAAGGCATTTTCAAAATGCCTTCTGTTTAAGTCTTAAGAACCACTAACTTAATTCGTATAAGTTGGTGGTTTTTTATGTTAAAATATACCCGTAAAACTACCTGTTTTTAATTGTAAATGTTAAAAATAATGAGATTGGTATTGGTTTTTAGTATTTGATTATCAGTGTTTTATGTTTTTAAATTGTCTATTTTAATGAGATTTTAGTGAAAAAATTGCTCTTGCTTTCTTCATCTTTTTCTCATATCTTGAAGACTTCAATTTAACCAAATCAAAAAACTATTTAATACATACATTTAATTAACATTTTAAAACAATTTTATGAAACAGATTAACCATTATT
>CBFIHR010000150.1:0-4690 GCA_965662365.1 Saprospiraceae bacterium
ACTTGTAAAAAGTGTTGAGGTAAACTGACTTCCCTGATCCGTATTGAAAATTTCCGGAGTATAACCACTTGATAATGAGTTATTAAAAATAGCAGATACAAAATGGACAGGTGGGGCAATCAATCAGCAGTTAGCGAATAATGGTTTTAAGGATAATCAAGTAGCTTCTAATGATTATACGTATGATGAAAATGGTAACGTCACCTATGATGCCAACAAAGGGGTCACGATGACGTATAATCACCTCAACCTACCGACAAGATTCGAGTGGACAGCAACAAAGTATATTGACATCACGTATGATGCCGCAGGTGTGAAACTCACCAAAAGAAAATATGATAATGGTACCGTAACCGTCAAACACTATGTCGGAGGTATCGAATACGACGGAACGGAATTAGAAGCGGTCTATCATGCAGAAGGTCGAGCCATATATAATCAATTTGCCGAGGGTGCAATTAATAACTTTGTATTTGAATATTCTTTAAAAGACCATCTTGGAAACTCTCGTGTGATGTTCTCTGACCTTGATGGAAATGGTCAAGTGACTGAACAAGAAATTATACAAGTTGAGCATTATTATCCGTTTGGTATGAAGCAAGAAGGTCATGGAAATGTGATTATTTCTGAAACGCATTATACATACAATGGGAAGGAGTTGAATGCTGATTTTGGTTTGGATTTACATGATTATGGTGCAAGATGGTATGATGCAAGTGTAGGAAGATGGCATGGTGTTGACCCGCTTGCGGAGGCGTTTATTGTGCATTCGCCTTACAATTATACTTTTAATAACCCCATTATGTTTACTGACCCTGATGGGAGAGCTCCTAATGGTATCATTATAAATAGTGATGGACAAAAACTTGGTAATGATGGAAAAAAGGATGGTAAAGTTTATGTTGTAAATAGTAAAGTTGCAAAGTCAAGATCTAAATTAAAAAAGATGAAAAAATTCATTGAAGAGAATAATGGTAACGAGGAAGCTTTTAAGAATGAATTTGATTATTCAAACGTAACAGAAATAGAATCTTCCTCAGATACCAGACAGGCAATGGTAGATATAGTTTCAGCTGATAACGGAGAAGGAGGTACTAACGATGCAAATAATAGAGAATATGGTGGTAGTATAATGAAAGATGGAACTGTGAAACCAGGAGAACCAGGACCTGTAACTACGCCTAAGAAAGGAGCAGAATTTAGTGATTATGATGGTAGCGAAGAGGAAAAAACAAGGTTTCACAGTCACCCAAGTGGAACTATAACTGAAACAGAAATAGCTGAACCAGATCCATTCGGAGGAGATGGCGCTCTTATTGGCGGAGGTACTACTACAACAACAACTCCATACGCACAAGCACCTTCGCAAACAGATATAGATAATGCAGGAGAAGCAGTACGATATGTTTTTGCTAGAGGAGAAGGTACAGTATATATGTATAATAACACAGGAGTACTCGCTACTTTACCTCATGATCAATTTGTTAACTTTATAGAATAGTATAATAATTGCAATAATGAACCTATTTTAATTAATGATATTTTTATAATATGTTCGTCTTGTAACAGCTGACAATGAGCTAAATCAAAATTATTTTAAGGGTAATTCAAGTATAAAACTATAGGGCTTTAAATCAGTTTTAAAAACAACACATTACGTTTTTTTTAATTTAAAATAGGTTCAATAAAAAAAATCTTATGAAAAAAATTATAATATTTCTTTTTATTTTTTCAAATTTTGTAAACATAACTTTAGGTCAAGTTGAATTCGATAAAAATGATGGCTACTTCCAAGCGTTAAAAATACACCTTGATTATTTAAATCTAATTCAATACAATGATGAGAAGATATTCATTAAAAAAGAAAAGTACATTAATGAATACTCGGGTGAATTAAATGGATTTAATCTTGTTATGATTAGTGATAAAGAAATCTTTAGAAAAACTAGAAATAAAAAAATAATTAAAGTTCTTAAAATAAATGAATTAACATTTAGAGATGGTAACCTTGAAACATCAATTATAATTTATGAAGTTTCTAGGAAAAAGAATAATTATGAACTTGTTGAAAAGGTTAAGAGCAAGATTCGTATAAATTATGATTGTTTAGAAAACCAATTCCAGTATAAAATCATAGCTAATTAATTTAATGAAAGTGGTATTTGACACATCCAAATATCACTTTTTAGTATTATCTATCCTTATTGTAATATAGGCTGTATTAGCTTTTTAGTTTTTTGATACATAGTCTTTTGTGTATAGAAATGATTATTTTCTTTAAGTTCGGTCTATGAGTTATTGTACGAATATCGTTATGATTCTCGTGGACATTTGGTAGAGAAAAAGATTCCAAATGCAGAACCGATTATTATGGTTTATGATGTGTTAGACCGATTGGTACTGACACAAGATGGCAAACAACGCACTAATGGCAAATGGTCGTTTACAAAATATGATGAGCTAAGTCGTCCGATTCAATCGGGAATTACGACGGTTTCGAGTGTGAGTATTTCGACTAAAACAGGAACGGCGACACAAGCAGGAAATTCTCGTCATACAATTAGCAATGTTACGACGTACTTAGTGCCGTCAAGTGGCTATGACTTGTATGAAACACCAAATTCTTCATCAGAATCTTATACCAATAATGCCTTTCCGAATACAACCGATATATTGAGTGTGACGTATTATGATGACTATGATTTTAATGATGATGGTACAAATGATTATAGTTTTGCCTCTCGTATTGGCGTTCCTGCTTCGGCTCAGTTTACTCGTACAAAAGGAAAACTAATTGGTACAAAAGTGAAAGTTTTAGATGGTGGCAATACTTGGCTACATACCATTACCTTCTATGATAAATATGGTCGAGTGATACAAGTCAAAGGCGAACATCATTTGAGTGGCGAAGATTTAACGACCACAAGATATGATTTTTCAGGCAAAGTACTTGAAACAGAACGCAAACATACGAAGTCAGGAAAAGCAGATTTATTAATCAATAATAAATTTGGATATGACCATGCAGGTCGAGTGTTGTATCATGACCTTTATATAGACGAAGTCGGTGGTGCAAGTCCTAAAACGATTCGTTTAACTGAAAATGAGTATAATGAATTATCGCAACTGATAGAGAAAAAGCTACATTCACCAAACAATCAAACCTTTTTGCAAAACGTAGATTATAAATACAATCTACGAGGATGGTTGACGGATATTAATGATATTGAGTTTGGCGTGATTACAGCTACGGAGTTGCAAGATCAGTTGGTTAATGGTTTGGTGACACAAATTACGAATGGCAATATAGAAGTGGAATTAGATGGAACAAACGAAGAAATTGCTATCGAAGAAGGTGGCGAAGAGGAAACTATAAATATGGAAGTTGACCAAACTTCGGCTATTATCTCGGCACTAAATGGCTCGGTGAATATCGGCAATATTGGTACAATCAATGAGAGCAATATAGATCAAGCCTTAGCAACACTTGAAACACAACTGAATACCGCACTAATTAATATGGGCATCAACGATGCGACAACCGTAGAAATGATAAAAGATGAAGTACTCTATTTTTATCAAAATAAATGGCTAACGACCGTTGCGAATGACAACGATAATGACCTTTTTGCGATGCACTTTGACTATACACAGTCTAATAATATTTTGAATGTAAATGGACGATATGATGGCAATATCACAGGCATGACCCCGAGAAATCGGGATTTCGCTATCGCTCAACTTGGCGAGTAAGAGGCGAAAACAAAAAGGCGTATAAGTTGGAATATGACAACCTTAATCGCTTAACAAGTGCCGATTACATAGAAATGGATGAAAACAATAATAATCAAATCATCACCGCAACACAAGGTGGCTATAGTTTATCCCGAGAACTCGGGAATATGTCCGCAACTTATGACCTAAACGGCAATATCGAAACGATGTGGCGAAAAGGGGCAACAGCAGTTAATGGTAATGGTTTAGCAACTTCATTCGCCTGCCCCGAAACCTCGGTGGGTGTGATAGACGATATGACTTATACGTATGCAAATAATTCAAATGAATTATTAAAAATCTACGAATCAAATACGACCAATACCAACTTGACGACCAAAGGCTTCAAGGACAATGGTTTAAACATCACCGATTATACGTATGATGAAAACGGTAATGTCACGTATGATGCAAATAAAGATGTAACGATAACGTACAATCACCTCAACTTACCAACAAGATTTGAATGGTCACCAAATGCGTATATTGACATCACTTATGATGCCGCAGGTGTCAAGTTGACAAAAACCAAATACGATAATGGTACAACGACCGTTAAACATTAGAGTAGTCAAATTATAACTTTTATAAAGTGTAAGTTACTGATAATCAATAGTAATTAAATTTCAGTTTTTGACTCGGAATTTTATAAATAATTGTAAATCAGAGTGAATTACATATTAAGATATTTATAATTTGACTACTCTATTACGTTGGTGGCATCGAATACGATGGAACAGAATTAGAAGCGGTTTATCACGCAGAAGGTCGAGCGATGTATAATCAATTTGCAGAAAATGCGATTAACCATTTTGTTTTTGAGTATTCGATTAAAGACCCACCGAGGTTTCGGGGCAGGCATTTAGGAAACTCTCGTGTGATGCCTGCCCCGAGAACTCGGTGGTTCTCTGACCTT
>CBFIHR010000151.1:0-4446 GCA_965662365.1 Saprospiraceae bacterium
TGTCTGTATGTACACACAGGCAGACGGTACGAACGGATAAACTCGAAAATTTGAAAATTTGAGTGTTGATTATCTTGGTAGAAGATTCAAGAAAAGGGTAGGGCAAAGGTTTATATTTCTTATGATTGCTGTGTAAACTCCGATTATCATGCTAACAAAATAGCTCGAAATTTACTACCTTTAGCAAGATTATGTATTATTTTTTTGAAATCGAGAATTGCTGATAAAACGAAGTTGATACATGATATTCTTAAATTATTTGATAAAATAGTAGGATAAAATGATCTCAAAAGGATTGAATATCAACTTTTTTCGTCCTCCTGTTTTTACTGAAGTACCAAAATAAAAAAGATATTCGTGTTGTCTATTCCGAAACCTTGGGAATGAAATTTAAACAAAAAATATCTTGTTGCTTTCCTTTAAAATAAGGTGTTTAACATTTTACAAGCGACCGAATTTTTAATACATCAGTTTGTAAACAAAAGCGGAAGATTTTCTGTAATTTGTTAAAAGTAATTCAAAAGCAATTCAAAAGCAATTCAAAAGTTGAATAAATCAATAATCAGTAATTATGAAACCGTTTTTAACAGCAGAATGGCAACGTGTGATTTTATTAACTTACGACGTCGAGCCTTTTTTATTAGAAGAATATCTGCCGGAAGGTTTAGAATTAGACTTGTACAAAGGGCGAACATTTGTAAGTTTTGTTGCTTTTGACTTTTTGGATACTCGTGTAAAAGGGTTCAAAATTCCATTTCATGTGGACTTTCCCGAGGTGAATTTACGGTTTTATGTACGTCAGCGAATGAGCGACGGGCAGGTTCGTCGAGGGGTTGTTTTTATCAAAGAGTTTGTACCAAAACCTTGTATTGCAACAGTAGCGAATCGGTTTTATAACGAGTCGTACACGACTATTCAAATGAAATCTTCTTATGAAATCGAGGAGGATAAATTGACGATTAATCATTGGTTGAAAAAGGGACGAATCGAACACGATTTGAAATTTATAGTCGAAAATAAACCTTATTTCCCGTCTGATGATTCTACCGAACAATTTTTTAAAGAACATGAATGGGGCTTTGGTCAGTCAAAGACTGGAAAGTTGACGGTTTATAAAGTCGAACATCCGACTTGGCGAATTTATCCTCTAAAGACTCGTTTTGAAATGGATGTTCATTTTGATAAATTATATGGTGAAAATTGGGCAGTTTTGAATGGAAAATTACCGTATAACATTATGGTCGCAGAAGGTTCGCCGATTAAGGTGTTTCCTAACTCGATGCTATGATTTGTAACATCTTTTCCTTTTATTTATACAGGGTTTTGTCAAAAATTAAACAACTCTAATTGATATTTTGTCTTATAAATATGCAGAACGATTCAATTTTTTGTGATTGCCCAAACAAAATTCGTTGTTTCTAATAAAATAGACTTAAAATAAGAATCACTCTCTGGCACTTTACTGGTTTTTCTTCGTTATTTTATATAAATTTAGACTCAAGATTAAATAATAAACCCTTGAACATCATTAGTTAGATAAATCTGGGATTGTTAATAATCAAGTCGATAAAATAATCAATTATGATAAAAAAAATATTCATCATTGCTGTTTTGAGTGTGCTTTATGTTGCTGTGCTGCCTGCTCAATCGTTAAAAGAAGCTATAAAAAAACAGCCGCAAGGCATTATTTATAATACTGAAATGTCTGGCTTGTTTCGTTTTCATACGAATGGTTTCGCTTTAGGGTTTAACTATGGTCAACTAAAAACCTACTATCGGACAACTACCTGGCAAGTCGAATTGGTACACCTAAAACATCCTCAAGAATATTTAGATAGGATTCAATTTAATCCTGCACGGCCTGGCAGCAATGGCACATCGTTTACTTTTGGTAAACAAAATAGTTTTTTTGCCTTAAACGGCGGTTACGGTCAAAAGTATTATTTCTCAGGAAAAGCGAAAAAACAAGGGGTTGCAGTCGGAATGTCCTATTCTTTTGGGCCGACTTTAGGCTTTATTAAGCCTTATTACTTAGAATTATACCGTACGGACAATCGTAATGCAACAGTTATAGAATCGTACTCAGAAGAGAATGCTTCTTCTTTTTTAGATAGAAATGATATTGTTGGCGGTGGTGGTTTTGGTTATGGCTTCGGAGATATTAGTCTGGCGTTTGGTGGGCAGGCCAAAGCGGCACTACATTTAGATTGGGGAGCTTTTGAAGAATTCATTCGAGCCGTAGAAGTAGGAATTATGATTAATGTTTACAATAAATCCATTCCGATTATGTTGGAAGCGGACAATCGACCTTATTTTATTAATTTGTACTTTTCAGCGGAATTAGGCAAAAGAAAGTAAGTCGTCTTCCTGTACTAATAGATATTTTATGAAATTATAAAGCCGTTATTTCGATGAGAAGTAACGGCTTTTACATGTATAAATGTCTTTTATACCTTGTTCTTAAAACGGTTTACGTTTTTTACCGCCTTTTTTCTTACGCTTTTTCGAATCACCAGATGACATTTTGCTATCGAATCGGTAATTTCCACCACGTTTACTTTTAGGTTTTCCGCTTCCGAATGCTTTTCCATCTCTACGTTTTGGACGAGGCTTTGCAGCTTCTGCACTTACATCGAATTTTTTGAAACGGATACCATTAAAAGCATCAGGAACTTCACCCGCAAAATCATTTTCTACCTCAAAGAAAGAGAACGATTTCATAATATCAATCTGACCGATATCAACACGTTCATTTTTGAATGCTTTATTGATAAGTGTGATAATATCTTTTGGAGTTGCCCCGTGTTTTTGACCGATGTCCAGGTGGAAACGGCTAAAATTAGAATTATCTCTACGACTTTTTCTGTCTCCTCTATCGTCCCTGTCTCTATCTCTTTTATCTCTGCTATTTGAAGCGGCAGCATTTAAATCCTCTGCGTTTTCATAATATTTCAAAAAGCGATTGAACTCCAACGACACGAAACCTTTGATGATTTCTTCTTTTGATAAATCTTCTAACTTTTCGTAAATAGCAGGTAAAAAGTCTGAAATCTCATCTTCTTTGACTTCTACTTCTTTCATTTTACCAATGAAATGAAGCAATTGCGTTTTACAAATTTCCTCTCCCGACGGAACGAGTTTTTTAGTAAACTCTTTACTCACCATTTTTTGAACAGCACGTAATTTTCCTTGCTCTCGTCCGTGAATAATCGTGATTGATGTTCCATCTTTGCCAGCACGACCTGTACGACCGCTTCGGTGAACATAGACTTCAGGATCATCAGGTAGATTGTAGTTAATAACGTGTGTCAGGTCATTGACATCAACCCCTCTTGCTGCTACATCCGTCGCTACTAATAGCTGTATTTGTTTCTTACGAAAACGTCGCATTACAAACTCTCGTTGAGCTTGAGACACATCGCCATGAATTGCATCGGCATTGTATCCTTCTTGTGATAAGGAATCAGCAATATCTTTCGTTTCTTGACGAGTACGACAGAAAATAATACCATAAACATCTGGGTGAAAATCCACAATACGTTTTAAGGCAGCATATCTATCTTTTGCTCGCACTTGATAGTAGTGATGTTCTACGTTTTTCGCTCCGATATTTTTCGAACCGATAGTGATTTCGGCATAATCCGACATGTACTTCTTTGCAATACGACTAATTTCTGGTGGCATTGTTGCCGAGAAAAGTAGTGTTTGCTTGTCTTTTGGAGTCCCTTCAAGTATAGCGTCTAAGTCATCTGAAAAACCCATCGACAACATTTCATCGGCTTCATCTAAGACTAACCATTGAATATTAGAAAAATCTAATTGTTTACGACGAATTAAATCCAGTGTTCTTCCCGGTGTACCCACAACAACATGAACGCCTCTTTTTATCGTTCTAATTTGTCCTTCGATGCTTGCACCGCCATAAACGGCTACTGAATTTACTTTTGGTAAATGCTTCGTATAACCTTCAATGTTCTTGGCGATTTGAATCCCTAACTCACGAGTCGGAGAAAGGACAAGTACTTGTGGTTTTTTTACTGAGGTGTCTAATCGGTGTAATATTGGCAAACTAAATGCCGCTGTTTTTCCTGTTCCTGTTTGTGCTAAAGCGACTAAATCCTGATCACTATTAATAATGTGTTTGATTGCTTCTCTTTGCACTGGCGTTGGCGTTTCATAACCTTTTTCGGTGATTGCTTTTACGATTTCTGCTTTCAGCCCTAACGCCTCAAAATTCTCTAATTCTTCCATCATGCCGCAAAGATACAGTTATTTATTTTTATTTTAAGCATGTTATTGTGCTAACTAAAGTTTAAAGAAAATTAACTTGGATTAAGTTTGCAATATTTCTTATTTCAAGGTTTTTTAGCCTGTAATAAATTCAAAATAGGTGCTTTTTAATTAAAATGAATACGCTAAGTAAATTTATCCACTTATTCTGACCGT
>CBFIHR010000152.1:0-4389 GCA_965662365.1 Saprospiraceae bacterium
CCTTGCTCAAATTGTCGCCTTGAAACCCTTTGATTCTTGCGATTGCGGCTTGAACGTTTAAGCATACATCTTCGCCCGCACCTTCCATCACTCGTCCCCAGCGAGCATCTCGCATTGTATCCATCATCGGTGCAAATGTCCAATGCAAGCCACTTGCAGCTGTTTCTTTGGCCGCAACTCTTGCCCCAGCTTCTAAGACGTCCATGTCCCAACTTGCTGTCTCTCCTAACGGAATCGGAAACATGGTTTTATAGCCATGAATCACATCGTAAGCAAAAATCATCGGAATGCCTAAACGGCTATGCTGCACTGCCATTTGTTGAAACTCCCGAATTTTTTTCATCGACGTTACATTCAACATCGAACCGACCAAACCTCGTTTGATTCTGTCTGTTTTGTAATTAATATCCCGAGCAACTGTTCCAGTGATTTCCTCTGCACCAGAATGTTGCACCATCTGACCGACTTTTTCCTCTAAGGTCATTTTTGCCATTAATTCGGCGACTTTTATTTCTATCATTTTTTAAAATACTTTTGCTTGAAGCATAAAACCTCTTTTCCTAAAAAAATGGTTTTTATTTTTATTCGCTTTCGCTAAAACGGCTGTGTAGTACTGCCCTTTTCTCGTTCAAATGTTTACCGACCTTTATGTTACAATACGATTTCTTTGCGTTGCAATATGATTTCTTTCACTTGCAATACGATTTCTTTGGCTTACAATATGATTTCTTTGGCTTACTTGAGCTGATTCAATTGCTTTAAGTTGTTTGCGTAAGGATTTGGTTTATTGATTTGTACGTGTATATTTCTTACAGCATCAAAAATTGTGTCCTGTAACTTTTGGGATTCAAAATGATTTTTACAGGAAAACTGTTTGTATTATCTGATGATTTAGGATTCTCGAATCCTAAATCATCAGACTATAAGTAGGCGTATTTATGATTGAATATATTCAGATTTATTTGTCCTGGTAAGTTAATCCAAACCCAAATTGGAACAACGGATTTTCACTATCATAAGGAACATCGGGTTGCTGGTTTTTTACGGCTTGCATGGAGGAAGGCAACTCAAACGGCAATTTGCCTTGTGGTGCGATATTTCCAAAAAGTACTTCACAAACCGATTTGTCACTTGCTCCATAATCCGCAATTAAAGCCGTTGCTGCGTTTGTAATGTCAGGAATCACAGCAGGTCTATCTAAATAAATATCAACAATGGTTGGTACTTTATTCAATAAATCTAAAATTCTTTTTTTCTCTGCTCCTTTAAAGTCTAAATCTCCGTGATGAAAAGAGGCGGCGAAAAAGTTTTTGGTTTCGATAGGATACCATGGCGTATTGATTCTAATAATTGCAAAGTCTGCCTCTTCTGCTGTGTTTACAACGGTTGCGTAGTTGGCTACCGTTGCACTATCCATATTTTCAATATAGACTTTCAGTTGTTTCTGTGCCAAAGGCAAGGCGGCATTATCATTTTTTAAAAGCGTCATAGAGATCTGCTGTGTTCGCTCTCCCAAGGCTCTTGACGTTGCTGTACCAATGATTTCATCAACTTTAGTTTCATCAACAAAAGGATTATCAAACAAGCCTAATTCAAATTTTTGTTTTAATAAACGTTTAATTGAAATATCGATTCGCTCTTCTGTTAATTTTCCTTCTTTTACTAATTGTACGATTAATTCTGGTCTGCTTTCGCCACCAAATTGATCACAACCTGCCTCAATGATTTTCAAAGCTCGTTCTGCGGCATTCAAATCTTCTACGCCCCAAGCCCTTGCTTTCCAAACGACATCTGGCCCCATTGACAAATCAGTGATTAAGCCCCAATCGGTACAAACGACCCCATCATATTTGTACTTTTCTCTTAGCAAAGTAGTAATAATCGTTTTGTTGTAAGACATCGCCACATTTTCATCTGTTTGGTCAGTCGGAATACCATAATAAGGCATGATGGCAGCCGTACCTACTTCAAAAGCGGCTTCAAAAGGAATCAAATGATAATCAAAATTACCACCTGGATAAATTTGTCCTTTTTGAAATGAAAAATGTGGATCTAACCCTTCTTTTTGTGGGCCACCTCCTGGGAAGTGTTTCGTCATACAAGCCACGCCCTTACTCAATTCATCTCCTTGTAAACCTTTGATATAAGGTTTTACCAATCGAGCGGTTAGTGCTGCATCTTCACTAAAGTTACCACTAATCCTTGCCCAACGAGGCTCTGTTGCCAAGTCAATTTGTGGATGCAAGGCTTCTCGAATACCGATAGCAAGGTATTCTTGACGGACAATATCGGCAAATTCAGCCACTAATTTTTCGTCGCCAATCGCAGCAAAACCTGGCATTTCACAAAACTGGCTAAATCCAGTAGAAGCCATACCAATTACATTTTGACCAAGATGATGACGAGGGTCAGAGGCAATGGTAATCGGAATACCTAACCTTGTTTTTTCAGCAACTTGCTGTACATTGTTGTACCATTTGGCAAAAATATTCGGGTCAGCAGGAATATCCCATATATTAAAATGAGTCATTTTTAAAGTGTCCATATTCTGGACGACTGAAGCCATTCTTGAAGCAGGTCCTTCAAGGCCTTCGTTGCCGTCTGGCTTCGCATCTTTGCTGACAGGCGCACCATTAATAAACATCATTCCTGCCTTTTCCTCTAAAGTCATTTGACTCAATAAGTCGTCAATTCTCGCTTCAATCGGTTGATTGATATCTTCGTAAATATCTAATTTTTGATTACCGTTTAAATCTCTAAATACTTGACCATCTTTTTCAATAAGCACCTGTGATTTTTTTTTCAATAGAGTATTATTTGGATTAGCTTTTTCTTCTTGATTTGTCTGATTACAACTTGTTGAAAGTAGCAGTCCTAAAAAGACCACGATCAATTTATCCATAGTTATTTTGATTTTTATTGATGTTTTGAAATTTCTTTTAATAAAATGTTTTTAGTAGCCCTCGGTTTTAAATCTCTTCTATGCAATAACCGAATAAGTTGGGCATTAGAATTTTGATCAATCATCAAAATACGACTTTTAGATGATTTTCGACCAAATTTAGACTAAAAAGCATGATTAATTAATCATAAAGCTATTCAAAATTATCAAATGAGATGTATTTTATTTTTTAATTAAAAACGAACTACTCAAATATAGGTAGTAAGACCTTGTTTGTCAGGAAGTTTTGAAAAGAGGAAAGGTTTTGAACCGAGAATTATTGAAGTTTGAGCGAATTGTGAGATAAATTTAGTGAGATTTTATTTTGGATCGAACTGATTTTGGCGGATCATTTTGATCCTTAGGCTTAATTGAGCAGGGTTTGGATTTATACTTTTCGAGTCGTAAGCTATTTTACCATAGTACTATACATTCTTATTTTGTGGCAAAGACCTGACAGGTTTTAAAAACCTGTCAGGTCTGATTATCAACAAGTTACAGGATATTTGTTTTTTTCAAGATATAATCTTTCAAAAATGTATAGTAGTATGGATTTCAATTCCAAAATGGTACGATTAACTCAATCTTCACTTCGTCGGCTTTGGCGATGATCTTTTTATTATTTTGAATATATCATCAAATAAAATAAACCTCCTTTATCGTCAAAAGCAAAACGCTGTAAATAAACCTGAGGGACGAAGTGATGTTTTTTGGGCTGACTCATACTGTTTCATCTTTTATTCTATCCTCAAACAAATCACACAGCTGCCCAATCATATCCTTAGTTTCTTTTTTGAATTTATTACTAAGATCATCCTTGTGCTTTCGAAAGTAGCGAGTATAAAAGCGATTAAACTCATTTATAATATCTTCATATGTAAAGGTTGTTCTATCGCTTTTGAGTTTTGAAACAAACCGTTCGCCATCTTTGTGGGTTTTGATGAAGTCAAACAGTGATTCAATTTTATCATTAAACGCATCTATCAATTCTTCGATGGCTTCCTCTTCTTGGTTGCGTTGGCGGATAATATCTAAAATAGATAATTGGCGACCAACGCCTGCCTTTCCGTTACCATAAGATGATTGAGGTCTTTCTTCTGCTGTACCTGATAGACTACTTTCAATGTACTCAGCCCCTTCGGGAGGTGCTACGATTCCGATTTTATAATCGTAATAGATTTCTACATCGTCTTTTTTCTCTGTGTTGCGGTTGATTTGGTTGTACTCGTTATTGTAGCGTCTCCAAAATTCCAAAAATACTTTTTCGGTGTATTTGTCATCGAAAGTAATGACAAATTCTATCCTGCGTAAAATACTAAAGTACTTGGCGATTTTCTTTTTCAAGGCTTTGGCATCATCAGGATTTTGTGTGATATATTGATGGAAAGCATTTTCGATTTCTAATCGAGTTTTGATGTCCGGATTTTTTGCTAAATATTCCGTTTGAA
>CBFIHR010000153.1:0-4052 GCA_965662365.1 Saprospiraceae bacterium
GGTCAACTTTATTCTTTGAATACTTTTTACCTGATTGCATCCATTCTAAGATTTCAGATTTTTTGAATCTCAATCTTTTTCCATCCTCAGTTTTGTAGTAAGGAATTGTTCCTTTTGATACTCGACCATAAATTGTTTGCTTTGCTAAACCTGACAAGTCTGATACATCTTTTAAATAGATAAATTCTTCCGCTTCTAATCCCTTTTTTGATGAATCATTGTTATTAATCAAATACTCTGCAAATGCCATTAAGTCCCCTTTACTAATTTCAAATTTTACTCTCTCTGGAAAGCTCATTAAATCCATGATATTTTTTATTTTATCAAATGGTAAATTAAATGGATTAAACTTCTTAGCGAATATCATATTCAACTTAATAGAAGTATTTATCATTTGATGTCGTGAATAATTAATTTCAATGCAATAATGATAAATATTAAGAGGAAAAAAAATATCCGATATATATCGGATATTTTTTCGGATATATATCCGACATTCTTTTTTTGATTATTTACTAATTTGTTTAAAATACTCTTCGAGATTGATACTATTTCTGGGTTCTTTATTATTTGCTCGCAAACATTTCTCAGCATACGGGAGCGGAATATTTTTAACTTCTTTAGATTTCTGAGAATTAGTTGTAATGTATTTATTTAGCCATTTTGCGGTTTTCGATTTATTAATTTTGAGATTTTTTTCATTATCAAGTTGAATAAACAAATATCCAATTGTAGCGGCACTTTCTGAAAAATATAGTGGGAATGATAAGTCTTCATTGTAAAAAGCAGCTCTAAGCCTACTATCATCTTTTTCATTAGGAAAATAAGGCAGTAATATTTCTAATAAGGTGTCTAATTCAAATAGAATTATTGGCTCAGGTACTTGTTTGATAACTTGAACTTTATCATTTTTAACTGAAGTATTATCGAGGTTTTTTAAAAACATATCAAGCATTCTTTGAACGGAAATAAGATTTTCAAAGAAGTCCTCAAACTGAATTAATAACATTTGTAAATAAAATGGATAGTCTTCTATACTATCATGTTTACCATAATGGTATGTTAAAAAATTCTTCATTTCATACAAGCTGTAACAACTCCATTGTAACGCAAAAAAAGTATCGAAGCTATCGGAATTATCTGACCGTTGTATTATGTATTGATGGTGATAATAATGAAATCCTTTATCAGTAACAAACCAGTGAGTGTTAGGAAATATACATTGATTGATTTTATCCTCAAAATTCTTTTTTTCTTTTGCCGTTTCCTCTTGAATATATTCTTTTTCGTGATGTTTGATAGGTGAACTGAATATATTATTATTAAACTGATAAAATTTAATATCGTAGGCTAAACCAGCTATTACCTCAATCGTCTCAGGTTGATATGTTCTATTGACATTATTTTTTACAGTAAATGATAAAGCAGGATTAATATCATAAATGCTAAATCTATTACTTACAAAATCTTTAATTAACTCATCCATTAATCAATATTTTAAAATTTCAACTCATCAAATCGCCCAACGGCTTCCATCTTCTTCTTACTAATAATCTTCGCATAAATCTGCGTATTCTTTATGCTGCTATGCCCAAGCAATTCAGAGACAGTGTATAAGTCAGTTCCCAAAGTAATGTGCATCGTTGCAGCAGTATGTCTGGCACAATGAAACGTGATATGCTTATCTATTCCAGCAGAAAGAACCCATTGAGGCAGGATTCTATAAATAGATTTGGTAACATCTTTAAAAATCAAATCCTTCTTTTTGCCTTTTTTGCCCAATAAATCAACCGCTTTTTGAGGAATATTTAATGTCTGCGGAATTTCAGTTTTCTTTTGGCGAAAGCGAATATAATAACCATTTTGTTCCGAATGATAGATTTCTCCCCAAGTTAAGTCTTTAATATCTACTTTACGTAAACCTGTCAAACAAGCAAATAAGAATGCCTTTTTGATAACAGGTGATTTACAAGGCGTGTTAAATAATTTTTCAACTTCTGATATTTCTAAAAATTCTCGTTGTGATTCAATATTTGGAATTGTTTTCACTTGTGGTAACGGATTTTTCTTAATCAAATCATCATTAAAAGCCTGAGCAACAGCTTCACGAAAGACATTAAAATAAGCACTTGCAGAGTTCTGATGTAGTTTTTGGGTTTCACTTTTGAAAGTCGAAGTGGTCAGTAGATATTCTTTGAAGTTCTCAATAAATCGTGAATTGACATTTTTCATTGCAAGATAACCGTTAGTAAATCGCTTCAAGTAATTGAACATCGAACGCCACGTATCGTAATTGACACCTGATTTTTCCCGTTTTTTAAGTTTCGTATCAATATAGTCCAAGAAGTTTTCCTTAGAATTATCCGATTTTAAAAAATCATAATCTTCCTTCAATAAATCAATTTGACGTTTCGCACGAATACCTTCAGCTATTTGTATCTTATCCTTGTTTTCCTTTTTCTCTTTCGGCTTCTTCGGATTATCTAAGATATGAATATTCAAGAACTCACGTCTTGTAGATTTTCCAGTTTCAGGATTAATTATTGGCGGATAGAAATCAAGATACAAACTTAACTTTCCACTTTTTAGCTTCTTTTGTCTGAGTGTTACTTTAGTCATTTATTATGATTTAGACTTTTGATTTAATCGTTTTACATAGTCAATTTCATTTGATAACTCTTCTTCTGTTGGTAAATACGTCAAATATTTACTTGCAAATAATTGTTCATGTCCATCAAGAATTGAATATTTAATCATTGTTTCATCCTTATCAGCACATAGAATTATTCCGATAGTAGGATTGTCGTCTATTCCTTTTTTGATGTCATCAAACATTCGGATATACATATCCATCTGCCCAACGTCTTGATGTGAGAGTTTGATGATTTTTAAATCAAACAATACAAAGCATTTCAATATATAATTGTAAAATACCAAGTCGATATAAAAGTGAGTTGTTTCTGTACTAATTCTAAATTGTCGCCCGACAAAAGAAAAGCCTTTTCCTAACTCCAAAAAGAATTGTTGTAAATCATTAAGTAATAAGGTTTCTAATTCCTTTTCATTATCATTTTCGGTTTGAGGAATATTTAAGAACTCGAAAACATAAGGGTCTTTGATAAATTCATATTTCTTATCATCTAACTTTTGAAGTTTATTTGAGTGCGAAATTTGCTTCTGAGTGCTTAATAAACGTTCATAGTATTGAGATTTTATTTGGCGTTCTGTTTCTCTTACACTCCATTGATTACGTTTCGCTTCATTTAAATAAAAGGTACGAGCAGCATCACTTGAAACTCTCATTATCAGTCGATTATGACTCCAACTCAAATTGCTACACAGTGTGTAGCAATTCTCCCAATTAGGATATATCAGATAAAATTGTCTAAAATTTCGTAAGTTGGCATAAGAAAAACCTTTCCCAAATTCAGCAGTTAATTCCTTTGACAAGTTTTTCAGTAAACCTTCACCATGTATTGCCACAGAATTTCCCTCCTGTTCTTCTTCAACTATCCTTTGTCCCATCAACCAATAAGCTTTAACCATTGAATGACTAATTGCTTGATAGGTTTCTTGCCGTGCAACTTGAAGAATAGTTTTTATATCATTAACCAGTCTTTTCATATTTTTAGTTTGTATTATTTACGATTATAATATTCTTGAAAATAAGCATTCTACTCCTCATCAGAAAACATTTTATCAATATCCTTCCGAGCAATAATAACCCTTCTACCAAGTTTTTTAGCTTTTAATTCACCTCGTTTTATCATGCGATAAATAGTTTTACTACTAACACCTAATAATTCTGCGGCTTCTTCTTTATTTAGGAATAATCTCTCCCCTAAAGTTGAGTCAAAAGTCCGTTGCACTTCTTCCTCTTTTGCATTTGAAATCTTCTCATCACGCTTCCTTTTTTTATAGGCTTTTTTCGCACAAGGGTCTCCACAGTACTTGGTAACAGTAGTTTTCGCAATAAAAACCTTATTACAAAATTGGCAAGTTTTTTTCATTCTAATCTTTGAACTCATACTTGGACTTTATGTGTCTGTACG
>CBFIHR010000154.1:0-4045 GCA_965662365.1 Saprospiraceae bacterium
GATAATTGTTATAATTTTCGACCGAATATCGGCATATTAGTCAATATTTCGCCTGATCATTTGGATAGATATGATTATAAAATGGAAAATTATGTGGCTTCTAAATTCCGGATTACGCAAAGTCAAACGGAAAACGATTTATTTATTTACAATACCGAAAACGATGCAATGCAACATTGGCTTAAAGTCAATCAGATAGCGGCAAAAATGTATGGTATTTCGAGTGAGAATTTCAAATTGGATTCTATCAAAGTTGGCGAAAGCCAATTTTCAAAATCTGATTTAACGATACAAGGACCGCACAATCATTTCAACGCAAGTTGTGCGATTGCTGCCGCAAAAAGTTGTGGCGTAAGTGATGAGGCAATTTTAAAAGGTTTGCAGACTTTCGTCAATGAACCGCACCGAATGGAGTTTGTCCGAACGTTCAACGGTGTGGATTATATCAACGATAGTAAAGCGACAAATATCGACGCCGTAAAATATGCGTTGATGGCGATGAAAAAACCGATTGTTTGGGTAATTGGCGGCATTGATAAAGGTAATGATTATGAAGAAATTCGAGCATTAGTCAATGAAAAAGTCAGAACGATGATTTGTTTAGCCGCCGATGATTCAAAATTCAAAGCTGCTTTTCCAGATTTATATGATAAAAATCAGACGGCAAAAACGGCAAAAGAAGCGGTCGAAATTGCGGCAAGCATAGCAAGGGAAGGCGAAGTTGTTTTGTTGTCGCCTGCGTGTTCGAGTTTTGATTTATTTTTGAATTATGGAAAGCGTGGAGATTTGTTTCGAGAAGCAGTGAATGAATTGATATGAGATTTGAGATTTGAGATGTTAGACAATTTTATCCGTCATCTCAAATCTCAAATTTCCTATCTCACATCTAAAAAAAGTGGGTGCATTTTTAAGAACATTAGGGGGAGATAAGGTGATTTGGTTGGTAGTAGCATTGCTATCAATGTTCTCTATATTGGCAGTTTATTCGGCTACTGGGACATTGGAGTTTAAGTACAACTACTCGACAAATTACGTGATGCGACACATGACGTTGCTGTTTGGGGGCTTGTTGTTAATGTACTTAGCACACTACTTGCATTACATGAAATATTCGGCTTGGGCACCGATTATGATAACGGTTGCGGTGCCGTTATTGATTTTTACGTTGTTATTTGGTGTGGAAATCAATAACGCAAGGCGTTGGATTGCGATACCGGGAATTGGAATGACATTTCAAGCATCGGATTTCGCAAAGTTAGCATTGATCACGTATGTAGCTCGAATGATCTCGTCAAAACAGGAATATATCACGGATTTTAAATCGGCATTCTTACCAATAATTATTCCGGTAGTTGTGATTTGTGGATTGATTGCACCGGCGGATTTATCGACGGCAATGTTGTTGTTTTTGACGTGTATTTTGTTGATGTTCATGGGACGTGTAGCGACTAAATACATACTGGTATTATTAGGTTTAGGAATTGCAACATTTGGCTTGTTAGTCGTTTTGGGCGATGTTTTTCCGGACTTTATTCGAGTTGATACTTGGGCAGAGCGTTTGTATAATTTTAGAACAAATACAGATGGCGAGTTTCAGGTACAGCAAGGAAAAATGGCCATTGCTGAAGGTGGCTTTATTGGTGTTGGTCCAGGAAATTCCTTTCAACGAAATTATTTGCCTTCCGCTTATGCAGACTTTATTTATGCGATAATTGTCGAGGAATATGGCTTGTTAGGAGGATTGGCGGTATTGATGCTATACATTCTGTTGTTTATTCGTTGTGTGCGATTAGTGACTGTAAGCTCGAAGGCATTTGGTGCAATGTTAGCGTTGGGGTTGAGTTTGTTGTTGGTCTTACAAGCATTGATAAATATGGCAGTTGTCGTACATTTAGTGCCTGTGACTGGTTTGACTTTGCCAATGATAAGTATGGGAGGAACATCGATGATGTTCACTTGTATTTCAATAGGAATGATATTAAGCGTAAGTAAATACGTGCAGAAACTTTGATCATCACCTTTCCCTAATACAAATATCAAAAAGATTGAATTGGGTAAGTGTAGGTTGAAAATTGAGTTTTAGTTGAGATATTTAAGCAGGTAGTCATTCCCTTTCCTTGAGGAAAGGATCAGGGAAAGGTGAAGCATTAATAGCAATATAACACATGAAAATAATAATAAGTGGCGGCGGAACAGGCGGACACGTTTTTCCTGCGATTGCCATAGCAAAAGCGATAAAAACGATTGAACCTAGTGCAGACATTTTATTTGTCGGTGCAAAGGATAAAATCGAGATGGAAAAAGTCCCGAAAGCGGGTTTTCCAATAAAAGGTTTATGGATTAGTGGATTTCATCGTCAATTGACTTTACGAAATTTGATGTTTCCGTTTAAATTGATGTCGAGTTTGTTTAAAGCTTGGTCGATTGTTCGAAAATTTAAGCCTGATGTAGCTGTTGGCGTTGGCGGATATGCGAGTGGCCCGACACTTTACATGGCGGCTCGTGCTGGTGTGCCGGCTTTGGTGCAAGAACAAAATTCTTATGCTGGAGTTACCAATAAATTATTGGCATCAAAAGTCAAAAAAGTATGTGTGGCGTACGAGAATATGGAACGCTTCTTTGGTGATAAAGTCATTTTGACTGGCAATCCTGTACGGGAAGAAATTACACAAATCGACGGCAAAAAGGAACAAGCTTTAAAGCATTTTGGCTTAGATAATCAAAAACGAACAGTACTGATTATTGGCGGAAGCCTTGGTGCAAGAACAGTGAATAATGCGATGGAAGATAACTTCGATAATATCAGAAATCGTCAAGATATTCAATACTTATGGCAATGTGGAAAATTGTATCATGAGGAATTTCAAGCTAAGGAAACTTCGCAACTGCCAAATGTGCATTTGACTAAATTTATTGATCGAATGGATTTAGCTTACGCAATGGCCGATGTCGTCATTTCCCGAGCTGGTGCGACTTCAATTTCAGAATTGTGTTTGGTTGGAAAACTGACAATCCTTGTGCCTTCGCCAAATGTGGCGGAAGACCATCAAACAAAAAATGCAATGGCTTTGGTGGAAAAAGAGGCTGCGATTTTGGTACGAGACGTAGAAGCAAGTGAGAAAATGATTTTGACCGCTCAAGCTGTTTTGGATAATCATAATCAACAATTGGAGTTGAGTGCGAATATTAAAAAATTAGGAAAAACGAATGCAGCGGAAGTGATTGCGAAAGAGGTTTTGAGTTTGGTAAAATCGTAGGGCAAGGGTACGACCTTGCCGATATAAAAATTCCGTCATTCCTGTGAAGGCAGGAATGACGGAAAGGATTGAGAATTTAGATTCAAAGAATATTAAAGAATTAAACCATAACAAATTGATTTTAGCCGATTAGTTGCTAATCACTAAGGTACTAATCACTAACTACTAAAAATGATAGATTTCAATAACATCAAAAAAGCCTATTTCATAGGCGTTGGCGGAATAGGAATGAGTGCAATCGCACGATATTTCAATAGTCGAGGTATTGAGGTCTTTGGTTATGATAGAACTTTAACTCAACTCACTCAACAACTTGAAAATGAAGGAATTAAAATACATTATGAAGATGATGTATCGCAAATTCCTGATGGAATTGATTTAGTAGTTTATACACCTGCTGTTCCTCGTTCACATTCAGAATTGTCTTATTTTTTTGATAATGACTTTCCTGTGTTGAAACGTGCAGCGGTTTTAGGAATCATTAGTAAAGCGAAGAAGGTCATTGGAATTGCAGGAACGCATGGAAAAACAACGACTTCGACGATTACAACGCATTTGCTTAACGAAGGAAATGTAGCTATATCAGCGTTTTTGGGTGGAATTGCATTGAATTTTGAGTCGAATTTTGTGGAAGGTGATTCGGATTATGTTGTGGCAGAAGCGGATGAATTTGACCGTTCTTTTTTGCATTTGTATCCGAATGTGGCGGCAATAATGAGCATGGATGCTGATCATTTGGATATTTATGGCAATATCGAAGCAATGCACGACACTTTTCATCAATATGT
>CBFIHR010000155.1:0-3586 GCA_965662365.1 Saprospiraceae bacterium
TAAATAGATGCTTCATAAATAATAGAGGTGATAATAAAAGAACATCATTTCAATATTCCTTTATCCATATATTAAAAGTTTTATTCTATTGTCTTGCTTGTAGGGAATAGATCAAAAGAAGTTATTACAATCCATGATATATTTGCCTTGTTGTCTGTTCCATTTATTCCCTCGTGCATTAGGATTACACATGAGCCTCGGCTCTTCGATTCTTACACGCATTGAAAATTCCACACTTCCGCCGGTTACATTCGTTCGTAATCCTAAAGGCTGCGAATCATAACTTAATCCAAAAACGACTGGTACAGCATCGCCAATAAGTGCTTCATAACCAGTAACAATGATAAAGGAAGGAGCATTCAAACCGCCTAATTCACCACGTTTAAAAGTCCAATTACTGTGTTGATAAAATAAACCAGCATACATTCCTATAGGTGTTTGAATATAACTTCCCCAAGAGAAGGACTTTGATAGGGCAAGAGAGTCTGAATATTGAAAATCCATTCTAAAATTTGGAACAATATAGTATTTTCGGTCTTGTCGCTGTCGATAATTCGCACGAGGAGCAGAAGCAAATGGAATCTGTGAACCAGCATGAAATGTAATTCTTCGAGGTAACCGATGAGCTCGCCCTTCATACAACGATTGTTCGGGCATAATCATATGGCTATAACTCACACCTACCGCATTTCTAATCGGTGTTCTTTTAAACATCTTAGTTGGAATCTCAAAGCGTACAACACTTCCTACATCTATATCCAAATCCATAACTCGATTAGTCGTTAGTTGTGCTTGTGTCGCATTAACAAAACCATAAACCGGATCAATCTCATCCGAAAAATGTAGGTTGAACCACCGAACACTTTTATTCGAAAAACCAACTCGTCCTCCGACATGTAAGTTTACTTTTTTTGCAATCACAACAATGTGTGAATAACTTGCACTAACGCCTTGATTCAAGTAAAGTCCTTCGCCTTCGGCATCTCTGTAAAGATTGATGCCTAAAGCCATTGGCCAATAACAAGGCTTGAACTCAACAGAAGCACTACTTGTAGTGTATCTCCTCGGCACTTGTAACCACTGTTCTCGTTGAGAAAACGTTGCTACAATGCCATTGTTCATACCTATAAAAGCTGGATTCAAATAAGAACGATTCGCATAAAATTGCGAAAATACCGGATCTTGTCCAATCATTTTGTTAGAAAAGAATAACAAAAAAAGTACAATAAAAAACGGCTTATATTTCATATTGGTGAATTTTTAATTTACAATCTATGTAAAATTAACTACAAAAGCAACTCCTATCTTTAATAAAAATAAATTCAAAACATTTAACCAAAAGTAAAACTCCGAGACGATTTCTCCAACTGTCAATTTATTTCTTCGAGCGATGCTTGACTTTTTCACGGCTACTAAATTAGAATATCAATATATTATAGATTATTAAGATCCTCTGATGCCTTATATTCTACCTTCGTTTAGCAGATGCAGCGGTAAATCTCAGAGGTAATTCTAAAAATAAAGGACTCGATGTTTTATTGAATCATCTTCGTATAACTTAAATCTTTTAGGTTGAATAGGTATCGTATCTGAACCTTGTTTTTTTGTTCTAAAAGAGATAGGCTCACCAAAAAGACTGCAAATCCTGATTACAACGCCCACATCTTTCATATTTGTTACTCGATACATTTTTGCCCATTCACCGATTCCCAGGTTAAAAACAACATCAAGGTGTTGAAATGGTAAATATTCTACCTCCTTTTTCACACAATAAATATTAGAACGATTATTTGATGGCTTTTTACTTAAATAATGAATGGTGTAAGGAGAATGTATGCGAAAAGCATGCGTCGCAATTTTTTCCAATGCTTTTGTATCTAATATTGTTGGTATTATTGAAATAGTTTTGTGGTTTTTTCCTTTTTCTAAAGTTATTTTTAGAGGAGTATTAGGCGTTGTTCTTTCAAATAAAATCAATGCAGTAAAAATATTCTTGACAACTTTACCATTAATTTTAGTTAATTCATAACCGATGTAGTTTTTATATTTAGCAGCAGGACTGCCGTGAATAACATTAGATAAAACAACGTTTTCTGTTTTAAAAGAAGATTGTTTCCACTCAAACCCTAAAAAAGCCCTAACAATACGGCCATTATTCGTGATAATTTGTTGAAGGTGTTTTTCTGCAAATTGTCCTTCGAGAGAGTAAGTCGCATCCTGTTTTTTATTTCTACAAATATTTATTCCAACAATATCATTAGCATGACACAAAGGGCCACCGCTATAACCGGGCGTTACTTTTGTAGAAGATTTTAGATATCTATTATGCTTAGAAATGAATTTTTCGCCATTCAAAAACACGACTTCTTTTAAAATTTCGCCTTGAATATTTCCAAGAGAACCACCTAATGCCGTCACCCTCATATTAGCCCTCGCAGTACTAAATTTTAACCCTTTAAAATGTTCGGTAGCTATACCCGGTTTAAACTTCAAAATAGCAATATCATAAAATGTATCTCCACCTACTAATTCCATAGTATATTTATTATTATCTCGATCTATCGCTTTGATATTTCCATCTTTTAATTTTGCAGCATCTATGACATGAGCCGCCGTAACTAAGTACGGTACATTCTGATAACGATAAATAAAACCTGTGCCTATTTCCGCAGCCTTTAATTTTGTTTTTAACGCTCGACCTTCTTTACTAAGGCTTGTTTCTCCATATCCTAAAGGAATATGATTTTTTGTATTGTGATAAACCGCAACCGTTAGCCTATTATTCAAAACATGGTCGGTTTGTCCAAAAACAGGAATGCAGTATGATGAAATAATTAGTAATAAAAATATTCTCATAAGGCGTTGATTGATTATTCTGAATTAGGTGTAAAAAATACAAGACAATTGAAGCACCGCCTTGTATTATAAATATGAAAATGTGTGTTATAAAGTTTAAGTAAACGTACGTATTTACGGCCGCTTACTTATGCCTCTGAATATATATTCCCTATTTTACAAAAAGTAACACTTTTGATGAGGAAAACTTCGAATAATGTCGAGTAATCAATAAACAAAAATCGGTAAATCCCCGATACTATTGCTCATCTGTGGATTTTGTGCCGGAAAACCTTTAGAACTATTCATCTCTGGTACTCTTACTTTGATATAATTATATAGCTCAGAAGTCGTGATAATTCTATTGCCATTATTATCTAAATACACTTCGATTAAATCCAAAAGCCCTTCTTTGAAAAGTATCGCTTCCGTATAATCGTCGGTCTCCAAATCAGCGTTTTGTAATGCCGCTGTTCTCTGTTTATAGTTTTGTCGCAAATGATTTCGCCATTTATTTAGACAAATCATCAAAAAATAATTTTTCAAAGGTTTTTCTTGCTCCTTGAATTTTCCTGTTTTTAAATTTAGATACAATTCCAACATAGCATTTTGAAAAAGGTCTTGTGCATCAGCAATAGTCCCTGAATTTTTTTTCACCATCGCTTCTACTGCCAAATGACCGTCATTTGAGCTTTTTTTTATTTTGAAATAGCCGAATGACCGTCATTTGAGCTTTTTCTTATTTTGAAAT
>CBFIHR010000156.1:0-3582 GCA_965662365.1 Saprospiraceae bacterium
ACAATTATCGAAATGTCACTTGATGGCGATGTTTTATCCATTGATTATTTGGTCAATGGCAAATCTACACCGACTTTGGCGACGTTGGAATTGGACATGAACGAAACTGATTTTTATGTAGAAAAAACGGTGCAATTGCCTTATCAAGAAACGATAAATCCTGTTTTTAATGATATTTCGGTAACGACAAATGGCGAAACTAAAAATATCAGTTTGGAAATCAATCGCTATTATCGAACAAATCCGTTGCTGAAAGAACCGACATTCAATTTGGTGCAAACGATGGACAGCGTTTTTGTCTTTGGAAATAATCCAAACGGCTTGGCGGTGACTTACGAAATCTATCGTTTAAATCGAAAAATTGCTTCTGGCGAAAGCAGCGACAAAGCGATAATTTGGAAAGATAAAATCAATCGAAAAACATCGTACCGAATTGATTATGAATATATTATTAATGGTAAAGGTCGTCAAGGTTCACAGAAATTTGACAGAGCGAAAAACTTGCTAACCGTTGAAATTGACCAACCGACACAAATTCAACCTGGCGAAACAGTCGATATAAAAGTCAAAGTCAGAAAGAACAATAAAAGCAATGCTCGAAATGTAAGTTTGGTCGCTGGTGCGGTGAATACGCAGTTTGATAATACGCAAGTTTGGAAGTACAACGTGCCGTTTTATGGCAGAACAAGCGACACAAAAAAAGTTCCGAATTATTACAATGAAAATCTAAAATATGCTGTTGGAAGTTACACGGATTTTAATTGGGTGCAGCCGATAAATGAGCGTTTTCAAGAAGATTTGCAGATTGAGGAGGAGTTGTATTACAAATTGTTATTTCCGAAAAATGGCTATTATGAAACAGAACGAAAAATCGTCCGAGATAGCAGCTACAATATTGCGGAAGCTGTTCCTTTCGTGGTAAAAGATGGTAAGTTTGAGCCGATTTATATGTTGTATATCAATCGCAAGTTTGTTTATTATTATGATACTAAAACGCCTTATAGTTTTAAAGGTCAAAAAGGCTATAATAATTTGGTTATCAGAGGAGAAGATTTTGAATTACAGATTGATAGTGTTTATTTAGATAATGGTGTTCAAACCATTTTTTCTATTGATTTAAACAATTTACCTAAAAATACTCGACTAATCAAACGTCCAAATTATTGGACAGAAGCCGAAAAATCCTTGTTGCGACGTTCTATTTTTACGTATCAAAAAACTGGTCGTAATAATCAGATTTATGTATGGCAAAATGATGTTGTTTATCCACATAATTCAGGTGCAAACTTTACCAATTTTGGCCCTTTTGAACCGAATCAAAATTTGCATTTCATTCGCAAAAATGAGTTTAAAACCACATTTTTATTTGAACCAGGTTTTCAATATCAAATCGAAAAAAATCGAGAACGTTTGTATAATATTGACGTTTTTCCTGCTAATAAAAACGTGGAAATTCTCCACACAAAAGCACGAACCGACTTAGGACAACGCTTATTTTTAAATAAAAATATTGAGATTTTTGATAAACCTTATGTTGAACCGTTAATTATACAGCGAATAAAATCAGCTTTTGAAAACACTTATTACAAACAAAATTATGGTACAACACAATACGAAATCAATAAACAAGATAGCACAATTTTTACTTATATTTTTGTTAATCAAAGAACAAAAGAAAAGACATTTGTTAATGGATATTACAGACATTTCAAAAATTTAGCGATTGGAAATTATAAAATATACGGATTTACACAATGGGGAAATTACTTTACGCATAATGTTACAATTCGCAGAGATACAATGGTTTATGAATATTTAGAAAAGCCTGTTTATCAAAAAGATAAAGATTTAATTGAATTAAAATCTTTAACCCAAAAGATTAAAATCGGTTCAACAAATTCAACTAACAAAAATAAAATTGACGCTTCTTATACTTCAACAAATGGCAATTCAAATATTGAAGGAATTATAGTTGACGATAACGGAGAACCTTTAATGTTTGCTACGGTAATTTTGAAAAAAAATGGTGCTGTCATCACAGGAACACAAACCGATTTAGATGGGAAATACCAATTTTCAAATATTGAACAAGGAACTTATGATATTGAAGTAGCTTATGTTGGTTATGCCAGTAAAACCTATCAAGATGTAGTGATTTTTTATGGAAAATCATTAACACTTAATGGTGAATTAAATCAAGGAATTGAGTTAGAAGAAGTCGTAGTAGCTTATTCTATTCCTTTGGTTGAGCAAGATAATACGACACAAGGAAGAGTTGTAACTTCGGCTGAAATAGATAAATTACCTTCTAAAAATATCAATGGAATTGTAGCACAAGTCGCAGGTGTAAGCAGTAGTGCTGAAGGAGAAACAATCATAGTTGGTGGAAGCCGCAACGATGAAACAACATACTACATTGACGGCATCGCAGTCAGCGATACTTCTGTTTATAATAACCTACAAGTCAATTCAAAAATCCGCTCAAACTTCGCAGATTATGCGTTTTGGCAACCAAACTTGAGAACCGATAGAAAAGGCGAAGCAACATTCCGAGTCACTTATCCTGACGACATTACTTCTTATCAAACTTTTGTGGTCGGAATGGATAGACGACAAAACTTTGGATTGACGACAAAAACGGTGCAATCGCAAAAAATGGCGTTGGCACAATTGGCGATTCCTCGGTTTATGGTCATTGGCGACAAGGCAAATATTATTGGAAAATCGTTGAATTATTCTAATGATAGTTTGAAAATAAAATCGACGTTTTTATTAGATAATGACGTTTTAAAAACCAATAACTTTTGGTTAGAAAATGCTAAAATCGAAACGGCAGAACTCTTGGCAAACACGGACAAAGATACCTTGATGCTGACCTATAAAATGGAACACGAAAAGTTCTTTGATGGTGAAAAACGACCAATTCCGATTTATCGAAAAGGCGTCGAGGAAACCGTTGGGTCGTTTAATATTTTGCATGGTGATACGTCGCTTACGCTAAATTTTGAAGGCGACAAAGGCAATGTCAAACTATACGCCAAAACGGACGTTTTGGAAGTGTTGTTGGAAGATGTGCAGTACTTAATTGATTATCCTTATGGTTGTAATGAACAAACGGCAAGTCGATTGTTGGCGTTGTTGATGGACAAACAAATCAAAATGGCTTTAGGTCAAAAACCGCCAAAAGATGAGTTGATTATGAAAATGGTCAAACGCCTTGAAAAAGCTCAAAATCCCGATGGTTCGTGGGGTTGGTGGTCAGGAAACGCCACAAATTATTGGATGACAAATTATGTTTTGAAGGCTTTGTACGTTGCCGATACTTCGGGTTATAAAACGCCGAGTTATGAAACAGGTTTGCGGTTTGTAACCAATACATTAAACGAAATTCCGCCTTACGAATTGTTAAATTCGATTGAACTGTTGAGCGATGTTGGGCAAAATATGAACTACAAACCGTATTTGGAAAAAGTCGATACCAATGTTCGTTATAACGATTATTACAATCAATTGCGAATGACGAAAATCAAGCAACAGCAAGATTTAGACTATGATTTGTAATAATCGTTATAACGAACATTG
>CBFIHR010000157.1:0-3410 GCA_965662365.1 Saprospiraceae bacterium
AAAAGATGGCAATTTATCCAAACCCAGTGAGTGATAAACTAATTATTGATACAGCCTTAAATAAGGAAGTGAAGATTCGAATCGTAGCTACGAACGGTCAAATTATTTACGAAAGTGTAAAAAATATTGATAATCAATTAAATATAGATATTTCAGCGTTGAATAATGGAATGTATTATTTACAGCTTATGAATGAAGAGTCGATTATTTTGAATGAAATTTTTATTAAAAAGTAAATTAAGCAATAAAAAATCCGTCATTCCGATGAAAGTCAGAACGACGGATTTTTTAATGCTGTTTGCCGTAAATTACCCATTCACACTCATTTTGATTTTCTTTTCTAATTCCTTAACCGTTGATTTAAACATCGTATCGGTGTCCAACATATTTTTCACCGCTTGACAAGAATAAATCACCGTACTATGATCACGCCCTCCGAAGTTTTCACCAATCGCTTTTAATGATTTATTGGTTAAATTTTTCGCTAAATACATGGATAATTGTCGAGCAATCACAACCGAGCGTTTACGAGTTTTACCTTGGATTTTATTCATCTCTACGTCGTAATGATCGGCAACTAATTTCGTAATATATTCAATTGTGATTTCTTTAGAAATTTCAGAAACGAAATTTTTAATCACTTCCTTCGCTAAATCTACATCAATTTGGCGACGGTTTAAAGAAGATTGAGCAATCAAAGAAATCAATGCTCCTTCGAGTTCTCGAATATTATTTTTGATATTAAATGAAATAAATTCAATGACATCAGCGGGTAACTCCATTCCACTTTGCTGTATTTTATTTTGAATAATCGCCATGCGAGTCTCAAAATCAGGGGCTTGTAAATCAGCAGAAAGTCCCCATTTAAAACGAGAAATCAACCGTTCCTCCATACCGTCCAGATCTTTTGGCGGACGATCAGAAGTTAATATTAGTTGTTTGCCTCCTTGATGTAATTGATTAAAAATATGAAAGAAAATTTCTTGTGTTTTAATTTTATTCGCTAAAAACTGAATATCGTCGACGATTAAGACATCAATCAATTGATAAAAATTGACGAAGTCGTTAACCGCATTATTTTTTAAAGATTCAATAAATTGATTCGTGAATTTTTCAGACGAAACATATAACACTGTTTTATTTTTTCCACTTTCTAAAACAGAGTTGCCGATAGCGTGAGCCAAATGCGTTTTACCTAAGCCAACACTTCCAAAAATAAACAATGGATTGAAAGCCGTTCCACCAGGTTTTTTGGCGACGGCAAAACCTGCCGAGCGAGCCAAACGATTGCAGTCGCCTTCGATATAAGAATCGAAGGTATAATTATCATTTAGTTGCGGTTCGATTTTTAGCTTTTGAATCCCTGGAATAACAAAAGGATTTTTGATTTGTTCCTTAACCGTTTTACCCGGTCGAACACCATTAGCATTTTTATCAATTAAGTTAGTTTTGGGTTTGCGTTCTTGTTGTAGTGACGGCATGATTTGGTATTCTAATTTACCATTTGCCCCCAACTCTTTACGAATTGTACTTTTCAGAATATTCACATAATGCTCCTCTAACCATTCATAAAAGAATTTATTAGGAACTTGAATCGTTAATACAAAATCCTCTAATTTGACAGGCCTAATCGGTTCAAACCAAGTCTTGTAGCTTTGAGCACTAATCTCTTTCTGAATCGTTTCCAAACAATTTTCCCAAACATGCTCACAAGGTTGTTTCATCTAAGCGATAAAATTTAAGGTTTTATAATTGCTATCATTTATATAATAGCCTGATACAATGATAATATTTAAGTTAGATTTTTACTTTTTCGACTCGCTGTAAAGTTGAGATTTAGTTAATTGATAAGTTGAAGTTGTGTAACTTAAAATTTTTATTATCAGGTAGTTACATTATTTTAATTATCAGTTAATTAAATTTTTTCGCACAAATACAGCATAAAAAAGCGTTAATTTTATTAGTCAACGTATTCTAAGGAATACAGACTTTTAGAGTTTTAATTAGATTTTGATACAAAAAATTATGTAAAGGAATCTAATTTAATAATTATAATTAGGTAATTTCGTGGAGATAATTAAGCAAGATGAATTATTTTTCAGTTGCTTCTTCCTTTACAAATTGATTTTTACAAGTCGAGCATTTTTTCTTTCTGTTTTTTTCAAAAACGACATCAATTCGTCCTAAAACAATTCCTGCCCAACCGACTTGATGTACCATGACCGGTTCATCATTTTTATTTTTTATTAAATCAGGTTCACGCATAAACGTGTGCGTATGGCCACCGATAATTAAGTCAATATCTTCACTTTCGGCAGCTAAAACTTTATCATTTACTCTGTCGGGATCATTTCTAAAATAATAACCTATGTGTGAAAGACAAATCACGTAATCACATTTTTCATCTTTTTTTAAGATTTTGGCATAATGATTCGCTCGTTCTATTGGATCTAAATACAGCGTATTTTTGTACAATGTCTTTGGTACAAGTCCTTCTAACTCTATTCCGACTCCTAATATTCCAATTTTCACATCGCCTTTTTTGAAAATTTGGTACGGTTTGACTTTACCATTCATTATCGTATCCGAAAAGTCATAATTTGCATTAATCATCGGAAAAGTAATATTAGGTAGTTGTTTGTTTAAGCCGTCGATTCCAGCATCGAAATCGTGATTTCCGATTGTTGCCGCATCATACTTCATTTTTTCCATGAGTTTGAACTCCAACTCACCACCAAAAAAATTAAAGTAAGGCGTTCCTTGAAAAATATCTCCAGCATCTAATAACAAGACGTGTTCTTGTTCAGCACGGATTTTTTTAATCAAGGCAGAACGACGAGCAACGCCACCGTAGCCTTTATTTCGACCACTTCCAAAAGGCTCGATTCTACTATGAACATCATTAGTGTGTAATATCGTCAAAGTCATGAACTCTGGCTCCTTAGCCAAGGCTTCAAGCGGTAAAGCTCCCATTCCTGTCAGCAATGCAACACTACCGAAGGTTTTAAAAAAACGACGCCTACTTTGCATAGATAAAAGTTGATGTGATAGTTAGTGTAAGAAAAATTATACTAATTTCTGATTTTATCTTACGATTTAATCGAACGGCTAAGGTAAAAAAAACTAATGAAAATACTAAATCTATCAATCTGCTAAAAGTATAAACATATTATTTATTGTTTTTATAAATAGTTGATTATCAATTATTAAAAGCTATTTTGTTAATTAAACATGCCAAAAATTAGACAAAAAAACATAGATTTTTATTACCAAAATTTGAAATAGCGTTAATTAAAGTAATTCTTAAAATTATAGAAATGATGTGTGCATAATCAATTATTTGTTTGTAATCGCCTTTATGACTCTAATTATCATTAACTCAAAAGAGAGGTCAAAGACTCCAAAGCTAT
>CBFIHR010000158.1:0-3024 GCA_965662365.1 Saprospiraceae bacterium
GACATTAAGTTCCTTGCCGAAAGGCAACTAAAAGCAGGTTCTGTATCATTTATGGGTGAGCGAGAAACAGGTGTTTCTTCAAATAGCATAGTGGCTATTGCATACGGATTAGAGTCACTTGAAAGCCAAAGGTTTCCGAGCGATGTATCAGACATGCAAAGCTGTGAGAACATGTGGAAGAAATTGCCTGAACATCGAAAGACAGGTAACACAATAAAGGCAATGGAAGCGGCACGGAATTGTGATTATTACGGCAAGCGGTAGTTATTGCTGCCAACGTCCCGCAACAACTGACGGCAAAGCGTTTAGCGATGTTGGACGTTGTTGCATTTGTTGGGCGCAGCTTTTTATTTTCACGTTTTAAATATTTTTTCGTCGAAATATTCAACTGTAAACCAAGATAAACCGATTTTCACAATTTTCGAAATTTCTACTGGTTTTATTTGTTTATTTATTTATTTTTGTTCAATTTGAATTCACAAATTTTATCAACTCGACTTTTTACATTTGGCTTGAAAACGTTTTTTTTGCCAAACTGAAACTCACAAATCTTAGCAAATCAACTTTTCATATTTGGCTTAAAAACGCTTTTTTACCTGATTTCAACTCATAATTCTTAGCAACTCAACTTTACTTATTTAGTTTGGAAATGATTTCTATTCAGCTTCAATGTGCATTTTTTATCACTTTGACTTTGTTTACTTTATTTCATTTTTCATTAAGTCAACTATTTCTATCACCTCACAGTCAGCGGTTTTCCTAGAGCCTTCCATAAAATATCCTTTTGTCCCAATTTTTATTCGATTTTGGTGATATTGACGTGTTTCACTATTTATTATCCACATTCGGGCAATTCCTTCTTTAGATGGATGTCCTGCTTTAATCAACTCACCATCATTATTCTCGAATTCGGGCCATATCATATATATACCTTTAAATTCATGTTTTGGGTGTTCATACCAAAAATCACATCTTATACCTTGATTTGGTAAATTCTTTCTACCTCCTTCCTCTTCCGAACGAAATTTATATTTAACTTTAAAGTCTTCATTATGCCCTAGTATTGTTCGATAGGATTTATGAATTTCATTCATTCGTTATTTTTTTTAGTTGCGCCTAACGTCCCGCATCGGCGGCGTTGTCAGCTTTTGCTGGCAATGAACGCTGATGCTTTGTTCGCATCAGTTTTCTTTTTTTCTTTCAAATTTTTTCCAATATTGATTTACTACTTCTTTCAGCTCTAAGTATTCCAATTTATTCCATTCTTGGTCAAACAATTCGATTGATTTGCAATCTAAAAGCAACACTCCTCCTTTGAAATTAAAATCAGAATCGTCTTGATTGCATATTATCTTCACTTTTCCATTTTCGACTTCGGCTGACAAAATTTCCAATTCGGTTTTGAATATTTCATTCGGCGATTTCCAAATCTCATTTGGCAATTCAATCGGAATGAGCCATGGATTAAATTCTATTGATTGGCACTTATTAATCTTTATCCAAAAAAAATTGAAATTCTGATTTATCCTTTCCGCCAAATATTTGCAATCTATTTTCCAAATTAAGTTTCTACTTTCTTCTTTTTCGAAAATTATTCCTCCGTCGTGAAAGGCATTTATAACAGTTGCAACCTTTTCTATTTCATCTATCATCTGACTTTTTATTTTTTCTTAATTGATGCGAACGTTTACGACACCGTAGGTGTCTCTATTCAAACTTACGGTGTTTTTGGAACACCTTACCTTTTCTATATAGGAAGGTACGGTGTCGCAACTTTACACTTTCGTTTTTATCAATCGCAAAATACACTAAAAGTCTTTTGTTTACAAATAAAAGTAGATGGAAATAATAAAAATATTTCATGTTGTTTAAATATCTAATTTATCCAAAGGGCTTTGTATTTTTTTTAAATCTGATTTTGCAATATGCGTATATATTTGAGTTGTTTTAGGAGAAGCATGTCCTAAGAGTTCTTGAATATATCTAAGGTTCATACCTTGTTGTAGCAGATGTGTTGCAAAACTATGTCTCAAAGTATGTGTAGTTGCTAAAGGATTTATTTTAGATTTGATTTTGGCGGTCCGAAACACTTTTTGAATACTTGTTTCGCTATATTGACCACCATATTGTCCTTCAAAAAGCCAATATTTAGGTTTGTATTCGATATAATATTTTCTAAGGGCAATTAGTAATTTTTGCGAAAGCAAAGTGACTCTATCTTTAGAACCTTTTGCATCTTTAATAAAAATATAATTTTGATCGCTTTTGATGTCGTGAATAGTCAAATTTCTAACTTCGCTAAGACGTAATCCACCCGAATACATTAACATTAATATGGCTAAATGTTTTCTATTTTCGACAGCTTTAAATAAGCGAATCACTTCTTCTTCACTCAAGACATTAGGTAGTTTTTTTGATTTTTTAGGATGCTTCAAGTAATAGGTTTTTCGTTCTTGATGCAAAACCTTTTCGTAATAGTATTTAATAGCGTTAATTACTTGATTTTGAGTACCTTTTGCATAGTTTTTTACAGTTACAATATAATACATATAATCCATAATTTGCTTTTCTACAATTTCAGTAGGATTGATATCATTATAATGAAATAGGAAAGCACGAAAGTGTGTTTTATACGTTTTTATCGTTTTGTAACTGTAACGATGAATTTGTAAATGTTCTTCTAATGCCGTAATTTCATGATGATATTTGGGCAATACAACCTCTTTCTTTGGTCGATTTTTAGGCTTCTTTTGCTCAATCACAGGTGGAATATATCTATCGGGAATATTTGCATTAATTTTGAAATTATAGTGAATTACCTTCCCCAGCATTCCGTGTAAATGTCTAACAGTATCTTTACAATAAGGAATTGACCAAAGCTTAAGGTCAGCGTGCCATTTTCTACCAATAACTTGTTTCGCTAAAGTTCGCCAGTCTTCTCGTTCTTTAGGTATTTTAAGGAATATTCTTTCCTTATCAATTGATAAATAATCTACAATGAGTTTGTTTGTTAAGCTTACAGCT
>CBFIHR010000159.1:0-2986 GCA_965662365.1 Saprospiraceae bacterium
TGTTGGGTATCGCTTTTTCTAATTTTTTTGAATTGCTATTTTGATTGCTTAAATAGAGATATTTAAAATTTCATTCCTAAACCTACTCCTAAAGTAATGCTTGATAGTTTTTGATAGAATAATCCGTCAAATGTACCATCACGAGAATTAATAACATATGTGTAGTCTAAGGCATAAAATGGTGCATGAATAATAGATAAATTTGTAGTAACTAAAAACTCATCATTAAGGTGATAAATCAAACGTGTTGATAAATCAAAACTTGGAAATATTGCAGGACCTCTTTTGTTATCCGCATGAGACCATAAACGTCTTCCTTCATAAGTAATCGTTCCTGCAGTTGTCGCAATGTCCACATTTAAACCTACTCCGATTGTACCCAAAAGCTCTAATTTATCAGTTTTGTAGAAAGGTAACCCATATTTTAAACCTCCTGTATAGGTGTTAAAACCTATCATTCTAGAACAACAATCATCATTATAAGTATATCCCAATTCATATATTAGATTTGAAGGTGATACTACAAATTCAATAAGGTTGATTGAACCTGAGAAATGAAAAAATCTACCTTTTTTTGAGGGAATAATCCAACCTATATCAAAACCATAATTTCTTGCTAACCCTTCATCTAAGAAAGGTATTACTATATCATCAAAAGCATAAGCTTTTGTATTGAAACCGTCATGATACTCTAATGTAAATAACTTTCTCTTACCATCTTGAGAGAGCAAAGGTTGTGTTATAAATATCAAAAATGCTAATACACTAAATTTCATTTGTATAGTTTTTAAATATGAAAACTACTCTTTAACTTTAAATAATTTCAAGCAAAAAGTAGTTTTCAGATTGTTTTACCCTTAGCTGTTAAAAGCCTAAAATTCCTCCTACATGATCACTACTACCATCAACGAAACCATCTGGGTTCATTGCATTATATGGCATTTTATACCAAATTTGAGTATTGAGCCAATTTACTTTTGATACACTCAAACTTTTAGCTTTCTTACCCTTAACACCCGTTATTGCAAATGTTAAAAATTCACAATCATTAAGAGAGCTTCTTCTAACGTTGCATGTTGCTCTAACTGATAGATTTTCTCGGTTCCTTTTCCATTTTCCATTCTTTCTTTTATATGCAGTTACGCTACCTGTTACCATTGAACCTATAATACTAATATAGGTTATTTCGCCTCTTAACTTAATTCTATAATCTCCACTATAGAAGTAATCTCTACGCCATCCTATTGGTGTACACCATACTAATTCCTTTTCTACGGTTATGTTTTCGCAGATGTTAATTATTTCTCCATTGATTTTTACATTACAGTTGTCATCAATCATAGCTTTCATAATATTATCTGCAAGTGCTTCTTGAGGAGCATCTTTGATAATAGCACCATTAGCTAACCACTCATCTTCAATTTCCAAATCTTTGCGTAACAAAGAAGTGTAACCACCATAATTTGAAAAGGCATCTACTGCTGCCCATTCGTCAATAACGCCTTGTTCAACCAAATCATCATATTCATCCGAAGTGATATTTGGATATTGATTATCAATTTCATCAAGTAGATTATCATGACACTGGCTTAAACAGTTGTAAGCATCACGAAAATCTTCAACCGATGCAAACGAAGGCATACCTTCATTTTCGGTCAAGTAAGAAGTACATTCACAGCTACTTATTAAGTTTTGGTTGTCAGTTAGTTGTGAATTATCCTCGTTACAACTCACACTAAACAAAAGTAGCGTTAAAGAAACAAACAATAATTGAAATGTTGTTTTTCTCATTGTTTAAAATTAAAATTAGTTATTTCCCACTTTTATTTTGGGTAGCTTAGGGAATTACTACCGTTGGTTTTCACTAATCTTAGAAAAATTACTTTTCGAGAATTGGTCACTAATCGTGAAGAATTGCCCTTTTCAAATTTTGGGTCAGTTTTCTGTTTTTCGATTTTTTCGTTTTTCTTTTTTTAGTGATACCCAACGGTCAAAGCAGCAACGACGGTGAAGGCATTCATGCCGAACTGGAAGATGCTGCATTTGTTGGCAGTAGCTTTTTTATATTTTAAATTCAAATTTATTTACTGACTGAATTAAATCATCAATTCTTTTTATATCATTACTATTCAATCCTTTTAGTGAAAATTTTTTCTTCCATTCTTTACAGGCTATAAAGCCTTTCTTATCTTTTTCTGATGCGATTTTATTAATTATCGGCATCATTCCTCTTAAAGCTCTTTCTATTTCAAGTTCTGACATATTATGTTTTCTACAGTATTTAATAGCTTCTGCAAGTGCTTGTACTGATTTTGCGTATTTTTTTGAAATTCTTAATCTTTTAGATAGATAACGATAACCAAAAGTTACTTGGTCGTGTCGTTTAATTCTTTTGCATACTTTTATATATTTATTGGTCAACCTAATTCCTTCTTTTTCGTTAGAACTTGGCTTTAATTCTTGTGTAAACCAACCTTCTGTACCATTATAAATAGTTATAAAATATCGAATATGGTCTGAATATTCTTTAGGTGTTCTATATTTTTTAGCTAATTTTAATCCCTCTTTTTCCCAATGTTTAGCTATTTCAATATCTTTATGAGCAGTAAATTCGACTAAGTAACTATAATAATTTATTCTATGTTCAGGGTAACCTGAAATTATTGCATCTCTGTATTTAGGATATTTTTTTAAAGCATATTTAATTAAAAGGTGTCCATACTTTCTCCTTTCTTGCCAAGATTTATCTGTTTCTTTTCCTTTCCTATTTCTGTAAGATAAGTGTTCTGTTGGTGATAAACGTATCAAAAGTAGTCTTAAAACACCATAAGGACTTCTCGTTGTGTCACTTTTATGAATTTCTGCTAACTTCATCCATTGCTTTATGTATTTGGTAGCACTTTTATAATCTTCTTTTTCTATTCGATTATCAATTAATGAACTTAAAGCCCACTTTTGAGGTTCAAATCTTCCTTGTTTTTGTCTA
>CBFIHR010000160.1:0-2958 GCA_965662365.1 Saprospiraceae bacterium
TGATAAAGGGTATCAATCTGATAATAGCTATCGCAACTTCAAGCTATCTACCTACAGTAAGATTCAACCATACAAACCGTATAAAGTCTTACCGAAAAAAGGAATTTTGATAAAAACGGGTATGGCCAAGCTCACTTTATCTTTTTTAATTGATAAAGCAATGCAAGATTTTGTAATTGGAATATTTCAGTCACAGGTCTTAAATATAAGTACTCGAAATGGTCGGATTGCTTTTGAAATAACGGCTATTGAGTTACTGCCGGAGCTGGACTTTACGTCAATTATGCGATTCAGAGCAAGAAGCCCAATTTTTATGTCAAAAAAGTATGCAACTAAAGATCAAGCACTTTATATAGCTCCTGATGATAAGGATTATAAGGAGTTATTAATCAATAACCTAATAGAAAAAGCAAAGACTTTAAATCAAGATATACCAGTTTCTCTAACTGATTTTAAAGCCTTGTCAAGTCCCAAAAGTCAATTGCTTCATATCAACAATATTCAAATTAGGGCTTATCGGTATGACTTCCTGATTATTGCTTCTCCCGAGTTGCTTCGCATTGGCTATTACGCTGGTTTTGGCGGTAAGAATAGTAGTCTGGGGCTGGGATTTTGTGAGGTAATAGACTGACCTTATCGAAGTTTTGAGACCCGCTGATTTATACGAATGACATGATTTTTTTTAGTAGATAATTTAAAAATTAAGTGATGATAGACGATAGTAAAGTAACTAAAGAACGGTTTGGTCGGCTTATGTTGTTGTTGGTACAGCAGCCCTTCAGGTATAAAAAACAGGAACTGGCTAATAAACTTAATGTTTCTATTTCGACGATAGATAGAGATTTGACGGCACTGGCTAATATTGGTTTAAAGACTGATTATAACGCTAAGTATCGTTATGGTTTTGTAAGTGATAAACCTTTGGATCAGCTTAAAGACCTTTTGCATTTTAGCGATGTTGAACAGGCGTTTTTGGTCGAAGCCATTAATAATTTTAATACCGATGGCAGTCATTCTAAAATGGCTAAACGAGTGCAACAAAAACTAAATTCTTTATACGATTTTAGAAAATGGGACTTAGATATTTTGCGTGAACCGTATTTGCAAACCATTAACCTTTTGGAAAAAGCAACAACGCAAAGGAAGCAAATTATTTTGAAACGGTATTATTCCTCTAATAGTAATAGTGTTCGAGATAGAATTGTCGAGCCTTTAAAAGTCAGTCCTTTTGGTGATATGGTTTTTGCTTATGATGTCGAAAAGGAGAAAATTAGCTATTTTAGAATTACTCGAATTGGTGGAATTAAAGAACTGGAAACCCCCGCAACCTATACCAAAATAACGAATTTTAATGATGCCGACCCGTTTTATATCGTTAGCGATGACAAAATTCAAGTTCGCTTAGAGTTTGGTGTGGCGGCTTATAATGAATTGATTTTAAGATTTCCACTGGCCAAAAGATATATTAAAACCTATTCTTCAGGTGATAGATTTGAGTTTCAATGTGAGGTCAATGCTAAGTTTTACGGCCTTTCAAACTTTATTTTAAATACGCATCACGATTTGGTCACAATACACGAACCGCCCGAATTAAAGGAACATTTACAAACAGTCTTAAAAAAAATGCAAACTTTTTTTGAGCTATAGCAGTGAGTGCGGTAGGCCTGCCTTTATGTTTGTAGTATTGGACCAAAAGACAACATGATAGAAGTGTTTAAATAATTTTTTAACAATTAATTTTATAATTATGAATACGAAAAACAGTATTTCGGCAGAGTTAGTCCAAGTAGATTATGACGCAGTAATGGCTGCTATTCAGACCATTAATGACAATTTACCCTTCTTGATAACGTTGTCTGATGACGAAAAAAGGGCCTTACCCAAAATGGGCGATAAAACAATTGCTTTTGTCTCGAAGGCTTTGGAGTATGCCAAATTAAATCCAGCACTTATTCCTGCTTTTATGGACTTGACAGAGTTTGAAAAGGATATGACACTGGTAGAACAACTTGAAAACATTAAACGAAATATCAATACCGTAAGGGGAAGTATTATTGCGACTGAAATGTTAGCTGGTAGTGAAGCCTATCAAGCTGCATTAATGTTCTATCAATCGACCAAAATGGCGATGAAGATGAACTTACCCGGTGCAAAAGAGATTTACGAGGATTTGAATAAACGCTTCCCGAGAGGCAAAAAGCAAGTCCCTACAACAGAAGGCTAATTTAAACAATCAACCGCCTCCTTTTTAAGTAGGTCATCCTCCTTATTTAGAACAAATGACTCCCCTTTTAGTAGCAAAAGCTTGATAATTATAAAGATTCTTTATGTTAAGTTAGAAAAAGCTCCATAATTATAAAGATTTTCTATGATTAAGGGAGGTTGTCCTCCCTTTTAAGGAGGAAAGGCTACTTATTGAGGAGGTGATTGATATCAATAATTAAAAAATCGTAATCGTATGAGAATACATTTAAAATTGTCCCCTAACGCCGAGACGATTCCTTATAACTATCAAGGTCATTTGGTGCAGCAGTTTCATCAATGGCTGGGTGCGAATAGCATACATGATGGCTTATCGCTGTACTCCTTGTCATGGCTTTGGGGCAACAATCAAAAATCTAAAAAAGGATTAGATTTTCGGAATGGTGCGACTTGGTTTATCAGTGCTTTTGATGATCAACTTATCAAACAATTGATTGATAGCATTATGAAAAGCCCTGAATTGGCTTTTGGTATGTCGGTACAAGAATTGACGATGCAGTTGACTCCAAAATTTAAAGAAAAGGCTCTATTTCGAGTAGCTTCCCCTGTTTTTATCAAGCGAAACCTGGAAAATAATCAACAGTTCTACTATTACTCCGATGCCGAAGCCAACGAACTTATGACTCAAACGCTTCAATCTAAACTCAAAAAAGCAAATCTAAGCACCGATGTCAATGTTCGCTTTGATACAACATA
>CBFIHR010000161.1:0-2859 GCA_965662365.1 Saprospiraceae bacterium
GCGAGAATAGGACATTTCTTGCTCCTGCCGTAATAAAACTTCGATTTAGTCCAATAATACCTTCCCCTTCGATAATACGACCAAGACCACTTTCGCAGCTACTCAATACGACTAAGTCCGCTTGAATATTTTCTTTAATAATTTCACTGGAAAGATACAAATTTTCGCTATTGTTGACTTGATAACAAGCGATAGCAGAGACTCTAGGGTCGTCGAAGTTAACCATACTGTGAGTCGCTAAATGTATAAATTGATAAGTATTATCAGTTATTTTTTGTTGCAAGTTATTTTTTGTAGCTTCATTTGCTATCAAAATTGTACTTTCTCCTTTGTCACCGATTAAGTGCTGAATCATTTCGATTTCTCGCTTTGAGTGTGGTAGATATACAAACTTTTTCTTATCCGTACTGCTGTACTTATCAGAAGTAAAAGCTTTTACCGAACGATCATTTTTACTTGTTCCTTCTCCATTTTCAAAGACAGGTGCAAAAGCTAAAATCGAATAATTTTTAATCGCAGGACGGTCTTGTATTTGTTGGTGCAGCGTTGCCGAATAACGGTAGTTGATTTCAAATGATTTGACAAGAAAATCTAACTCGTGAAACGGTTTGTCAGCATTAGATTTCAGTAAAGTTTCATACGGTAAGAATAACAACTCTCGTTCAGGTGAAATGACGAATCGAGTTTTTCCTTGCATCACTGCCTCGAAAGGTTGTATCAATAAGTTATAAAAATAGTGACTATTTTCAATAAAAGTCGTTCGTTTTTTATCCTGTATCAATAATGGATGTCGAATCATATCAATAAAAGGATAAATCTTATTTTCAAACATTTCTTCACCATCATAAACTAACATTGCTTGACAACTATCTTTGGTAATTGAAATGGAATAAATATGGTGTCGTGCCACACTATATTGAATGAAGACCGTTTTATCATCTAAGGATTGTTGTAACTCATCGGCAGAAATATATTTAAAATCATCGGGTGTCAATCGGACTTTATCCGTTTGTTGTTTTAATTTTTTAAAAAAAGTTTCATATTCGAAAGTCAGCTCGGCAGCTTCCATTAATTTCTGAAAAGAACGCTCTATTCCGATTGAAAAAATAATTTCGTATTGCTCAATATCATTAAAATAAGTTTCAAACTTTGGTAGCAAATCTTCAGGAATCGGACTTTTGACCGTTTGTTGAAGGATAGAGAGGCTTCGGCGTTGTTCCATGTATTGAAATAATTGATTAAAATTAGCTTTACTTTCTGTTGTTTTATACAACCCATAAGCCGCATGTATTTTTGCCCCCATCAAAGTATGAATTTCCTCGTTAGCAAGTAACTCTGCAATGCCGAAACCCGTCATCTCATCCGTCAAGCGATTATACATTCTGATACCAGTATTTGCTGTTTCGATACTTTTTTTAAATAAGGTTTCTGCTTCTGTTTTGTCTCCTGTATTAGCTATTTCCCAAGCCTTTGACCATAATATCATTGCTTTAGAATACAGTAGTCTACTTCCTAATTTATAGTCTATATAATATGCAATATCCGATGGATTATCCATTATATTATCAGAAGATAAACTCGGTACAATTTTATTTAAGGCTTTTTGTACCAAAATAATAGCGTCATCAGGATTGTTCTCATAACAAGTTTGATTCGAATATTCTGCCCAATATTTATAACTTCTATTTTCGTCTTTTGGTAGCCGATCTAACACTTCTAAGGCTTTAACGGAGTTTTTAGTACCATTAGAAATACTTTTTGCTAAACTTATAAGACAATTTTCGTACAAAAAAGGGTATTGTCCTGCTTTGTGAGTGATAAGTGACAAGGCTTCCTCTAATAACCGTTTTGACTTTTCCCAATTTTCTGTTTTATTATAAATATGTCCAAGTCGTAGTAAATATCGACAAGTAGCGACATCGTTTTTACGGTTGAGTTTTTCTGAAACCTCATAGATTTTAATAATATCTTCTGCCGTTTTATATTGTGCAAGATCTGCAAGAGAAATAGCGGCTTGAGGCGTGATTCTTCTTAATACATTTGGTTTTCCTTTCGCCATATAAAAGGCCGAAACACCTTGTATTGCTGCCTTTTCTGCATTGTAGGTGATTTCAGAATTGTATCGAGAGTTGAGGTATAGGTAATAGATCCAAGCTGTTTTATTATCCTTATCACTATTCGAAATTTCAATATCAGCTTTAAGTGTTAGGAGTAGATTTTTAATTGCTTTTGTGTCTCGATTCGTAAGATGCCATTCTCCTAAAGTCAGCATGGCTTCAAAGTACGTTTTAGAATATTTTGGTACTTGTTCCAAAACAGCTCTACAGGTTTTAATACCTAATTTGGTATTTAGCGTTTCTTCATATACTCGTTCCATTTCTGTAATGGCTTCTGTCACTCCTGAAATTTCATTGATCGAATTGTCTTGAGCGAAAGCAGTGTTATGAATTAGAATTAGGATTAGAATACATTTTAGATAATTCATTCCTTAAGATTTTAATTTTTTATAAAAAAAGCAGGCACTTCGTGTTATTATTTATTTTTCTACTGAGTAGAACACGATTTTATTATGAAAATATTGAAAAAAATCTGTATTATCAACATGTTTAGCAAACATAGAACGTGAAAATTTGTCAAAATTATATTTCATAAAAAAATTATAAAAAATTATTGAATGAATATATTTTACAAATAATAAAAAATCAAATTTCCGATTTAATGACCTGAACTGAGGTAGTAACTTCCAAAAAAGGAGATAAATAATCGACGTTCAAAATCTGAACATTAATACGGAAGCAAAACAAAACACGATATAATTGTCATTAAGAATTTCATATTGATTATTTTTGCAGTCAATAA
>CBFIHR010000162.1:0-2704 GCA_965662365.1 Saprospiraceae bacterium
TTTCATCTTTATAATATGGTATTGTACCTTTAGAAACTCGACCATAAATTGTTTGTCGAGCCTTGCCTGTAAGTTGCATGACTTCGCTTATAGAAATAAACTCATCATCAAATTCAATTGCTTTAGATTGATGGTTTAATAAATAATCTGCAAATGCTATTAAATTACTTTTACTCACTTCCAATTTAATCTTATCAGGCAAATTCAATAAATCTAACATGTTTTTTACTTTTGAATCAAATGGATACACTCAATCAAATGGGTTGTTTTGATACGTATCGTATTATCATTTGATAATGAATAAATCGTTTTAACAAGTCAAAGATGCTTCGCCTAATCTCATTTTGATTACATTAACTTGTAATGGTGTAAATGTACGTATCTTTTTGAAATCACGGTTTCGCTCAAATATATCGCCACAGAAGATAGAAATTGATTTATAAAATGTTTTACGACTAACGCCATAAAACTTGGCAAGTCCTGACTTGTTTACAGTCTTCTCGTTTTTACTTCTCGATTCTAAATGGGATTCTTTTTTCATTTGTCAATAATATTGTTTAAAATTAAATCGGTTTGATTGATTACTTGTCTGTAAGCTGTAAGTTTTGAATAAAATTGAACAACTCTCGTTTTGAGGAATTAATATTTCCATTATTTATCCAATTTAATAGTGTGTCTATCCACCTACCTCTGAATAAAAGTAATTGATTTTCGTCTATTCCATCTTCATCAGTTGGCGGATAAATTTCCTTGTACCGTTTCTGTATGTTTGCTTCACAGAACTTGATAAAGCTATTGACATCAAAATCTTTATCAGATGCAAAATCACAAATATCATCATATTCTATTTTTAGTTGTCCAATTTTTTTAATCTTTGGGTGACTCTTCAGCCTTTTTATAACTTCAATATCTACACTAAGTGCAGTATTTTTTTGATTATGATGTTTTTTTAAAGTAGTTTCACTACCTGCTGAAAGACGATTCTCACTATATGTTTCCAGAGCGTTTAAAATGACTTCAACATCTAATCGACCATATATTTTACCATAACGTCCTCGTAGCATATTGTCGAAAAATAAACGAAAATCAGCAAGATTAAAATAATGAAAATTTTCATAAATTATCCGTACTAAAGTTTGTGCTTGTACAGGACTAATCGGTGGTAGATTTATGTTATCCATAAAGTCTTGAATTATCTTTGTAAGAAGTGCATCAAGATGGTCTTTACTCAGATATTTTTTTACTGTAGCCAATGTTGGTGTTGCTTCCGAAAAAGCACCTTCGTACTTAGAAATACTTAATTGGTTGAAATTAAGTTGCCAATTTTGGACAGTCATAAGGGCTTTCTCCTTTTCAAATAGTCCTTTTTCGTGTAGTTCTGACCAATGAGGAAAATTATCAATGTATGGAGCAATTTCAACATCATCCTTTAAAATTACCCCAGAGTTCATCGCACTTTTCATTAACTGCTTGTTTGAAATTATTGGTTGCGTGTTGTTTTTTTGCTTTGTCATTATTTAGCTGTTGTATATTTAAGAATTTATCATATTTCGATGGCGTTTCGTCAAAGTGAAATGACTTCCAGCCTTTTGCAATGGCTTGTGTAATGAGTTGCTTGGCATACGCTTCATCATATTTTTGAAGAGGCATTAATGCTGCCTGTTCTTCAAGGAAGGAATACTCCTTTTGATATTTTTCAAACCGATAAGTCTTCCAACCTTTCCAAATCTGTTCAAACTCTTTTGATTCAAAAGGCAGAATTACCTTTTCTTTTTTAGCGGAACTTTTTTCTTTTGGAACTACAGAATTTACGTCCTCAAAAACTTCAATATCATTAATGTCAAATTTTTCAAAAGAGGGATTTGGCTTTTTTGCCTTCTCCTTTGAATTAATCTTTGATGTATGCTTTGTAGTAGTCTTTGTTATGGTTTTATCCTTTTCGTCCAATTCCATTTTTACATTTTGTTCAATTGGATTTATACCTTTTGTCGAATTAGATTTTAACATCTTGTTAAAATCCACTTTGACCTTTTGTGTATTTCCATTTTTACATTTTGTTAAAATCGAATGACCTGTTTTTAGATATTCTGAAAAAGCCTTCTGAAATATCGTTTGCTTTAAGCGATAATGTGTTATTGGCGAACCATTAAATTTCTTTAATTTGGTTTCAATTAAATTACCTTCGTATAATCGTTTTACAACTCTTGTAATCTTTCGATTCGTCAAGTGAATTTCAGTCTCCCAATCCTTTGCAGATTTTGCTATCCAATTTCCCTTTATCGTAGTCTTATCTTGCCAATACAGCAATTGTGTCAAAAATGCCGCAGTTGGATAATCTCCACCACAAAAACCAAGTACTTCTCGTTTTATTGGAATGACATCACATCGAGGTTTGTAATTTGATATTTCATTTTTAAGCCATTGATTAATATCCATTTCTTTAATTATTGACATACCAATCTCATGTAGAGATTTTAAAAAAATCAATCTCTATTAGATTTTGATAACCTTGTTGTTTAAATAATTGAATTGTAATTGTACGTTACAATTCATTGATTGTAATGGTTTTAACGTCTTTTTGCTTTACCTTTCTCAAAGTAAGCATCAATGGCTTGGTCAACTTTATTCTTTGAATACTTTTTACCTGATTGCAACCATTCTAAGATTTCAGATTTTTTGAATCTCAATCTTTTTCCATCCTCAG
>CBFIHR010000163.1:0-2422 GCA_965662365.1 Saprospiraceae bacterium
GAAAGCATTTGGTTATCAAAAATAAAATCATCTGAATTTTGATTATAATTAATCGTTTCTAATACTTCTCGACTGAACGCCCGATAGCCCGTGTGATATTCCGACAACTTATGATTGACTAAGATATTTTGAGTAAAAGTCAAAAAGCGATTAGCGATATATTTATAAAGCGGCATGCCACCTTGTAACGCTCCTTTTCCCAAAATCCGAGAACCTAAAACGACAGGATAAAGCTCCTCATCAGCAATAATCGACGTTATTGCCGGAATTAGTTTTGGTGTATATTGATAATCAGGATGTAACATAATTACAATATCGCCACCAATTTCTAACGCCTTATTATACAATGTTTTTTGATTGCCGCCATAACCTTTATTGGTTTCGTGGACAATAATATGTTGTATGCCTAAAGCTTTACCGACTTTTACCGTATCGTCATTACTACAATCATCACACAAAATCACTTCATCGACAATATCGAATGGAATTTCCTTATAAGTTTTTTCTAACGTTAAAGCCGCATTATAAGCAGGTAATACAACAACTACTTTTTTATTATTATACATAATCTAAATTTTATGCAAAAAAAAGTAATTTTACAGAAAAGAAAGTACATTCAACTGATTTTATTATAAAATAGATGATAAATTTTAACCTCAAGCCAACACATATTTTCGGTATTTTACTTTGCTCAATTTTATTGAGTTTACTTTTGCATCGTCCTAATATTTCAACAGAAATACGAGGTATTCATGCGTGGCGACAGACTCAAACTGCTTGGAATATCCGCAATTTTGTTCGACATGATGCCAATATCTTAAACCCTCGAATTAGTCATTTTAACACCACTACAAAAACGAATCTTTATCGGTACGAATTTCCAATTATGCAATGGAGTATTGCGATGCTTCAAAAAGTGGTCGGTGAACACGTAGCCGTCATTCGGTTGTCTATATTTTTGATTGGAGCATTTACGGTTATTGGCTTTTTTAATTTGTTAAAAGCGATTGATTTAGATGATATTTCAGCGTTAGTTGGAGCGATTTTATTCCAATTTTCACCTGTTTTTTATTATTACACCATTAATCCGATTCCCGATAATTTGGCACTGATGGGGACAGTTTGGTATCTATATTTCATAATGACGTATTTTAAAACCTCAAAAACAAAATACGTCATTGGAGCATCTTTAGGTTTACTAATAGCAACCTGGGCAAAGTTGCCATTTTTGATGTTTTCTATCGTTAGTATCGTTTATTTTTTAAGGCAATTATTCCAACAAAAAAAATTAGATAAATCTTTAATCTCATTTACCCTTATTCAGTTTTTAATCTTAATCCCTGCTTTTGCTTGGTACGCCTGGGTGATGCCTACATGGGAAAATGGCGTGATGAAAGGAATTTTTTCTAATCAAGTGCCGTGGGCAGAAACGAAGAAAGTTATCTTTTATCACTTTCATACGATGTTTCCAAAATTATTAATGAATTATGCGATTTTGATTCCATTTTTTATTGGATTATTTGCCATGAGAAAGCACAAAACTTGGTGGCTACTTAGTATAATCGGGATTACATTCCTTTATCTTGGTTTGGAGTTTAATATGATTAGTTATGTGCATGATTATTATATGATGCCGTTTTTACCTTGGCTTTATGTTATCGTTGCATTTGGCGTGCAGGCAATATTTAATTTCAAACATAAAGCAAAATATTTTATTATTGGAGGTTTAGTGATTGCAACCATTTTTATTACAAATAGAGATATAAAACCTTTTTGGAGCATTGAGCGGAGTTACTTTAACCCTGATACATTTATTCATAGCGAAGCATTGAGAAATGCCGTTCCTGATGATGAATTGTGTATTATTTATGATGATTTATCGCATTATATTTTTTCTTATACGATTGATAAAATGGGTTATGTTTTTTATAGTAATGTCTTAAACGGAGCATGGATGGACGATTTGATTCGTAATAAAAATGCGACCTATATGTATTCTAATAATCGACAAGTAGAACAAGATTCTTTGGTAAAATTGCATACAGATAGTTTGATTTTAGAAGCAGGTTCAATACGTGTTTTTAAATTAAAAACACCTGAGCAATTAGATGAAATGAAAAATACGATTGAATAAAAAAATGAAAATACTCGGCATATCAGCATTTTATCACGATTCGGCGGCAGCAGTAATTGAGAATGGAAAAATCATTGCGGCAGCACAAGAAGAACGGTTTACACGGATTAAGCAAGACGAAAATTTTCCTGTCGAAGCAGCAAAATTTTGTCTGGAATATGCGGGTTTTTCAATTGATGAATTGGACGCAATCGTGTTTTATGACAAGCCGTTATTAAAGTTTGAACGATTGTTAGAAACTTATTATGGATTTGCTCCAAAAGGGTTGCAATCCTTTATGGCTGCGAT
>CBFIHR010000164.1:0-2376 GCA_965662365.1 Saprospiraceae bacterium
CGGGACGTATTTGTATATGGTCTTTCAGGTGAGCAAAAATGTGAATGATATTAAGGCGTTCAAATGGTTGATAAATGGCGATAAGTTGGACTATGTCGATGGGCGAAGTGAGCATGAATTTCGGTTTCCGCAGCAGCATGAGTTTAGTTGGCAGCGAGTGACGAGAGATATGCACCGTTTTGGCAAACATCCGCATGTTTCGATTTTGGATACCATTTTTGTGGAAACGGTTGGCGGCGATTTGACGATAAAAGTCGAGGATAATACGGACGATGGCAAGGGAATTTATAACGAAGCGGTCGAGTATCAAGACCAAACTTTGGACGATGCAGAATACGCTTTTGCGGATTTGGGGAATTTGATTGCCTTGCGAATTAAGCCGTATCAAGAGGCGGAACGTTATTTTATTTTTAATAATAAAATGCAGACCGTTGAACGGATTGATACCTTGGCGGAAGCTGCCGTGATGTTGCCTGACAATCACGGAATTATCTTTTCTAATGGTTATTATTTGCAATCGGGAGAGTATAAAATATTTGATGTGGAGCGACGAGGAAAGTTGTTTGAGCGTCGAATTGCGTCTCCGAATGGCGAAGATGTGTTGTATGTTTTTTATAGCAAAACGCATGGTCGCTATGTGTTGATGTCGTACAATGTGATTAGTCAAACCGTTGCTACGCCTATTGTTTGTCATGGTTATACGGTTTTCCCGAATGGTGAATTGGCGTATTTCAGAGCAGAAGAAGAACAGACTAAACATCATGTGGTGCAAATTTGGCAAACGCCATTTATCACAGGCGATATTATTCCGTCAGAACATACGGATTCGTATTTGTATAAGGTTGGAAATAAGGACATTGTGCGAGCGATGGCGGAATGTTCGGAGGTGATGACGTTGTTAAATAAAGACGATTCGTTTTCGGGTTTGTACTTGGATTTGGTCAAAAAAACGTCCGATATTTTGGACAGTTATTATTGGATTGATAAGGCGGAAGCTTACAAAATCCATGAACCGTTGGGCGAGATTCGAGCGTCGGCAAACTCGGCAATTGAGGAGTTTGAAAAGGTGCAACGCATCAAGAAAAATACGAAAGCGGAGATTGAGCGAGTGAGTAATCAAGCGGAGCAGTTATTTGCCAAAATTAGGCGAACAACGTATAGTTCTGTCGATATTTTTGTGGAAATGTTGTCGGCTTTGCGGACGATTCGAGGGGAAGCGATTTCGTTGCGAGAGTTGCGTTATACGGATTTGGATTTGATTGAAAAAATCGAAACCGAAGCCGCAGAATTGAGTACGAAATTATCAAAAGATTGTGTTGAATTTTTGTTAGATGAAACGGCTTTAACGCCTTACTCGGAGCGAGTGACGGGAGCAAATGGCAAAGTTGAGGCGTTGAAAACGGCGGTTGAAGCGAATGCTTTAGGCGAGGAAATTGACCAAATTGGCGAAGATTTAAAGTTGTTAATTGATATTGTTAGCAATTTAAAAATTGATGATGCGACACAAACGACCCGCATTATTGACAATATTTCGGACATTTTCGCCACCTTAAATCAGGCGAAAGCCGCACAAAATCGCAAACGAAAAGACTTATTTAGCAGCGAAGCAACGGCAGAATTTGCCGCACAATTGAAGTTGTTAGATCAAGGAATTGTCAATTATTTGGACGTATCGGACACACCGCAAAAGTGTGATGAATACTTGACCAAATTGATGGTGCAGTTGGAAGAGTTGGAAGGGAAATTTGCAGAATTTGACGAGTTTTTACCACAAATTTCGGATAAACGAGAAGAAATTTACAATGCTTTTGAAACTCGAAAACTCGACTTAACCGAAGCTCGAAACCGCAGAACGGCATCGTTAGAAGCGGCAGCAAATCGCATTTTAAACGGTATTCGCAATCGTTTAAAAAACTTCAAGGAAGTCAGCGAAATTAACGGTTTTTTTGCCTCGGATTTGATGATTGAAAAAGTCCGTGACATTGTGAAGCAATTGACAAAATTAGAAGATAACGTCAAGGCGGATTCGATTCAATCGCAGTTGAAAACCATCAAAGAAGAGGGCGTTCGACAGTTGCGAGATAAGCAGGATTTGTTTGTCGGTGGCGAAAATGTTATCAAATTAGGGAAACATCGTTTTTCGGTGAATACGCAGCCGTTGGATTTGTCAATGGTGAACCGTGGCGGTGAAATGTTCTATCATTTGACGGGAACGAACTTTTTTGAAGTCGTTGAAAATGAGGTGTTTAACCAAACAAAATCGGTTTGGTCGCAGAGTTTGGTTTCTGAAAATGACAGCGTTTATCGTAGCGAATATTTGGCGTATCAGTTTTTTACGAATGGTACGAAAAACCTGACAGGTCTTGAAGACCTGTC
>CBFIHR010000165.1:0-2141 GCA_965662365.1 Saprospiraceae bacterium
CGAATAAAAGTCCCTGATATTGGAATTTTCGAAGATGTTCAATACACCCCTGGTCATGATGAGATTAGTGTTACAGAAACTCCTGTGGGCGTGATTGAGATTCTCTCCCCGAAGCAAAGCATGGCAGATTTAATCTCTAAATCTTATGAGTATTTCGAGGCTGGAGTAAAATCTTATTGGTTAGTCCTGCCCGATGTAAAGACAATTTTCGTTTATCATGCTCCAAATGAGTATGAGGCTTATGTCAAAACAGGTATTTTAAAAGATACGCAATTGAATATAGAATTAGATATTGCTAAGGTTTTTGCTACTCGAAATTCATAGGTAACTCATATTGAACCTTTCCAAGGTTCTGGGAACAGGTTGACTTTTGGTGAACCTGTTTTTACAAAAAAGCGAAACCTAACCCAGTTAAGTTTCGCTTTTAACATCTCGGTATTCTATCCTATAGCAGTTCGAAATCAGTTTCCAACAAATCCACTGAATTACTACCCACAAAAATTTTAAACGCACCACTTTCAACGACAAATTCACCGTTTTGATTATAAAAACCTAATTCGTTATTTGATAATTCAAACGTAACCGTTTTCGTTTCTCCAGCTTTGATAAATACTTTTTGGAAGGCTTTTAATTCCTTAATCGGTCGAGTCACTGAAGCGACCAAATCTCTGATGTATAACTGTACGACTTCGTGTCCGTCAAGGTTTCCTGTATTTTTCACATCGACTGTAATTCTTACATTTTCGTCTATTCTAGCTTTCGCTTTCGCTTGTCCCGAAATCTCGGTGGCTAAACTTAGATTGTGATACTCAAAAGTCGTATAACTCAAACCAAAGCCAAACGGATACAGCGGCTCATTAACTTCATCTATATAATGCGACCAAAATACATCGCCTCGATTCCACGGACGACCAGTATTTTTGCGATTATAAAAAATCGGACATTGGCCGACATGACGAGGAAACGACATCGGTAACTTGCCCGAAGGGTTGTATTTTCCAAAAATCACATCAGCGATGGCATTACCCGATTCTGAACCTAAATGCCATGTTTCTAAAATTGCCGTTGCGTTTGCCGCAATATTTGTAATCGACATCGGCCGACCATTTGATAAGATTACAACCGTGTTTTTATTCGCTGCTTGAATAGCATCAAATAAGGCTTGCTGAGGTGCCGCCAGATTAATATCGACTTTGCTTCGACCTTCTCCCGATTCAAAACAATCTTCGCCAATTGCTAACAAAACGACATCTGCTTGTTTCGCCATTTCGACCGCTTCTTCAATACCCGAAAAGTCCGTTTGATTCACATCTATTTCGTGAATAAATTCTCGGATGCCACTTGATGCCGCTACGCCTTTTGCGTAAAGCACCTCTATGCTTTCACCAACTGCATTTTGCACCCCTTCCAATAAGGAAACCGCCGAATCCGGAATTGCTTGAGCTCTCCAACTTCCCAAAGGCGAGTTTTTGTCATCGGCAAAAGGGCCGATTACCGCAATCGTTTTTACGGCTGCTTTTATTGGCAAAAGGTTGTTGTCATTTTTTAATAAAACGATAGATTTGCGAGCCGCATCTCTGGCGATAGCTAAATTTTCTTTAGATAAAATGACCGCTTTCTCTCTTGCTTCATCACAATATTTGAATGGGTCTTCAAACAAACCTAATTGAAACTTTAACGTCAAAATACGACGGCAAGCATCATCGATTAAGGCTTCGTCCACTTTTCCACTTTTCACCAAATCTACCAAGGCAACTTCATACGAAAAGCCTTCCATATCCATATCTGAACCAGCTTTTACCGCTAACTCTGCGGCTTGAATTTCATCTTTAGCAACGCCATGATTCATTAATTCGACAATCGACCCCCAGTCTGAAACAACTAAGCCGTCAAAGTTCCATTCTCCTTTTAATAAATCTCTTTGTAAATATTTATTGGCCGTTACAGGCGTTCCGTTGAGTTCATTAAATCCATTCATAAAAGTCGCTACGCCAGCTTTTACAGCTGCTTTGAATGGTGGCAAGACTTGATTGTGTAGCGTAACATTGCCGATTTCGGTCGTGTTGTATTCTCTTCCTGCTTCCGCAAAACCATAGCCTGCAAAGTGTTTGGCACAGGCTGCGATGGTATCGACCTTGCTC
>CBFIHR010000166.1:0-667 GCA_965662365.1 Saprospiraceae bacterium
CCACCGGGTGATAAAGTAGTTAGGCTGTGTTTTGCTAAGACAGAAAGAACCTTGGCGGCGGCTGCGGAACGATTACAAGAATTAAAAAAGTCCAATGTATCTGTTAAAATTTGAAAGTCGTTTTAGTCAGTGATACAAATGATTAGAAAGGTTTTCGATTCTATTTACACAGAAATCGTCTTGCCCTCTTTCCACAATTCTTTTTTCACACCTTGCAAGATATCATTTAACCCAATTACATTTGTGCCTTTTCCCAATGCTTTGAGAGAAGCATAACGGACGACATTAGTTATCGCTCCCCCGGCTAACTCATATTCTTCTGCAATATGAAATAAATCTACATCTTCGGCCATTACAGCCTTCGGAGAAAATGTTCTTTTCCATAATTCAAATCGCTGTTCGACATTTGGCATTGGAAATAAAATCATAGATTGGAAACGCCGTGCGAATGCTTCGTCCATATTTCCTTTCAAATTCGAGGCTAAAATCACAACACCAGGATAATCCTCTACTCGTTGTAACAAGTAAGCGACCTCTTGATTCGCATATCTATCTTTTGAGTCAGAGGTTTTGGTTCTACTCCCAAAAAGTGCATCAGCTTCATCGAAGAAAAGTATCCAATTTTTATTTTGAGCTTGATCAAAAAGGCTTCCCAGGTTTTTTTCTG
>CBFIHR010000166.1:677-2135 GCA_965662365.1 Saprospiraceae bacterium
GAGACAACTTGCGACAAATCTATTCGATAAACCTCCATTTCCATTTGTTTGCCCAGGAGCGAAGCCGTCAATGTTTTACCAGTACCAGGCGGGCCATAAAAAAGTGTTTTTAAGCCACGTTTAAGTTTTTTTCTCATTCCCCAATCTTGCATCAACGTGTCTTTATATTTCATCCAAAGTAGAATATCCCTTACTTCCTCTTTTGTTGCATCAGGCAATACCAGATCCTCCCATTCCATTGCTGTTTGCAGTCGCTCAGCAGGAAATTTTGTACTAAAGCTTGGATAATACGGTGTTCCTTGCGTAAAATAATGAATATATTCATTACTTAACTGTAACGAACCACTAAGTAATGGTTCGTTTTGACTTTTATTGTCTAATTTTAGAATGCCTGCTTTAGCAAAAAAATGCTCATCGCTGAACAACATTTGCACTTCTAAACGCCGAGCTAAATTATTCCCTGCTAAGAGAAAACAAGCAGTTTCGCCAGTTGGAATGAATCCTTTGTGTTGTTTTCCTGATATACCTCCAAATTCCGAAAATTCTCTGTCGTAAGTTTCATTTTTAGTAAAGAAAGCATCTAAAATATGAGGAAGTACATGAGGGGCTAATGCCAATAATAAAACGATTCGCTCCATAAAAGACATATCATATTTTCGTACTAAATGAGTGTACCGAGAATTAACTCTCCCGAGTTGAGGTGGCGGAACATCCATTATCTCAATTTCTTCTTTTTTGAAATATTGATTGAATCTCGCTTCAATAACATTTTCTAACCAACGAAATTCTTGATTAAGCGTACTGGCATTTTTTTGGAGATCATTCATTTTTGATTATTACTTATACAAGAGCGGGATTAATCCTTGAAGAATTAATCCCGACTATTGTTGTTTTCTAAAAATTTCAATTTTATCCAACGTTTACCTGTGTCGCTTTTATCGCCTCCTCCAAAGAAATTTCACCTGCTACTAATGCATTGAAATAAGGAAAATATTTATCAATCAAATAAGACGTTAAATAATATAACTCTGTCAGAACTTTCTTATCATTTTGAAAATTACTTTTGGATATGGCTAACACATATTTATGAAAGAACAAGCCATTAGTTGCCAAAAAACCAAATGCAGGTAATGGCAAATAGACATTAATATGTGTCATAAATCGAATTAAATCCGCTCTACGATTATTCGGTATATTTTGCCCTAAAGTCACAAACATTTGTAACAGTCGAGCATCTTCAACTTCATTTTCCAGCCCTGGAAGGAACATTAATTCCATAATCGGTTGAGGTTTCATATCAGTTGGTAAAACCGCTAATAATCGCTCGAAGGGAGCTCCCTCTCCAGGTTGTTTTAAGGCACATTCAATATTACTTTTTTCAAACTTTTCTTTTAGTTCGTTTAAAAACATAGTTTTGTTGTTTAAGAACGTGTAGAAAATAACTTGTAATAGTTCAAG
>CBFIHR010000167.1:0-1883 GCA_965662365.1 Saprospiraceae bacterium
GAGCAAACTTTAACACTCTATCAGGTACGTTCTATCAGAAAGGAGATATTAACAATCAAAGCGGTGCTACATTTACGTTAAATGCAAATATGGTACAAAAGGGGAGCGGAACATTAAGTAATTATGGAACCCTAATTAATAATGCAACTCTGTATAATGAAGGAACAGGGATTATTAGTAATGAAAGCGGTGCTACACTTACGTTAAATGGAAGTCTGTCAAACAAGGCTACATTCATTAATAAAGGAACCGTCACTAATGATGCAACTTCGTATAATGAATCAACAGGTACTATTAACAATCAAAGCGGTGCTACATTTACGTTAAATGGCAATATCGTACTAAACGATGGCTCAAATTTGAATAATAGTGGAACCGTCACTAATAATGCCGCTATATATAATAAGGGAACGATCACTAACCAGAATGGAGGTAATTTTAATAATTCATCGGGTCATACGCTATTTAATGAATCAACAAGTAATTTTACGAATCAAAGCGGTGCTACACTTACGTTAGGTGGAAATATGGTACAACAGGTGAGCGCAACATTCACTAACAGTGGAGCCGTAATTAATAATGCAACTCTGTATAATGAAGGAACAAGTACTTTTACGAATGAAAGCGGTGCTACACTTACGTTAATTGGAAATATGGAACAACAGGTGGGCGCAACATTAACTAACAATGGAACTATACTTAATTATGCAAACATAAGCAATAATGGAACTATAGTTAATAATGCAACTATTAGAGGTACAGGAGGTATCAATCCAAATGCAGCCTGCACTAACGGTTCTGGTTCTGCTTACTATCCCGGTCCTAGTCCTGGTACTGGTACATTTACCGTAACCGGTAACTTTGACTTCGGAAGTAGTACCTTGCACTCTGACATAGAAGGAACTGCTGCCTTCGATAAATTTGTAGTGAATGGTACAGTTACACTTGGTGGAACAGCTACTTTAAGTTTGAGTGGTTCGTATACACCAACGTCTGGTAACTCTTTTACCATTATAGATAATGATGGAGCAGATGCTATCTCAGGTACTTTTAATGGTTTACTGCAAGGAGCGACAATCTCTTTCAACGGACAACAAGTTTCTATTGATTATTCGGGAGGAGATGGCAATGACGTAGTGCTTAGTCATTATGTACTTCCTGTTGAGTTAACTTTCTTTGATTCGGAATTAAATAACAGAGCAGTGACCCTTTATTGGCAAACTGCCTCAGAACTAAACAATTCAGGATTTGAAATTCACAAATCAAACAATGGCAAAGATTGGGAAACAATTGATTTTGTCGTAGGTCAAGGCACTACACTTGAAGTAAGTAACTATCAATACGAAGACCAAAAGCCACTTATCGGAACAAACTATTACCGACTCAAACAAGTGGATTTCGATGGAGCATTCGAATATTCAAAAACGATTGCCGTTGAATACAATATTGAGGAAAGTAATATTACCATCTTTCCGAATCCTTCAAATGGAGTCGTCAACCTGCAAATAAATAATCCTTCTAATCAAAAAATGCAAATCAAAATCTTGGATAATTTAGGCAGGATCATTAGAGATAGCGAAATCATTGAAGGTGAAGCCAACTGGCAACAAGAAATGGTCATAAAAGAAAAAGGTATTTACACGGTCGCTATTCAAATCGGAAATGAAATGATTTATAAAAGAATCGTCATAGCTGATTAATAAAGACTAAAACAAAATATAAACATATCACTTTCCTTTCCTCAAATGTGAAATCGCTTTCCGAAGTGATTTCACATTTTTTTTATTCGCTTTCACGAAATGATAGATTGTAAGCCAAAGAAATCATATTGTAAGTGAAAGAAATCGTATTGTAAGCCAAAGAAATCATATTGTAAGTGAAAG
>CBFIHR010000168.1:0-1591 GCA_965662365.1 Saprospiraceae bacterium
TTATTTCAAGGTTTTTTAGCCTGTAATAAATTCAAAATAGGTGCTTCTTAATTAAAATGAATACGCTAAGTAAATTTATCCACTTATTCTGACCGTAGAAATAACCTAACTATCAGCTTATAAGACAGCAGTTTTGATTACAAATAAATCGTATAGGTTGATCGAAACAAGTATTTTAATCTACTCCCGAAGTTTTTTGATAAAAGGGTTTGGAGTGCTGTCCGTAGCCATGAGGGATTTTTTATAGAAATTGAGTGATTAATCAATCGTTTAGGTTTACAATAGTGACTACTTTTTTTGGAATTAGTGGGAAGCAGTGGGAGGCAGTTTGATTATTCAAAAATCATTGAATAACAATAAAAAAGGCTTTGCCAAAACTGACAAAGCCTAATAAATTCCGCTTAAAATCTATTGAAATTACTTTTCCAAAATTCTCTCTTCAATCGTTTCCCAATCGTAGATATGGAAAACTTTCCCTTCTGACATGGCTACGAAAATTCCTTTTTTGAAATTATCGTTAAACGCTACGGCACTGCTTTCTGAGCCATCACTTTCTTGCGTTGCAAAAGGTAAAGTCTTGATAAACTTATTGTTACCTTCCCGCTCAAAGATTTTAAAATGATTGGCCTGTTGGTCAGAAATCAGAATGTAACCGGTCGAGTCTGAAGTTGGGTAAATCGAAATACCTTCGTGGTCTTCGGCAAATCCTTTTTGTCCAAAGATGGTGATTTCGTCGTTCCCTTTTTCTGGATTTGCATAATATTTTCTGATGCCGTGACCTTCGTCAGAATAGTACACAAACCCCATTTGATTATCTACGGCAATCGCTTCAATTTCATTTTTTTGACTGTAATTTCCGAATTTACGCACTAAGTTTCCTTCAACTGTGCTACCATCTTTTGATGACAATTCATATTGCCAAAGATAACCTTCTGCCGGGCCATTCTTACGACCTGCGATAGCGTAAATTTTACCATTTTCAAGGTTTTTATACAATGCAATTCCCATCAGGTCTCTAAATTCTTCGCCTGTTTCGCCTTTAAAAATTTCGATGCCACCATTGTCAATCGGTGTCATTTCAGGAAGTTTGAATACACGCAACTTATGTGTCAGACGCTCGGTCGTCACTGCAATATCAATGGTATCATTGCCGAAAGGCAAACCATATTCAATATCGACATTGTTTGGACGTTGCAAATCACCAACACGGTTCACAATTTTTCCTTCTAAATCAAAGACGTATAATGCACCGTCTTTATTTTTATCTGTTCCAATTATCAACGACTTTGAGGCATCGGTCGGATGCACCCAAATTGCTGGGTCGTCGGTATCGTGTTTAGTTGTATCTGTAATAAATTTTGGTTGAATAACCTCAAATTCTGCTTGTGTTTTTTGTATAGCCTGTTGTGTTGTTTCGCTATTTTGACAAGCTGCGAAAGTGATGATTATTAAAAGTATAAATAGTAAGTTTTTCATTATTTCTCATTTTTACGGTTTCCAACGCTTCGGAAAGCCATTATTTTTCATTTTCATGGTTTCGGGCGCTTCGGAAAGCCATTATTTTTCATTTTCATGGTTTCGGGCGCTTCGG
>CBFIHR010000169.1:0-1445 GCA_965662365.1 Saprospiraceae bacterium
GTATATTTTATAGACAAATCATTTTCTTTTAATTAAAATATAAAAAGATGTATCAATCTGGTTTAACCATTACCAAAAAAATCGAACAAGCGACCTTCTCCATTACAAATGCACTCAATAATCCGGATATCACGACGCCCTTAGCAGTGTTCGGATATGATGCGGTAAGGCTCAACGAAGGCAAAACACTACTGGATAATCTGAAACTTTTACAAGCAAAACAGAAACAAGAATATATCGAACAACGAGCTGCAACTACTGACCGAGATGCTATTCGAACGCAGATAGAGGCCGTTTATAGCAAACATCTTAAGTTGGCGAAAATTGCTTTTAAGCGAGAACCGAATATTTTATTGGCACTTGAAGCGGTCGGTCAGCGGCTGCGAACGTATGATGGCTGGAAAGGACAAGTGACGGCTTTCTATAATGCGGCCATGAATAATCAACCGATTAAAGATGGTTTGGCTCGGTTCAATATTACGGAAACGAACCTGACCGATGTACAAGCACAACTTACGGTTTTGGAAACGGCCGAAGCACAGCAAAAGACGGAAATCGGAGAGGCACAACAGGCAACACTCGACCGAGACACGGCAATGGAGGCTTTAGATGACTGGATGTCGGATTTTCAGGAAGTCGCAAAAATTGCTTTGGAGGATAATCCACAGTTATTGGAGGCTTTGGGTATGATTATTAAACGATAGCTTTTTTAATTAGAAGTTAAGAATAAGTAAGAAAGCGGTATTTTTGGCTGTTCCGATCACTTGAGCAAAGCTCGGTGAGGTTCCGTTCAAAAATGCCGCTTTTAGTTGAATCACTTTTTATAAAACTGACCGAACGGTATCAACCTATCCTCACCTTGGTCAAGTTGATTTTTCCCCTCAAAAATTCTTAATACTTTAAACCTATCCGTAGCAGCGTAAAACGAACGTTCCGCCGTTCTATCGTTGACTGTCAAAAACTTTGGGGCGATTGCTCTACAAAAAGACTTATTATAAAACAATCTATCTTTAATAATTGTCGTTTATGCAGTAGTCTTTTGGAACAAATAAGGAAAATAACAAAAATAGAAAAGCCTATCACTTATCTTTACATTTTTTAAAATTTCAGGAAAAAATCATTTTAACAAATTATAGAAATTATAGACGATTGAAACCTTGATAAAATTCTATAATTTCGGCATTGCGTCGATGTTATGTCGGGTCGAATGACTATAAAAGGGGTTTTAAAAGGTAATTTATAGGTGTAGAAAAATAAAAAAAATGACGATTTTATTAAGTATCAAAGCAGTAAAAAGAATAATGGTAATTGCCGTATTTAGTGTATTCGCAACGGCAATACAAGCACAAGACTGGGAAGCAGGCGGTTGGATTGGTACGGCACATTATTTCGGTGATTTGAATCCAAATTATGATTTCGGTCAAGGTGAATTGGCCGCTGGCGTT
>CBFIHR010000170.1:0-1388 GCA_965662365.1 Saprospiraceae bacterium
CCTATCTTGATATTTTAACCAAACGTAAGGCTGACGTTTTGGAGGGTTATGAACACAATCGAAAATTGTATGTAGGTTCGATAGAAGGATCATATTTTTCGGTCATACTACATTTAATATGATGATTATTCAGTATTTCTTGATATTCATTAGAAATATTCGTTCTTTTGAGTATATAATCCATATGGTTTTAAGTTGTGATTACGTTCTTCTTTTGTGATTATATTTGAAGTGAAACGTTGTTTTAAGTGCATCAAACAGGCTAAATTCAAATAAGCCAACTCGTATCCTCTATCTAATAATAACGCCCGATTTAGGGCTTGTTCCCCTCGTTTAAGATACTCATCAGCCATTTCACTTGTGTCAAGACTGACTTTATCTATTTGTTGTTTTGATATAACGGTCAGTTCCTCAATTAATAAAGGATAGCTTACTTTTGAACCAATCGCTTCTAATGCTAAACCGGCGTAACAAACCCCAATGTTATTTAAGACGTCGGCGGTAGGAAACAATCGAGCAATGTGTTCATACAGAATAACTGCTTTAGAATACTCTTGTAACATTACTAAAAAATTAGCATTCTCATATATTCTAATGTGTTGTTCTACTGTTTCTATGCCTTCTTTGATTACACTTTTTCGCTTATCCAAAGTTGGATAATTACAGCTACCTCCTTCCTCTAAGTGATACGTTTCATAAATAAGCTCCATCACTTCAATCGCAATATCGGTTGTACGATATCCTGCCTGAAAGGTATAATACAACCCTTGTAGATCGGCTTCCCTCTCTTGAATAATAAGGGTATTTCCTATGTCGGTATCGTTGCAACCATGTCCCGAAACATGATGCTGATAGAAATGTGCTAACTCATGCCCTAATATTATCGACAAGGCATCATCAACTCGTTCTCCGTATCGTTGCTGTAATAAGTTGTATAGTTCAAGTTCTGTAACAATAGCGTAATTACCCCTATCAAAATAAGCAATGATAGACGCTTCAACGCCCTGGTTTTCAACAAATAGCTTAGGTAGTGTTTGGCCATTCCCAGATACTTTCGATAAATTATTTAAGATCTGCTCTATTTTTTGATAACGGGAATCGGTTTTTTGTAAAAAATCATTTGCGGATACTGCCAACGTAGTCATCATTAAATACAAACTCAAGATTTGTTTTAAAGGAAGTTTCATAGTATTTTTTTGTGATTAGTAATAGTGATAATAATAGTGAATGGCAGTATTTTTTGAAAGAACGGTTTGCTACAAAAAATTAGATGGAGACAATGCTACTTTTTGCTTACTTCGTAAACGTTTTTAGTTTAAACCAGTCTGTCTGATTTTTATAGGAAAACCTTAAAAGCCCAAATGACGGTCATTCGGCTATTTCAAAAT
>CBFIHR010000171.1:0-1319 GCA_965662365.1 Saprospiraceae bacterium
TATTGATAGGTACTTACTTCAAGTGTAGTGCCTTGACCTACGACAAAATCAATTGTTTCCCAATCTTTGCCATTATTCGATTTGTGAATTTCAAATCCTGAATTGTTTAGTTCACTTGCAGTCTCCCAGTTTAATTGAATCTGATTGTCATTTGCCTTGCCTTGGAAATAGGTTAATTCTACAGGTAGTGGAGCAGCGATAGAAAAACGCACCACAGGTTTGTCGCTATCTATACTATTTGGTGTAACACCACATTGTGAAGAAAATTGGCCTGTTGCATATGCAGAAGATGTACTAGATGAAAAGACACTCACTCTACCTGTTGAACTATAAGTAGCCACATCGAAACAACTACTAATTACTAAATTATCCGTACCGTTCCAAGTAAAAGAATTATCTAAGGCCAACATATTAAAGCCACCTGAAGGCGGTTGGTAAGATGCAATATTGTAAACTTGTGTTAAAGTAGCTGGATCTATACCACCAGATAAAAAATTTGAATCTGTTGTATGTCCCATTTTAATGGTAAAGTTTGGCAATGCGTGGGCTGGCGCAGAGACTACATTCCAACCGATCTGTTGGATAATATTACCGGCAATAAACCCCGCAGCTTGTAACTCTGCAGCAGTATAGACTGATTGATAAATATTACTTTCCCAGGAAATATTTATTGGTGATGCATCAAAATTCCCACTTGTACCTGTCGCAGTACCGACGGTGACCGTAGTTTGTGCAGATACGGAACTTGCTGTCAATAATAGCAGCATAAATACGTTGAATAAAGTTTGTTGTAATTTCATAAAAAATTGATTTATTAAATAAAAATTTATTTGTTAAATAAAAAAATTAGAATATATAGTATTTTATTATGTTGTGATTGAATCGTATAGCGGGTTTTGCAGGCTATGTATGTGAATAATTGAATGAAAGCAGCAATAATTAAAATAAAGCTTACGGCACTTATAAAAAGGAAACTCCCATGTAAATGAAGGATAAAACTATAACAAGTGCAGGCACATCAGTATTTTAAATAATTCGACTTAATCGAACTTGTTGTCCTTATCAATTGAGACACGAAGATATAAGCGGAAGCTTGGAAAACCAACAATTATTGGAAAATTTAATTTAATTTAATATAAGATAACTCTTTTATGTCATTCTCAAGCCATGAATGGTTAAAGTCTTGATTAAAGTGATTTAAATTTATTTGGATAACTATAATATGATTAATTAAAGAGACAATTAATTATGATTTATTATTAAAAAATCGTTTTGGCGAAAGCGAAAGCGAAAAAAAATGTGAAATCACTTCGGAAAGC
>CBFIHR010000172.1:0-1187 GCA_965662365.1 Saprospiraceae bacterium
AAACTGATCATTAAACGTCAAATCATCATACGTCAAAGTCTTCTGATTAATACCGAACTGAAACCCGCCGGATAAATAATGATCTCCATATCTATCAAGCGCTTTATGAAATGCCCCAGAAAAAGCCATTTGATTCGTTGTATATTCTCCCGGTCCAGCTTGATCCTTAAAAAAAGTCAATCCAACTCCAAATTTATCCGGTGATGTCTGAATTCTATATGGTTTAAAATTCATATCAAAAGAAACGCCAGTAGTCGTGAATGGATCAGGCAAAATACTTTGCCACTGATTTCTGTAATTCATAATCACTCGATGCTTTCCCTCAAATGCACCAGTCAATGCAGGGTTGAAAGTCAACGGCGAGGCGTAAAATTGTGTAAAATTTCGGTCTTGACTAAATGCCAATACACTTATAAATAATAAACTAAATACAATAACTGTCTTTTTCATTATTCCTATTTTCATTCTTGTCCAAATCAACTATTTACAATAACTGACTCCTTCCTATATTTTAATAAAATAAATATTTTGCACTTGAACCATTACTACATAACAATAAAAGCCTTTCAATTTATATATAACAAAAAAAAACCTATAAAAATTATACTGAAGGAACAAGAATAAGTAAACTATCCACCATCACAAGAGTTGAGTCTACTCATTTTCTATTCCTTAAAATGCGAAAGTTACAAAAAGAGGTTTTATCTAAAACAACGAACTACCATTTTTTTAATTTATTCTCAATACTCCTCGTTCATGCCTCGTATAACTCAATAGTTTTTTAATTGGATAGGTTTAATAGATGCAACTTTTTTATAGTTTTTCATAACATGTCAAAACATAATAATCAGAAGTTTTTGATTGAAGTTTTAATTGGTATTTCCGATTTTAGAATTAACGAAATGCTATTTTTTCAAAAAGGTCGGATAAAAATAGACAAAAAAAAACCACTTCAACAAAGTCGAAGTGGCAAAAAAAAATTGCAGCCCGTAGGGGAATCGAACCCCTGTTTCCAGGATGAAAACCTGGCGTCCTAACCCCTAGACGAACGGGCCCTTTAAATCAAAAAATAGTAATAAATACTATTTAATAAAAAAGTAATATTTCAAGAAAATTGCAGCCCGTAGGGGAATCGAACCCCTGTTTCCAGGATGAAAACCTGGCGTCCTAACCCCTAGACGAACGGG
>CBFIHR010000173.1:0-1171 GCA_965662365.1 Saprospiraceae bacterium
ATACATTTTTGAAAGATTATATCTTGAAAAAAACAAATATCCTGTAACTTGTTGATAATCAGACCTGACAGGTTTTAAAAACCTGTCAGGTCTTTGCCACAAAATAAGAATGTATAGTACTATGATTGAAATCACAAACGGTTTTCCATGCCTCCGTTGCTTTTTTCGGTGTCGTGTCTAAACCGAATGTTTTTTAAAACTTGCTTTTGTTATCTTCCGTCTTTATGTTGTCTTGATAAGGCGTACTATTAGGATTAAATCAATCGGCTGGCAATATTCTGTCGTCTATCCCCAATAACTTTTGTCGCAATTGCTTCGCTTCCTTTTCTCCACTGTTTTGCCAGTGAGCAGATGAATATCGCTTTTTGTGTCCTATTTAATGTTCCTATCATTTACGATATCAAATATTCTTTAATTACATCGGACTTGTTTTGATTTTTTGATATATTGTAAATATCTTTAATACCAAAATAATAGATCATCTAACATAAAAGATGCCCGCTTTAGTTGTAAGGATTCGTCAATAAAAATCCTAAAAAGGCGGATGCTACGGAAAATCTCAAGTTGCTTCAATCGACGCATCAAAAAACAGTCAGTAAAAGGTTGTCTAATAATTTAGCCATTGATTATTGTAATTTAATTTTGGAGCGTAGCAATAAATGGAAAGAGCGAATTAAAACTAACGACAACAAAGTATAGCTGGCAACGGCGGCTATGCAAGGCCGTTATAAATAATTATATCAACCAAATCAAAATTTAATACTATGAAATCAAAATTTTTAATTGTAGTCTTTTTTTTAAGCTTAATGGCTTGTTCAACAGATGATAATAACGATAATCAAACAGGATTCGAGCCAATTACACTGGATTTGACAGGGCTTGGAATCGAAGTTGACGATACGGATTTTAGTGTAGAAAATTATAATTTCAACACGTATAGAGCTGTTTCCTCTGATCCAGGTGGTGACGATATGAATGATTCCAATGATCCAATTTTCCTGGCTTATCCTGACGGAAATTCAAATCCAAGTACCTTAGAACTTGACCTTGGCTCAGCAAACGGCTTATCGAAAATTACAATATCATTATTTAACAATTGTGGTGGAGGCTGTACAGCAATTCAAACATTAAATAGTAATGGTGAAATATTACAAGCGTTCAACGATGATAC
>CBFIHR010000174.1:0-1045 GCA_965662365.1 Saprospiraceae bacterium
CTGTAGGAGATACGATTCAAGTATCTTACACAGGTAGTACTTCAACTCCTGCATCAAGCTATATCATCGAGTATGGTCCTGGAGGATTTGTACCTGGAACAGGAACAGTATTATCAACAACAAATACATCAGAATCTTTTGGTGGTTTGGGTGGCTGTCAAACTTGGGACTTTTATGTAACACCGATCTGTACACCTGGTGATACTGGAATTACAACTGGTCCTGTTTCTGCTTCTTATGTCGGAGCGTTAACTGCTCCTTTCTTAGAAGTATTTGGAGGTGGAAGTACGCCTGTATGTTGGTCACAAAATCAAGCTTCAACATCTAATCAATGGAAATTCACAGGAACTACTTCGTATAACACATACAACTCATCACAAGCTCCGAGTTCAGTAGTAGCAGATGGTTCTCACTTTGCATGGTTAGATTTCTCTTACACAACAGCAAACAGAATATTAACAATGCCTGAAATAGACATATCTGGTTTGCCTACAGCAGCTTTGTCTTTCTGGTACTACAGCTATGCATCTTATAATGCCTCTTCTGCAAATAACTTCTTACATGTTGAAGCATCAGATGGAGCGGGTAACTGGAACCCGGTAACAGTTATCCAACAAGATGCAGCTGACTGGCAATTCAAACTGTATGATTTAGCATCATACGCTTACGGTCCAAATAATGAATTTGTACAAATTCGTTTCCGTGGAGAACCTGAAGTAGGTGGTGGTACTGCATTCTATAACGATATATTATTAGACAATATCAAAATAGATGAATTACCAACTGCGGCTTGTGCGCCTGTAATGGCACCTGATACGACTGACTTTGAAGACGGTGGTGCATTGAATGCTTGTTGGGAACAAGCAGATACAACTTTAGATAATTTAGATTGGACAGTTGGTACTGGTCCAACTGGCTCAAATGGAACAGGACCTTCTGGTGCAAGTAGTGGTTCTTACTACATGTACTTAGAATCTTCTCCAGTTGCAAGTGGTGATTCTGCGATTTTAATTTCGCCTCCAATCAATACGGCTAACTTGGCAGA
>CBFIHR010000175.1:0-1014 GCA_965662365.1 Saprospiraceae bacterium
CAACACCAAAAAGTACAATCAAAATCTATCATTACCATTACTAAAAATGAAACAAAAGTTTTGGCGATGATTGAGATAAAAATATCTTTTGTAGTAGCCACATAATCACGTTTAATCGTTAAGTGACTAACTTTTAATTATAAAAATCAATTGTTATGAAAAAAATTCAACTCACTATTTTCTTATTGTTTTCCTTTTTAATCGTTAATGCCCAATATCTCATAATTGGAGATACAACAGGTTATGAAGTGACTGAAGTTGAGGAAACTTTTTATCCTGAAAGCATCGTTTCCTTCGATATGGATTGTGATGGGATTGAGGATTTTAACTTTCACTCTATTAAAGTAGAGAGCAATTCTCCTGTAAGATGCTCAAGTTATGAAAAAATCGAAGTAAATCATCATGATTCAATATTGATAAAACGTGAACCAAACAATGGAGGTATTGATACTTTGCAATTAGGTGATACAATTTATCCAACTACGCCTGCTTGGGCTGCGCATTGGTATATTTATTTGAATTGTTGGCAAGCTTGGCCTGGAGTAACTCGTTCTGATGACGCTTATCTTTTATTTAGAAAAGTAGAAAATAATGATACTTCATTTATCCAAATAAATTTTTCAAATAGAGGTGAGATATTCACCATTCATAAAATTATCTCCGAGTGCAATAATCCATTCACAATAATTAAAAGAGGAATTAATGAAGATACTATAGACACAGACACAGAAACACTGGTACATCCCAACCCTTTTCGAGAAGTTCTCCAACTTAATATAAATATTGAGAATATCAAACAGGTCAATCTTTACGATAATACAGGTCATTTACTTCGTCAATTTTTTAATACAAATCGAATAGACAATCTTGACTTTTTACCGATTGGTGTTTATTTTCTTGAAATAATAAATGTGAATAATGATAGAATTGTTGAAAAGATATTGAAGATTGATGATTAATAATAAATACACAATTTATGAAACTTAACTACTTCTCCTTATTTACAATTCGGAA